>NZ_JAQFJG010000010.1 GCF_030439915.1 Streptococcus sp. SPS1
ACTTATCAAAAAGAAAAGGCGATAGGACTGAGGAAACAGTTCTAACGCCCAAACTAAAAAAATTTCAATTACAGTATAGCACAGGAAGTGATTTTTTGCGCTTTTTTACTGTCTTTTTTCAAATAAAGGGCACAGCGTAAATGATTCACTTGACTTGACAATTCACGAGAAAAAGATGATAATCTAATGGAAGATATTTTAGACAAATTTTATGTAGAGGTTGAGGTGGAAGTTTTGAACAGTGATAACATAGGAGAATTTTGTGGAAGCGTTTTGCTTTCAGAGGATTGTTGGGACAAGAATAAACTGATAAAAGATCTTAGAGATGAGTGGAGTATTGAAATCTCAAATGAAGATTTAACAGATGAAGCTGACGATGTAATCTTTACAGATATCAATGGATATCGTGTGATTATCAGTAAATTCCCTGATCCCGTACCAAACGAAGAGGCGGAAATCAATGCTTCCAATAATTATATGTGGAGAGAAGCGGTAGAAGTTACTAAAAGCCATAAGGCACATATTGTCGTTGCTGTTTTAGGTGATGGAGAAGATATAAAAGAAAGAGGGCTTATTTATACTGAGGTTATGGCAGCTTGCAGCATGCAGGAAAATGCCATAGGCGTATTTACAAGCGGAGTGGTCTTTGAACCAAATTCTTACATTGACTGTGCTCAAATGATTAAAGAACAGGAATTACCTATTTTTAACTGGATATGGTTCGGTCTTTATCAAACTGACAAGGGAATATCCGCATACACTTATGGAATGGACGTGTTTGGAAAGTATGAACTTGAGATAATAGATGCAGATGAAAATCCGGGGGATCTAATAAAATTTATATCTTCAATCGTATCGTACATACTCCTTGAGGATGTAGATTTGCAGGATGGTGAGACCCTAGGTTTTTCAGAAAAAGACAAGCATAAAATTACATTAAGCAAAGGTGTTGCTCTTCCGGATCAAGACACATTGAAAATTGCTTATGAAGCGGAAACAAAGAAATCTTGGTGGAGGAAATAGAGGGAAGTGACCCCAAAAGTTAGATTTTTTATATCTAACTTTTGGGGTGCAGTATAAAAGGCTGGGGCAACCTGGTCTTTTTTGTTGGAAAGAATGTTATGTTAGAAAATGCGATATAAAAAGTAAGAAAGCTCTTGATATTTATGTCAGTTATTTTTACAATACAGCTATCATAGAGAAGAAGAGAGGTGTTTGAGAATGGGAAAAAAGAATTACGACGTTCTTTAGCAGTGTTTCCAATAGGAACAGTTATGAAATTGACTGATTTAACGGCAAGACAAATTAGCTACTATGAAGAACAACGTTTAATTACACCGGAACGTTCAGACACTAATCGCAGAATGTATTCCTTAAATGACGTAGATTGTTTGTTAGAGATTAAAGATTACTTGTCAGATGGATTAACGATTGTTGCGATTCAAAAAGTTTATTCGAATGAAAAGAAAAATCCGTTAGAAAAACCAACATCAAATGATGCTTTAACGGATGAAGATGTTCGACGAATTTTATATAACGAAATTATGCATATTGGAAGATTATCTGGACAAGAGAAATTACTATAGGGGTGGAGAAAAATGATGAAAAAGAGATTTGAAAATATTATTTTAGTATCAATGATTTGTATGAGTATTTTACCAACAAATGTATATGCAAAGGATAATAGAGAGATAGAAAAAGAGTTTACTATTGATGTTACAAATGATAAAAATACCACAGTTCAAACGAGCCTACTAAAAAAGCCATCAATTTGATGACTTTTTCAGTAGGCTCATATGTCACAATGGCTTATTTATGTACATTAGGATTTGCTTACTCAAAAGTACAAAAACAAGAAACAGAGCATTTGAACAGTTGGGTTGCTTAAATAGTTGTCCCATTTTTAAAAAAATGACGAAATTTCAAGGGGGGATAGTCTGCCCTTTTTTAGGTGCTGAGGTTATCGTTGGATGAATATGCTTAAAAATGAAAATAAAATCTGTTTTCTGAAACTGATTTTGGTTTTTAGAAATTATTCCCAAGTTTCTGGAATAGATTTTTATTTACAAAAGTAATGAAACTGCTATTTTTGGTCAAAAAAAAGATTACAGCGTAAATGATTCAAATATTGTTTTCTCTTTCTTCTTTACTAGAAAATATGGTATAATAGAGAGTAAAAACTTTGAAAGAAAGAAAAAGATGAATTTAAAAGATTATATTGCAACAATTGAAAATTATCCCAAGGAAGGCATCACCTTCCGTGATATCAGTCCTTTGATGGCTGATGGAAATGCTTATAGCTATGCTGTTCGTGAAATCGTTCAGTATGCTACTGACAAGAAAATTGACATGGTTGTAGGGCCTGAGGCTCGTGGATTTATTGTGGGCTGTCCAGTTGCCTTTGAGTTGGGAATTGGTTTTGCGCCTGTTCGTAAGCCAGGTAAATTGCCACGTGAAGTCATTTCTGCTGACTATGAAAAAGAGTACGGTGTCGATACCTTGACCATGCACGCGGATGCCATCAAGCCAGGTCAACGTGTTCTTATCGTAGACGACCTCTTGGCGACAGGTGGTACTGTTAAGGCAACCATCGAGATGATTGAAAAACTTGGTGGTATTGTAGCGGGTTGTGCCTTCCTTGTTGAATTGGATGAATTGAACGGCCGTGAAAAAATCGGTGACTACGATTACAAAGTTCTGATGCATTATTAATGAAAAACAGTCCCTAGGGCTGTTTTCTCTACATTAGGATATAAAAATAGACTATAGCTAGTTAGAGAAAAACTATAATTGAAAACTATATCTTCTTGCAGTATAATAAAAGGACTAGGTGTTTGAGATTTAGTTTCATACTCAATGAAAATCAAAGAGCAAACTAGGAAACTAGCCGCAGGCTGTACTTGAGTACGGCAAGGCAACGTTGACGCAGTTTGAAGAGATTTTCGAAGAGTTTCAAACATATGCAATGATTCCTGAAAGAATACAGTTAGGAGAGGGTTATGCCGATTCGAATTGATAAAAAATTACCAGCTGTTGAGATTTTACGGACAGAGAACATCTTTGTCATGGATGATCAACGTGCGGCCCACCAAGATATCCGTCCTTTGAAGATTTTAATCTTAAATCTTATGCCACAGAAAATGGTCACAGAAACCCAGTTGTTACGCCATTTGGCCAATACACCTCTACAACTGGATATTGATTTTCTCTATATGGAGAGCCACCGTTCTAAGACAACTCGTTCAGAGCACATGGAGACCTTTTATAAAACTTTTCCTGAAGTCAAGGATGAGTATTTTGATGGGATGATTATCACGGGTGCTCCAGTTGAGCATTTACCATTTGAGGAAGTGGACTATTGGGAGGAATTTACTCAGGTGCTTGAGTGGTCCAAGACCCATGTCTATTCGACCCTTCATATCTGTTGGGGTGCTCAAGCCGGGCTTTATCTGCGCTATGGAGTGGAAAAATACCAGATGGACAGTAAGTTATCAGGTATCTATCCTCAGGACACTTTAAAAGAAGGGCATCTTCTTTTTAGAGGTTTTGACGATAGCTATGTATCTCCTCATTCACGGCATACGGAGATTTCTAAGGAAGAGGTCTTAAACAAAACCAATCTCGAGATTTTATCAGAAGGTCCTCAGGTTGGGGTTTCGATTTTGGCTAGCCGTGATTTACGTGAAATTTATAGTTTTGGGCATTTGGAGTATGACCGTGATACCTTGGCAAAAGAGTATTTTCGAGATCGTGACGCAGGTTTAGACCCACATATTCCAGAAAATTACTTTAAGGATGATGATGTTAACAAGATGCCTTGTCTTTGTTGGTCTTCATCTGCAGCCCTCTTTTTCAGTAACTGGGTAAACTATGCGGTCTATCAGGAAACACCTTTTGACTGGAGAAAGATAGAAGATGATGCATCTGCATATGGGTATTTATAAGAGGAATTATGACATATTTAGACGCTTTTAAATCAGGGAACTTGGTTTTACCGAGTGCCCTGCTCTTGCATTTTAAGGAACTCTTTCCTTCTAGCGACGATTTTCTGGTTTGGCAATTTTTCTATTTGCAAAATACGACAGGCTTAGAAGAGATGTCGCCAAGCCAGATTGCTGAAAGGATTGGCAAGGAAATTTCGGATGTCAACCAGTCCATTTCTAATCTGACGGAAAGGGGACTTCTCCAGTATCGAACGATCGAATTGAATGGTGAAATCGAATTGCTTTTTGATGCTAGTTTGGCTTTGGAACGTTTGGATGACTTGCTTGGAGTCGCTCATTCAAGTTCAGACCAGTTGACACCTCAAAACCAGCTCAAGGATTTGGTAGAAACCTTCCAGCAGGAATTAGGACGCTTGTTGACACCTTTTGAAATTGAGGATTTGACCAAGACACTAAAAGAAGATGGGACCAGTGCTGACTTGATTAAGGAAGCTCTTCGTGAAGCTGTTTTGAATGGAAAACCAAACTGGAAGTACATCCAGGCCATTTTGAGAAACTGGCGACATGAAGGTATCAAAAGTGTGGCTCAAATCGAGGCTAAGCGGGCAGAAAGAGAAGCAAGCAATCCTCAGTTGACACAGGTATCGGCAGATTTTAGAAATGCCATGGATCTTTGGAAGGATTAATCCATGCAAGTAGGCTTGAAATCCGAGTAAGATTTGCAAGCTGTGTTTAATTGTGATAAAATAAATAGAAAATAAATTGAAAAAAGAGGTATGTGAAATGTCACGTAAACCATTTATCGCTGGTAACTGGAAAATGAACAAAAATCCAGAAGAAGCTAAAGCATTCGTTGAAGCAGTTGCATCAAAACTTCCTTCATCAGATCTTGTTGAAGCAGGTATCGCAGCTCCAGCTCTTGATTTGACAACTGTTCTTGCTGCTGCAAAAGGTTCAAACCTTAAAGTTGCTGCTCAAAACTGCTATTTTGAAAATGTAGGTGCTTTCACTGGTGAAACTAGCCCACAAGTTTTGAAAGAAATCGGTACTGACTACGTTGTGATCGGTCACTCAGAACGCCGTGACTACTTCCATGAAACTGACGAAGATATCAACAAAAAAGCAAAAGCAATCTTTGCAAACGGTATGCTTCCAATCATCTGTTGTGGTGAGTCACTTGAAACTTACGAAGCTGGTAAAGCTGCTGAATTCGTAGGTGCTCAAGTATCTGCTGCATTGGCTGGATTGACTGCTGAACAAGTTGCTGCATCAGTTATCGCTTATGAGCCAATCTGGGCTATCGGTACTGGTAAATCAGCTTCACAAGACGATGCACAAAAAATGTGTAAAGTTGTTCGTGACGTTGTAGCTGCTGACTTTGGTCAAGAAGTTGCAGACAAAGTTCGTGTTCAATACGGTGGTTCTGTTAAACCTGAGAACGTTGCTTCATACATGGCTTGTCCAGACGTTGACGGTGCCCTTGTAGGTGGTGCGTCACTTGAAGCTGAAAGCTTCTTGGCTTTGCTTGACTTTGTAAAATAATCAGTAAGTAGCAAAAGCTAGGTGGAACAGCATTCAGGTGCCTGTTCCATTTTTTATAGGAGAGGAAAGATTGAAAACAAAAATTGGAAAAATTGGATTAGCCAGTATCTGTTTACTAGGCTTGGCAACTAGCCATGTCGCTGCAAATGAAACTGAAGTTTCAAAAACTTCGCAGGATACAACGACAGCTTCAAGTAGTTCAGAGCAAAATCAGTCTTCTAATAAAACTCAAACGAGCACAGGTGTAAAGACCAATGTTGCTGCCCACTGGGATGGGGATTATTATGTAAAGGCTGATGGTTCTAAAGCTCAAAGTGAATGGATTTTTGATAATAACTACAAAGCTTGGTTTTATCTCAAATCAGACGGTCGTTATGCTCAAAATGAGTGGCGGGGTAGTTATTACCTAAAATCAGGTGGCTATATGGCTCAAAACGAATGGCTTTATGATAATAATTATAAGAGTTGGTTTTATCTCAAGTCAGATGGGGCTTATGCTCATCAAGAATGGCAATTGATTGGAAATAAGTGGTACTACTTCAAGAAGTGGGGTTACATGGCTAAAAGCCAATGGCAAGGAAGTTATTTCTTGAATGGTCAAGGTGCCATGATGCAAAATGAATGGCTTTATGATCCAGCCTATTCTGCTTATTTTTATCTCAAATCAGATGGTACTTACGCTAACCAAGAGTGGCAAAAAGTGGGCGGCAAATGGTACTATTTCAAGAAGTGGGGCTATATGGCTCGTAATGAGTGGCAAGGCAACTACTATTTGACTGGAAGTGGTGCCATGGCGACTGATGAAGTGATTATGGATGGTGCTCGCTATATCTTTGCGGCTTCTGGTGAGCTCAAAGAAAAGAAAGATTTGAATGTCGGCTGGGTTCACAGAGATGGTAAACGCTATTTCTTTAATAATAGAGAAGAGCAAGTGGGAACCGAACATGCTAAGAAAGTTATTGATATTAGTGAGCATAATGGTCGTATCAATGATTGGAAAAAGGTTATTGATGAAAATGAAGTAGATGGTGTCATTGTTCGTCTAGGTTATAGTGGTAAAGAAGACAAGGAATTGGCGCATAACATTAAGGAGTTAAACCGTCTGGGAATTCCTTATGGTGTCTATCTCTATACCTATGCTGAAAATGAGACCGATGCTGAGAATGACGCTGAACAGACCATTGAACTTCTGAAGAAATACAATATGAACTTGTCTTACCCTATCTACTATGATGTTGAGAACTGGGAATATGTGAATAAAAGTAAGCGTGCTCCGAGTGATACAGGTACTTGGGTTAAGATTATTAACAAGTACATGGAGACGATGAAGCAGGCGGGTTATCAAAATGTGTATGTCTATAGCTATCGTAGTTTACTACAGACACGTTTAAAACACCCAGATATTTTAAAACATGTAAACTGGGTAGCGGCCTATACCAATGCTTTAGAATGGGAAAACCCTCATTATTCAGGAGAAAAAGGTTGGCAATATACCTCTTCTGAATACATGAAAGGAATCCAAGGGCGCGTAGATGTCAGCGTTTGGTATTAAGCGATGATTTGAAAGAGGGATGTGATACTAGCACCCTCTTTTTCTTTGTTTTATGATAGTTTATCCTCGAGTAAATTCAAGATCTTGCTAGGAAATGAATCTTATACTCAATGAAAATCAAAGAGCAAACTAGGAAACTAGCCGCAAGCTGCAAGCTGCAAGCTGTACTTGAGTACGGTAAGGCGACGCTGACGTGGTTTGAAGAGATTTTCGAAGAGTATTATATAGTAGATTGAATATAGACCAGGACATTGCGGTTGCTAAAACATTTTTAGAAATTCATTTGTCTTTCCTAATCGACTTAGCTCCATCTTATTTCAATCTATTACATTATATAATAGTTGTAATTATAACAGAAATGCAGTATAATATTTAATTGGAAGATTCAAGTGAATAGTCTTTTTTTGAAACCAAAATTGAATACCCAGTATGCATATATATATATATGCTTTTGGTGATTTTCTTGGGCTGATATGATGTATTAAAGAAGGTCTATTCTAAAAATTGAGATACAATTTGAAACTTGAAGGAGAATTAAAATCAATGAAAACAAATAAGTCAATGAGTCGTATTGAACGCATGCACCGTGAGAAGGTTACACGCTATTCAATTCGTAAATATAGCTTTGGTGCAGCTAGTGTAGCAGTAGCGGCTCTTTTCATGTTTTTGGGCAATGGTGCTGTATCAGCTGATGTGACTGCTGTTCAACCGCAAGACAAACCAGAGCTTAAAGTTAAACCAAATGATGAAAATACTGGCTCAGGTAAGGTTCAGGGGAATGCTACAAAACAAGTAGGCAATACAGTTGTAGCGGAAACTATTGCTAAACCAGAAGAACCAGCAACTCCAGCTTTAGACAAAACGAAACTTGAAAAATATATCAAAGAGATTGAAGCGAAACTAGATAAAGGTGCATACGCCAATAAAACAGAAGAAAGTGTTGCTCTATTAAAAGCGGAGTTGGCTGCAGCTAAAGAAGTGTTACAAAATGCTACAACTCAAGCTGAACTGACAAAGGCTTACAGCAAACTTGTAACTGTAGCTAACACCAAATTAGTAACAAAACCTGCAGAGAAAAAAGTAACACCAACTGTAGACACAACTAATGGGCAACCAACAGTAGGTAAAAAGGCAGAAAATACCGAACCAAAACCTGGAACAAATTCAATCGCAAACACTGGTTCTCATGACCCTCGTAACAACACAGCAATGGATAGAACGAATCCACTGCGTACAGAAGGACAACCAGCAATTGAGGATGATTCTTATAATTCATTTGTATTTTCCGGACACGATAAAGATTTCAAAAATCATTCGACACTTGAATGGTTTAGCAAAGAAGGAGATGGCAATAACAGAAATAATGCATCCTTGGAGTATGGTGAAGATAGTCATGGAAAATACATAAAATGGAAATCGACTCAACCTAGAGGTGGAGGCTTCAAGCTTACAATAGATAAGGAACTAGGTGAAGAATATACCATTGGTGTAAAGTTTTCTTTTGACCAAACTACTGGCAACTGGAGAAAAATAGTAGATTATAAGAATTCGGCAGATGATACTGGTTTCTATTTTAATAGGGGCAACTTACAATTTTACAATGATATAAGCTCTCCACTTGGTACAAATTCAGTTCCTGATAATACAGTCGTTGACTTTATTATAGTAAAATCTAGGACAGAATTTGCTGTTTACCTTGTCAAAGATGGACATGTTACTAAAGAAATGTCTTTAACCGATACTGCAACTCTCGCTAATGCAAAACCTTATACAGAAAATGGTAAGACTATACTTGGTTTTTTCTTCGATGATACAGCTACTAGTTCTGAAGCCACCTCTGGTGGTAGGGTATATAGAATGTCTATATATGACAAGGCTATAGACCCGACTAAGATCGTAGAAAAATTGAATAAAGAACTAGATGACAGCAAGTATGAACCAGAACTAAAAAATCCCTTACCAGACGTTGGAAAAGACGAAAAACCAAATGCAGAGGATTTTATAAAGAATACACCGACATCAAACGAGACAAATAAATTACCAGAAAATACTAGGATTACATGGGGAGAGGCACCTGATACAAGCTCAGCAGGTTTAAAACCAGCAGTAATCTTAGTAACATACCCTGATGGCTCAGCCGATCGAGTAGGGGTCAAAGTGAATGTGGTAGCTACAGCTCGACCAGACGCTCCAACAGTAACAGCAGACGAAAGTACAGCGACAGTAACTGTAACGCCAACAGGAGATGTCGATAAAGTCAAAGTAACGTACACACCAACAGGTGGAACAACTGAGACAACCATCGAAATCGTAAAAGAAGCTGGAGGTTGGAAAGAGAAATCAGCCACACCAACTTCAGGAGTAAGCGTTAATCCAACAACAGGAGAGGTCACACTAGATCACACAGTAGCTGAAGACGGAACAGCAGTCAAAGCCGTCGCAACAAAAGGCAACAGTGACGAAAGTGACGCAGGAACAGCAACTGATCCAGTGAAACAAGCGAAACCAGCAGCGCCAGTAGTAGATGTCAATAAAGGTAAATTAGAATCAGCAATTCATCGATTAGATGATTTCATCAATCATCAATCAGATAAATTGGATGAGAATAGTGCTAAGAAAGCAAAAGCATTATTAGAAGAAGGTAAGAAAGTATTTGCTGATTCAAAAGCAAGCCAAGATGAAGTGGATACAATGGTGAAACGTATTGAAGATTTCATCTCGGAAGTTTCTCCGACAAGCAATCAGGCAAATCCAGCAAATAATCAAGCTACTCAAACAAGTACTGTAACTCCAGCTACTGTTGATGCGGTATCAAACCAAGCAACCACAAATGCACGCCAATTGGCTAAAGAGTTGCCAAATACAGGTACAGCTGATTCTACTGTAGCTATGGTAGCAGCAGCCACAAGTGCCTTACTTGGTCTTGGTCTTGCAGGCCGTCGTCGTAAAGAAGACGAAGAAGCTTAGTTAGGAACTTGTTCGATTAGCATCAAATAATGAGTTTGATTGTCAAGGACTAGACAAGCACCTCTCATAAAAAATCTCCTAGTAGGAAAGTCTGCTAGGAGATTTTTGCGTACGATAGGGATATCGTACAGCTGATACTAAAATATATAGTATATTGAAGTTGAAATAGTACACTCTGGTTTCTAAAACATTGCTAGAAGTTAGGTTAAATTTCCTGATCAATTTGTACATTTTTTATTTCATTTCACTATAATCTAAATTTGACAAGCCAAGCCGAATCGTAATCACCAAGCCTCTGCTATACTAGATAAAAATAGTTATCAGAGGGGAGGACGATGGAAGAAAGATTGAAAATCATTCAAGAAGAGAGTGCTACAATTGATAGTCTCATCAATGAACTTGCCCTTCTGGACAACTCAGCCTTTTTGAGGAAGAGGCTCCACCTGAGGACGATGGAGATGTTCCCAGTTGAAACAGAAGAGATTATCTATAGACGTCAGAAAGCTAACAGACTATTGTAAACAAAGAGAGTTCAGAGGATTATTTGGCATAGTTTGAGATTATCCACTAAAATGGTCAATCGTAAAAAGTTATAGAGCTTGGAACTTTTTCAATAGACCTTGTTATTGGGGGCTTATTAAGAATTCTTAAATTATCAGTCTATTGCAACTTTTCTCATGTGGGTCATTTGGCTTGCTATTGTCTTTCCTTAGTAGTATACTAAGGTAGTAATCATTAAGAAGTGGTTACAAAAAATAATGAACGAGGTAAAATAAAATGGTAGAATTGAAAAAAGAAGCAGCAAAAGATGTCGCAACATTAACAAAAGCAGCGCCAGTAGCATTGGCAAAAACAAAGGAAGTTTTGAATCAAGCTGTTGCAGATTTGTATGTAGCGCATATTGCTCTTCATCAAGTGCACTGGTACATGCGTGGACGCGGTTTTATGGTATGGCATCCAAAAATGGATGAGTACATGGATGCTCTTGATGGTCATTTAGATGAAATCAGCGAACGCTTGATCACACTTGGTGGAAGCCCATTCTCTACTTTGACAGAGTTCCTTCAAAACAGTGAAATCGAAGAAGAAGCTGGTGAATACCGTAATGTTGAAGAAAGCTTGGAACGTGTTCTAGATATTTATCGCTACCTCATCACTCTTTTCCAAAAAGCGTTGGATGTGACTGACGAAGAAGGCGATGATGTTACAAACGATATTTTTGTTGGTGCTAAGGCTGAACTTGAGAAAACAGTTTGGATGCTTGCCGCAGAACTTGGACAAGCACCTGGTTTGTAAGAAACAAGGAAACATAGATAAATCTGTAGGAAATTTCTTACAGATTTTTTCTATTTTGTAAGCTATTCCAAACCAGTCTTTTTTTGAGTTTTTTGATAAAATAGTACTATCAGTGAAAAGGATGGAAGCATGACTAAGAAAATCGTAGCTATTTGGGCCCAGGATGAAGAGGGTGTGATTGGTAAGGACAATCGCCTGCCTTGGCATTTGCCAGCAGAATTGCAACATTTTAAAGAAACAACTCTGAATCATGCTATCTTGATGGGGCGTGTGACCTTTGATGGAATGGGGCGTCGCCTGCTTCCAAAACGGGAGACCTTGATTTTAACACGTAACTTGGAAGAAAAGCTAGACGGGGTTGCTACTTTTCATGATGTCCAGTCAGTTTTGGACTGGTATCAGGGTCAAGACAAGAATCTTTATATTCTCGGCGGGAAGCAAATTTTTCAGGCTTTTGAACCCTACCTTGACGAAGTGATTGTGACTCAAATTCATGCTCGGGTGGAGGGAGATACCTATTTCCCCGAGGAGTTTGACCTGTCCCTTTTTGAGACAGTTTCAAGCAAATCCTATACCAAAGATGAGAAAAATTCTTATGATTTTACCATCCAATACCGCAAGAGAAAGGAAGTCTAATGGAACGGAGTTTATTTGGTTTATTCACGGCTTTTCTGTGTTTCATCTGCCTTTTGGCAGGAGCACAGGCTTTTCGTAAAAAGCGTTACGGGCTTTCTATCCTCCTTTGGTTAAATGCCTTTACCAATCTGGTCAATAGTATTCATGCTTTTTACATGACCTTATTTTAGATAGAATGACAGTATAGAATGGAAGGAAATCATGTCTACAAATAGAAAAAATGATATGATGGTTTATTGCTCATTTTGTGGCAAAAACCAAGAAGAAGTACAAAAAATAATCGCTGGCAACAATGCTTTTATTTGTAATGAATGCGTGGAGTTAGCTCAAGAAATCATTCGAGAAGAATTGGTTGAGGAAGTCTTGGCAGACTTGTCTGAGGTGCCAAAACCAATCGAACTCCTCCATATCTTGAACCACTATGTAATCGGTCAAGATCGTGCCAAGCGTGCCTTGGCAGTGGCAGTTTACAACCACTACAAACGCATCAATTTCCACGATACGCGTGAAGAGTCAGAAGATGTGGATTTGCAGAAGTCAAACATCTTGATGATTGCCCCAACTGGTTCTGGGAAAACTTTCTTGGCCCAGACCTTGGCTAAGAGCTTGAATGTGCCTTTTGCGATCGCAGATGCAACAGCTCTTACGGAGGCTGGTTATGTAGGTGAGGATGTGGAAAATATCCTCCTCAAACTCTTGCAGGCTGCTGACTTTAACATCGAGCGTGCAGAGCGTGGGATTATCTACGTGGATGAAATTGACAAGATTGCCAAGAAGAGTGAGAACGTGTCTATCACACGTGATGTTTCTGGTGAAGGGGTGCAACAAGCCCTTCTCAAGATTATCGAGGGAACTGTTGCTAGCGTGCCGCCTCAAGGTGGACGCAAGCATCCACAACAAGAGATGATTCAAGTGGATACTAAAAATATCCTCTTCATCGTGGGTGGTGCCTTTGATGGTATTGAAGAAATTGTCAAACAACGTTTGGGTGAAAAGGTTATCGGCTTTGGTCAAAACAACAAGGCGATTGACGAAAATAGCTCCTACATGCAAGAAATCATCGCGGAAGATATTCAAAAATTCGGTATTATCCCTGAGTTGATTGGACGTTTGCCTGTCTTTGCGGCTCTTGAGCAATTGACAGTGGATGACTTGGTTCGCATCTTGAAAGAACCAAGAAATGCCTTGGTGAAACAGTACCAGACCTTGCTATCTTATGATGATGTTGAGTTGGAATTTGACGACGAAGCCCTTCAAGAGATTGCTAATAAAGCCATTGAACGGAAGACAGGGGCGCGTGGTCTTCGCTCAATTATTGAAGAAACCATGCTAGATGTCATGTTTGAAGTACCGAGTCAGGAAAATGTGAAATTGGTCCGTATCACAAAAGAAGCTGTCGATGGAACGGATAAACCAATCCTAGAAACAGCCTAGAGGTGACAATGGAACTTAATACACACAATGCAGAAATCTTGCTCAGTGCGGCCAATAAATCCCACTACCCACAGGATGAACTGCCAGAGATTGCCCTAGCAGGGCGTTCCAATGTTGGCAAGTCTAGCTTTATCAACACCATGCTGAACCGTAAGAATCTGGCTCGTACATCGGGGAAACCTGGGAAAACCCAGCTTCTTAACTTCTTTAACATTGATGACAAGATGCGCTTTGTGGATGTGCCTGGTTATGGCTATGCCCGCGTTTCCAAAAAGGAACGTGAAAAATGGGGGCGCATGATTGAGGAGTACTTAACGACTCGGGAAAATCTCCGTGCGGTTGTCAGTCTAGTTGACCTTCGTCATGACCCGTCAGCAGATGATGTGCAGATGTACGAATTTCTCAAGTACTATGAGATTCCAGTTATCATCGTTGCGACCAAGGCGGACAAGATTCCTCGTGGTAAATGGAACAAGCATGAATCAGCAATCAAAAAGAAATTAAACTTTGACCCAAGTGATGACTTCATCCTCTTTTCATCTATCAGCAAGGCAGGGATGGACCAAGCTTGGGATGCAATCGTAGAAAAATTGTGAGGAAAAAATGGCAAAAACAATTCATACAGACAAAGCTCCAAAGGCTATCGGGCCTTATGTTCAAGGAAAAATCGTTGGCAATCTTTTGTTTGCTAGTGGTCAAGTTCCTCTCTCTCCTGAAACTGGGGAAATCGTTGGAGAAACGATCCAAGAACAGACAGAACAAGTCTTAAAAAACATCGGTGCTATTTTGGCAGAAGCAGGAACAGACTTTGACCATGTTGTCAAAACAACTTGCTTCTTGAACGATATGAACGACTTCGTTCCTTTTAATGAGGTTTACCAAACGGCCTTTAAAGAGGAATTTCCAGCTCGTTCAGCTGTGGAGGTAGCTCGTCTTCCTCGTGATGTAAAAGTCGAAATTGAAGTCATCGCAGAGATTGGATAAGCTAGTTGAAGTTTGGTGTTGCCAAACTTCTTTTGATATAAGGAGAAAAAGATGACAAAGAAACAACTTCACTTGGTGATTGTGACAGGAATGAGTGGTGCAGGGAAAACAGTTGCCATTCAGTCCTTTGAGGATCTAGGTTATTTTACTATTGACAATATGCCACCAGCTCTCTTGCCTAAGTTTTTGCAGTTGGTGGGAACAAAGGATGACGACCATAAGTTGGCCTTGGTAGTGGATATGCGTAGCCGTTCTTTCTTCTCAGAGATTCAAGATGTTTTGGATGAGTTGGAAGACAAAGAAGAACTGGACTTTAAAATTCTCTTTTTGGATGCAGCTGATAAGGAATTGGTTGCTCGTTACAAGGAAACCAGAAGGAGTCACCCACTAGCAGCAGATGGACGGATTTTGGATGGAATCAAGCTGGAACGTGAGCTCTTGGCGCCTTTGAAAAATATGAGCCAAAATGTGGTGGATACGACTGAACTTACTCCTCGTGAGCTGCGTAAAACCCTTGCAGAGCAGTTTTCAGATCAAGAACAAGCCCAGTCTTTCCGTATCGAAGTCATGTCTTTCGGCTTTAAATATGGAATCCCGATTGATGCGGACTTGGTCTTTGATGTCCGATTCTTGCCAAATCCCTACTACCTTCCAGAACTGAGAAACCAAACGGGTGTGGATGAACCAGTGTATGACTATGTCATGAATCATCCTGAGTCAGAAGATTTTTATCAGCATTTGTTGGCCTTGATTGAACCGATTTTGCCAAGTTACCAAAAGGAAGGTAAGTCCGTTTTGACCATTGCCATGGGATGTACGGGTGGACAACACCGTAGTGTGGCCTTTGCCAAACGCTTGGCGCAGGACTTATCCAAGACTTGGCCTGTCAATGAAGGGCATCGCGACAAAGACCGAAGAAAGGAAACGGTAAACCGTTCATGAGAAAACCAAAGATAACGGTGATTGGTGGAGGAACTGGGATTCCTGTCATTCTTAAAAGTCTGCGTGAAAAAGATGTGGAAATCGCTGCTATCGTAACGGTGGCGGATGATGGTGGTTCATCAGGTGAACTCCGAAAAAATATGCAGCAGTTGACACCGCCAGGTGATCTTCGCAATGTCCTTGTGGCCATGTCGGATATGCCTAAGTTTTATGAGAAGGTCTTTCAGTACCGTTTTTCTGAGGATGCGGGAGCCTTTGCGGGCCATCCGCTGGGAAATCTCATTATCGCTGGTCTGTCAGAGATGCAGGGTTCGACCTATAATGCCATGCAGTTATTGAGCAAATTTTTCCATACTACTGGGAAGATTTATCCTTCCAGTGACCATCCTTTGACCCTGCACGCAGTCTTTCAGGATGGGACAGAAGTGGCTGGAGAGAGTCATATTGCAGACCATCCGGGCATGATTGACCATGTCTATGTGACCAATACCCTTAACGATGATACGCCTCTGGCCAGCCGTCGAGTAGTGCAGACCATTCTTGAAAGTGACATGATTGTCTTAGGGCCAGGTTCCCTCTTTACCTCGATTTTGCCCAATATCGTGATTAAGGAGATCGGGCAGGCGCTTTTGGAAACCAAGGCAGAAATCGCCTATGTCTGCAATATCATGACCCAACGTGGGGAGACGGAACACTTTACAGATAGCGATCACGTGGAAGTTTTGCATCGTCACCTTGGCCGCCCTTTTATCGATACTGTCTTGGTAAATATCGAAAAAGTCCCACAGGAGTACATGAATTCCAACCGGTTTGATGAATACTTGGTGCAGGTGGACCATGACTTTGATGGTCTTTGTAAGCAAGTTCCGCGCGTGATTTCATCCAACTTCCTTCGTCTGGAAAATGGAGGTGCCTTCCACGATGGGGATTTGATTGTGGACGAGTTGATGCGGATTATACAGGTGAGAAAATGAGTTTCACAGTAGCAGTAAAAGAAGAAATTCTAGGTCAACACCATCTGAGCCGGCATGAATTATCTGCCATTATCAAGATGTCTGGTAGCATCGGTCTCTCGACTTCGGGCCTGACCTTGTCCGTTGTGACAGAAAATGCCAAACTGGCTCGTCACCTCTATGAATCCTTTCTCCATTTCTATGAAATCAAATCGGAAATTCGTCACCACCAACGGAGCAATCTTCGCAAGAATCGGGTCTATACCGTTTTTACAGATGAAAAGGTGCAGGACTTGTTGAGTGATTTGCACTTGGCAGACTCCTTTTTTGGTTTGGAAACAGGTATTGATGAGGAGATTTTATCAGACGAGGAAGCAGGCCGTGCCTATCTCTGTGGCGCTTTCTTGGCAAATGGAAGTATTCGTGACCCTGAGTCAGGAAAGTACCAGTTGGAAATCAGTTCTGTTTATCTGGACCACGCGCAAGGGCTTGCCTCACTTCTTCAGCAGTTTTTACTGGATGCCAAGGTACTTGAGCGCAAGAAGGGAGCTGTGACCTATCTCCAGCGAGCCGAAGATATTATGGACTTCTTGATTGTCATCGGAGCCATGCAGGCGCGAGATGATTTTGAGCGGGTTAAGATTTTGCGGGAAACTCGTAACGATCTTAATCGAGCCAATAATGCCGAGACAGCTAATATTGCTCGGACAGTTTCTGCCAGCATGAAGACTATCAACAATATCAGCAAAATCAAAGATATTATAGGCTTAGAAAATCTGCCAGTGGATTTGCAGGAAGTAGCGCAGTTGCGGATTCAGCACCCAGACTACTCTATCCAACAGTTGGCAGATAGCCTCAGCACCCCTCTGACCAAAAGTGGTGTCAACCACAGACTCAGAAAAATAAATAAGATAGCCGATGAATTATAAAGATATATCCCCCTTGAATTATCAGTGTGATTGGTTGATTCTATTTTTTTAATGACCTGATATCGCTAACTTACAAAATATCAACCTGTTTCTTGACAATTGAATAGAGTATGTGAGATAATAAGGGGGAATTGAGAAGTTCTAGCATTTTAGTGCTAACAGAAATCCCCTCGGTACTGCAATACCGAGGGGATTTTTTCTGGGTTAGATAGCACTAACCACGAAGGTTACTTGTCGAAGTGATCGTCTAACCAACGAGTCACCAGCCATGAGATAATACTCTCGATGACTGCGATAAGTACTATTTTGAGAAGTTCTAGCATCTGTAATACCTCCTTTTCCAAGGCGTATCGTTAGTGCCATCGTTATTATATCACATGCTTTATCAATTTGATAGGACATTTTTGATTTTTGAAAAAGAAGGGGAAAGGTATGAGCTGATCAGATCGTAGATGAACTATAAAACCACGAATCCTATGTGACTCGTGGTTCTTTTTTATAAACTGGTTGAGTGTTTTGGTTGCACTTTTTGCTCAGGGTCAATGTAGTTGATGGCATTGTTGACAGCGGTTGGTGCTTCTCCCAGTCCTGTCGCAATTAAGTCAATTTTTCCGTCATAGTAGCAGCAGTCGCCGATAGCATAGATACCTGCTTGGCTAGATTCTTGCTTGCTGTTGACGATAATCTTGTGGCGGTTGAGGTCCAGACCCCAGTTTTTAAGGTTACCGACAGAAGATTTGAAACCATAGTTGACAAAGAGGTGGTCTAGGTCAATCGTTTCGGTTTCATCAGATTTGACTTTTGTGATTTCAAGTTTATCAAGCGTTTTTCCATTTCCAAGGAGTTGGCTAGGGACGAATGGTGTCTTGATGGTCACAGAAGATCCCTGCAAAGCTTGGACACTGTGTTCCAAGGCGCGGAAATTATCTCTGCGGTGAACAAGGGTGGTTGGTGCAATTTTTTCAAAAGCCAAAGCCCAATCCACTGCTGAGTCTCCCCCACCAAGAATCGTCACTTTCTTACCAGCGTATTGCTGAATGTTGGAAACGTGGTAATGGATATTTTCATAGCCCTCAACCCCTTCTAGTTCCAGCGGACGTGGTTTGAAGGCACCGCCACCCATTGCGATGATAACTGTTTTAGTCAGGTGACTTCCTTTAGAAGTGGTAATGGCAAAGCCTTCTTCTTGTTTTTCAATTTCAAGCACCGTTTCATTGAGATGGATAGGGGTATCAAATCCATTTAGCTGTTCAATCAAGCGGTTAGTCAACTCTTCTCCAGTCAGGTTTGGGAAACCTGGTACGTCTAGGATTTCCTTTTCAGGGTAGAGAATAGCAGGTTGTCCACCTAGCTGGGGAAGAGAGTCGATGATTTGGACCTTGGCTTGGCGTAGGTGGGCATAGAAGGCTGCAAAAAGCCCGACAGGACCACCACCTACAATGGTAATATCATAGAGTTGAGACATAGTTTCTCCTTTGTTTTTTCTAGTCAGTTTATTGTATCATATTTTTGCTCAATGTAAAATGGACTAGGATAGGGAAAAAAATGCCAGAAAATGGTATAATAGGACGAAAGTGTTTTGATAGGGAGGATATCAGGGATGAATTTTCAACAATTATCCAATCTGCAATATTGGACCAGTTTGTTTGCAAGTCCATGGACGATAGCTATCAATCTGATTGATATTTTGATTGTTGCTTATATTTTATATCATTTTACAAAAGCTATTGCAGGAACCAAGATTATGATTTTGGTACGTGGAGTTTTGGTGTTTATTTTAGCTCAAATCCTTGCAAATATGATTGGCTTGACTACGATTTCTTGGTTAATCAATCAAATTATTACTTATGGGGTTATTGCGGCGGTTGTTATCTTCTCTCCAGAGATTCGGACTGGTTTGGAACGTTTGGGAAGAGCGACAGATTTCTTTTCCAATGCCCCTATTAGTGCTGAGGAACAGATGATTCGTGCCTTTGTTAAGTCTGTTGAATACATGAGTCCTCGTAAAATCGGGGCCTTGGTTGCTATTCAGCGTGTACGTACCTTGCAGGAGTATATTTCGACAGGAATTCCCTTGGATGCTAAGATTTCTGCAGAACTTCTCATTAACATTTTTATTCCCAACACTCCCCTACATGATGGTGCAGTGATTATCAGAGAAGAACGTATCGCTGTGACGTCTGCCTATCTGCCCTTGACAGAAAGTACAGGGATTTCCAAGGAATTTGGCACCAGACATCGGGCGGCTATTGGTTTATCAGAAGTCTCAGATGCCTTGACTTTTGTCGTATCAGAGGAAACGGGAGGAATTTCGATAACCTATAATGGAAGCTTTAAGCACAACCTAACACTTGATGAATTTGAAACAGAATTACGTGAAATCTTACTTCCAAAAGAGGAAGCAGGTCTTAGTTTTAAAGAACGATTGCTAGGAGGATGGAAACATGAGAAAAAATAGTTTATACATCATATCCTCACTCTTTTTTGCTTGTGTCTTATTTGTCTATGCTACGGCGACGAATTTTCAAAACAGTACCAGTGCTAGGCAGGTAAAAACGGAAACCTATACGAATACAGTAACAAATGTCCCTATTGACATACGCTATAATAGTGATGAGTATTTTATTAGCGGTTTTGCTTCAGAAGTATCAGTGGTCTTGACTGGTGCAAATCGCCTATCGCTAGCTAGTGAAATGCAAGAAAGCACACGTAAATTCAAGGTTACTGCTGACCTAACAGATGCCAGTGTTGGAACGATTGAAGTTCCTTTGAGCATTGAAGATTTACCCAATGGGCTGACCGCTGTGGCGACTCCGCAAAAAATTACAGTCAAGATTGGTAAGAAGGCTCAGAAGAATAAGGTAAAGGTTGTACCAGAGATTGACCCTAGTCAAATTGATAGTCGGGTACAGATTGAAAATGTCACGGTGTCAGATGAAGAAGTGTCGATTACGAGTGACCAAGAGACATTGGATAGAATTGATAAGATTATCGCTGTCTTGCCAACCAGCGAACGCATAACAGGTAATTACAGTGGTTCGGTACCTTTGCAGGCAATCGACCGCAATGGGGTTGTCTTACCGGCAGTTATCACTCCCTTTGATACAATAATGAAGGTGACTACAAAACCAGTAGCATCAAGTTCAAGCACATCAAATTCAAGCACAAGCAGTTCATCGGAGACATCTTCGTCAACGAAAGCAACTGGTTCAAAAACGAATTAAAAATAGAAAAAGGATTTTATAAAAATGGGTAAATATTTTGGGACTGATGGAGTCCGTGGAGAAGCTAATGTAGAACTTACTCCGGAATTAGCTTTTAAGCTAGGACGTTTTGGAGGCTATGTTCTGAGTCAACATGAAACGGAAGCACCAAAAGTCTTTGTGGGACGTGACACACGTATTTCAGGGGAAATGCTAGAATCTGCCCTGGTAGCAGGTCTCCTTTCAGTTGGTATTCACGTATATAAATTAGGTGTTATGGCAACACCAGCAGTAGCTTACTTGGTCAAAACAGAGGGAGCAAGCGCCGGTGTCATGATTTCTGCTAGCCACAACCCAGCCCTTGATAATGGAATCAAGTTCTTTGGCGGTGATGGCTTCAAACTAGATGATGAAAAAGAAGCAGAAATTGAAGCCTTGCTAGATGCTGAGGAAGACACTCTTCCTCGTCCAAGTGCAGAAGGCTTGGGAACCTTGGTAGATTATCCAGAAGGCTTGCGTAAGTATGAAGGATACCTTGTTTCAACTGGAACTCCTCTTGAAGGAATGAAGGTTGCCCTGGATACAGCCAATGGTGCAGCGTCTACAAGTGCCCGTCAAATTTTTGCAGACCTTGGTGCTCAATTAACGGTTATTGGGGAAACACCAGATGGTCTTAACATCAACCTTAATGTTGGTTCTACGCACCCAGAAACCCTTCAAGAAGTGGTCAAAGAAAGCGGGTCAGCGATTGGTTTGGCCTTTGATGGAGACAGTGACCGTTTGATTGCTGTTGATGAAAATGGCGACATCGTCGATGGTGACAAGATCATGTACATCATCGGGAAATATCTTTCTGAAAAAGGACAATTGGCTCAAAATACAATCGTGACAACCGTTATGTCCAACCTTGGTTTCCACAAGGCCTTGGACCGCGAAGGTATTAACAAGGCAGTTACTGCAGTTGGTGACCGCTACGTTGTTGAAGAAATGCGAAAATCAGGCTACAACCTTGGTGGTGAACAGTCTGGGCACGTTATCTTGATGGATTACAATACCACTGGTGATGGTCAATTATCTGCTGTCCAATTGACAAAAATCATGAAGGAAACTGGTAAGAGCTTGTCAGAGTTGGCAGGAGAAGTAACCATTTACCCACAAAAATTAGTTAATATCCGAGTGGAAAATGCCATGAAGGAAAAGGCTATGGAAGTGCCAGCTATCAAGGTTATCATCGAGAAGATGGAAGCTGAAATGGCGGGGAATGGTCGTATTCTTGTTCGCCCAAGTGGAACAGAGCCCCTCTTGCGTGTCATGGCAGAAGCTCCTACAACAGAAGAAGTGGACTACTATGTTGATACTATCGCAGACGTAGTTCGAGCTGAAATCGGGATTGACTAAAACTTAGAAAACTAGATGAAAATAAAAAATTATGGTACAATAGCTTATAATATTGTAGCCAAGGGAGAAAGACATGAATCTTAAACGTGAACAAGAATTTGTTAGTCAGTATCATTTTGATGCGCGTAATTTTGAATGGGAAAATGAAAATGGAGCTCCTGAAACTAAGGTGGATGTGAACTTCCAATTGCTCCAACATGATCAAGAAAATCAAGTGACTTCCTTGATTGTCATCTTGACCTTTATGATTGTATTTGATAAGTTTGTCATCAGTGGAACCATTTCACAGGTAAACCACATCGATGGCCGTATTGTCAATGAACCAAGTGAATTGAGCCAAGAAGAAGTGGAAACTTTGGCTCGCCCAAGTTTGAATATGCTCAACCGTTTGACTTACGAAGTAACTGAAATTGCATTAGACTTACCAGGAATCAATTTGGAGTTCTAATATGAAACTAGCTGTTATCACAGATTCTTCTGCCTATCTCAGTGCAGAGACCTTGCAAAGAGAAGATTTGTATGTCTTGGATATTCCTGTCAATATTGATGGTGAGGAGTATGTCGAAGGCATCAATCTGACTGCTGAGGAATTTTACCAAAAAATGGCTCAGGCTTCTGAATTGCCTAAGACTAGTCAACCAAGTATTGCCAAGTTAGATGAAATCTTAACTTCGCTCAAAGAACAAGGTTATACCCATGCTTTGGGGCTTTTCCTATCTTCTGGAATTTCAGGTTTTTACCAAAATATCCAGTATATGATAGATGAATATGAGGGCTTAACCATTGCTTTTCCAGACACTTTGATTACAAGTGCTCCTCTGGGTATCATGGTTGAAAGCGTCTTTAATTGGAGTGACCAGGGCGATGATTTTGCCAGCATTCAGGATAAGCTAGCCATTCAAATCAGTCGTACGTCAGCCTTTATCATGGTAGATGATTTGGATCATTTGGTGAAAGGTGGACGCCTTTCAAATGGTGCTGCTATTTTGGGCAATTTGCTTAGCATTAAGCCAATCCTCTATTTCAATGACCAAGGTGTGATTGAAGTTTACGAAAAAGTTCGTACGGAAAAGAAAGCAACTAAGCGCTTAATTGAGATTATCAAGGAAGCAACAGCTTCAGGGCAATATCGTGTCATTGTCATTCATGGGAATGCTCCTGAAAAGGCTGAGGAATTGCGTCAGCACTTGATTGAATCTGGATTGAGTTCAGATGTTTCACTTGCTACATTTGGTAGTGTCATTGGAACCCACCTAGGAGCAGGAAGTATTGCTCTGGGTTATATTCCAGTGATTTAGTTGGCGCTTCTAGGCTAGTTAAGAAATCTTGTATCATAGCCATTGAACACGGACTACCTGTCTCTTGAAAAAAGATGCCTGTCTTGCCTTTCGTGGAAAGTCAGCGCCATTCCCTATTTTTCATAGGCAGCTAACGTCCTTTGTATCTTAGACAGGAGTAGAGATGAGTATTCGAGTAATTATTGCCGGTTTTAAGGGAAAGATGGGCCAGGCTGCTTGTCAGATGGTCTTGGCTGATCCAGACTTGGACTTGGTAGCAGTTTTGGATCCTTTTGAGTCTGAGTCAGAATGGCAGGGAATTCCTGTTTTCAAGGATAAGGCTGATTTAGCAGGCTTTGAAGCGGATGTCTGGGTAGATTTTACTACTCCAACTGTTGCCTATGAAAATACACGCTTTGCTCTTGAAAATGGCTTTGCTCCAGTAGTTGGAACGACTGGTTTCACAAGTGAAGAAATTGCAGAGCTAAAAGAATTTTCTCGTGCCCAAGATTTGGGTGGCTTGATTGCTCCTAACTTTGCCTTGGGTGCTGTCTTGCTTATGCAATTTGCGACGCAGGCTGCCAAATATTTCCCAAATGTGGAGATTATCGAGCTCCATCATGACAAGAAAAAGGATGCTCCGAGTGGAACAGCCATTAAAACAGCTGAGTTGATGGCGGAAGTTCGAGAGTCTACTCAGCAAGGTGCGCCTGATGAGGAAGAATTGATTGCAGGTGCCCGTGGTGCTGATTTTGATGGCATGCGCATCCACTCAGTTCGTTTGCCAGGCTTGGTAGCTCATCAGGAAGTCATCTTTGGCAATCAGGGAGAAGGATTGACCCTCCGTCATGACTCCTATGATCGCAGCTCCTTCATGACAGGGGTGAATTTGGGAATTAAAGAAGTTGTCAAGCGTCATGAGCTTGTCTATGGATTAGAACACTTATTATGAGATTAACGCAAATGCCTTCTGAATTTCAGAAGGCTTTACCAGTATTAGAAAAAATTAAAGAAGCAGGCTTTGAAGCCTATTTTGTTGGGGGCTCTGTTCGAGATGCCCTCCTCAATCGTCCCATCCACGATGTGGATATTGCGACGTCTTCCTATCCAGAGGAGACCAAGCAGATTTTTCCGCGAACAGCCGATATCGGAATCGAGCATGGAACCGTCTTGGTTTTAGATGGGGATGAGGAGTATGAGGTAACTACCTTTCGGACAGAAGATGTCTATGTGGACTATCGAAGACCCAGTGCGGTTTCCTTTGTGCGTTCGCTAGAAGAAGACCTCAAACGCCGTGATTTTACAGTCAACGCCTTTGCCTTGGATGAGACAGGAGAAATCATTGACTTGTTTCATGGTTTAGAAGATTTGGAAAAGCAAGTCTTACGAGCGGTTGGTGTAGCTAGTGAGCGTTTCAACGAAGATGCTCTACGGATTATGCGTGGTTTCCGTTTTCAGGCCAGTCTTGGCTTTGAACTTGAGCCAGAAACCTTTAAAGCTATGAAGACTTTGACGCCACTTTTGGAGAAAATTTCTGTGGAGCGTACCTTCGTCGAGTTTGATAAACTCTTGCTGGCTCCATTTTGGAGAAGAGGTTTGGCTTCCATGATTGAGAGTCAAGCTTATGACTATCTCCCTGATATGTCAGCTAGCCAAGACAAGCTTAACAGACTGTTTGATTTGGAGACTGATTTCATCTTTGCATCTTCAGAGCAAGCTTGGGCGGCTCTACTGTGGACTTTGGAGATTGAAAATGCGCAGCCATTTTTGAAGGCTTGGAAGACCTCACGCCAGTTTGCCAAGCAAGTTCAGGATTTACTGACTATTTTGGCCTTGCGTGAAAAGGGAGAATTGAGCAAGCGCGATTGTTATCGCTTTGACTTGGATTTACTTTTACAGGCTGAAAATCTTCGTCAGGCTCAAGGGAAACCAGTCAATCCGCAAGCTATTACAGAAACCTACCAGAGTTTGACAATTCATGATAAGAAAGAAATCCAAATCAACGGTGGTATTTTGATTAAGGAATATGGCTATCAGCCGGGGCCAGACTTGGGAGAGATTTTAACAGAGATTGAGTATGCCATTGTCGATGGAGAATTGGAAAATGACCGTCAAGCCATCCATGCTTACCTGAGGGAGAAAAAATGAGTGATTTTATCGTTGAAAAACTAAGTAAATCCGTCGGTGACAAGACCGTTTTTAAGGATATTTCCTTTATCATCCATGACCTAGACAGAATTGGTTTGATTGGTGTCAATGGAACAGGGAAGACCACCCTTTTAGATGTCCTTTCTGGTGTTTCTGGATTTGATGGGGATGTCAGTCCCTTTTCAGCTAAGAATGATTACCAGATTGGTTACTTGACCCAAGATCCTGATTTTGATGATAGCAAGACGGTCTTGGATACGGTCCTATCCAGCGACCTCAAGGAAATCCAGCTCATTCGTGAGTATGAACTCCTTATGCTAAACTACAGTGAGGACAAGCAGGCGCGTTTGGAACGGGTCATGGCTGAAATGGACTCTCTTCAAGCTTGGGAAATTGAGAGTCAGGTCAAGACCGTTCTCAGCAAGCTGGGGATTCAGGACTTATCCACTCCTGTTGGGGAATTGTCAGGTGGTCTGAGAAGACGGGTCCAGTTGGCGCAAGTTCTTCTTGGTAATCACGACCTCTTGCTGCTGGACGAGCCGACCAACCATCTGGACATTGCGACTATTGAGTGGCTGACCCTCTTTTTGAAAAATTCCAAGAAGACTGTCCTTTTTATCACCCATGATCGCTATTTCCTAGATGCACTGTCAACGCGGATTTTCGAGTTGGATCGAGCTGGATTGACCGAGTATCAAGGCAATTATCAGGACTATGTTCGCCTTAAGGCTGAACAAGATGAGCGCGATGCGGCTCTTCTTCACAAAAAAGAACAACTCTACAAACAAGAATTGGCCTGGATGCGCAGACAACCGCAGGCGCGTGCAACCAAGCAGCAGGCTCGTATCAATCGTTTCCACGACTTGAAGAAAGAAGTCTCAGGTGGCGTTGCTGAAACAGATTTGACCATGAACTTTGAAACCAGTCGGATTGGGAAGAAAGTCATCGAGTTTCAGGATGTTTCTTTTGCCTATGAAAACAAGCCCATTTTGCAAGATTTTAATCTCTTGGTGCAGGTCAAAGATCGTATCGGAATCGTTGGGGACAACGGTGTTGGAAAATCAACCTTACTCAACTTAATTGCAGGAAGTCTTGAGTCAACTAAAGGACAAGTTGTGATTGGGGAAACTGTTCGCATCGCCTATTTCTCTCAACAAATTGAGGGTTTGGATGAAAGCAAGCGTGTGATCAATTACCTGCAGGAAGTGGCAGAAGAGGTCAAGACCAGTGGTGGTTCTACGACTTCCATCGCTGAGTTGCTGGAGCAGTTCCTTTTCCCACGTTCGACGCATGGGACCTTGATTGAGAAATTATCTGGTGGAGAGAAAAAACGTCTTTATCTCCTCAAACTGCTCTTGGAGAAACCAAATGTTCTTCTTTTAGACGAGCCAACCAATGACCTAGATATTGCAACTTTGACAGTCTTAGAGAATTTCTTGCAAGGTTTTGCAGGTCCCGTTTTAACAGTCAGTCACGACCGCTATTTCTTGGATAAGGTAGCGACCAAGATTCTCGCTTTTGAGGATGGCAAGATTCGTCCTTTCTTTGGTCATTACACCGACTATCTTGATGAAAAAGCTTTTGAAACAGATATGGCCAATCAAGTGCAAAAGGCCGAAAAGGAAAAAGTGGTCAAGGTTCGAGAAGACAAGAAACGCATGACCTACCAAGAAAAGCAGGAGTGGGCAAGTATTGAAGGTGATATTGAAACCTTGGAAAAACGTATCGCTGCTATTGAAGAGGAAATGCAGGCTAACGGCTCTGACTTTGGTAAGCTGGCTACTCTCCAAAAAGAATTGGATGAGAAAAATGAAGCACTCCTTGAAAAATACGAACGCTATGAGTATCTCAGTGAATTTGATAGTTAAGACTATTCGAAAATCAAAGTGCAAACTATGTCGGCTTCACATTGCCGACTCAAGTACAGCCTGTGACCGGCTTCCTAATTTGCACTTTGATTTTTATTGAGTATAAAAGAATAGAAAAATCCCGTCTCATGAAAGGATTTCTCTATTCTTTTTTGGTTTCTTGATGAAAGATATTTTGCCAGGTTTCGTGGCGACGCCAGATACTGGTATGGATGATACCATCTAACTCATAGCAGATGAGTTTGGTTTTTTGACTGATGGAAGTAATTTGAATGTCCTTGATAGCAGAATTTAACTCTTTTTTGGTCTTATAAGCCTCTTTATCCATCTGCTCTCCATCTTGGCGAATATAGACAAAATCATCAGCCAAGAGTTCTTCTAGTTGGTTTCCTTGGTCAATCAATTGTTCACGCATAAGCAATTTTTTATAGACATTGTCTAAAATTTCATCCTCAGGGATAGGTGCTGGCTCGATATGGACATCGGTATCAAAGATTCCAAAATGTTCCTCCAGCATAGATTCGACCTGATCCGCAATCTCGTGACTCTCATAAACAGATAAGTCAGGATTCATTTCTAGCGTAATATCAAGGTAAATGTTGCTACCGTAGGTGCGGCCTCTTTGGGACTTAACCTTGCTGATCTTGGGAATTTCCATGATGGCATTTTGATAATCCTCAAGCAGGCGGTCGTCGAAGCCATCTGAAAGGCTAAAGGAAGACTCGATGAAGATATCATAGGCAGTTTTCAAGATAAAGAAAGTGATGATGATAGCGACCAGTTTATCCACAATCGGATAATTGAAACTACTAGCTAGGATGGCAATGGTAGTACCAAGTGAGGTAACAGCATCAGAAAGATTGTCCTTTGCGGCAGCCTTTAGTGCCTTGGAATTGGATTTCTTACTGAGGCGAGTATTGTAGAGATAGACCACAAACATAATCGCTGCAGAAATGATTCCCAGAGTTGCACCAAGAGGATCAATGACCGTTTCTTCACGACTGATAATCTTTTGAATGGTGTCCCTCAGCACATCAAAACCAACATAGAACATGATAATAGAAGTGATCAAGCTAGCCAAATCTTCAATCTTCCAATGACCAAAACGGTGGTCCCGGTCTGCAGGCTGGCGCGCCATCCGAATCCCTATCAAGAGGGCCACATTTCCAATGATGTCCGACACGTTGTTGAAACCATCGGCCACCAAACTGGATGAATGAAGAAGATGGCCAGTAGCCAATTTCGCTGCAGACAAGATCAAATAGGTCGAAATACTGATAATGGCCCCACGTTCAGCTAACTTGAGATTTGAGATAGATTGCTTCATTCAACTTCCTTTCCAGTCACATAGCATTCTACCATTATACTGGTTTTCAAGGGAAAATTCAAATAGGACAGATAAAAGTAAGAAAATATAAAGCAGAAAATGCTTTTTTTTTTTAGGAAACATGATAAAATGATATCTGGAAGTTTATGCTTTTTTATACAAAAATATTAGCAGATACCAAAGGAGATTATATGAAAACATTGATTGTTATTCCTGCCCTAAATCCTCCACTTGATTTGATTCAATACATAGAAAAATTAAGGCAATCTGGGTTAGAAGATATTCTAATTGTAGATGATGGAAGTAGGTCAGAATGTGGTTATATTTTTGAACAACTAAGAGATAAACAAGGATGTCAGATATTAACCCATGCAAAAAATTTAGGAAAGGGTCGTGCCTTAAAAAATGCCTTTAACTATTTTCTGACAATGCCAAATGTAGAAGAATATAACGGGATTGTCACTGCTGATTCGGATGGACAACATAGGGTTGAAGATGTCTTATCTATGGTAGAGACAATTTCTAATTATCCTGACTCACTCATTTTAGGTTGTCGTGATTTTGATTCTGAAAATGTTCCACCAAAAAGTAAATTTGGTAATAAGCTTACAAAATTAGTATTTAAATTGCTTTATGGTAGAAAAATTACAGATACTCAGACTGGACTTCGAGGCTTTCCAAAGGCAATTTTACATGAAATGTTGGAGATTTCAGGTGAACGATTTGAGTATGAAACTAAAATGTTAATCCATACATTTGATAATTCAATTCCCATCAAAGAAATAAGGATTGAAACTATTTACTTTGATGGGAATGCTGAAACTCATTTCAATCCTATTAAAGATTCATTGAGAATTTATAAAGTAATCTTTGCATCATTCTTTAAATATTTGTTATCTTCTCTTTCTTCCTTTTTAGTTGATATTGGATTGTTTCAGTTGTTCCTTTGGCTTTCCCTATCTGTAGGAATTCATAGGGGGGCACTGTTGATTCTATTATCAACTATTTTGGCAAGAATAATTTCATCTTATTTTAATTTTACAATAAATAAGAATTTTGTCTTTGATGGTGAAAAAAGGATTTATAAAACGATTGTGAAATACTATAGCTTGGCTGCTTTCCAAATGTTGTTGTCTGCAGCAATGGTGACAGTTGTTTGGAATATGTTTTCTGGTTCTGAAACAGCTATTAAAATAGTAGTCGATACAATCTTATTTCTCGCCAGTTATCAAGTTCAAAGAAGGTGGGTGTTTAGAGAGAAGGAGTTACCATGCTAATTGTTTTTAGAATGCTCTTATTATTTTTATCAATTTTTGGATATTTCAGTTTTTTTAGATTAAAGACGAAAATAGAAGTTTCTTTTATTCCAGTTGTAGTTTTTTCAGGTATTGGGACAATCATCTTTCTTTCAGGTCTTTTGAATATATTGAAGCTGACCTCGATTGTTCTTTTTTGTATAGGAATCTTTCTGAATAAATATTCTCTTTATTTGATAACTGATAAAAAATATATTCAGCAAATCTTTTGTTTTTTTCTTGCTATGGTATTCTTATTTATCCTTTTAAAAGATAATTTATGGATTCATTATGATAATTTTTCACATTGGGGGATAGTAGCTAAAGAAATTGTAACATATAATCAATTTCCTAATTTTCAATCTGACCTAATACAATTTCAAAGTTATGCGACAGGTAGTGCCAGCTTTATTTACTATATGTCAAAAATTACAGGTCTTCATTCTGAAGGATTTATGAGTGTTGCCCAATCTTGGCTAGTACTTAGTGCATGCTTTACATTTTTTGTATGGATTTCTAGAAATTCGAAAAAGTATAGTATCCCAGTCATAATGTTTATCATACTACTCTTTATAGTAAATATTCAGCCCTATGATTTACTTGTAGATACATTGTTGACATCATTAGCATTGGCTACTATCAACATAATTGTCTTTTATCAAAAGAGTTTACAAAAAATAACTTATCAGCTTAGTTTAATTTTTTTATTTTTGATATCTGTAAAAACAAGTGGTATATTTTTTGTGATTTCTGCACTATTTCTCATGATTTTCTATTCTTTTAGGATGAGAAAAGAATTACGGTTTCATATTTGGTTACAAACATTCTATGTAGTTGTTGGGATTGTCTTTGTAAACATTTTATGGAAAGCACATGTTTCTTATGTTTTTATTGCAGGAAATAAGTCAAAACATTCATTTAGTTTAGTGAGTTATAAGGAGAATTTGTTAGATAAAGGAAAAAGCAAAATAATTGAGATAATGTTTCAATATGCTCAACGAATTTTTTCATTTGATAATATTATTTTAATTTTGCTTGTGTTAATAGGGGGAGTTTTAATCTATTGTATTTTAGCTAAAAAGAAAATATTGGGAATAGAGTTAGTCGTTTTTCCTAGCTTAACTTATATTATTTATCATCTTAATTTGTTAGCTATGTACATTGTATCAATGCCCTATGATGAAGCAAAAAATTTAGATAGTTTCAGTAGATATAATATGACAATTGTATTATTTGTTTTGGGGATTATGGTCATTTATTCTTTAAAATACTCAGTACAGCTTTCTAAATATTTTCTCTATATGCTTTCTATTGTATTGATAGCTGTTGCTTTCATTAATAAAGAGGCATTTAATCAATTTATTACAAGTAAATTTACAGCAGATCGTTATAGAATAGAGGAAAGATTAAAAAGTGTATCCTATAAGAAAGGCATTCCTACAGTAGTTCAAATAAAAAGAAAATCACTATCTAAAGGATATTTATGGTTTCTGTTGCGTTATGACTTGCATACAACAGATGTTACTGTAGACTATCTTGATGAAGAAATTTCGAATAATAGAGAAAGTGTTCAAGTATTAACTATTGATTATTGATGAAATAGCAATGGTTAGTCATGATAGTTTCACTGTCTAAGATGATTCAATTCCTTGAAAATTTTTCAAAATTTGGTATAATAGTACTACTCAAGGGAGTAGCTGGCAGAAACCTGTGATAGTGTCGTCATTCCGAATTTTATACTGAAAAGTATGCTTTCCGGCACTATCTTAAACAGCGAGACTTGTTATGATTAACAGGTCTCTTTTTGTTTGTCGTGAAAATATACGATGAGGAAAAGAGAGTCTGTTTTGCACACAATGTCAAGGAGGAGACACATGTCAAAAGAACAAAAACGCCAAGCGTTTTACACTCAGAGTCCTGAAGAGGTCTTGAAGGCTGTGGATGCGACCGAGCAAGGTTTGTCATCAAGTGAGGCAGAAAAGCGCCTTGCTGAATTTGGCCACAATGAACTCGAAGAAGGCGAGAAACGATCAATCCTAGTCAAATTCATCGAGCAATTTAAGGATTTGATGATTATCATCCTAGTTGCGGCAGCTATTTTGTCAGTCGTGACTTCTGGTGGGGAAGATATCGCAGATGCCATTATCATCTTAGCCGTGGTAATCATCAACGCTGCCTTTGGTGTTTACCAAGAAGGGAAAGCAGAGGAAGCTATCGAAGCCCTCAAATCCATGTCTAGTCCAGCTGCCCGTGTTCTTCGTGATGGGCACATGGCGGAGATTGACTCTAAAGAATTGGTACCAGGTGATATTGTTGCCCTCGAAGCAGGTGATGTAGTACCAGCGGATCTTCGTTTATTAGAAGCTAACTCGCTTAAAATCGAAGAAGCTGCTCTGACAGGTGAGTCTGTGCCAGTCGAAAAAGATTTGACAGTTGAGCTTGCTGCAGATGCTGGTATTGGTGACCGTGTCAATATGGCCTTCCAAAACTCAAATGTGACTTATGGTCGTGGTCTTGGTGTTGTTGTCAATACAGGGATGTACACGGAAGTTGGTCATATTGCTGGCATGCTCCAAGATGCGGATGAGACGGATACACCACTCAAACAAAACTTGAACAACCTTTCTAAGGTTTTGACCTATGCAATCTTGGTCATTGCCCTTGTTACTTTTGTAGTTGGTGTCTTTATCCAAGGGAAAAATCCACTTGGTGAGTTGTTGACTTCTGTTGCCCTTGCCGTTGCAGCCATTCCAGAAGGACTTCCTGCTATCGTTACCATCGTTCTTTCCCTTGGTACTCAAGTTTTGGCCAAACGCCATTCCATCGTTCGTAAGTTGCCAGCAGTAGAAACACTTGGTTCAACAGAAATCATCGCTTCTGATAAGACTGGTACGCTGACCATGAACAAGATGACAGTCGAAAAAGTCTTTTACGATGCGGTCTTACATGACTCAGCTGATGACATTGAACTAGGTCTTGAAATGCCACTTCTTCGTTCAGTTGTTTTGGCCAATGATACGAAAATCGATGTGGAAGGAAACTTGATTGGTGACCCAACCGAAACAGCCTTTATCCAGTATGCCTTGGACAAGGGCTGCGATGTTAAAGGATTTTTAGAGAAATATCCTCGTGTGGCCGAGTTGCCATTTGACTCTGATCGTAAGCTCATGTCAACGGTTCACCCATTGCCAGATGGTCGTTTCCTTGTAGCAGTCAAAGGTGCGCCAGACCAACTTTTGAAACGTTGTGTTCTTCGTGACAAAGCTGGGGATATTGCTCCGATTGATGAGAAGGTTACAAACCTCATCCATACAAACAACTCTGAAATGGCCTACCAAGCCTTGCGTGTCCTTGCAGGTGCTTATAAGATTATCGATAGTATTCCAGAAAACCTTACTTCTGAAGAGCTTGAAAATGATTTAATCTTTACTGGTTTGATTGGGATGATTGACCCTGAACGTCCTGAGGCAGCTGAGGCTGTTCGTGTAGCCAAGGAAGCTGGAATCCGTCCAATCATGATTACGGGAGACCATCAAGATACTGCAGAAGCTATTGCCAAACGTTTGGGAATCATTGATGCAAATGATACAGAAGGCCACGTTTTAACTGGTGCTGAGCTCAATGAACTGTCAGATGAAGACTTTGAAAAAGTAGTTGGTCAATACTCTGTTTATGCCCGCGTGTCTCCAGAGCACAAGGTTCGTATCGTCAAGGCTTGGCAAAAACAAGGCAAAGTCGTTGCCATGACAGGTGATGGTGTCAATGATGCGCCAGCTCTGAAAACAGCCGATATCGGTATCGGTATGGGAATCACTGGTACAGAGGTTTCTAAGGGTGCATCTGACATGATTCTTGCAGATGATAACTTTGCGACTATTATCGTTGCAGTTGAAGAAGGACGTAAGGTCTTCTCAAACATTCAAAAGACTATTCAGTACTTACTTTCTGCCAATACTGCTGAAGTATTAACCATCTTCCTATCAACCTTGTTTGGTTGGGACGTCTTGCTGCCAGTTCATCTCTTGTGGATCAACTTGGTAACGGATACCTTCCCAGCTATCGCTCTAGGTGTTGAACCTGCTGAGCCTGGTGTCATGAATCATAAACCACGTGGACGCAAGGCAAACTTCTTCTCAGGTGGTGTTTTGAGTTCTATCATCTACCAAGGTGTACTCCAAGCAGCTATTGTTATGAGTGTTTATGGCCTTGCAATTGCTTATCCAGTACATGTGGGTGACAATCATGCCATTCATGCTGATGCCCTTACTATGGCCTTTGCAACCCTTGGTTTGATTCAGCTCTTCCATGCCTACAATGTCAAGTCTGTCTACCAATCCATCTTGACAGTTGGCCCATTCAAGTCTAAGACCTTCAACTGGTCCATCTTGGTATCCTTCATCCTTCTCATGGCAACAATCGTCGTAGAACCACTTGAAGGAATCTTCCACGTAACCAAACTAGACTTGTCACAATGGGGAATCGTTATGGGCGGAAGCTTCTCAATGATTATCATCGTCGAAATTGTTAAGTTTGTTCAACGTAAACTCGGTTTTGACAAGAATGCGATTTAAAAAAAGTCATCTTCGGATGGCTTTTTGCTACAGTTGAGGGAAAGGGCTTGCAGTTATCGGCTTTTGTGCTATAATTGCTATAATATAGTAAAAAGTAAGAGGAGTGTGAGGAAGTGGAAAAGAAAATTGTAAAGGATATCTTATTTTTATCTCAGGTATCTCAGCCGGCAAGTCAGGAAGACCTTTATCTTGCCAAAGATTTGCAGGATACACTCTTAGCGAATCGTGAGACCTGTGTTGGTCTGGCTGCCAATATGATTGGAGTGCAGAAGCGCGTGATTATATTTAATCTGGGCTTGGTTCCTGTGGTCATGTTTAACCCAGTGCTCCTGTCCTCAGAAGGACTTTATGAGACAGAAGAAGGCTGTTTGTCCTTGGCTGGGGTTCGACCGACGACCCGCTATGAAACCATAAGGGTTGCCTATCGTGACAGCAAGTGGCAGGAACAGACCATTACCTTGACAGGCTTCCCAGCTCAGATATGCCAGCATGAACTGGATCACTTGGAAGGACGAATCATTTAGGAGGAAAGCAAATGAAACGGATAATCTTTGAACTTATTTTTATCGCAACGACCTGGTATATCTTTTTACCGCCCCTTAACCTGACCAGCTGGGAATTTCTCTTCTTCCTCTGTGGGCATTTGTTAGTTGTGGCAATCTTATTTGGCTTTGGTAAGGGGATAAACCTTGTCAAAACGGTTCATGTGCGCCACGGCAAGGCGGAAGCTGCCTTAAATCTTGAGGGTTTCAAAATCAATCGGTTAGGGAAAGTTCTTTTAGCTTCGATTGGAGGAATTCTTCTCTTAGCAGCCTTGGTTTCCTTGGTGACTTCCAGCATTTTTCAGGCTAAAAATTATGCCAATGTAGTCACGGTTACGGAAAAAGACTTTACTGAATTTCCTAAGACTGACACCAGTAAGGTTCCTATCTTAGATAGAAGTACTGCTGAAAAAATTGGCGACCGCTACTTGGGTTCCCTAACGGATAAGGTGTCGCAGTACGTAGCGGCAGACACCTATACCCAATTGACGATTGATGGGAAGCCTTATCGAGTCACACCACTAGAATATGCAGATCCTATCAAGTGGTTTAACAATCAGGCCAAGGGAATCGGCGAATATATTAAGGTGGACATGGTAACTGGTAATGCGGACTTGGTGGACTTGAAGACACCAATCAAGTATTCGGACTCGGAGTATTTTAACCGCGATGTCAAACGCCACCTGCGCTTGAAGTACCCAACTAAAATCTTCAAGACTCCATCTTTCGAGGTAGACGATGAGGGCAACCCTTTCTATGTAGCAACGGTTTACCAAAAGCAATTTGGACTTGCAGTTCCTCGTCCCGTTTCAGTCATTATCTTGGATGCCACAAATGGAGAAACCAAGGAATACAGCTTGTCAGATGTTCCAGAATGGGTGGACAGGGTTTATCCAGCTGAGGAAACTATTGAGCAAATCAACTACAACGGCAAGTACAAGGATGGTTTCTGGAATGCTATGATTTCCAAGAAAAACGTGACCCAGACTACCAAGGGATATAATTATTTGTCTATCGGTAATGATATTTACCTCTATACAGGTGTGACATCGGCCAATGCAGATGAAAGTAATCTTGGTTTTATCCTTGAAAATATGCGGACAGGAGAAATCACTAAGTACAGTTTGGCTTCTGCGACCGAAGAATCAGCCCGTGAATCAGCCGAAGGTGCTGTTCAGGAGAAATCCTACAAGGCGACCTTCCCAATCCTCATCAACCTCAATGACAAGCCTCTCTACATCATGGGCTTGAAGGACAATGCAGGCTTGGTCAAAGAGTATGCTTTGGTGGACGCAGTCGAGTACCAGAATGTCATCGTAGCTACTACAGTGGAAGAGATGCTCAGCAAGTATGCTAATAAAAACGATCTTGAAATTGACAATGCAACGACAGAAAGCATCAAGGGTGTGGTAGCAGACCTCAAATCAGCTGTTATCAAGGGCGACACCGTCTACTTCTTTAAAGTTGATGGCAAGATTTACAAGGTTAAGGCCTCAGTATCAGATGACCTCCCTTACCTTGAAAATGGTAAAGCTTTCGAAGGTCAAGTAGGAAAAGACAACTATCTCAAGACCTTTAAAGTCCAGTAAAAAAAGGTTTATTTAAGAAATATATGTTATAATAGAGTAAATTAAGACTAATGGAGGACAAAGAAATGGGTTTTTATTTGATGCTTGCTTCAATGCTACTCGGACTGCTCGCTTTGAAGATAGGTTTTTCTCAGTTCAAGGAGAAAAAAGATAAATTCTTATCTATCTTAACAAGTTTAGCTGGGCTAGCCCTTGTTCTCGTGGCTGTCTGGTTAGGATGGCCCAAATAAATAGAGAAACCTCGGTCAAATCGAGGTTTTTCAGATGAATTTCTTGGTAGTGACAAAAAAATATGCTACACTATCAATATGAAAATTTTAATCCCAACAGCAAAAGAAATGAACACAGATTTGCCAAGTATTGAAGCCGCTCCTTTAAAACCAGAAAGTCAGGCTGTGCTGGATGCCTTGGCCCTCTATTCTACTAGTCAATTGGAGAGTTTTTACAAGGTATCAGCTGAGAAGGCTGCGGAAGAATTTCAACATATCCAAGCTTTGAAAAGGCAAACTGCTCAACACTACCCAGCCTTGAAACTTTTTGATGGGCTCATGTATCGCCATATCAAGCGAGACAAATTGACCGAGGCGGAACAAGCCTATCTTGAAAATCATGTCTTTATTACTTCGGCTTTGTACGGTGTTGTTCCAGCCTTGTCACCTATGGCACCTCACCGTTTGGATTTTTTGATGAAATTAAAAGTCGCTGGTAAGACTTTGAAGAACCATTGGAAGGCAGTCTATGATGAAGCTGTGACGCAGGAAGAAGTGATTTTCTCTCTCTTGTCGTCCGAGTTTGAGACGGTATTTTCTAAGGAAATTAGAGAAAAGATGGTGACCTTCAAATTCATGGAGGATAGAGGTGGTCAGCTGAAAATTCATTCAACTATTTCCAAGAAAGCGCGTGGTGCTTTCCTGACAGCCCTGATAGAAAATCAAGTACAGACGGTCGATGAAGCTCGTCGCTTAAGTTTTGCGGGATTTAACTACCGAGAAGATTTGTCACAGCCACAGGAATTGGTTTTTGTAAAGGAAGTATGAAAAGATATTTTGTATTTGACAATATGTATCATCAGCTATTTTAGTTTATAAATGAGAAAAAAGCGAACAAGCTAGTCTTCTGAGTGTCAGAAAAGTAGTCTTGTTCGCTTTTATTATATTAGTTACTTGATAGCATTAACCAAGTCTTCCGCTTGTTTTTCAAGTGAGTTTAGGACTGTTTCTTCAAGAACCAATTTTCCGTCTGCCCAGGCAGAGTCATTAACACGTACAGCAGTGAAATCACCAACGACTTGTGTACGGATAAATGGCAAGAGGTCTTTGTAGATAGCGAAGAGTTGATCGTGACCTGCATTGGCTACAGATGATACTGTGACAAACTTGTCTTGAAGGGCAGAAGCGCCGCGTGTATCAAACAAGTCAAGGGCACGAGATAGCCAGTCAAGCAAGTTCTTCACTGTTCCAGGGATAGAGAAGTTGTAGACTGGAGAGAAAATCCAGATGGCATCAGCAGCGAGAACCGCTTCACGAACAGCAGCTACAGCTGGGTGAGTTGGAACTTCCAAATCTTGGCTGAAGAGAGGAACAGATGAATAATCAAGGTAGCTAACTTCCGCTTTACCAGCAAGTGCTTTCTCAGCTTCGAGAGCCATTTGGTGGTTAAAAGAACCTTGACGTAGGGATCCGACGATAAATAATACTTTTTTAGACATGATGTGTCTCCTTTTTCTTAAATTTCCGAGAACTCTCTCGTTGTTATAAAATATATTACAACAAAAGAAAACACCTTGCAAGAAATTTGCTCAAAGATAAGTAAAACTATAAAATTGGCGAAACTCTAGTCACTTGCTACTGGAATGCATTTGATTTTCGAAGAGTATTCCAATATTCTCTTGTAATATGATGACATAAGTGCTAAAATAAACAGGAAAACTCGCAATAGAAACCGCAGAACAGCTATTTTCCGGTATCATTTCATAAATCATTAAAGGAATAATAATGGCATTGAAGAATGCTTCTAAAAAGGGGTGGAGATCATGTAAGGCAAAGATTAACAAGTGACGAATAAAAGAAATAATAATACACTTGTTAAGGAGAAAATATGTTAATAAGAAATTATCGGAAAAATATTGGCCTGATGGCCGGAGTTGAGTTTTTTGCATTTTTAGGGATTACCAGTTTTTGGATTCTCTTTCTCAGTCAAAACGGAATGTCTCTTTGGCAGATTGGACTTCTGGAAAGTATTTTTCATACGACCAGTCTTCTCTGTGAAATTCCATCTGGTATGTTAGCTGACCGCTATTCCTATAAGACCAACCTTTATTTAAGTCGTATAGCAGGGATTGTATCTTCTATTCTTATGTTGGCTGGGCAGGGAAATTTTTGGATTTATGCACTAGCTATGGCTGTGAGTGCCTTGTCTTATAATTTTGATTCAGGAACAAGCGCAGCAATGGTTTATGATTCAGCTGTAGAGGCTGGACTAAAGGAGCGTTATCTATCCATTTCAAGCTTCCTATCAGGAGTGTCAGAAGGAACTCGGTCTTTGGGAACAGTGTTGGCAGGATTTTTTGTCCATGGCCAATTGCACCTGACCTACTATATCATGATTGCGACTTCTATCATAGTTCTTTTCCTGATTTGGATGCTGAAAGAACCTAGTGTCAAGCTAGAAAAAGCTGATAGTGTGACGATGAAACAGATTATTTGGACTGTTAAGGATGAGTTGAAGCGAAATCCCATGCTGTTCAACTGGATGATTTTGTCTCAGATTGTCGGAACACTCATGTGCATGTTTTATTTTTACTATCAAAATCAGTTACCAGATTTAAGTGGTTGGCAAATTTCAGCAGTTATGCTACTTGGTAGTCTCTTAAATATCGTCGCAGTCTATCTAGCGAGTAAGATTGGAAAGAACTATGCTGCCTTGAAGCTTTTCCCTATCCTCGTGCTGCTGACTGGCGTCACCTATATGTTATCCTACTTTGGAACACCTCTAATCTATATTTTGATTTATTTGATTAGTAATGCTCTATATGCTCTTTTTCAGCCCATTTTTGACAACGATTTGCAAGAGCGCCTTCCAAGTGAAGTAAGGGCAACCATGTTGAGTGTCTACTCTATGATGTTTAGCCTGAGTATGATTGTCTTCTTCCCACTGACAGGCTGGTTGATTGACCATTTAGGCTTTGTAGTAACATTTCTTTATCTAGGATTCTTTTTAGTCATGATTAGCCTTCTATTGCCTGTATTTTTAGGAAAAATGGCTAAAAGAATAGATGATAAAATAATTCCATAGATTAAAAGAACTTACGAAAACTTGAGTGCCAAGCTCAGGTTTTTTAATAGGTTGATTTTGGAGCTGTCTTTACTTTTCTTGCTCGGTTTTAACTAAGAAAAATCTGTTTGCTTTGAAGGGAGAAATAGAATTGGTTTCTTATACTCAATGAAAATTAAAGAGCAAACTAGGAAGCTAGCCGCAGACAGTACTTGGGTACGGCAAGGCGAAGCTGACGTGGTTTGAATTTGATTTTCGAAGAGTATTCTTATATTCACTTGTAATAAAGCAAGATAGATGGTAAAATAGACGAGTGAAAAAAAGACAAAATAAAGCAAAAAATAATCTACTGTGGCAGTATGGTCTAGGGATGACGATTTTGTTTGTGGTTATCAGTGCTTCCTTTCTGTATCTAGTGTTTCTGAGTATGAAACCTTATCAAACAGCTAAAAGTGAAGGAGAAAAATTAGCTCAGCAGTATGCAGGATTAGAGCAGGCTGATCAGGTTGACTTATACAATGGCTTGGAATCTTATTACAGCGTTCTTGGTCGTAATAAAAAACAAGAAGCACTTGCTGTCCTGATTGGGAAAGATGACCATAAGATCTACGTTTATCAGCTAAATCAAGGTGTTTCACAAGAAAAAGCAGAAGCGGTTTCTAAGGAAAAAGGAGCCGGCGAGATTGACAAGATTACCTTTGGCCGTTATCAAGATAAGCCAATCTGGGAAGTCAAGTCAGGATCTGATTTTTATCTAGTAGATTTTGAAACAGGAGCATTGGTCAATAAGGAGGGCCTATGAAACTATCCAATCGTGTTTTAGAAATGGAAGAAAGTGTGACTCTGGCTAGTGATGCGAGAGCAAAAAAATTAAAAGCTCAAGGTAAGGATGTCCTTTTCTTGACCTTGGGACAACCAGATTTTCACACTCCTGAAAATATTCAGGATGCAGCAGTTAAAGCTATTCGAGAAGGACAGGCTTCCTTCTATACAGTAGCTTCAGGTCTACCAGAATTAAAAGCTGCGGTGAACACCTACTTCGAGCGCTACTATGGCTATTCTGTCGCAAGTAATGAGGTTACCTTTGCTACCGGTGCTAAGTTCTCACTCTATACTTTCTTTATGGCTGTGGTCAATCCAGGTGATGAAGTCATCATCCCAACTCCATATTGGGTCAGCTATGGAGATCAGGTCAAGATGGCAGAAGGGATTCCAGTTTTTGTTCAAGCTAAAGAAGACAATGATTTTAAAGTTACGGTGGATCAACTAGAACTAGTTAGGACAGATAAGACAAAGGTTTTGGTTCTTAATTCACCATCTAATCCGACTGGTATGATTTATACTCGTGAAGAATTACTAGCTATCGGAAATTGGGCAGTTGAGCATGACATTCTGATTTTAGCTGATGATATATACGGTCGCCTTGTTTATAATGGAAATGACTTTGTTCCAATCTCAAGTCTATCAGAAGCAATTCGTAAGCAAACCATTGTTATCAACGGTGTATCTAAGGCCTATGCCATGACGGGTTGGCGAGTTGGTTATGCGGTAGGTGATCCTGAAATCATTGCAGCTATGAGTAAATTGACGGGACAAACAACTTCTAACCTAACTGCTGTTTCACAATATGCAACCATCGAAGCCCTAATTGGACCGCAAGATTCTGTGGAAGTTATGCGCCAGGCTTTTGAGGAACGTCTCAATACCATTTATCCGCTATTATGTGAGGTTCCTGGTTTTGAAGTCGTTAAGCCACAAGGAGCCTTCTATCTCTTTCCAAATGTCAAAAAAGCTATGGAGATGAAAGGTTATAGCGATGTAACAGCATTTACAACGGCTATTCTTGAAGAAGTTGGTCTAGCCTTGATTACAGGAGCAGGATTCGGAGCACCAGAAAATGTGCGCCTCAGTTATGCGACAGACCTAGACACGCTTAAAGAAGCAGTTAAACGCTTGAAAGCATTTATGGGTAGTGAGAATGATTGATCATTTTGAAATTAAGGTAAAGGATTTACAAATTTCAGAAGGATTTTATAGGAGTTTTCTCGCTCCTTTGGGCTATAAATTGGCTTTTAAGACCACTTCTCTAATCAGTTTTCTTGCCCCAAACAGCCCTCATCCTGGTGGTGATTTTTGGCTGGCTCAGGGGAAGCAAAATCCTATTCACTTTGCTTTTTTAGCAGAAAATAAGGAAGAGGTTCAAGCTTGTTATGAGGCTGGTTTAGAGGCAGGTGGGCGAGACAATGGAGCTCCTGGTTATCGCAGTGAGCAACCGATTTACTACGCTACTTTTGTGATTGATCCAGATGGGAACAATATAGAAGTGGTTTGCCATAAAGAATAAAAAAGAAAAAGGAAAAACAATGACAAAACGTGTAACGATTATTGATGTAAAAGACTATGTTGGTCAGGAAGTGACGATTGGTGCTTGGGTTGCCAACAAATCAGGAAAAGGAAAAATCGCTTTTTTGCAATTGCGTGATGGAACAGCTTTCTTCCAAGGTGTAGCCTTTAAACCAAACTTTGTAGAAAAATTTGGTGAAGAAGTAGGACTTGAGAAGTTTGATGTCATCAAACGCTTGAGCCAAGAAACTTCTGTTTATGTGACAGGAATTGTTAAAGAAGACGAACGTTCTAAATTTGGTTATGAGTTGGACATTACAGACATCGAAGTGATTGGTGAATCTCAAGACTACCCAATTACACCAAAAGAACACGGAACAGACTTCTTGATGGACAACCGTCACTTGTGGCTTCGTTCTCGTAAGCAAGTGGCCGTGATGCAAATCCGTAACGCTATTATCTATGCAACTTATGAGTTCTTCGACAAGAACGGTTTCATGAAATTTGATAGCCCAATCCTTTCAGGAAACGCGGCAGAAGATTCAACTGAACTCTTTGAAACAGACTACTTTGGCACGCCAGCCTACTTGAGCCAATCGGGTCAGCTTTACTTGGAAGCAGGAGCTATGGCTCTTGGTCGTGTCTTTGACTTTGGTCCAGTATTCCGTGCTGAAAAATCAAAAACACGCCGTCACTTGACTGAGTTTTGGATGATGGACGCAGAGTACTCCTACTTGACACATGATGAGTCGCTTGACTTGCAAGAAGCTTATGTGAAAGCTCTTCTTCAAGGTGTTCTTGACCGTGCGCCTCAAGCCTTGGAAACCTTGGAACGTGATACAGAGCTCTTGAAACGCTACATTGCAGAGCCATTTAAACGTATCACTTATGATCAAGCCATTGATCTCTTACAAGAGCATGAAAATGATGAAGATGCTGACTACGAGCATCTTGAGCATGGCGATGACTTTGGTTCACCACACGAAACTTGGATTTCAAACCACTTTGGTGTGCCAACATTTGTCATGAACTACCCAGCAGCCATCAAGGCCTTCTACATGAAACCAGTTCCTGGAAATCCAGAGCGCGTACTTTGTGCAGACTTGCTTGCTCCAGAAGGCTATGGAGAAATTATCGGTGGGTCTATGCGTGAGGAAGACTATGATGCCCTTGTCGCTAAGATGGATGAACTTGGCATGGATCGTACAGAGTACGAATTCTACCTTGACCTTCGTAAATACGGTACAGTTCCACACGGTGGATTTGGTATCGGTATCGAACGTATGGTCACCTTCGCAGCGGGAACAAAACACATCCGTGAAGCCATTCCATTCCCACGTATGTTACATCGTATTAAACCATAAGAATAGGAAAACGCCATGTGGCGTTTTTTTATAGAAATCTCTGGAAGCGAAAGGAAATATTATCAGGTATAGTGGATTGAAATAAGACAAAAGCGGGTTTTTGCCCAGCCTTTAGTGCTCTTAGAGTTCGAGTCATAGCTAATCTTCTGAAGGTTTTAACAAATAATACTCTTCGAAAATCTCTTCAAACCACGTCAGCGTCGCCTTACCGTACTCAAGTACAGCTTGCGGCTAGCTTCCTAGTTTGCTCTTTGATTTTCATTGAGTATAAGAAGAAAATTTTAGATTTTTAGTTACGTCATAATGTTTGATTTGTAGATAAAAAAAGAGTATAATAAATTAAGCCCATTTAAAATATGCTACGATATTTTAGGGGGGCTTTTTATTTGCCTTCTCAAAACATATTAACAGATAATCATTACAAAAGGAGTGTAGCAATGTTTAAGAATAAAGGCGTACATGCTCGTTCACAAGTGGAAAAATTTACACGTTATAGCATTCGTAAGGTTAGTTTTGGGGTAGCTAGTGTAGCTGTAGCTACAGGATTGTTTTTCTTAGGTGGGGGCAGCGTTCAAGCTAATTCTCCAGTAGTTCCAGCTAGACCAGAAGTAGGTGCTGAAGGAGGAGTACAGGGAGAGAGTGAATCGCTCTCACTTTCAAAAGTGAATGACAATACACTAGCTAGTGAAAGTTCGACAGACTCAGAAATGGAACCGGCGGCATCAGTTCCAGAGGTGCCAGCAACTGTGGAACCACAACCAGAAACAGCAATTGAAGCGTCAGAAGTTACAAAGGTTGATACAAGCAAATTGGGAGTTGCTATTGCTCGTATGCAATCAGCTCTTGAAAAAGCAGGCGTATCTGAAAAGACTGCCGCAACAATCGAAAATGCTAAGGAAGAACTAGCTAAGGCTCAAACCTTCCTATCAAATGAAAAAGCAACACAAGAAGAAGTAGATAAAGCTACGCGAGAATTAAAAAACAAAGCTTTCGTTATTGAAAGTATGCCAAAAGCAGAAAAGAAGGAAGCAAACAATAATCAAGACTCGCGTAATGGACAAGTGATTCCTGGAAAAGGGGAAAGTGGGTTTAGAGCGGCTACAGGTGCTCAAGAAACTCCGCTTGCAGATGTAGCAAGAGTATCAGATGATGAACTGACAAAAGCTAAACAAGAATTACAAGGTGAAATTACAAAACTTACGGCTAAAATCTCTACTGAGGAAGCAAAGGGAGAGGGTGAGATAGATAAAGAATTTGTTGAACTTTTGAACACGATTAAGACTAAGTCAGAAACTATTTATAACGTAGAAATAGCTAGTCTAACAACTGAAAAAGAAAAGCATGCTGCTCTCCAAAAGCTAAAAGCTCAAAAAGATACTCTTCGTTATTATCAATCAGGTAAAGTTGATTGGGGTGCACCAATCAATAATAATGCTGTTAGATTTGGGAATAATAATGAAACAGGTGTTTTTGCAAATTTAAAGGAAGGTTTTGGTGAACAGAACTTCTCTAGTGCTATTAGTAAACAAAAAGATAGTGGGGATCAACAATTAGGTCCAGATACTAATAGTCCGAATGTTGGTTCAGCTACATATCATTGGAAGGAACTAGAACTTACCAGAGAACAGGCAGCAGATGGCACCAAGCTAAATGGTTGGAAATTAACAAATAATACAGAAAAGGTGACTCTAGTAAAAGGAGAATCCCCTACCAATATCACCCCTAAACCTAACCAAACCTACACTCCGAAATCTGCTAAGCTATATAGCAATAATGATAAAGTAACAGCCACTGGTGGACAAAATAGACCTAATGCAGGTGGTGGTATGTTATCTGGGTTAATTTCTGCAGAGGACATGAAAAAAGTGGGATTAGGAAGGGTTGATAGAGACTATTACTTAGAGTTAGGGAAGAAAGGTAATGGAATTTATCGAGATGTGGATGTTAACCCTAACTCTCTGCTCTTTGTGAATGTTTTACATAATGGAGCTTATGGACCACTTGCTCTACCATCAGAAGGAGAAAATGTTAAATTAACAATAGTAGATGCTTATACTGGTCAAAAACTAACGGAATTGAAGCGTAAAAGTGGAAATTCACAAACGGAGTTTGAGCAAAATCCTGGGAGTGTGGGAAATGGTTGGCGAAATTTACTTCGTGCTGTCCATATCCCAGAGGGAACTACAAAAGTTCGTGTGACTGTTGAAGCAGGAAGTCCAGGACAAACCAACAAAACACTTGGCAATAACCCTATCGAAGATGGTTATATCATTGGAGGTATCGGGATTGCTACAGGTCCAGCCGTTAATATTTCAACTAATATCACTAGTGAAAAGAAATCTGGGAAATATGGGTTTACCGATGATGCTATATATGGTAAAAAACAAACAGGAACAATTGATTTAAACATACGAAACTTAGGTGGAGCGTCTATCACTGGATTCCAAACAAAATATAAAGTAACGATTAAAGTACCGAAAGGTGTTGTACTTGGCTCACTAGGTACGCCAAGTGGTAGGCTAGATTTGAATACTGCTAACGGACAGTCTGCTTGGGAACTAAATAATACATGGACAAGTGATTTTAGATTTGATAAAATTAAGTCAGAGCTAAGTTTTCTTGTTGATTCTTCAAAAAGAGGGATTATAGCTGGAGATAATCGTAAATCAGACTTTATTGTTAAAATTCCATTTGAAACAACAGCAGATTATGTGGGTAGTTCTACCTTTGAAGTTTCAGGTCAAAATGGATTTCCAGGAGATGATAGTTTGGGAAATGTTCTCCATAGATATGGAAATAATGATTCCAATTTTTATGATGTTTCAGAAAATGTCAATGCTCCAAGTCTTAAATATTCAAATGAACCGAACTACAAATATAAAAAGACCTTGTATATCGATTCATTTACTGATGTTGATAAAATCACTGTTCCAGTCGGAACTAGTTTAGATAAGATCAAGGAGCTATCTAAATCAAAAGCGAAAGAAACGATTGAATCAGAAGAATACAAGAGAAAACTGGATGAAACTAATGCTACGGCTACTCTAGATGATCAAGGAATGTCTACGGGAGTTGTTGCTACTGACGTAGCGAAAGAGAATGCCGGTGTTATAAAAGTGCCAGTAGTTCATAGTCGAGATGGAAAAAATTATAAAAATACTGTAGATATAGAAGTAAATGTAGTGAAATCAACTACCAATAAGTTAGTAGTATTCGAAGGAGACAAGATTACTGATGACCAAGTGAAATCTTCTGTTACATCAGCAACAATTAATACTAAAACTGGAGTGGTGAATAATCCTAATGAAGCAGATGTGATTAATACAACAGGAAAAGCTGGGGAAGCAGGACTTAAGATTCCTACAACTATCACACATGAAATAAATGGAACAAACATTAATGAAACTGTTGAAGTACCAGTGACTGTCTTACCAAAAGCAACTGGTGAAGTAGAAGTACACAAAGGAGCCTCAGTAGATAAAGTAAAAGAAGTTGCTAAAACAAAAGCAACAGCATTAGTAGAAGCAGCAGACTTCAAAGGGAAATTACCAGCAGGAGCAACAGTAACAGTTGGGGATATAACAGAAGAAGTAGCAGCAACTCTAACAAATGAAAAAGGTACAAACAAAGGTGTTGTAAATGTACCAGCTACTTATACAGTAGATGGAACAGAATACCCTACAACAGTACCAGTAACGATTAACGTATTAGGTTCAGAAACAAAACCAGTCTACACTGTAGAAGGAACAAAACCAGATGCAAACAAAGTAAAAGATGCTGTAACACCGGGTACTGGAGGAAAGGTAAATGAACCAAAAGCAACTGATTTACCAGAAACAACAGGTAAAGCAGGAGTAACGGATATAACTGTTCCAACTACAGTAACGTATCCAACAGGAGATGAAACTGTAAATGTCCCTGTAACAGTATTACCAAAACCAGCACCAAAAGGGGTTACGGTCTTAAACGGTACACCAAATGAAACTTTAATTGATGCGATTCGAGCAAACGTAAAAAAAGCAATAGATGGCTTGACAAATGTTCCTGAAGGTGTAACTCCATTTGTAACGAACGATGCTATTGTCACTCCAAAAACTGATAAAAATGGACAACAAACTCCAGCTACTGTTACAGTTAAATACAGAGATAATAGTGGAAAAGTTATTGATGACATTTCAGTTGACGTCGACGTTCCAATCAATGTAGTTGGTTCAACTTCAACATCTAAAGTTGTATTTGAAGGAGATGAATTAACAACCAAGGATATAACTGACGCTGTCACTCCAGGGGAAAATGGAATGAAAGGTGTGCCCAAAGATTTAGCAAAAGATATTACAGCTAAACCAGGTGTGAAAGAAGTCACAGTTCCGGTTACTTACACAGATCAAAATGGAGTAACTTTAACAGAACCAGTAAAAGTCAAAGTAATAGTTTTACCAAAACCAACACCAAAAGGAATTTTTGTTGCCAAAGATAGCGATAAGGAAAAAGCTAAAGAAAAAGCTCTTGCTAAAGCGAAAGAAGCTATTGTGGATCGTGCTTTCAAAGGACAACTTCCAGGAAATGTTACGAATGTAAGTATTGATGAGAATGTGGCAAGTCCAGATTTATCAGATGATACTGATGTAAATGTTACTGTGAAGTATACTGTTGACGGGGAAGAAAAAACAACGGTTATTAAAGTCCCTGTAACTGTTGTAGAGGGTGTTCCTCAAATCGTTCCAGTGGATGAAAACAATAAACAACCAAATCCAGAAAACAGTATTGATAAAACGGAATACCCAGAGGGTTCAACATTTGAGTATAAAACTCCTGTAGATACCACAACCCCAGGCGAAAAAGATGTAGTCGTTGTTGCTAAAGACGGAGATGATACACTTGTTGAAGTTCCAGCTAAGGTTAAAGTAGTGGAAGGAAAAGCACAAGTGGTATCTAAAGGTGTAGTGCCAAATCCTAAGAAAAATATCAATCCATCTGATTATCCAGAAGGTGTGGTATTTGAATATAAAGATAATCCAGACACAAGTACAACTGGAGATAAAAAAGTTATTGTTGTTGTTAAGCGAGGGGATAAAGTCTTGGTGGAAGTACCAGCAATTGTTACAGTTGTTGAACAAAATCTAACACCGTCACCATTAACTCCAAACGTTAAAATAGTGACTCGTTTTATTGATGAAAATGGTAAAGATATTTCAACATCAGAGGAAGGTGTTAAAAAATCTAAAGTTGTTGAAGGATATGAGTTTACAAAAACTACGATAGATGAAAATGGCAATAAAGTTCATCATTATAAGAGAGTGGTGACACCGCAACATTTTGATACAGAAGTTCCTGAAACTCCGTCTCAGCACTCCCAATCGGCTCAACCAAGCACTCCAAGCCAACCTGCTGTTCCAACACCTAAATATGTTGATGGTCAAAAAGAATTGCCTAACACAGGTACAGAAGCTAACGCTAGCCTCGCAGCGCTTGGACTTCTTGGAGTCCTAGGTGGATTTGGACTTCTTGCTCGCAAGAAAAAAGAAGACTAAAAACTCATAGTTTTTGAGAAGATGATTCGTCATCTTCTTTTTTTATTTCAGAGTTTTTACTTGCGTAAAAAAATTTTTTCTAGTATAATAGTTTATTGTGAGCGAACCTCACTTACCCCTTGCAAAGTCTTGGGGTCATTAGACCAAAAGGAGGAACATATCAATGGCTAAATACGAAATTCTTTATATCATTCGTCCAAACATTGAAGAAGAAGCTAAAAACGCTTTGGTAGCACGTTTTGACTCTATTTTGACTGACAACGGTGCAACTGTTGTTGAATCAAAAACTTGGGAAAAACGTCGTCTTGCATACGAAATCCAAGATTTCCGTGAAGGACTTTACCACATCGTTAACGTTGAAGCAAATGACGATGCAGCTCTTAAAGAGTTTGACCGTCTTTCAAAAATCAACGCTGACATTCTTCGTCACATGATCGTCAAAATTGACGCGTAAGAAGGTAAACTATGATTAACAATGTTGTACTTGTAGGGCGCATGACACGTGACGCTGAGTTGCGTTATACCCCATCAAATGTAGCAGTTGCGACTTTTACTCTTGCAGTAAACCGTACATTTAAGAGTCAAAATGGCGAACGTGAGGCTGATTTTATCAATGTCGTTATGTGGCGCCAACAGGCTGAGAACCTTGCTAATTGGGCTAAAAAAGGCTCACTTATCGGGGTGACAGGTCGTATCCAGACTCGTAGTTACGATAACCAGCAAGGACAACGTGTCTACGTGACAGAGGTCGTGGCTGAGAATTTCCAAATGTTGGAAAGCCGTAGTGTGCGTGAGGGTCACACAGGTGGAGCTTACTCTGCCCCAACTGCAAACTATTCAGCACCTACAAATTCAGTACCAGACTTTTCACGTGATGAAAATCCATTCGGAGCAACAAATCCATTGGATATTTCAGATGATGATTTACCATTCTAATGGACAACTAAAATTATAAAGGAGAAAAAACATGGCTCAACAACGTCGTGGCGGATTCAAACGCCGTAAAAAAGTTGATTACATCGCAGCAAACAAAATTGAATATGTTGATTACAAAGATACTGAGCTTCTTAGCCGTTTCGTTTCAGAACGTGGGAAAATCCTTCCTCGTCGTGTAACAGGAACTTCAGCTAAAAACCAACGTAAAGTAACAACAGCTATCAAACGCGCTCGCGTAATGGCTTTGATGCCTTTCGTAAACGAAGATTAAAAAAGAGGTCCGGGTGGACCTCTTTTTCACGAGCCTTGAAATGAGAGAGCGATTTTGGGTCCAGTGGACCTCTTTTTCATGAGCTTTGAAATGAGAGAGCGAGTTGGGTCTGGGTGGACCTCTTTTTCATGAGTTCGGAAATAAGGAAGCGAATTAAGACCCCGACGGACCGCTTTTTCATAAACATTTCTTCTTTTCTTATCCAAAAAATTAAAATAAAATGGGAATTTCTTTGAAAATAGGGGATTTAGCTACTTTATGGTATAATGGAAAGAGTTAGATTGAAAGAGGTAGTGAGATGGATGCCAAATTAAGATATAAGGCAAAGAAGATCAAGATTGTCTTTTTTGATATTGATGATACATTGCGGAATTCCAAGACAGGTTTTATTCCGGCTTCAATCCCAGCTGTTTTTAAGCAATTACGTGAGAAAGGAATTTTGACAGGTATTGCTTCTGGACGAGGGATTTTTGGTGTCGTGCCAGAGATTCGTGATCTCAAGCCTGACTTTTTTGTAACTTTGAATGGGGCTTATATCGAAGATAAAAAAGGTCAGGTTATTTATCAACATCAGATCGAGAAGTCAGATGTTGAGGAGTATATCTCTTGGGCTAAGCAAGAAGGAATTGAGTATGGTTTGGTTGGGAGTCATGATGCCAAGTTGTCGACTCGCACCGATATGATTAGTGAAGCTATTAATCCAATTTATCCTGATTTAGATGTGGATCCAGATTTTCATGAGAAAGAAGACATCTATCAAATGTGGACTTTTGAAGATAAAGGAGATGACTTGCACTTGCCTGAGAGTCTCTCAGACAAACTTCGCATGGTTCGTTGGCATCAACATTCGTCTGATATTGTTCCGATTTCAGGCTCCAAAGCGACGGGCGTGGAAAAGGTTGTGGAACACCTTGGCTTGAAACCAGAGAACGTCATGGTTTTTGGAGATGGGCTCAACGACTTGGAACTCTTTGATTATGCTGGAATCAGCGTTGCAATGGGAATTTCTCATGATAACATCAAAGAAAAAGCAGATTATATTACAAAAACATTAGAAGAAGATGGCATTTTTGATGCCTTAGAAGGATTTGGTATGGTAGAAAAAGAATTGCATTTCCCACAAGTAGATATTGAATCAGTAGAAGGTCCTATCGCGACTATTAAGACCAATCACGGAGACTTGCGTATTAAGCTCTTCCCTGAACATGCTCCTAAAACAGTAGCTAACTTTGTAGCTCTATCAAAAGATGGTTACTATGATGGAGTCATTTTCCACCGTATTATCAAGGACTTTATGATCCAAGGTGGAGATCCAACTGGAACTGGTATGGGTGGCGAGTCAATCTACGGCGAATCATTTGAGGATGAATTCTCAGAAGAACTTTACAATATCCGTGGTGCCCTTTCCATGGCCAATGCTGGTCCAAATACCAACGGCAGCCAGTTCTTTATCGTCCAAAACCAACACCTGCCTTATTCTAAGAAAGAAATTGCTCGTGGTGGTTGGCCAGAACCGATCGCAGAAATCTATGCCAACCAAGGTGGGACACCTCACCTAGACCGTAGACACACGGTTTTTGGTCAGTTAGCTGATGAAGCATCTTACGCAGTCTTGGATGATATTGCTGCTGTTGAGACAGGGGCTATGGACAAGCCAGTTGAAGATGTTGTGATTGAAACAATTGAAATCGAGGACTAAGATGAAAATCGGTGATAAACTAAAGGGCCGTATTACAGGGATTCAGCCCTACGGTGCTTTTGTTGAGCTAGAGACGGGTGATACGGGGCTGATTCACATTTCAGAGATTCGGACAGGCTTTATTGAAAATATCCAAGAAGCCTTGAAAGTCGATGAAGAGGTTCAAGTTCAAGTAGTGGATTTAGATGAATTTACAGGGAAAGCTAGTCTTTCTATCCGCACTTTGGAGGAAGAAAAGCACCAATTTCCGAGACGGCGACGCTTTTCAAGCGACCGCTTTAACTACGGCTTTGCGCCTCTTAAACGAATGATGCCAATTTGGACCAAGGAAGCCCTTCAACATTTGAAGAATCAGAAGCACTAGTTAGAAATTTCTATCTTTTGTAATGTTAATATAAATTTGCTATAATAAGAACATGGAAGAAGAACAATTATTAAAATCAGGAGAGCGCATTAACCAGCTCTTTTCGACAGATATCAAAATCATTCAAAATAGAGAGGTTTTTAGCTATTCGGTGGATAGTGTTCTCTTGTCACGTTTTCCACGTTTTCCTAAAAAGGGCTTGATTGTGGATTTCTGCGCTGGGAATGGAGCAGTGGGGCTATTTGCTAGCACTCGTACTCAGGCACAGATTTTGGCTGTTGAGATTCAGGAGCGTTTGGCGGATATGGCTGAACGCTCTGTCCGTTTGAATGGTTTGGAAGAGCAGATGCAGGTCATCTGTGATGATTTGAAAAATATGCCTGCTTACATTCAGGGAAGTAAGGTGGATATGATTTTGTGTAATCCGCCCTATTTTAAGGTGGATCCTCATTCAAACCTGAACGAGAGCGAACATTATCTCTTGGCGCGACATGAAATCACGACCAATTTGCAGGAAATCTGTCGTAGTGCCCAGAGTATTCTCAAGTCTAATGGACGGTTGGCTATGGTTCATCGTCCTGACCGACTCTTGGACATTCTGGATATGTTGCAACGGCATAATCTAGCCCCTAAGCGCCTGCAGTTTGTTTATCCAAAGCGGGAAAAAGAAGCCAATATGCTCTTGATTGAGGCTATCAAGGATGGCTCGACAAGCGGCTTTAAGGTCTTGCCACCTCTCATTGTCCACAATGATGATGGCTCTTACACGCCGGAACTCGAAGAGATTTATTATGGATCATAAGGCTTATATGTATGTGCTTGAGTGCCGTGATGGTTCCTACTATACGGGTTATACGACTGATGTGAGAAAACGCCTCGCTGTCCACAATAGTGGGAAGGGAGCCAAATATACACGAGCACGCTTGCCAGTCAAACTTATCTATGCTCAAGGTTTTGCCAGTAAGGAAGAAGCCATGTCAGCTGAAGCCCTTCTCAAGCGCAAGAAGAGGCCACAGAAGGAGCAATTTTTATCTGAAAATCAAGATAGAAATTTACTTAGTTATTTTGAAGAGTGGCGGGGAGTCCTTTGACTCCTCTTACTTTTGTCAAAAAGCGAAAAAAATGCTACAATAAAGAGAATAAACAAAATGAGGTATTATCATGTCTAAGATTCTAGTATTTGGTCACCAAAATCCAGACTCAGATGCCATCGGGTCATCTGTAGCTTTTGCCTACCTTGCAAAAGAAGCTTACGGTTTGGATACGGAAGCTGTTGCCCTTGGAACTCCAAATGAAGAAACAGCCTTTGTCTTGAACTATTTTGGTGTGGAAGCACCGCGTGTTATCACTTCTGCTAAAGCAGAAGGTGCAGAGCAAGTTATCCTGACTGACCACAATGAATTCCAACAATCTGTATCAGATATCGCTGAAGTAGAAGTCTATGGTGTGGTGGACCACCACCGCGTGGCTAACTTTGAAACTGCAAGCCCACTTTACATGCGTTTGGAGCCAGTTGGGTCAGCTTCTTCAATCGTTTATCGTATGTTCAAAGAACATGGTGTAGCTGTGCCTAAAGAGATTGCTGGTTTGATGCTTTCAGGTTTGATTTCAGATACTCTTCTTTTGAAATCACCAACAACACACCCAACAGATACAGTCATCGCTCCAGAATTGGCTGAATTAGCTGGTGTAAACTTGGAAGAGTATGGTTTGGCTATGTTGAAAGCTGGTACAAACTTGGCTAGCAAATCTGCTGAAGAATTGATTGACATCGATGCTAAGACTTTTGAATTGAACGGAAATAATGTCCGTGTTGCCCAAGTGAACACAGTTGACATCGCTGAAGTTTTGGAACGTCAAGCAGAAATTGAAGCTGCAATGCAAGCTGCTAACGCAGCAAACGGCTACTCTGACTTTGTCTTGATGATTACAGATATCATCAACTCAAACTCAGAAATCTTGGCTCTTGGTGCTAACATGGACAAGGTCGAAGCGGCTTTCAACTTCAAACTTGAAGACAACCACGCCTTCCTTGCTGGTGCCGTTTCACGTAAGAAACAAGTGGTACCTCAATTGACTGAAAGCTTTAATGCTTAAGATTTTGAGTGTTAATTCAAATTAGAACAGGCTAGTTTGCCTTATATCGAAAGGAGTTTCGGCTCCTTTTTTTCTAGGAGTGAAGCACGTTAGAAAATGGAGATTTGATACTCAATGAAAATCAAAGAGCAAACTAGGAAGCTAGCCGCAAGCTGTACTTGAGTACGGTAAGGCGACGCTGACGTGGTTTGAAGAGATTTTCGAAGAGTATGATTTTTGTGAGAGATGAGTCAGATATAGGACAGGCTATCCAGATTTCAACAGGTAACTATAGCCATGTTGCCATTTATTTGGATGGGATGATTTATCATGCTAGTGGAAAATTTGGTGTTATCTGTCAAGAACCAGCAGATTTCTTTGAGTCCAATCATTTGTACGATCTTTATATCTACCCAGAAATGGATATCCAGTCGGTGAAGGAAAAAGCTTGCAAACATCTTGGAGCACCTTATAATGCTTCTTTCTATCCAGATGGAGCTGGTTTTTACTGTTCCCAGTATATGGCAGAAATTCTCCCCATTTTTGAAACCATTCCCATGAAATTTGGGGATGGGGAGCAGGAGATTAGTGATTTTTGGAGAGAGTATTATAGAGAACTAGGTCTGCCTGTTCCTCTGAACCAAGCTGGGACCAATCCCAGTCAATTGGCAGCATCGCCTCTGTTAGAAAGTAAAGAAAGGAATCTTCATGATTCAGATTTTTAATCCATCTCGTTTGACGAGACAGCCATTTTTTGGAGAATTGATCCGCTATCTGGACCAGCATGATGATGTGATTTTACGGGAAATTAAGGCCAAGTTTCCAGATGTAGCAGTTGACAAACTCATGGAAGAGTATATAAAGGCTGGCTTGATTCTACGGGAAAATAAGCGTTATTACCTCAATCTTCCTATGCTTGAGTCACTTGATAGTCTCGAACTGGATCAAGAGATTTTTGTCAAAGAAGATAGTCAGGTCTATCAAGCCTTGTTGGAGCAGAGTTTTGAGACGGAGTTGCGCAATCAAACTAATGCAGCTATTTTAGTTGAAATGACGGACTTTGCGCGAACTAAAATGACTCTTTCCAATTATTTCTACAAGGTCAAACATCAGTATCCTTTGACAGAAAAACAGCAGGAGCTCTATGACATTTTGGGAGATGTCAATCCTGAGTATGCTCTCAAGTATATGACGACTTTTTTGTTGAAATTTCTCAAAAAAGACCAGCTTATGCAGAAACGCCGTGATATCTTTGTGGACAGTTTAGTTGTCCTAGGTTATATTATCCAAAATGAAGATGGAAAGTATGAGTTGGCTGTCGATTTTGATAAGGACAGATTAACTTTCTACTTGGCATGATTTCTTGTTTCTGAGCACATTGTTTGACTTTCCTTAGTATTCGGTATAAACTATATGTAACCGGTAACACATATCGGAATAAAACTAAAGGAGACAATCATATGTCACTTGAAAACAAATTGGAACAAGCAACAGGCGCTATCAAAGAAGGATTTGGTAAAGTTACTGGGGATAGCAAAACTGAAGTAGAAGGTGCTGTAGAAAAGACAGTTGCTAAGGCAAAAGAAGTAGTTGAAGATGCTAAAGGTGCTGTAGAAGGTGCCGTTGAAGGTTTGAAAAACGCTTTTAAATAAAGATAGAAAAAATCAAGGGTTTCATTTCCCTTGATTTTTTACTATCTTATAAATAATTTTCTGCGACAGCTGCATCTCCTGGATAGGCTTCTTTCTTGCCTTGGACGATTTGGTAGCAATCAGCTCCCTTACCAGCAATAATGACAGCATCTAATTCTTGATTTGTGATAGCCATAGCTGCCTTGATGGCCTCTTGGCGATCCGCAATTTTTTCAACAGGATGATTGATGTAGCTACTGATTTCATCTGCAATGACCATTGGGTCTTCATAGTTGGGGTCATCAGCAGTCAGAAAGACTTGAATTTCAGGATGTTGATTAAGGAGGAGGCCAAAGTCCTTACGACGGCTTTCTCCCTTGTTTCCTGTCGAACCCAGAACCAGAGCAATTTTTCCAGTTTGATGAGTTTCAACCACATTGATGAGTTTTTTCAGACTATCCCCATTGTGGGCGTAGTCGATGAAGACCTTGGCTCCATTTTTCTGAGTGAGGACTTCCATGCGACCAGGAACGCGGGTTGCAGCGATTCCTTTTTTGATGTCCTCAAGACTAGCTCCGAGACGGAGGCAAGCAAGCCCAGCAGCAACGGCATTTTCTTGGTTGAAGTGACCAATCAGTTGGATATCATAGTCACTAGCCAGTTTACCCGTAGCTGAAAAGCTAAAGGCTTTGGAATTCTTGATTTGGTTGCTCGACTGACTACCGTAGAAATCATGGTCTTGATCTGCCACTTGTTCTTTCAAGACAGAAAAGTGGTCCATGTCACTGTTAATGATGACTGCTCGGCTATTTTTCATCAAGAGACGCTTGTGGTAGAAGTAGTCTTCAAAGCTAGGGTGTTCAATCGGGCCGATATGGTCTGGACTGATATTGAGGAAAACTCCCACATCAAAGGTTAGACCATAGACACGTTTGACCAGATAGGCTTGACTGGAGACCTCCATGATGAGGTGGGTACGGTTATTTTGCACGGCTTGATTCATCATGTCAAAGAGGTCAATGCTTTCAGGGGTTGTCAACGCTGACTTAAAGAAAGTCTTGCCATCTAGAGTTGTGTTCATAGTCGACAACATTGCAGGTCGGTGACTTTGAGATAAGATGTTGTAAGCGAAATAGGCTGCTGTTGTCTTACCCTTAGTACCAGTAAAGGCAAGGAGTTTGAGTTTTTCCTGTGGATTTCCATAAAATTCCATAGCTACCAAACTCATGACTTTCTTGATATCACTGACGATGATAGCAGGAATACCAACCTCATAGTCCTTTTCAGCCACATACCAACCGAGGCCTTGAGAGATAGCTGAAAGCAGAAATTCCTTCTTAAAGGCAGCACCCTTGACGAAAAAGAGGCTCTTTTCTTTAGCCTTGCGACTGTCATAGCAGATGGTGTCAAATACGACATGACTGTAGTTGTAGTGATAGTGTCCTTGGTCGATAATCTCGCGGAAGAGACCATCTTTCTTTAATATATCTAATACGGTTTCAATCTTAATCATACTTTCTATTGTAAACCGAAAGTCGTAAATTTACAAGTAACAAGGAAAAGTTTATAATGGAAGATAAGGAGTTTTTCCTAGTTATCAAAATTGAATGAGGAATCTATGTCGCACGAAAACAATCACCAGCAGGCCCAGATGTTACGGGGGACTGCTTGGTTAACGGCTAGTAACTTTATTAGTCGCCTACTCGGGGCTATTTATATTATTCCATGGTACATCTGGATGGGGTCTTATGCGGCTACGGCAAATGGTCTCTTTACCATGGGTTACAATATCTATGCTTGGTTCTTGCTGGTTTCAACAGCAGGGATTCCAGTTGCGGTGGCCAAGCAAGTTGCCAAGTATAATACCATGCGAGAAGAGGAGCATAGCTTTGCCCTGATTCGGAGCTTTTTAGGATTTATGACAGGACTAGGCCTGGTTTTTGCTTTAGTCTTGTATGTCTTTGCTCCTTGGCTAGCAGACTTGTCGGGTGTAGGCAAAGACTTGATCCCAATCATGCAAAGCTTGGCTTGGGGAGTCTTGATTTTCCCATCTATGAGTGTTATCCGAGGATTTTTCCAAGGAATGAATAACCTCAAACCTTATGCCATGAGCCAAATCGCTGAGCAGGTCATTCGTGTTATCTGGATGCTCTTAGCAACCTTTATCATTATGAAGCTCGGTTCAGGAGATTACCTAGCAGCCGTTACCCAATCGACCTTTGCGGCCTTTGTCGGCATGGTAGCTAGTTTTGCAGTTTTGGTCTATTTCCTTGCTCAAGAAGGTTTACTCAAAAGAGTCTTTGAAACGAGGGATAAGATTAACAGCAAGCGTCTTTTGGTTGATACCATTAAGGAAGCTATTCCTTTTATCTTGACAGGGTCTGCCATCCAGCTTTTCCAGATTCTGGATCAGATGACCTTTATCAATAGTATGAGTTGGTTTACCAACTACAGCAACGAGGACTTGGTTGTCATGTTTTCTTATTTCTCAGCCAATCCTAATAAAATCACTATGATTTTGATTTCTGTAGGGGTTTCAATTGGGGGTGTCGGTTTACCACTTTTGACGGAAAACTATGTCAAGGGGGACTTGAAGGCAGCTTCTCGTCTCGTTCAGGACAGCATTACCATGCTTTTTGTATTCCTGCTACCAGCAACGGTTGGAGTGGTTATGGTAGGAGAACCTCTTTATACAGTCTTTTATGGCAAGCCAGATAGTTTGGCTATGGGCTTGTTTGTCTTTGCAGTTTTGCAGTCTACTATTTTAGGCTTGTACATGGTCTTGTCTCCAATGCTTCAGGCCATGTTCCGCAACCGCAAGGCAGTTCTCTATTTTATCTATGGTTCCATTGCCAAGCTGGTCTTGCAAATACCTACCATTGCTCTCTTCCACAGTTATGGTCCTTTGATTTCCACAACCATCGGTCTTATCATTCCTAACGTCTTGATGTATCGGGACATTTGTCAAGTAACCGGTGTCAAGCGCAAGGTGATTTTGAAGCGAACCATTTTAATCAGTTTGTTGACCCTTGTTATGTTCATCGGTGTCGGTGCCATCCAGTGGATTTTAGGATTTGTCTTCCAACCAAGTGGACGTTTGTGGAGCTTCCTTTATGTAGCCCTTGTAGGTGCCATGGGTGGAGGAGTTTACGGAGTCATGAGTCTCCGTACCCGTTTGTTAGATAAGGTGATTGGAAAAGCCCAAGCAGATCGCTTGCGAGCAAAATTAAAAATTTCTTAAAAAAATAATTTATAAATAAAATGAATAAGTTGAGTTTTTTAAAAATCAAAACACTCTCTTATTCATTTTTTATTGTTAGAATTGAATATGAAATGTAAAACAGAGAATAAATAACGAAAGTAATTGAATTTTATGTCAAAAAACACTTGACTAAAAAGTAGTTAGTTTGTATAATAAAACAAATATTTAAATCAGGAGGTTCTGGAGATGAAAAAGTCTAAAGCCAAGTATGCAGCACTTGCAGGTGTCGTGTTAAGTGCAGGTATTTTATTAAGCGCGTGTGGAAATTCTAGCACAGCATCAAAAACATACAATTATGTTTACTCAAGTGATCCATCTAGTTTGAACTATCTAGCAGAAAACCGTGCAACAACAAATGATATTGTGACCAACCTGGTAGATGGTCTTATGGAAAATGACCAATATGGGAACTATGTTCCATCCTTGGCTGAGGATTGGACTGTTTCTAAGGACGGTTTAACCTATACCTACAAACTTCGTAAGGATGCTAAGTGGTTTACTTCTGAGGGAGAAGAATATGCACCTGTAACTGCTCAGGATTTTGTAACCGGTTTGCAATATGCAGCTGATAAAAATTCAGAAGCCTTGTATCTAGTGCAGGACTCTGTTGCAGGTTTGGATGACTATATCACTGGGAAAACAAGCGACTTTTCAACTGTCGGAGTCAAGGCACTTGATGACCAAACGGTTCAATACACCTTGGCTCGACCAGAACCTTACTGGAACTCAAAAACAACCTCAACCATTCTTTTCCCAGTCAATGCAGATTTCTTGAAATCAAAAGGGGATGATTTTGGGAAGGTAGACCCTGCTAATATTTTGTACAGTGGACCTTTCTTGATGAAAGCTTTTGTTTCAAAATCTGTCATCGAATACAAGAAAAATCCTAACTACTGGGATGCTAAAAATGTCTTTGTAGATGATGTCAAATTGACCTACTATGATGGTAGTGACCAAGACGCTCTTGTTCGTAACTTTACAGACGGAGCCTATAGCTACGCTCGTCTCTATCCGAATAGTTCAAGTTATGAAGGAATTAAAGAAAAATACAAAGATGATATCGTCTATAGCATGCAAGATGCCACTTCTTACTTCTTAAACTTTAATCTGGATAGACAATCTTATAAATTCACTTCCAAGACAAGTGATGCTGAAAAGAAATCGACTCAAGAAGCGGTTCTTAATAAAAACTTCCGTCAAGCTATTAATTTTGCCTATGATCGGACAGCTTACGGGGCTCAATCTCAAGGAGAAGATGGTGCAACTAAGATTTTGCGTAACTTGGTTGTTCCTCCAAACTTCGTAAGTATCAAGGGAAAAGACTTTGGTGAAGTAGTGGCTTCTAAGATGGTCAATTATGGTAAGGAATGGCAAGGAATCAACTTCGCGGATGCCCAAGATCCATACTACAATCCAGAGAAAGCCAAAGCCAAATTTGCAGAAGCTAAGAAAGAATTAGAAGCTAAGGGGGTAACATTCCCTATCCACTTAGATAAAAATATAGAGTTGACCAATAAGGCTGAAATTCAAGGAATCAATTCCATGAAGCAATCAATTGAGTCTGTCTTAGGTGCAGAAAATGTTGTGATTGATGTCCACCTACTTTCTACAGAGGACTATGATAGTTCAGGTTATCTAGCTCAAACAGCTGCGCAAAAAGACTACGATCTCTACAATGGTGGTTGGAGTGCGGACTATCTTGATCCATCTAGCTATCTTGATATCTTTAGTGTCAAGAATGGTGGGGTTCTACAAAATCTTGGACTAGAGCCTGGTGAAGCCAATGACAAGGCTAAGGCGGTTGGACTGGATGTCTATACTCAAATGTTGGAAGAAGCTAATAAGGAGCAAGACCCAGCCAAACGTTATGAGAAATATGCTGATGCCCAAGCTTGGTTGGTGGATAGCTCTCTAGCAATTCCAAATGTTTCACTTGGTGGAACACCAACATTGAGAAAAATCGTTCCTTTCTCAACACCATATTCATTGGCTGGTAATAAAGGGGTTGAATCCTATAAATACCTCAAATTACAAGATAAGACAGTCACAACAGACGAATATGAAAAAGCCAAAGAAAAATGGCTGAAAGAAAAAGAAGAATCCAATAAAAAAGCCCAAGAAGAATTGGCAAAACATGTCAAATAGGGATTTTTCAAGAAAAACGATGGTTTCTAAGGAAGCTGTCGTTTTTTAATAGAATGATGGTAAATTTGGAAGAAAAGTGCATATACTCAATGAAAATCAAAGAGCAAACTAGGAAGCTAGCTGCAGGCTGTACTTGAGTACGGCAAGGCGAAGCTGACGTGGTTTGAATTTGATTTTCGAAGAGTATTACATTTTTTAGATTGTTTATTAGATGTATGTTATAATGAATATAACAAAAACGTGAGACGATATTTTCGAAAATCGACCCAATGTTGATTGAAGTATGCACATGCTAGGATGATTTAATAGGAGGGATGCTGTCTACTGGAAAAGTAAGATAAAATGTAACTAATGATAAGTTCTTCTTTGAGTGAAGAGTTCTTATCTACCTATTTACTAATCGTTATGGAGGTATCATCATGGGCGCTATTATGGAGTTTGCAACAGAAAAACAGATTGAATCATTTCTCTCAACTTGCCACATTGAAGGGCAAAAGAATTTTCTGATGGCTTTCAAGAAAAAGACATGGTTGAAATCCTTTATTGATTTTTTCATTATAGGTGGTTCCTACTATGTTCAGTCGAGTGTGAAGCCTAAGATTCTGGCATTCACACCTAAGGGAATCTACTTGATGGACATCAGTGATGTAACAGAAAATCGTTCTAATCAAGTCGTAGAGATGCCTTGGAATCAAGTTAAAGATTTTACTTATAAGCCAGTCTTGAATACAGTTAGGCTGAACTGGAACTATCAAAATGAAGCCTATATTTTTTCCGTGGATGTCGGTCAGCTTAGTCAGCGTGTGGGGCAGTATCAATTTAACAAAGAGCATTATGACTATTTAGCCCAACAGGATTTCTTTCGGTCTAAGTAAGGCCTAGCAATCATCGTTACAAAAGAATCTGGAAGCTTTTCTGGATTCTTTTTAGCTTTACTCGATAAGTCTATAGTTTGAAACTATAACTAGCTCTTGAAAAGAAGAAAATGAGTTGATGAAAATAAGTGGTACAATAGTTACTATAGATTTGGAGGTATTGTATGAGCAAGGAATTACACATTAACACAATTTTGGCCCAGGCGGGTATTAAGTCAGATGAAGCGACAGGTGCATTGGTGACACCGCTTCATTTTTCAACGACCTATCAGCATCCAGAGTTTGGTCGATCTACTGGATTTGACTATACGCGCACCAAAAACCCAACTCGTAGTAAGGCAGAAGAAGTCTTGGCAGCTATTGAGTCAGCAGACTATGCCCTAGCAACTAGCTCAGGAATGTCAGCAATTGTATTGGCCTTTAGCGTCTTTCCAGTAGGAAGTAAGGTCTTGGCTGTCCGTGACCTTTACGGTGGTTCTTTCCGCTGGTTCAATCAAGTGGAGCAGGAAGGCCGTTTCCATTTTACCTATGCCAATACAGAAGAAGAGTTGATTGCCGAGTTAGAAAAGGACGTGGATGTTCTCTATATCGAAACTCCAACCAATCCCTTGATGTTGGAATTTGATATTGAAAAACTAGCAAAATTGGCTCATGCTAAGGGTGCCAAAGTGGTGGTGGACAATACCTTCTACAGTCCTATCTACCAACGCCCAATTGAAGATGGAGCAGATATCGTTCTTCATTCAGCAACCAAGTATCTGGCAGGTCACAATGATGTCTTGGCTGGGGTGGTTGTGACCAATAGTTTAGAACTATACGAGAAACTCTTTTACAATCTCAATACGACAGGGGCAGTCTTGTCTCCATTTGACAGCTATCAATTGATTCGTGGTCTCAAGACCTTGTCTCTTCGTATGGAGCGCTCAACAGCCAATGCTCAAGAAGTAGTTGCATTTTTGAAGGATTCTTCAGCAGTTAAGGAAGTTCTCTACACTGGTCGTGGAGGCATGATTTCCTTTAAAGTAGCGGATGAAACACGCATTCCTCATATCTTGAATAGTCTCAAGGTCTTCTCTTTTGCGGAAAGTTTGGGTGGAGTGGAAAGTCTCATTACCTATCCAACGACGCAAACCCACGCTGATATTCCAGCAGAAGTGCGCCATTCTTATGGTTTGACAGATGACCTCTTGCGCTTGTCAATTGGGATTGAGGATGCTAGAGATTTGATTGCAGATTTGCGCCAAGCCTTGGAAGGATAAGACAAAGATGGGAAAATATGATTTTACAAGCCTGCCCAACCGTTTAGGTCACCATACCTATAAATGGAAAGAGGCAGAAACAGATAGTGAAGTCTTGCCAGCTTGGATAGCAGATATGGACTTTGTAGTCTTGCCTGAAATCCGCCAAGCCGTGCAGACTTACGCTGATCAACTGGTTTATGGCTATACCTATGCCAGTGAAGAGTTAATTAAGGAAGTTCAAAAGTGGGAAGCCACACAACACGGTTACCACTTTGACAAGGAAGCTCTTGTCTTTATCGAGGGTGTGGTACCAGCCATCTCAACAGCCATTCAAGCCTTTACAAAAGAAGGCGAGGCGGTTTTGATTAACACACCTGTCTACCCACCTTTTGCTCGCAGTGTCAAGTTGAATAATCGTAGATTGATTACCAATTCTTTGGTGGAAAAGGATGGTTTGTTTGAGATTGACTTTGACCAACTTGAAAAGGATTTGGTGGAAGAGAATGTTAAACTCTATATCCTATGCAATCCTCACAATCCTGGTGGACGTGTGTGGGAAAAAGAAGTGTTGGAGAAGATTGGCCAACTCTGCCAAAAACACAGTGTTTTGCTAGTTTCGGATGAGATTCACCAAGATTTGGCTCTCTTTGGTCACAAACACCAGTCTTTCAATACTGTCAACCCTGACTTTAAAGAATTTGCTATCGTCTTGACCAGTGCCACTAAAACCTTTAATATTGCTGGGACAAAAAATTCCTATGCAGTCATTGAAAATCCTAAGTTGCGAGTGGCTTACCAGAAACGCCAGTTGGCCAATAACCAGCATGAAATTTCAGGCTTGGGTTATTTGGCGACAGAAGCTGCCTATCGATACGGTAAAGATTGGCTAGAGGAACTCAAGCAAGTCTTTGAGGACCATATTAATTATGTGGTAGATTTATTTGGAAAAGAGACTAAAATCAAGGTCATGAAACCGCAAGGAACCTACTTGATTTGGCTTGATTTTTCAACCTATGACCTGACTGATGAAAAATTACAAGAGCTTTTGAGAAATGAAGCCAAGGTTATCCTCAACCGTGGTTTGGATTTTGGAGAGGAAGGGAGTCTCCATGCCCGTCTCAATGTAGCCATGCCTAAATCTTTGCTGCAAGAAGTTTGTCAGCGGATTGTGGCTACTTTTGCTAAATTTTAACAATCTGAAAGCTCTTCTAGGCATAAGAAAACACCTCTGTGTTATACTTGTTGTTCAACCACAAACACAAGAAAGGCACAGAGATGCAAGACAATTATACTACAAAAGCCAAACATTTGACAATCGATAGCCGTCGCTTAATCGAAAGATGGAAAAAAGAAGGAAAATCAAATAGAGAAATTGCTTCTCTACTTGGAAAAGCCCCTCAAACTATCCATACTGAAATCAAGCGTGAGACAGTCCGACAATGTCTTGGAAAAGGGCGCTTCAAAGAGGTTTATTCTGCCGACTATGCTCAACAGTCTTATGAAAGCAATCGCAAGCGCTCGGTCAAGAAATCAAGATTGAACAAGGAGCTGAAGGAAAAGATTCTCCACTATCATAACCAAAAGTTTTCTCCTGAAATGATGGTCAAGGCTAAGGGCGTTAACGTGGGAATTTCAATCATTTACTATTGGATTCATCATGGAAAATTAGGAATAACCAAACAGAACCTCCTGTATCCTAGAAAAGGAAAAACTACTAAGAAACAAGATAGCACCAACTTTAAACCTGCTGGTCAATCCATCGAACAGCGTCCTGAAGCTATCAATCTTCGCTTGGAGGCATTATGAGATTGATATGGTTCTGCTTACAAGAGCGAAAAACTACTGTTTGCTTGTCTTGACGGACCGAAAGAGTAGGCATCAGATTATCCGATTGATTCCAAATCAAGCGCTGAGGCGGTCAATCGGGCTCTAAAACTCATCTTAAAACAGCATCAAATTCGTTCCATCACGGCAGATAACGGAGCCGAATTCAACCGCTTGTCTGATGTATTTTCTGAGGAACATATCTATTATGCGCACCCCTATGCCTCTTGGGAAAGGGAACTAATGAGAATCACAACAGGCTCATTCGTAGATGGTTATCTAAAGGAACTAAGAAAACGACTCCTAAAGAAGTCGCATTCATCGAAAATTGGATTAACAACTATCCTAAAAAATGCTTGAACTACAAGTCACCTAGAGAATTTATTCTTTATGGCTGACTTGAACTCGAAATCGTTTACATGACTTTATCGACGGATTGGGCTATCTTTTGCTCTGGTCTTGTGTTATACTAGATAGGTTGCAAAGAAAACAGTACTTTTCTTTTGTGGAAAAGAAGCAACACGATTTTGTATCCAGTATATGAAAATACGTCATAAAAAGAAAAGTATAAACTAAGCCCTATAGGGTGGCTTCGCACCACCTTTAGAAAGAAGAATAACGTGAAATTTAATGACTTAAACTTGTCTGCTGATTTGCTAGCAGAGATTGAAAAAGCTGGTTTTGTAGAAGCTAGTCCGATCCAAGAACAAACTATTCCCTTGGCCCTTGAAGGCAAGGACGTTATCGGTCAAGCTCAGACTGGTACAGGAAAAACTGCAGCCTTTGGCTTGCCTACCCTTGAAAAAATCCGTACAGAAGAAGCGACTATCCAAGCCTTGGTGATCGCTCCAACTCGTGAGCTCGCTGTCCAAAGTCAAGAAGAACTCTTCCGCTTTGGTCGTAGTAAGGGAGTCAAAGTCCGTTCAGTATATGGCGGATCAAGCATTGAAAAACAAATTAAGGCTCTTAAATCTGGTGCCCATATCGTGGTGGGAACACCGGGTCGTCTTTTGGACTTGATTAAACGCAAGGCCTTGAAATTACAAGATATTGAAACGCTTATCCTTGACGAAGCGGATGAAATGCTCAACATGGGCTTCCTTGAAGACATTGAAGCTATCATCTCCCGAGTCCCTGAGAACCGTCAAACTTTGCTTTTCTCAGCAACTATGCCAGATGCTATCAAACGTATCGGTGTTCAGTTTATGAAAGAACCTGAGCATGTCAAGATTGCTGCCAAGGAATTGACAACAGAATTGGTTGATCAATACTATATTCGTGTTAAAGAACAAGAAAAATTTGATACCATGACCCGTCTTATGGATGTGGAACAACCGGAACTTGCCATCGTATTTGGTCGTACAAAACGCCGTGTAGATGAATTGACTCGTGGTTTGAAAATCCGTGGCTTCCGTGCAGAAGGAATTCATGGAGACCTAGACCAAAACAAACGCCTTCGTGTCCTTCGTGACTTCAAAAATGGTAATCTCGATGTTTTGGTTGCAACAGACGTGGCAGCACGTGGTTTGGATATTTCAGGTGTGACCCATGTCTACAACTACGATATTCCACAAGATCCTGAAAGTTATGTTCACCGTATCGGTCGTACAGGTCGTGCTGGTAAATCAGGTCAATCAATTACCTTCGTTGCTCCAAACGAAATGGGCTACCTTCAAATTATTGAAAACTTGACCAAGAAACGCATGAAAGGTCTCAAACCTGCAAGTGCAGAAGAAGCTTTCCAAGCTAAAAAACAGGTAGCTCTCAAGAAAATCGAACGTGATTTTGCAGATGAGACTATCCGTGCCAACTTTGAGAAATTTGGTAAGGATGCTCGTAAGCTAGCTGCCGAATTTACTCCAGAAGAATTGGCAATGTATATCTTGAGTCTGACTGTTCAAGATCCAGATAGCCTTCCAGAAGTGGAGATTGCGCGTGAAAAACCACTGCCATTTAAACCATCAGGTAATGGCTTTGGTGGTAAGGCTAAGGGAGGTCGTCGTGGAGATGACCGTCGTGATAATCGCCGAGGAGACAACCGTCGTGGTGGTCGCCGTGATGATTTCAAAAAAGGAAGTCGTGGCAACGATCGTTTTGATAAAGACAGACGTTACCGTAAGGATAATAAAAAACCACGCACTACTTCAAGTGAAAAGCAAACAGGCTTTGTTATTCGTAACAAGGGCGATAAATAAGAAAAAGCGATTCAAAATGAATCGCTTTTTTATATAAGGAGACCGAATGTGAAAAAAGATAAATAAAATTGTTGTATTATCTTTTTATAATGTTATGATACACAAAAACAGGCAGCTTGTCAATAGAAAAGGAACAATTTAGTTAAAAATATTCTTGTTTTTAAAAATTGCAAGTCAATAAGGAATTTTCAGATAATTATTGAAAAAGAAACGTTTTTATGTTATAATGATAGCGATTAAATTCGAGGTGAAAAATGGCACATTTATTAGAAAAAACAAGAAAGATTACATCAATTTTGAAGCGCTCAGAGGAGCAGTTGCAGGATGAGCTGCCTTACAACGCTATTACGCGTCAGTTAGCGGATATTATTCATTGCAATGCCTGCATTATCAATAGTAAGGGACGTCTGCTTGGCTATTTTATGCGCTATAAGACAAATAATGATCGTGTTGAGCAATTCTTCCAGACTAAGATTTTCCCAGATGACTACGTTCAAGGGGCTAATATGATTTACGAAACAGAAGCAAACTTGCCTGTTGAGCATGATATGAGTGTTTTTCCTGTTGAGAGTAGAAACGATTTTCCAGATGGCTTGACGACCATTGCTCCGATTCATGTATCGGGGATTCGCCTTGGTTCTTTGATTATTTGGCGCAATGATAAAAAATTCGAAGATGAGGACTTGATTCTTGTTGAGATTGCCAGTACCGTTGTTGGGATTCAACTCCTCAACTTCCAACGTGAAGAAGATGAGAAAAATATTCGTCGCCGTACTGCTGTCACCATGGCGGTTAATACCCTTTCTTACTCCGAACTCCGTGCTGTTTCAGCAATTTTAGGGGAATTAAATGGAAATGAAGGGCAGTTAACTGCGTCTGTAATTGCAGACCGTATCGGAATCACTCGCTCTGTGATTGTCAATGCCCTTCGTAAACTTGAGTCTGCAGGGATTATTGAAAGTCGCTCACTTGGAATGAAGGGAACCTACCTTAAGGTCTTGATTTCAGATATTTTTGAAGAAGTGAAGAAAAGAGATTACTAATGACTAAGGCTTTAATTTCGATTGACTATACAGAAGATTTTGTTGCTGATAGTGGAAAATTGACAGCAGGTGCTCCAGCCCAGGCTATTTCGGAAGCCATTAGCAAGGTGACTCGATTAGCTTTTGAAAGAGGAGATTACATCTTCTTTACCATTGATGCTCATGAAGAAAACGATTGTTTCCATCCAGAAAGCAAGCTATTTCCTCCTCATAATCTGATTGGGACGAGCGGACGGAATTTATATGGAGATTTGGGGATCTTTTATCAAGAGCATGGTTCAGACAGTCGTGTCTTTTGGATGGATAAACGCCATTACTCAGCTTTTTCAGGGACTGATCTGGATATCCGTTTGAGAGAGCGTCGAATTTCTACAGTTATTTTAACAGGTGTCTTGACGGATATTTGTGTCCTGCATACAGCTATAGATGCCTATAATCTAGGATATGACATCGAGATTGTTAAACCAGCTGTTGCTTCCATCTGGTCTGAAAATCATCAATTTGCCCTAGGTCATTTCAAAAATACACTCGGAGCTAAGTTAGTAGATGAAGAGCTAAATGAAATTTTAGAGTAATTTGGTTGATGGAATGAAAAAAGTGTTGGAATATCGTAGGCTAGATTTACTTCCAAACTTAACTGATTTGTATTGTAATCTTTACATATTGTTTTGTTCTAATTCTAATTGTAAACCATGACATAAGAAAACGATCATATCCAATTACGGAAATGCTCGTTTTTTTGATAGTTAAAAGTCGGTTTTTGCCCAGTCTCTTGAGGCAGATTATTTTAATTTTAGCATGATTCTATACCTTACCATATCGCCTTCCTCGTAATACTTTTTAGCTAAATTTGATCTAACTATAACAGCAGGACTGGCAGAACTCTCCATCAAAGCTTTATACTTTCGTTGGGCGGGCGTTAATTTTTCTTCCTCGATAATTTGTGTCTTTCTTTTAGCGTATGCCATATATTACACCTCCTTAATAATTTTTTCTAATCATAGCTAGAAAATCAAACCCTTTATAAAACCAACTCTCTATTTCTAATTGAGCAGTTTTGTTTCTGTCATGATTGATAAAGTTTAGTGTATTGCTCTGCATGTTATATCTCAGAGCTATTGTGTATGCGCAAAGCCTGTTTATATAATAACTCACAGACTCAATATTTGCAATAGTGAAAGGGATTATTATTTTATTTAACAACCCTTTGTCAATTGGTTTAGGAAATTTAATTTTTAGAAAACCGTAAATTGTGATATCCTTACTAGTTGTTAATGGAGATATAGCTAATATAAGAGTATTGTTATCTGAATCGTAGTAGTAACATTTTCCTGTTCTAAAAACATTATTATAAGTATCAATTAATGCTGGTTCTATAGTAGCAGTCGTTCCTCTTCTTTCTGATATTCTTCGTCTATCCACAAAGGCACAATAAATTTGTGAGCTATTTAAATTCTTAACAGACAAATCAGATTCAAAAAACATTAGGTCAATATTTGTAGTCTCCGAAAAAACAGCATCGAACACCTCTGTGAGTTCGTTAAATATCTCATTCAAGTATTCTTTACTTCTAACAGTCATATATTTACTAAAATTAGAGACTAAGTTTTTGCCTATCTTAAAGCGTTGAAAAATGCTTACATTTGTATTTGAACCTATCCTGTCGTAGGTGTTTTGGATAATATCCGTATAATTCTCTACATCTTTCTCAAGCCTCTCTAAAAAAATATTATGAGTTTTTAGTATTCTTTCAGAAGTGGAGGAGAGTTTGGCTGTAAAGTTTCGAAACTCCAAAGAAAGTTTATAGTATGTGTAGAAAAAATAACCAGTTACACACAATACTGCAATATTAATAATTATGAGCCAAAATATGATTGATTGTCTATAATTTTCAATCAATTTTATATCAAAATTTATTAGTGATACTATGAGAGCACTAAGGTCGACAAGTGAAAACATAGAAGCGGCAATTTTCAATACGTTTTTCAAAATTTTTCCATTAAAAACATATTTAACTATGAAACGGTTTAATATTTCGTTCATAATACACCTATATCTTTCAAAAATATATCTTATTTTATCACAAGTTTCGAAAAAAAGAATCATTTTGCTACAAAATGTCAACATCATTACCTTTTCACTCATCCAACCTCTACTTCTTCGCAATTACCTATACGTCCTACAAGCCAACATGGATGGGCGCCTTTTGCAGTTCTTTTCGGATGTATCGCTCCAGTTTTATTAAAAATTCTGGGTTGTATTCAATCTCCAATAATTCAAAAGAAGATTTCGCTGTGAAATTTAGGAAGTTAAATTTAGGAAGTTAGAAAATTTGAAAAAAGTGTTGACAAGCATCCCAAAAGTTGATATACTAGTAAAGTAATCGACGCGGGGATGGCGGAATTGGCAGACGCGCAGGACTAAGGATCCTGTGACCGCTTTAGGTCGTGAGGGTTCAAGTCCCTCTCTCCGCATAGGATAAGAGTTAGCTTAGGCTAGCTCTTTTGTTTTTATCAGGGTTATAATATCTATGGTGAGCGTCCTCGCTTTCAGATAAATAATATAGTTTGAAATTTCTCCTAATTTTCTCTACTTTTTCTACTTTTTCCGAATAAATAGATAGAAGCATCAAATCTAGTAAACCTAGATTTAAAAATGTGCTATAATGAAAGGAGAAGAAATATGACTGTACGTCATCCGGGCATCAGCCCGACCAATGACTTGGTTGCTAAGAAGATTTTTAGCAATCCGGAAATCACTTGTCAATTTATTCGCGATATGCTGGATTTACCAGCTAAAAATGTGACGATTTTGGAGGGAAGTAACATTCATGTCTTGCCTTCCCTACCGTACTCGGCACAGGACTTCTATACAAGTATAGATGTTTTGGCTGAACTAGATAATGGAACGCAAGTAATTATTGAGATTCAGGTGCATCATCAGAATTTTTTCATCAATCGCCTGTGGGCTTACCTATGTAGTCAGGTCAATCAAAATCTTGAAAAAATGCGCCAACGTGAAGGTGATACCCACCAAAGTTACAAACACATTGCCCCAGTATACGCTATCGCAATTGTCGATAGTAACTATTTCTCAGATGATTTGGCTTTCCATAGCTTTAGTATGCGCGAAGATACGACAGGTGAGGTCTTAACCATCACCAATAATGGACAAGAAAACCATCTGGTCAAGATGGCGTTCTTAGAACTAAAAAAACTCTAAGCAGGCAGAGCCTGCTAACTCATGACAGAAAAAGAAGTTTAGCTTATAATGAAGATGAACAATACAAATCCGTGGTGTCTAATAGGGCTTTTCCTAGCCTGTTAAAAAAACTG
>NZ_JAQFJG010000011.1 GCF_030439915.1 Streptococcus sp. SPS1
GGGCATAAACTTTTACCTCTTCCTCCCTACTCACCTGAGTACAATCCTATTGAGAAAACATGGGCTCATATCAAAAAGCACCTCAAAAAGGTATTACCAAGTTGCAATACTTTTTTTGAGGCTCTTTTGTCTTGTTCTTGTTTCAATTAACTATATTATTCTATTTCTCCTCTCTTTATAATTTAAAAATACATTAACTGTTGCATAAGATTATCACCGCTCTCAATTACAATTCACGTATTTTTAATAGGGGATATTTTCAAATTTCCTGAATTCTTCTTTTTTCCAAACAATAAACCGCTAAAGTGAATACAAAAAACAAGATAAACAATAAAAAGAGAGAGAGTTCTTTGGATAACCACATTTTTTCACTTATATTCATTTCAAATAAAATAAAATCATTCAAAATTATTAGAGGATTCCAAAAAAGATACGTGTAAAATATCGTGACTTCTTTTCCTAATAAACTAGCGAATAAAGTTGGCATTGAGATTGAAAACATCAATATCAAATTTACAGGTGTCATGATTGCATTAACTTTAGACATACTCTTAATAAATAAGGAAATTAATATTCCTAATGGATACATCACTATAAAAATAATATTTGAAGCAATACTAAGATGGATAATGTGAGTATACATATTTTTCACTATTGATAAGAACAAAAGTAAAAGAGGTAATTGGAATACATTAAACAACAAGAGCATAGCTACAAAAGTACCAATATAAAATTCTAGATTACTAACATCAGTATGTGATAAAAAATTAAAAAAATTTGTTTGTCTTTTTTCTGTAAAACTACTAATGTTTAAAGTGAAAGAGAATGATAAAACGAGTAGCATCAAACTCATAGGTAAAAATTGCCCATAGAGTAACAAACTTATAATATCTGTGTTATTTAATATATTTTTAATTGCTAGACCAATAATTAAAAATATAGTAGATGGAATAATTGAACTGATAATGATTCCATAATTTCTCATATTTTCTAAAAAACTAAACTTAATCATCCGTAATATTTTTTTCAATATTTAAATCCTCTTTTCATATATTGTCTTCCCAGTAACTGCCAAATATAAATCTTCTATGGTATTTACTTTATAGTTAGAGAACAGATTATTATAGTCTCCACAACACTTGACATTACCATTATCTAAAATTATCAAATCACTCGTGAATAACTGCATATCCTCTAATTCATGACTAATAACAATGAATAATTTATCAAGATAATTTTGGGATAAGTACTGATTGAGTTCTTTTTTCTTTTCAAAATCCAACTCTGAAAATGGTTCATCCAAAATTACAATTTTCTTATTCATTACTAATGAAATGAATATTGATAGGGATTTACGCTGTCCACCTGATAAAGATTTCACCTTTTTCTTTAAAATATTAGCAATCTCAAGAAAATTATAGAGCTCCTGATCAAACCGATACGACGAGACCGAAGATTTAAAAAAATTGATTACTTCTGACACTTTCAAATTTTCTAGTATATTAAAATGCTGAGGTTGATAAGCTATTTCTCTATAAAATTGAACCTTTTTATTATAAGTAATACTGCCCTTATAGCTTATATGCCCTGCAATACAATCAATTAAAGTAGATTTTCCTGATCCGTTTTTTCCAAGTAAAAAATACCTCTTACCTTTTTCCAATTCTAGATTTACATCCCTTAAAGCAACTGTGTCTTTGTATGTTTTAATAACATTAGATATAACTAATTTTTCCATTTTTATCTCCTATTCTACTGCAAACGCGAAAACTGGCATTTGGGTATTCAAAGAATTCTTAGTCAGACCATAAAATTCAACAAGTCTAATTCCCGCAAAAACTGTTCCTCTAGTTTCTTTTCGAGTAGCTAAAATTGATAACTGATTTTATTTATTGTACAATAAATAAAAACGGATTTAATTTTTGTTGGGAAAATGGGAAATTATGAAATCAAAACTTGGCATCACACTTAGAAAAGTTCGTAAAGGAAAACAAATTAGTCTATGCTCTGTAGCAGATGAACATCTTTCAAAATCTCAAATATCTAGATTCGAACGTGGGGAATCAGAGATATCTTGTATTCGACTTATCAATATTTTAGACAAATTACACATTACTTTAGATGAGTTTCTTGTTTTACATAATGAAGATTATACTAATACTGAATTATTCGCTAATTTGGTTCAATATATTCGTAAGCAATATTCATCACAAAACATCAAAAATATAGCTGCTCTACTTTCTGACTCATCACATTACACTTTAAATTCTTTCGAGAAAACAATGATAAAATCCATTCTACATACAATGGATTCCAGTATTATTCCATCAAATAAAGAATTACTTCAATTGACAGATTATCTCTTTAAAGTTGAAAAATGGGGTTACTATGAAATCACTTTATTAGGTAACTGTGTACGAACAATAAACTACAACTCCTACTTCCTGTTAACAAAGGAAATGTTGAACAATTACATCTACTCTTCATTGAATAAAACAAATAAGCGAATTGTCACTCAATTGGCCATCAATTGTCTAATTCTGAGCGTAGATAAGGAAGAATTTTCAAACTGTACTTATCTAATCACCGAAATAAAAGCATTATTAGATAATGAATTAAACTTTTATGAACAGACAGTTTTTCTCTATGCAACTGGTTACTTTGAATTTAAGCGTCATTCAGATAGCGGAATTGAAAAAATGAAACAGGCCATACAAGTCCTTGATATTTTAGGAGAAGACAAGTTAAAATTACACTATACTAGCCATTTCGATAAACTGGTAAACAAAGAATAGATGAAATGATTCTCTACTATTTAACATTTTACAAATCAAGGGTGTCTCCATAAACTCACAACATCTCTAATGATTTTACCCTGATAGCAATAGACAGTTAAAAAGCCCTGAAATCAGCTAAATTTCAAGGCTTTCTTTATATGCTATTGTATCAATTTACTTATTCCGATTTCTGTTGCTACTAGTTTAATTGTCATCCTTCAATACTTTCTAAATCTTTTAACTTAACCGAAACAATTTTTGAGACACCTGATTCTTGCATAGTAACTCCATAGATAGAATCAGCCGCTGCCATGGTTCCCTTACGGTGGGTTACGACGATAAACTGGCTGTCCTTATCAAAGCGGTTGAGGTAATCCCCAAAACGTTTTACATTGGCTTCATCCAGCGCAGCTTCCACCTCATCCAAGATGACAAATGGAATGGTCTTGACACGAATAATGGAGAAAAGCAAGGCAAGAGCCGATAGAGCTTTTTCACCACCACTCATAAGGTTTAGAGACTGAATTTTCTTACCTGGCGGTTGAACAGAAATCTCAACCCCAGCTGTCAGCAAGTCTCCCTCAGTCAATATCAAGTCTGCCTGACCTCCGCCAAACATCTGTTTGAAGGTCACTTTAAAGGACTCACGAATAGCTTCAAAGGTTGATTTAAAGCGTTCCTTAACCTCATCATTCATCTCTGTAATGGTCTCAAGAAGCAGATTTTTCGCTGACAAAATATCATCTCTCTGGCTATTTAGGAAATCCAGACGATTGTGGACTTCTTCGTACTGGTCAATAGCTTCCAAATTGACAGGCCCCAGTGAGCGAATAGCCTTCTCTAAATCCTGCACCTCTTGCTCTGCCAGATTGAGATTTTCCAACTCATGTGCCTTTTCTAGTGCTTCAGTATAGCTAATCTGGTACTGGTTTGTTAATTGACTTTGTAGATGGCGCAAGCGCTCGCTGACCTTTTCTTTCTTGGCTTCAGCACGTGTTTGCTTGCGAATCCACTCCTCATTCTGCTGGCGAGCCTGATCCAAATGACTAGCAATATCATCCAGCTGACCTTCAATATCATCCAACTCAAACTGCTTGCGAATCAAACCTTGTTGGAGATTTGTTTTCTGATTTTTGGCTTCTTCAGCCTGTTGACTGAGCAATTCTGTATCAACCTTCTCAAGATTGTCAACCTTTTCTTGAAGAAGGCGCTGGATTTCCTCTTGTTCGATATTCAGATTATCCAATTCCTTGCCTAAGCGTTCAATATCAGCTACTTCATAACGTTTTTGCCCTTGCAGTTCTGTCTTAAGCAAACGAGCTTGCGCTAGCTCTTCCTGCAAGTTTTGATAGCGTTCTTGGATGGCGTTTTTGTTAGACTTAATCTCTTCAATCTCAGCTTCCAGATTTTGCTTGTCACTGGCAATAGTAGCAAGGCGTGCTTGACATTTTTCCTTATCCGTTTGCCAATCTCCCTCAGAAAGACGATCTAATTCCTCTTCTTGGAGTTTCCAAAGAGTTTCTAGTTCTTCAACTTGCTGACTGGTCTGCTGATAAGCGAGGGACAAGCCTTGCTCCTGAATACGTGCCTGCTCTCCTTGAGATTTGATAGCTTCTAATGATTCGGTCAATCTAGCCATCTGGTCTTGCAAGGTCTTCAAAGCCACTTCTTCTGAACGAAGACTTGCTTCCTCTTCAGCAATTTCTTTTTGCAATTGCTTCAGTTCTGGCTTGATGAAGATGCTGTTGTTCTGGCGATTGGTACCACCTGCATAGGAACCACCTGTACGAAGTTCTGTCCCATCCAATGTCACCATACGAACCTGATAACGAACTTGTCGAGCAGCTTCACGCGCATGTTCTACTGTATCAAAAATCGCTGTCGTGGCTAGCAAATTCTTGAAAATAGCCTCCAGTCTCTTATCAAATGACACCAACTCATCAGCCATACCAAGGAAGCCTGGACTTGATGCGATAGTATCTTGGTTCTGACTAGAAATCGTACGCGCCTTAATAGTTGTCAAAGGAAGGAAGGTTGCACGACCGGCTCTGTTTCGTTTGAGAAAATCAATAGCCTTGGTTGCCGCATGTTCATCTTCTACGATGATATGCTGACTGCTGGCTCCTAGCGCAATCTCTAAAGCAGTTTGATAATGCACATCAAAGGTCAGGTGCTCACTGACTGCCCCAATAATCCCACCAAGGCGGTCTTTTTCTTGAAGAACACTCTTGACACCTGCATAAAAGTTACTATGATTTCTCAGGATATTTTCCAAACTTTGGGCTCTAGCCTGCTTGTTTTTAAGACCGTCCAGACGATCAAATAGTTGACTTTGTTGAGCTTGATAGGAAGCTTTCTGTTCCTCTTGCTCCTTGGAAATAGCTTGATAGTCGGCCAATAATTTCTGAACCTGCTCCTTGGCAGTTTCAAGCTCGTCTTTTTGCTGACTAACCTTCTCTTTAGCTGTAGCCAGTTGTTCTTTGAGTTTTTGTAGTTGATCTGCTTGTTTTTGAGAAAGCTGACGACTATTTTCCAACTCGTTTTCGATACGGGTCAGCTGGTTTGAGACGTCTGCTTCTTCTTGTAAAAGAGCTACAAAGCGTTCGCGTAAGAGCTCAATCATTTGATCAGGATCATCTGAAAAAGCTAGCAATTCAGCTTCTAAACGATTGAGTTTTTGATTATTTTGGACTAGATTTTCCTCTAACAGAGTTAAAGAGCTTTCTTTATCAGATTTTTCTTTGCTGAGTGAATTTCTCTTATCCTCCAAAGCAGCCAAACGAGCTTGTGCTTCCTGTTGATTCAGGGCTACTTGCTCAGATTCTAATTTCGATAGGGCTAATTTTCTCTCTAAATCACTAATCAGACTGGTCAAATCCATCAAACTGCCTTGGTCTTTGGCCATTTCAGCTTGTAAATCTTGGCGTTGCTTTTTAAGAGTTTGGTTTTCTTCTTCTAATTTTTCACGCTTTTGGTAATAGCTCGTCAATAGTTCCTGAACCTGAGCCAACTCTTCTTCTGTCGACTCTAGTTCAACCTTATTTTCCTTGATTTGAGCAACCAAAACATCTAAATAAATGGCCTTACGTTGACCTTCCAAGTCTAAAAATTTGCGAGCATTCTCAGCTTGCTTCTCAAGAGGCTTGATTTGATTATCCAACTCGTAGATAATGTCCTCTAAGCGGTCTAGATTATCCTGGGTTTGTTGTAGTTTACTCTCAGTTTCTTTTCTGCGAGTCTTGTATTTTAAAACTCCCGCAGCTTCTTCAAAAATAGCTCTGCGTTCTTCAGGCTTGGAGTTGAAAATCTCCTCAACCTTCCCTTGGGAAATGATGGAGAAGGAATCTCGTCCCAATCCAGTATCCAAGAAGAGGTCATGAATATCACGCAGACGGACTTTCTTGCCGTCAATCTTGTATTCGCTATCTCCGCTACGATAGATATGGCGTTCTACCCTGATTTCTTGACCTGCATCCTTGATAAATCCGTCATGATTATCCAGAGTCACAACTACAGAAGCATAATTGAGCGGTTTGCGACTTTCTGTTCCAGCAAAGATGACATCCGGCATCTTGCCGCCACGGAGACTCTTAACACTTGACTCCCCCAAGGCCCAACGCAGACTTTCTGTAATATTTGACTTTCCAGATCCATTGGGTCCAACAACTGCCGTCACACCTTGGTCAAAGACGACCTTGGTCTTATCAGCAAAAGACTTGAATCCCTGAATTTCGATTTCCTTTAAATACATGAATCCAGCCCTTTCTCAACGGCATTTTTGGCAGCTTCCTGCTCTGCTAATTTCTTAGAACGACCTTGACCTTGACCAATGCTCTTGCCTTCAACAAGAACTTCTACATCAAAGACCTTATCATGGGCAGGTCCCGTTTCAGAAATCACCTGATAACGAATAGCCACATCCCCATTGACCTGAAGTAACTCTTGGAGATGGGTTTTGTAGTCTGTAATCATCTCAAACTCTCCTGCTTCAACCTTAGGAATCATGACTTGATAGATAAATTCCTTGACCTTGGCCACATCCTTGTCCAAAAGGAGGGCACCGAGAAAGGCTTCAAAGGCATCACCAAGAATGGTGTCACGATTGCGACCACCAGACTTTTCTTCCCCCTTACCCAGCTTGATAAACTGATCAAACTGGCAATCACGCGCAAAACCAGCCAAACTCTCCTCGCGAACAATCATGGCACGGAGTTTAGACAAATCACCCTCAGGCTTTTTAGGATATTTTTTATACAGATATTCTGAAATCAATAACTGTAGAACAGCGTCTCCTAAAAATTCCAAGCGCTCATTGTGTGAAATTTTTAAGAGGCGGTGCTCATTGGCATAACTCGTATGAGTAAAGGCAGTTTCCAGTAACTTTTTGTCTGCAAATTCGATTGCAAAATGGTTCTTTAGTACAGTTTGTAATTCTTTCATACCAACCTCTTTCTAACTGATAACAGTCCTTTTTATTATATCAAAAAAAGCCCCCTGAGTCACTTTAAAACGGGACTGGAGAGGATTTGGGCATTCTTTTAAAAGAGATTTTTAGTTTTAAGGGCCAATTTAGGGCTGTGTAAAGAAAAAAGCCCTATTAAAGGCTTTTTAGGATGTTTACATCCACCCTGAGGGAATCGAACCCCCATCTCAAGAACCGGAATCTTACGTGATATCCATTACACTAAGGGTGGAAACTTGTTTTATTATAACAAAAATTTGCTCTAATAACAAGTTTTTTTCTAGTGAGATAGGCCGTCTTAGTGGGAAGCATCCCCATTCCAAATAGAGTTTTTCACGATCACATAATCAACATGTTTAAGGTCAGCAACCTGACGTCCACCTGCATAAGAAATAGCACTTTGAAGGTCTTGCTCCATCTCAGTTAAAGTGTCTTGCAGATGACCTTTAGCAGGAAGCAAGATACGTTTGCCTTCCACATTTTTGTAAGCACCTTTTTGATATTGTGAGGCTGAACCGTAATATTCTTTGAACTGTTCACCATCGACTTCAATCGTTTTCCCTGGACTTTCGATGTGTCCTGCAAAGAGGGAACCAATCATGACCATGCTAGCACCGAAGCGGATAGACTTGGCAATATCACCGTGAGTACGAATTCCTCCATCTGCAATGATTGGTTTACGCGCAGCCTTGGCACACCAACGGAGAGCAGCCAACTGCCAACCACCTGTACCAAAACCAGTCTTGACCTTGGTGATACAAACCTTACCAGGACCGATTCCGACCTTAGTCGCATCCGCACCAGCATTTTCTAATTCTCGCACAGCTTCTGGTGTTCCCACGTTACCAGCAATGACAAAAGTATCTGGCAATTCTTTCTTGATATGTTGAATCATAGAAATCACGCTATCCGCATGACCATGGGCAATGTCAATCGTGATGTACTCAGGAGCATCAGCCTTAAGCTGGCTAACGAAATCATACTCATAGTCCTTAACACCAACAGATATAGAAGCAATAAGCCCTTGATCATGCATGCGTTTAATAAAAGGAATGCGTCCTGCTTCATCAAAACGATGCATAATGTAGAAGTAACCACCTTTAGCCAGTTGCTCTGCTACATTTTCATCCAAAATCGTCTGCATATTAGCTGGCACAACAGGTAGTTTAAAGGTGTGATTTCCTAGAGTGACACTTGTATCTGCTTCTGCACGGCTTTTAATGACACATTTATTTGGAATCAATTGAATATCTTCGTAATCAAAAATTGGAAATTCATTTAACATATCGATGTCTCGTTTCTTTTGTAATGACCTACCTATGCTCTCGCATCACTACGCCTTTTCCGACGTTTCCTTAATATATTATAAAGCAAAGTACAGCTTTTGTCAAATAATTTTATAAATAGAAATATAATGTTCGGATTTTACTTTTGTGAATAACAAAAGAAAGGAGAGATTATTTTCTCCCCAGTTATTCTACATTCTAATAATACTCTCCCTGACGGTAGTCCCATGAGTTAAAGGTGTCTGACAGGTGCATCATAATCTTATCAATGTCAAGCCCTTTGCGGATTACAACTGGAGCTGGTGAAGTTGAACGTGCTCCTCCTTGTTCTGGGATGAGTTTGCCGTCCTTATCGACCATAGACACCATCACGCCTTGCTCGTAGCGCGTTTCAATCGTTTTGTCAGGCTGGATAGATGCCACATAGTCGTCTGCCTCGATAACAAGGTCAACTGCGCCTTCGATACGTTCTCCAATTCCTTCTACCTTACCACGGTTTCCTTTTCCAGATGGGTTAGCTGATGAGGCATAAACCATCTTGCCTTCTTCCCAAAGTTTGGCAGCCAATTGTTCACCAGCTTTCCCAAACTTGATAACAAAACAGCTAGTACCACGCACGTCAGTCATCAGTTCTTCACGGCCATCACCGTATGCTTTGAGTTTTTCAAAGGCTTCTGGTTTCCAAGGAAGGATACAACCAAGAAGAATATCTTCATCCCAATGTTTTTGGTAAAAGGCTTCAATTTCTGGGTTAAGTTGTGCTAAAGCACGAAGCTCATCCATGCTACCGCAGAGAACAACACCTGGTTTGTTACGGTTACGTTCTTTAGCTTCAAACTTACGTTCAAGACCTGCCTTGTCACTAGTCATGATGATGTAACCAACTTTAGTAGGGCAAACGATACATCCACCCTCACCTTTTAAAATATCATAGCCTTCTTGTGAAAGTGTTCCGTTCCATTGAATGTGTTTTGTCATAGTTCTATTTCCTTTTCTATTTTTCTTCTAATCCTGCCAGTAGGCTGGTCGTTGTTTTTCATAAGCAGCAATCAAATCTTCATACTGCAAGGTAATACCAATATCATCCAAACCATTTAAGAGTTTGTGTTTCCATTCGCTATCAATTTCAAACGTGAATTCTCCAACTGGTGAGATGATTTTTTGTTGTTCCAAGTCCACAGTTACCTGGTCACTTGGTTGTAGCTGAGCTAGTTTCTCTCTAACCTCTCTGGGCTGAACAATAGGCAACATACCATTATTGAGTTCATTATTGTAATGAATATCACCGAAAGACCCCGCAATCACGACCTTAAAACCATAGTCCGCTAGAGCCCAAGCAGCGTGTTCCCTCGAAGACCCTGCGCCGAAGTTATCCCCTGAAATGAGAATACTGGCTTTGCGATATTCAGGTCGGTTAAAGACAAAGTCTGGGTCCTCAGTATAGAGATCATCCAGATAACGCCAAGCATACATAAGGTACTTACCAAAGCCTTTTTTATCAATTAACTTGAGAAACTGCTTGGGTAGGATTTGGTCGGTGTCGATGTTATCATTCATAAGAGGAACGGTCGTTCCCGTATAAACTGTAAATTTCTCCATATCCTCTCCTTACTGGGCTTCTGGCATTTGCCGAACATCTACGAAGCGCCCTGCAATAGCTGCCGCAGCTGCCATAGCTGGACTACAGAGATGGGTCTTAGCGCCAAAGCCTTGTCTGTCTTCAAAGTTACGATTGCTGGTTGAGGCGCAGTGGACACCATCAGGTACCTTGTCAGGATTCATTCCTAGGCACATAGAACAACCTGGGTTTCTCCACTCAAAGCCAGCATCTATGAAAACCTTATCCAAACCCAACTTCTCAGCAGCTCGTTTGACAGGACGAGAGCCTGGAACTACGATAGCTGTTAAGTTGGGAGCAATTTTCTTTCCTTTGACAAATCGCGCAGCCAGCTGCAAGTCGCTGAGACGAGCATTGGTACAAGAACCGATAAAGATATAGCCTAATTCAATATCTGCTGGCTTTTGACCTGGTTCCAAATCCATATAATTGTAGGCTCGCTCATCATTCATATCCTTAATTTCTGGGAAGCTACTGTCAAAGTCAACCCCCATAGCAGGATTGGTTCCCCAGGTTACCATAGGAGCCAAGTCTGAGACATCCATCTGAATAACCTTATCATAAACGGCATCCTCATCACTGACAATTGTTTTCCAATCCGCCACAGCCTCTTCGAAGTCCGCTGGAACACATTCCCGTCCCTTGAGATAATCATAGGTGGTTTGGTCCGGATTCATGATTCCCATCTTAGAACCAAACTCGATGGACATATTGCAGATGGTCATTCGCTCTTCCATGCTCAGTGCATCAATAGCTTGTCCACGATATTCCACGACATAACCAACACCACAAGCAACGCCGTACTTTGCAATCAAGGCTAGAATGAAATCCTTGGAATAAACTCCTTTTTGAGGAACACCAGTGAATTCTACCAGCATTTTCTTAGGTTTGACCTGCCAGAGTGTCTGAGTAGCGAAGACATGCTCAACCTCACTGGTCCCAATCCCAAAGGCGATAGCTCCGAAAGCACCGTGAGTTGCTGTGTGACTGTCTCCACAGACGATGAATTTTCCTGGTTGGGTCCGTCCTGTCTCTGGACCAACCATATGAACGATTCCTTGCTTTTCAGAACCGTGGGCCGCATGTTCAATTCCAAACTCCTCAACATTTTCAGCCAGCTTATCAATTTGTGCCTTGGAAATGACATCTCGAATATCGTAGATATTGACCGTCGGGACGTTGTGGTCAAATGTTCCAAATGTCAAGTCTGGTCGTCTCAATCTGCGACCTGCGTCTCGTAATCCTTGAAAAGCCTGAGGACTGGTCACCTCGTGGATATAGTGCTGGTCCACATACATGAGTTGGGGCTGCCCCTCTTCTCCTGTGATAACATGACGATCCCATAATTTATCAAAAATCGATTTTCCTGTCATCCATTACCTCCAAATAAAATATAAGGCTACTAGTGTGGTCACCATCCCAAGAAACCAAACTATTTTAAAGTACCATTTTCGAGTCTTGTGGTGAAAGATGATTCCTGCTAGCCAGGCACCAAAACCACCACAAGTAAAGGCTAAAATAAGTAAGATTTTCTCAGGGATGCGCCAAACTCTTCTCCTTGCCTTAGATTTGTCAATACCATAAATCAAGAAAATCATGACATTCCAAATCAAGAGGGCTAGAGTAATTTTTTCGTCTAACTTCATAACCTTGCAATAATCGCTTCTGTCATTTCCCTGGTAGAAGCCTGTCCACCTATATCTCTTGTTAAAATACCAGCTGCCAAACTTGCCTCAACAGCACGCTCGATACGCTCTGCATCCTCATAACGTCCAAAACTATCTCTCAACATCATGGCCACTGATAAAATCATGGAGATAGGATTGGCAATTCCTTGACCAGCAATATCAGGTGCTGAACCGTGAATAGGTTCATAGAGACTTGGTCCATTTTCAGAATGACTGGCTGATGGCATGACGCCAAGTGTACCAGATAGAACGCTTGATTCATCCGATAGAATATCTCCGAAAAGATTCTCCGTCACGATGACATCAAACTTGGCAGGATTGGTAATCATAAGCATGGAAGCTGAGTCCACTAACTGGTGTTCCAAGGTCACATCTGGAAAATCATGCGCGACTTCCTCAGCCACTTTTCTCCAGAGTTTTGATGTCGCTAGAACATTTTGCTTATCGATACTAGTAACGATTTTTCTGCGATTTCTTGCAATTTCAAAGGCCTTGCGAATAATCCGCTCTACTTCCTCATAGCTATAGTCGTTAATATCACGCGCTTTGCGCTCTTCAAGGATATGATCCCCAAAATAAATCCCGCCTGTCAACTCCCGCACAACTACAAAGTCTACACCAGCAATTCGTTCTGGTTTGAGTGGTGACAAATGCTTGAGACTATCAAAGATTTTTACCGGGCGAATATTGGCGTAAAGATTGAGTTCCTTACGGAGAGCCAGTAAGCCTTGTTCAGGGCGAACCGCTGCCCCATCATACTGAGGACTACCGATAGCCGCTAAGAGGATAGCATCTGATTCCCTACTTGCCTTGAGGGTTTCATCAGGTAAGGGATGCCCTGCAGCATCAATACCTGTACCTCCGAAGGGTCGTCTATCAATCTCATAGTCAAAACCTGTTTTTTCAGCTAGAGCTTCCAGAACATCTAAACCAGCCTCCATGATTTCTGGACCAATTCCGTCCCCTGCTAGAGCTACTATTTTCTTTGTCATAGCATTCTCCTTTACACACTAGGCATATCGCGGTAGGAAACGCTACGCCCCATCTCACCAGCATTCTCTTTTTGAACAAAGGTATTAGCATTGGTATAGGCAATAGCAGAAGCCTTCAACACATCGAAATCAAGACCTGCAGCGTTAAAGATGGTTTCTGTATCTCTGTTTTCAACAGTGACCAAGACCCGAGCCTGGGCATCAATTCCATCCGTTACCGCGTCAATAGTATAGGATACCAAGCGGACAGATTGATTAAAGAATTTGTCGATAGCGTTAAAGATTGCTTCAACAGAACCTTGCCCTGTCGCATTAAATTCGACTTTCTCACCATCCATATTGGCTAGGCTTACGAGCGCTTCGATATCATTATTAGCATGAGTTTGCAGTTGTAAATCATCAAAATGGAAGCCTTCTGGATTTTCAACCATAGTTCCAGCGACCAGCGCACGAATATCTGCATCTGTGATTTCTTGTTTCTTATCTGCCAGCGCCTTGAACTTAGCAAAGAGTGGTTTGATGTCCTCTTCTGTAAAATCTAGGGCCAGTTCTCTTAGTTTTTCAACAAAGGCATGGCGACCTGACAATTTACCAAGTGGGAGGCTGTTACTCTTGACACCGACCAATTCAGGGGTGATAATCTCATAAGTAAGAGGATTTTTAAGGACTCCGTCTTGGTGAATACCAGACTCGTGAGAAAAGGCATTGCCACCAACCACAGCCTTGTTTTTAGGAACTGGAATACCAGAGAAGCGAGAAACCATTTCTGACGTATTCATTGTTTCATCCAAAACAATATCACTAGTTGCTTGGAAGAAATCTTCACGAATCTTCAAAGCAACAGCTACTTCTTCAAGAGCAACATTACCTGCGCGTTCACCGATACCATTAATAGTTCCCTGGACACGTCCAGCACCGTGTTTAATTGCTGTCAAAGTATTTGCAGTTGCCATACCGAGATCATCATGACAGTGGACACCAAAGACAACTTTATGATCTGATTTAATATTTTCAGTCAAGTGATCAAAGATGCGTGCAAACTCTTCTGGCGTGGTGAATCCAACCGTGTCAGGGATATTGATATAAGACGCACCAGCATCAACCGCTGTTTGAACGACTTGTAATAGGAAATCCAACTCTGTTCTAGTCGCATCCTCTGGAGAGAATTCGACCACTTCAAACTTAGAACGTGCATAAGAGACATGCTCCTTAATAGCTTCTAGAATCTCTTCCTTGCTCTTATTGAGCTTGTACTTGCGGTGAATCGGACTGGTAGCGATAAAGACATGAATCTGTGGATACTTGGCATCCTTAAGTGCCTCATAACAAGCATCAATATCAGATTTTACAGAACGAGCTAATCCTGTCACTGCTGTTTTTTTCATGGCTTTAGCAATTTCTTGAACGGCTATAAATGAATCTGGACTAGCAGCCGGAAAACCAGCTTCAATTACAGAAATTCCCCATTTCTCCAGCTGTCTTGCAATGGAAACTTTTTCCTTTATTGAGAAGTTAACACCAGGTGTTTGTTCCCCATCACGAAGACTTGTATCAAAAAATTCAACTTTACGCATAAGATTTCCCCTTTTCCAAATGTGGTTTTTAAAAAAACATCTCGCTTAGAAGTCCAAGCGAGATGTTGATTCACTCCCGCTTGGTAAGCCAAACAGGACTAATGCTTTTTGCACTAGCCCGAGTACCTCAACAACAAAGCAAATTGATTAAACTTAGCTGTTTTCATGTTTGACTTTCTCCTTCGTTTGATATCTTGTTTAGTATTTTAGCATAGACAAAACTACTTGTCAAGAAAAAATCCAATATTTTCTGAAAATTTCTTCAGTATAGAATATTTAGCTAATTGAAAGTTCTTGAAAACCCTTGAAATATTTCATTTTTTAGAGGTTAAGCTCCAACTTTTCTCTATCAATTCTAGCACCTCTTCATCTGAAAACGTATCATCAAAAGCCACACTAATCCAGTAGCGTTTGTTCATATGAAAGGCTGGATAAATGCCCTTTTTTAAAAGCAAGTCAGCTACTTGATCATGTTTGAGGTTGACTGCTTCCACTAATCCTTCTCTCCCCTTTTCCAGCTTATCCCAAGAGATTCTCATCAAAACAGCATACCACTTTTGATTGCCTTCATGTCTTAACACTGCCGTATCAGGCGATTTCTCCCACAGATACTCCAACTGGTTAGCATACTTTTCCTGAACCTGAGCCATGATTCGCTTAGTCTGAGGACAGATAAAATCCTGTACCTCAAAACAAGCCTTCCGAATCTGGTAAAGAATCTCCAGACAAGCTTCACGGACACTTGCAACAAAACTTCCTTTAAAGCTTTCCATATGGACTTGTGGATAGAGGTCACCGGTTTCCTGGTCAAAGACTTGAAAACTCACATTATCAGCAGTGATGGACACAGTCATGACAAAGTCACCCTGCAAAATCTGGCAACTATAGGTCCAGACTCCACTATTTTCTACAAAACCATAGGCACGAGCCTTTTCTTGATTAAACTGATAGGATTTAAAAATTTCAAACATAAGTGAAAACTGCTACCCAAAGCTAGCAGTTCCTTTCTATTTTTTAAAAGACAACCTTAGTACCATGCAATTGTGCTACACCCAGCTGGTCGATAAAGGTTTGACGGTTGTCAAGGTCAATCCCCCCACCTGGTAGAATTTCAATCTTACCTTTAGCATGCTCCAAAATTCTGTGATAGTGAGCAAAACGTTTTTCTAAGGAGTCACCAGACACACCAGCACGAGTTAGGATACGGGTGACACCGGCTTGGCTAAGCCAGTCAATAGCTTCCAACTGGTCTTCATCACTCAATTCATCAAAGGCCATGTGAAAGACAATTTCCATTCCTTTTGATGCAGTAATTAACTTTTCAAGATTAGGTTTATCCAACTTCTTATCAGCAGTTAAGGCTCCAAATACAACTCCTTGACTTCCAGCCTGAGTAGCCAACCGAATGTCTTCTAACATAATTGCAATTTCTAGTTCATTATAGACAAAGTCGCCACCACGTGGACGAATCATGGTCATGATGGTCGTATCGTAGTTAGCTGCCAATTCAACCGCTGCCTTGGTTACTCCATAGCTGGGAGTTGTCCCACCAACTGCTAGATTGTCACAAAGTTCAATTCGACGAGCTCCATCCTCCATCGCTTTTTCAAGCAAGGTCACATTTTCAGCACAAAATTCGTAAATCATTTAATTCTCCTTGAGTATTACTTTGAATTTATTATATCATATTGTTGTGAATTTGCTTTCATTTTTATCAAGGGAAATAACTACTATTTTAACTATTCTTTGTCTGGAATGACCTTGAAGAGATAATAGGTAATAAAGATGGTCAAGGCTCCTAGACCGATTTTGACCGGTAAAAGAGGGGCAAAATAAATAGAAATTCCCATCAAGATGTAGATAGAAACGATGATTTTTTTCTTACGTTCACGCGCAATAGATCTAGTCTCGCGAAAATCAGCTACATATGCTTGATAGAGCTTGGTATGATACAACCAATCTTCGAAGCGCTTGGAACTTCTGGAGAAACAAGCAATAGACAACAAAAGGAAAGGCGTTGTCGGCAACAAAGGTAAAACAACCCCAACAATAGCCAAGGCTAGTGATAAAAAACCAATAATAAGATAAATAATACGCATAACTTCTCCTAGTTAATACTCTTCGAAAATCTCTTCAAACTGCGTCAACGTCGCCTTGACGTAGGTATGGTTCCTGACTTCGTCAGTCTTATCTGCAACCTCAAAGCAGTGCTTTGAGCAACCTGCGGTTAGTTTCCTAGTTTGCTCTTTGATTTTCATTGAGTATAAAATAATCTTCTTCTAGTTTCGCATAAAATGATGAATTTTGTCAAGCTCCAACCAAAAAGAGCCTGAAATTAACTTTCAGGGCTCTCCTCTTATTTAATCTTTTCTTCTTCGTAATCACCCTTGCTACAAACAACCTGCTTGCCACCACCACGGACTTTTTTCTCCATGAGGAAGTTGCCACATTTTGGACAGTCACGACCAACAGGCTTATCCCAAGAGGTAAATTCACAGTCTGGATAGCGATTGCAACCATAGAAAAGGCGGTTACGTTTTGTTTTACGCTCAATGATTTGTCCCTGATGACAGCTTGGACACTCTACGCCGATTTCTTTCACGATTGCTTGGGTATGACGGCAATCTGGGAAATTGCTACAAGCGTAGAACTTACCAAAACGACCAAGTTTAATGACCATTGGACTGCCACACACTTCACAGTCAAATCCAGCTGGTTCATCCTTGATCTGGATTTTTTCCATTTCTTCTTCAGCCTTGGCGACTTCTTTAGAGAATGGTTTGTAAAAGGCATCTATAACACGTTGCCACTGCTCTTTTCCGACTTCGACATCATCCAGTTTTCCTTCCATTTCAGCTGTGAAGGTCACGTTTACGATATCTGGGAAATATTCAACGATGAGCTTGTTAACAATTTCTCCCAACTCTGTCGGTTCAAAGCGTTTGGCTGCAAGGCGAACATAATAACGTTTCTGAATAGTTTCAATGGTCGGTGCGTAGGTTGACGGACGTCCAACCCCATTTTCCTCCAAGGTCTTAATCAATGTCGCTTCAGAATAACGAGCAGGCGGTTGAGTGAAATGTTGCTCTGGTTTGCTATTCACCTGCTTAACCACATCTCCAACAGCCATATCTGGTAACATCTTATTCTTATCAGAATCATTATAAATGGCAAGATAACCATCAAACTTAACCTGACTACCATTAGCAGCAAATTGGACCTCATTTTGAGATAATTTAACAGCCATGGTATCAAAGACAGCAGCTGTCATCTGGCTAGCCACAAAACGATTCCAGATAAGGGTATAAAGCTTAAGCTGATCCTTATCCAAATACTTAGCGATGCTTTCAGGTGTATTAAAGACACTAGACGGACGAATCGCCTCGTGGGCATCCTGAGCTCCTGAAGCATTTTTTACCTTGCTACCGTGCTTAGAATACGTGCTACCAAAACGGTCCGTAATGAAACTTGCTGCTTCATTTTGCGCTACAGGACTGATACGAGTCGAATCGGTACGCATATAGGTAATCAAACCTTGAACACCAGAACCGATATTGATCCCTTCATAGAGCTGTTGAGCAACCATCATGGTCTTTCGAGTACGGAAATTGATTTTATTGGCCGCATCCATCTGCATAGATGAAGTGGTATAAGGTAATGGAGCATTGCGCTTGCGCTCTTTCTTATCTACCTGATCCACTGAAAAATCTTTACTGGTCAGACGAGACAAGACTTCCTTAACCTCATCATTGCTAGTCAGTTTCAGCTTTTTACCATCCACTCCATAGAAGGAAGCCTGAAATTGCTTGGTTCCCTTTTTAAAAATACCATCAATTGTCCAGTATTCTTCAGGCTGGAAGGCGTTAATTTCATTCTCACGATCAATGATGAGTTTAAGGGCAATGGACTGTACGCGACCTGCTGACAAGCCCTTCTTGACCTTCTTCCACAAAATAGGCGAAATCGAATAGCCTACCAAGCGGTCTAGGACACGACGAGCCTGTTGAGCATCGACCAAATCCATATCAATCTTGCGTGGTTCTTTAAAAGCATTTTTGACTGCATCTTTGGTGATTTCATTGAAGACCACACGGTTGGCATCATTTTCATCCAAGTTGAGAATATGAGCCAAATGCCAAGAAATCGCTTCTCCTTCACGGTCCGGGTCACTCGCCAGAAAGACTTTATTAGCTTTTTTGGCTTCTTTTTTCAAGTCATTGATAAGAGGACCTTTTCCTCGGATATTGATATATTGCGGTTCATAATTATTTTCAATATCGACGGACATACTGGATTTCTTCAAATCACGGATATGGCCGACACTGGCTAAAACCTTGTAGTTTCTGCCAAGATATTTTTCAATCGTTTTCGCCTTAGCAGGCGACTCCACGATGACTAGATTTTTTTTAACTGTTGATTTTTTCTTTTTTGTTGCCGTAGCCACAGTATCACACCTTTTCAAAGTAATAAACTTTATAAAGTGTAAACCATTTTTTGAACCCTGTCAAGACTTAGCTACTATAATAGAAGAAAAGTTTTATGCTTAAGACCTCAGTCTTCCTTTGATATACATAGAAGACTAACGAGAAAAACCAGCTATTCTCAAGAAATTATTGTTCCTCAGACTCTGTATCAAATTTATTGGCTTTTTCCTTTTCTTTTGCTTCCTTATCCTTGATATACTGGAAGAAATATTCTACCAGTTCTTCCTTACTAAGTTGTTCTGAATCAGACAGTTGTGAAACTTGAACAGAAACATCACTTAAACCATAGTCCCCCCTCTTACTTGAAATCATATCAAGCTCTTCTTCTGTCAAATAATTTCCTGAAATGGTTAGCTTTAGGGTATGAGTCTTTTTAGAATAGGTTTTTTTCAAAATATTATGCCCCTGAAACTGCTCTGATATAAATTTATTAAGGGACTCTTTTTTCAACGTTTCTCTGACTAAAGTCGTTGCAGAGATGAAACTCGGAATCATCAGCAAAACAGCAACTAGAAGCAAAATCCTGCGCATTTTAGAGTCTTCTTCATTATCTCTAAAATAGTGCTTCTTAACCATCATCAACCTGACACCTATATAAGTCGCAATGACAATAAAGCTACAATTGATGAGGAATAGGTAAGAGGAGCCTATGATAAATTTTAGATTAGCAGAAGCAATAGCATAACCTACTGTACAAAGAGGAGGCATCAAAGCAGTTGCAATAGCGACACCAGGAACAATATTATTGGTCTCTTTTTTCCTAGCACCAATAATACCTGCTACCCCTCCTACAAAAGCAATGAGAACATCCCAAATAGTCGGAGAGGTTCTAGCAACAATCTCCGAACTAGCATACGAAATGGGAGAAAGATAAAAATAAAGTGTTGAAGCGATTAAACTGGCAAGAATTTGAATAGATAAGATTTTAAAAGATTTTCTTAACAATTTAAAATCAAATATAGCTAGAGAGAGTCCTACTCCCAAAATGGGGCTCATCAAAGGAGAGATTAACATGGCTCCAATAATCACGGGAGTCGAATCCATATTTAATCCGATAGAGGCGATAAGCATGGCACATAGCAAAATCGCTAAATCACTTCTGGATAGTTCTAATTCTTCGTATATTTTATTTCTAAATTCTACCAACGAATACAGTTTATTATTTGTCACAAATATCTTCCTTTCCTAGCTAACTGGTCGCTAATATTCTTCTAAAATCTCTTCAAACCACGTCAGCTTCCTAGTTTGCTCTTTGATTTTCATTGAGTATAAAATCCTAACAAACTCAATGCTTTAGTAGTCTGACATGCCAATCTCATGAGGTCTTTTTATCATTTTCCATCATATCCTGACGCAAATGTCTACTGATGTCTCTCATCAACTTCATTTCTAGTAAATGAAAATCAAACTCAAAATCTCACCGTAGCTTGCTCAAAACACAGCAAGGCAAAGCTGAGCTGATTTAAAAAGATTTTCCAAGAGTATCATCATCAATTTCAGACCATTTTTTATAATAACCATTTTATTTTTATCTGTCAAGGTCTTTGAATTCTTTCTTAAACAAGCCTTGTAATCTTTACTTTTGAAGGCTTTATTTTTCCTTACTGACAAGATTTGAGACGGTAGGAATCATTGAAAATAACCTAGCCAACATCAAGCACAATCATTTCTCCTTTCTCAATTACACTAAATTGCTTTCCTTCCTCTGGGAAAAGTCCTCCACTCTACTTATTCACTTAGAAAAAACGCATAATATCAGGTGTTTTATTGTGGGGATATTTACTTCATTTTATCTTGAAATTGATTTTTTCTCAGAATTCTAGCTTAGGCCATTTTTAAAATTCAAATTCTGCAAGCACATCGCGCCCGCTGGTGACTAATTTTGCTCCTTCTTGAATCAAATGATGGCAACCGTCTGATAGTCCATCTAAAATACTTCCAGGTATAGCAAAGACATCGCGTCCTTCTTCCATTGCTCGCTCACAGGTAATAAGACTACCTGAGCGCATCTTGGCCTCTGCTACAATCACGCCACGACAAAGTCCAGCGATGATGCGATTACGGGCAGGAAAATGAAATTTCAGCGGTTGTTCACCAGGTCCATACTCACTGAGAATCAGATGATCATTGCCGATGTAGTCTTGCAAGCGTTTATTGGCTTTAGGATAAAACACATCCAGTCCTGTTCCAATCACTGCAATGGTTTTTCCGCCATTCTGAAGAGCTGCCATATGAGCTGCTGTGTCAATGCCCTTGGCTAATCCACTGACGATAACCAGTTCATTTTCCAAGCCCTGAATGACTTTTTCAACTGACTTAGCTCCCTGTTTGCTACAAGCACGACTGCCCACGACCGCTACCTTAGGAAATTTCAAGATGTCAAGATTTCCCTTGTAAAATAAAAGTACAGGCGCGTCGTATATTTCACTCAAATCCCAAGGATAACAGTCGTCTAAAATAGAGAAAGATGGAAATTTTTGAAATTCCTTCTCCAAATGCGCATCATCTATCTGAAAATAACGTTCCATAAAAACAGCTGGATTTCGGCAACCTGATATATCTGCAATATCACCTAACAACAGTTCTTGATCGACATTTTCACCATATTCTAGGACATTCAAAATCTGTTGATTGCTCAAACCTGATTTTTTTAACTTATAGATTTCATAGTTTGTGATTTTCATAAATAACTCCATTTCTTTTTCTACTCATCTATTTATTCGTAAAAAATCAAAAAAACATCCGACTATTTCAGCCAGATGTTGGAATCTTTAATTTTCGTTTTTAAGAATTTCTTCTAATTTATGATAGTCTTGGACACTATCTATCTCATAGATGCTATTGCCTTCTAATTCTTCAACATAGACATCTAGCTCTTTGATATTGTCCTTAACCATATTGTCCCAATAGAGATCAACAAATTCACCACTCGCATAAGCCTTGTCGATAAAGCTGACAATCTTTTCTGCTGTTGGAGCATCCCAGAAGGATACACCACTAAGGATGCGACCTGCCTTGCTATCAACAATGATGTCTTGAACCTTGTAGTCATCTCCATAGACTAAGAACCATTCGTTGGTACAATCTTCACGATAAACACTAAAATAAGTCGAACGAGTCAAATCATTGCGGAACATATTTTTAAAGAGATAATTATCGGCATCAATAACATAGCTGTTAGCTAATTCTTCTTTTACAAGATAGAGAGAGTAAAAGTTATTGTAATCAGCGTATTTATCATTGAAAACGAGGCGAACTCCGTATTTTTCTTTCAAGTAATCGAATTGTTCTTTAAGGTAACCAACGATGATGATGATGTCATGGATCCCTTTTTCTTTGAGAAACTCAATCTGGTATTCAATCAAAGGTTTTTGATTAACTTGAACCAAGGCTTTAGGGGTATTTTCAGTCATAGGACGCAAGCGAGTTCCCAATCCCGCTGCTAAAATAATGGCTTTCACACGAATCTCCTTTATTCTTTAATAATAATATAAACTCCAGCAATGACGACAAGTGACGTAATAATTGTCAGCATATCTAGCGGTGCACCTAAGAAAACAACTGCAAACAAGACAGTCCAAACTACATAACTCACGTTCAAGCCTGTAGCCTTGGCTGGTTGCAAGCGATTGATAGCGATATAATAAGCCAAGTAGGAAATCATATCAAAGGCAGCAAAGACAATCATGAGACCTAGCAATTGTCCATTGGCCACTTCTGCAAATGACTGATGAGAGAAGAGCACAATCACAAGATAGGACAAGAATGAAGTTACTTGACGGATTAAGAGGGCTTCGATTTCACTCAATTCACTTTCCATAGCAAAAGAGCTAAGAACACTCTCACTTCCCCATGCAATGGCACAAACCAAAGCACAAAGAATCCCAATGTAGAAAGAATTAACCTGTTCAACCTTATAGGTCTGAGCAATAATCCCTCCAATAATCAAGACGATCCCAAACACAGTATTTTTCGAAATCTTGTGCTTCAAAAAGAAGAAAGCCAATAAAACTGAAATCGCAGGGTAAATAGCCGATACAGATGAAGCTAAGGAACTTCCGATATACTTAACCGCATAAAGATTGGCCTGCATACCGATAGGGCCTGCTAGCAAGGCTCCGATGATAACACTAACATTGCGAATATTTAAGAAAATTGAGAGACGAACTTTTCCTTCTTTTACCAAGAGAAAAGCTAGTAAGATAAAGATACTCAAGAAATCGTGAGCAGCGGCCACCACAAAGGGCGACAAATCTGTAAAAATCGAAAAGATATAAGCACTAATCGTTAGACCTAACCCCCAGAAAATACCTGAGAGTAAACCAAAAGAAACTCCATTTTTATTTTTCATCTGAACCTCCATAATTAGCTAGACCTTTAACAGCTCTTTGGTAACGACTCACACCATAGTCACCAAAGTCTGCACCTTGCTCTTCTTTGTAGACTGTCCATAGACTCCAAATAGCATCTTGCAAAATTTTATAGATGGCAATCTTTTCACGAGAGACAGGTGTTTGCTCACTCTCATAGTGAGATAAGAAAGCATCTTCCTCTTGGGGAGTGAATTCGGACTCTAAGAAGAGAGCAGCCAAATCCCACATTGGATCATTCATTGATGAATATTCCCAGTCAATCAAATAAAGTCGTCCTTGAGGTGATTCGATAAAGTTTTCAGGCACCAAATCGATATGACAAGATTTTCTGTCAACACCTAAGTCAGCCAGTCTTTTCTCTAAAGAGAAGACTTCTTCTCGAACAGCTTGATAGTTGGCATAAGGGATTTTTTCTTCAATCAAGGATTCGTATTTTTTGATTTCTTCAAAAGGAGCAAATTCTCCTCTTAATTCCTTACCAGAAGCATGAATAGTTTGCAATATTGGAACAATTTTATCAAATTTGGTCTTAATTGAAGTCGCATCAAGTGTGATAGCAGATTCGATATACTCATTTACTTTGATACCAGCTTCAATATCAAAAAGATAATTTTTTACATCTAAGTCTAAATCCTTTAGTAGTTCAAGATTGTACTTTTCATCTTGACGATTGATCAGTTTTTCTGTCCCTTTACCAAAGAATTTAACAATGTATTGCTTATTTGTTGTTTTGACCAAATAGTTTTGATTGGTCATTCCCCCCAGTTGTTCAACACTGAGGACTTCCTCTTCTTGACTAAGTAGGGAAGAAATTTTCTCTTTAATGATTTTCTCCACAATTAACCTCCAGCACTTATACTTCCCACTTAAACACAGTTTTAAAGGCTGTGTTTAAATCGGTCGCAAAGACACGGTGAATATCTTTAATTTCTCTTACAGGTTCTTCTAGATAAAGGATATTTTTAAGACGATTGGCGAATTTCTTGACTTCCATCATTTGGATGGCATTTTCAAAATCAATGCGACCAGAACGAGAGGAACCAACCAAGAGCAAGCCTTTTTCTAAGGCATCGCGTGTATTGAGATTGACTTTATACTCGCTAACGCCCATCATGAGAATCGTTCCCTGAGGACGAATGTAGCGAATCAGGTCATTTATAGCCGGTCCAGTACCATTACCACCACAACACTCAAAAGCATGGTCAAAGGCCAAATCTTCAGGAATATTATCCGTAATATAGCATTCTTTGGCAAAAGAGAAGAGTTCCAACTTTTCCCAATGACGACCAATAACCACAATCTCTGCTTCTGGCAAAGTATAGTTGATAATATTGGCAACCACAAAAGCTAAACTTCCATCTCCGATAACGGCGATTCGGTCCCGCTTGCTATGAGCAAGAGTCAATAGACGATTCATAGCGTGCATGCCGACACTGACAAACTCTGTAATGGCTGCAACCGTATCTTCGATAGCATCATAAGCCACCACACGATCTTTAGGAAGAGAAACAAATTCTCTCATAAAGCCATCAAAGCCACTAGACAAGAAATGGGTTCCTGTCATGTAGTTTTCATAGAATTCTTCATCGCTCTGCATAGGAGGCTGATTAGGAATCATGACAACTTTTTGACCAACCTCATAGGTTCCCGTCGGGTCAGAAATAACGGTTCCACATGACTCGTGAATCATTGCCATTGGAAGCTTTTTATTCAAAATCTTGGGATCACGTTTTCCCTGGTAGTAACGCTGATCCGCATGACAGACCGCCATATAATTAGGACGGATGAGGATATGATTTTCTTGGTCAATAGCCTCTTCCTGGTATTTGACATTGATAAACTTGGGCTTTGTCAGTTGATAAATTTGATTAATCATATCACTAGTCTTTCTCAATCATACTTTTTGCAATCTTCAAATCTGTTACGGTTGTAATCTTCAGATTTGAGTATTCACCCTTCGCCAAGGCCACATCTTTTCCTTTAATGACAAAGATTTTACATGCATCTGTCAAGATTTCCTTCTCTTCAGCAGAGAGAGAGCCATAAAGGTCCATGAAGTCCTTGCAACGGAATGTTTGAGGTGTTTGTCCTTGATAAAGGTGAGCACGATTTGGAATATCTGTAATAAATTGACCATTGGTACTTTCAACGATAGTATCAACCGCTTCTACCACTGTGTCCACTGCGTCATGATTTTGGGCAAGTTTAATATTGTCTTGAATCATGCGAAGTGTAATAAATGGACGAACAGAATCGTGGGTAACAACGATATCCTCTGGAGTAAGCGGACGATAAGCATCAATGGCTTCAATGATTTTCTCAATACTCGTATTACGGTCAGCACCACCCTTTGTAATGATGATACGTTCCTTATGAAGAGGAAGATATTTATCTACAAGATCTTCTGCATGAGAAACCCAGTCTCCATGAACCCCAACTACAATTTTTTCAATACTTGGTTCCAAGACAAATTTTTCAATTGTATGAATCAAAATAGGTCGATCACCTAGCTCTAAAAATTGTTTTGGCAAGTTACTGATTCCCATGCGTGTGCCAGTTCCACCAGCAAGAATTCCTGCATAAATCATCTATTTTCTCCTTTGTCTTACTAAAAAAACTTATTCTCTCTATTATACCACAATCTAGTCCTATCATGAAAGAAATACCGGCCCTCCCGTTCTAGAATAGGAGGGTTAAGCAGTTCTCTTATTCAAAGAAACTAGTCCATTTCTAGTAATGACTAGGAATTCTGTAGTCATTACCAATAAATGGCTGTGAAATTTTAGAGTTCTTCAGAATAATATACTTTCCTTAAAGAAAACTTAAAATTAAGATTTGAAACTTCAAAGTGATTACTTGACTTATACTCAATGAAAATCAAAAAGCAAACTAGGAAGCTAGCCGTAAGCTGTACTTGAGTACGGTAAGGCGACGCTGACGTGGTTTGAATTTGATTTTCGAAGAGTATTACTGCCCTTCATTTCTTATTAGCTGACTTTATGATATAAATACGAATGGGCTCGGGACAAGTATTTAAAATAAAAAATAACTAACTGCCACAAGAGCTCCAGACCCCAAAAATGCTTTTAGTTTTTGCCAAAATGATTGTTATTCGGAGTTTCAATAGATTGATTGATCTCAGAAAGAGAGACCTTCTTGTAAGAAGACATAGGAATATTCACTTTCTAATCTTGTCTTTACCTAGTTTATTAATGGGATTTTGAAAATATAATGAAAATAATTTCCTATTTCCAATTTATTCTTATTATATCAAATTTTGAAATGATTCTTAAAGAAAGCATGATAGTTAAAACAAGCAAAATCAGTATCGCAAAAGCCAGCGTTTTCTGACGCTGGCTTTAAAACCGTGAAAAATTTTTCTCAACTAGATTGCTTCTGTGACAAAACTACGGCTTTCCAGCACTTTGAGCATGGCATTGGCTGTATCTAGGGCTGTAAAGAGGGGCACTCCGTGTTCAATGGCTGAACGGCGGATTTGCTCACCATCTTCGTCAGCAGTTCGTTTGGTTCCTACTGTGTTAATGATAGCTTGAATTCTTCCTTTGCGAACAAAGCTTGGGATATCCTGATCGTCATCACCTATCTTACCAACTGGTTGAGCTTGCAGGCCATTACTAGCAAAGAAGGCTGCTGTCCCTTCTGTCGCGAGGATTCCATAGCCAATATTTTGGAAACGACGAGCCAAGTTCAAGGCTTCTTCTTTGGCATCATCAGCGATGGTAAATACAACGTTACCAAAAGTTGGCAAGTGGAGGTAAGAAGCTTCAAAGACTTTATAGAGAGCTTTTTCCAAAGTCGTATCAGAACCCATAACTTCCCCTGTTGACTTCATTTCAGGACCAAGTAAGCTGTCTACCTTAGCTAGTTTGGTAAAGGAGAAGACAGGTGCCTTGATATGAACGCGAGTGCTTTCAGGGTAAAGTCCATCTTGGTAGCCAAGTTCTGATAAACTTTGACCAAGAATGAGCTTAGTCGCTACTTGAGCCATAGGAATATTGGTCACCTTAGAAAGGAATGGAACGGTACGGCTGGCACGTGGATTGACCTCAATAACATAGACTTTTTCATCCTTGATAACAAACTGGATGTTCATCATTCCAAGGCAGTTAAGACCGATTGCTAGGCGTTTTGTGTAGTCTGCAATGGTTTCCTGAACCTTTTGCGACAAGGTTTGTGGTGGGTAAACGGCCATTGAGTCACCTGAGTGGACACCGGCACGTTCGATATGTTCCATGATACCAGGGATAAGGACATTTTCACCGTCTGAAATGGCATCAACTTCGCACTCCTGACCAACAATGTAAGAATCGACAAGAACTGGGTGATCTGGACTAGCTTTAACAGCGGTACGCATGTAAGACCGAAGGTCTTCCTCATTTTCCACGATTTCCATGGCACGTCCACCTAAAACATAAGACGGGCGAACGAGAACTGGGAAACCAATCTTGCGAGCTGCAAGCACAGCTTCTTCTTCATTGGTAGCCGTTTGACCAGGTGGCTGTGGAATATCTAAGTCTTTGAGAGCTTGCTCAAAGAGGTCACGGTCTTCAGCCCGATCCAAGTCAGCAACCTGTGTTCCAAGGATGGTCACACCTGCTTTTGCCAGTGGTTCAGCTAGGTTGATGGCTGTTTGACCACCAAACTGAACAATAACCCCTTTTGGTTGCTCCAAGTCAATGACGTTCATAACATCTTCGAATGTCAATGGCTCAAAGTAAAGTTTATCTGATACAGAGAAGTCGGTTGAAACGGTCTCTGGGTTTGAATTCATGATAATAGCTTCATAGCCAGCTGCCTGAATAGCCTTAACTGAATGAACAGTTGCGTAGTCAAACTCGACCCCTTGACCGATACGAATTGGACCAGAACCTAGAACTAGAACGGATTCCTTATCAGACTTGATAGACTCATTTTCCCAACCATAGGTTGAATAGAAGTATGGTGTTTCAGAGTCAAATTCTGCCGCACAAGTATCTACCATCTTGTAGACTGGGACAATCTTGTTTTCCAAGCGAAGCTGGCGAACTTGGTCTGCAGTCGTTTCCCAAAGTTCAGCAATCTTACGGTCTGAAAATCCATTGAGTTTGGCAGTTTTCAAAACGTCTAGATCTTGTGGATGAGCTCCCAACTTCTGTTCAATTTCAAAGATATGCAAGAGTTTATCCAGATAGAAGATATCAATCTTAGTCAATTCAGCAATTTCTTCTGGTGTGTAGCCACGACGAATTGCTTCTGATACATAGAAGAGACGGTCATCCTGGGCTTTGACTACTTTTTCAATCAAGTAATCATCAGAAACTGCTGCAAGTTCAGGCATTTCATTGTGATGAACACCAATTTCAAGTGAACGACAAGCTTTAAGAAGTGACTCTTCGATGTTGCGACCGATTGCCATGACTTCTCCAGTCGCCTTCATCTGGGTACCAAGACGGCGCTCACCTTTTTCAAACTTGTCAAATGGGAAACGAGGAATCTTGGCAACCACGTAGTCAAGGGCAGGCTCAAACATGGCATAGGTTGAACCTGTAACTGGGTTAATAACCTCATCCAAGGTCAAACCTACTGCAATCTTAGCAGCCAATTTTGCAATCGGATACCCTGTCGCCTTAGATGCCAGGGCTGAAGAACGCGATACACGAGGGTTTACTTCGATAACATAGTACTTAAAACTGTGTGGGTCAAGGGCCAGCTGAACATTACATCCACCTTCAATCTTAAGGGCACGAATAATGCTCAAGCTTGCGTCACGAAGCATTTGGTTTTCATAGTCTGACATGGTTTGGGCAGGGGCAAATACAATGGAATCCCCTGTGTGAATCCCAACTGGGTCAAAGTTTTCCATGTTACAAACAACCAAAGCATTGTCAGCTGAATCACGCATCACTTCGTACTCAATTTCCTTGAAACCTGCGATTGAACGCTCAATCAAACATTGGGTAACAGGTGACAATTTCAATCCATTTTCAGCGATTTCACGCAATTCTTCCTCATTAGCACACATACCACCACCAGTACCACCAAGTGTAAAGGCTGGACGAACGATGACTGGGTAGCCAATTGTTGCTGCAAAGGCAACAGCTTCTTCAACTGTATTAACAATTTCAGATTCAGGAATTGGTTGCTCAAGTTCCTCCATCAATTGTTTAAAGAGGTCACGGTCCTCCGCTTGGTCAATGGCAGATAATTTAGTTCCCAGAAGCTCAACACCAAGCTCATCAAGAATACCATTTTTAGATAATTCCATGGCCATGTTGAGACCTGTCTGACCACCAAGGGTTGGTAGCAAGGCATCTGGACGTTCCTTACGAAGAATACGTGTCACAAACTCAAGTGTAATCGGTTCAATATAAACCTTGTCCGCAATTTCCTTATCCGTCATGATAGTTGCAGGATTTGAGTTAACCAAAACAACCTCATAACCTTCCTCTTTCAACGACAAGCAAGCCTGGGTCCCAGCGTAGTCAAACTCAGCAGCCTGACCAATAATAATCGGACCAGAACCAATCACCATAATTTTTTGAATATCAGTACGTTTAGGCATAGTTTATGATACAAAGCCCGTAAAGAACACAGTGAAAATAGGAAACTCGGTGCAGACGCCTTCAGCGTCAAGACGATGTTTATCTTTTTCACATAGTTCTTAGGGCGTGTTCACTTCCGCGAACAATGTATCTTCTCCTTTCTATTCGTCGCCTCACAGAGCGACATTAAATAAATTCTCCGACGATTTTTTAGCGAAACGATACTTTTCGGTAAAAAATCTAGTGCAGGGAGTTTTTAGTTCGCCTGACAGCGACTAAAAGAAACGACCTGCCTTTCTATTCGTCGCCTCACAGGGCGACATTAAATAAGATATAAAGGACGAATAGAAAGCGATTGAATTTTAGGAAACCAAGGAAGGATTGACAATCCAAGTTGGTTTCCTAAAATTCCGAGCTTTCCGTCAGTGTTCAGTTACATAAATTCTCCGAAGAGCTTTTACTCGTTCTTAGTTTGATTGTTTAAAAGCTTCCATCATCTCGATAAACTCGTCAAATAGGTAGCTTGCGTCGTGTGGACCAGGGGCTGCATCTGGATGGTATTGAACAGAGAAAGCAGGTTGGTATCTGTGACGCACACCTTCAACTGACTTGTCATTGATTTCTTCGTGAGTAATGATCAAATGCTCTGGCAAATCCTCACGGCTAACTGCATAACCATGGTTTTGACTGGTAAAGTCTACACGTCCTGTTGCAATTTCACGTACCGCATGGTTAAAGCCACGGTGACCAAACTTCATTTTATAAGTCTTTGCACCATTAGCCATGGCAAAGAGTTGGTGACCCATACAGATACCGAAGATTGGAATCTTTCCTTGCACACCACGAATCATATCGAGTGCAGCAGGAACATCTTCTGGGTTCCCAGGACCATTTGACAACATCACTCCGTCAGGATTGAGATGGAGTATTTCTTCAGCCGTTGTTGTATATGGAACCACGGTCACATTACAGTTTCGCTTCGAAAGTTCACGTAGGATTGAGTGCTTGAGACCAAAGTCCACTAGCACCACGCTTAAACCAACTCCTGGAGCTGGATAGGATGTTTTAGTAGAAACCTGTTTGATATTATCTGTCGGCAATACTGTTGCTTGGAGCTGGTCAGTTACATGGTCCATGCTGTCCCCAATATGGGTCAAGGTTGCACGCATAGTACCATGCTTACGAATAATCTTGGTAAGAGCACGTGTATCAATCCCTGAGATACCAGGAATTTTTTTAGCTTTCAAAAATTCATCCAAGGTCATTTGGTTGCGCCAGTTGCTAGCTCTACGCGCTTCTTCAAAAACAACGACTCCTTTACAAGTTGGAATGATGGATTCGTAATCATCACGATTAATTCCATAATTTCCCACCAAAGGATAAGTAAAGGTCAAGATTTGTCCATTATAAGACTGGTCTGTAATGGATTCTTGGTAGCCGGTCATCCCTGTATTAAAGACGATTTCGCCTGTTACATCAATGTCTGCTCCGAAGGCCTTACCTTCAAAAACTGTGCCATCTTCTAATACTAGAAGTCTTTTTGTCATATTCTCACCTCTCGTGGACGCTCACTGGCGTCTTTTAACGTCTTGTGTTTTAGTTGGCGTTTCTACTCGCCAGTACGGATTCTAAGATTGCCATTCGAACAAAGACACCATTGGTCATTTGTTCGACAATCCGTGATTTTGGTGCTTCAACCAAGTGGTCTGCGATTTCTACATCACGGTTGACTGGGGCCGGATGCATAAGGATTGCTGTTTCTTTCAAGCGCTCGTAACGTTCTTGTGTTAAGCCATGTTGGGCATGGTAGTCTTCTTTGGAAAAGACAGCTCCACTATCATGGCGTTCATGTTGCACACGGAGAAACATCATGACATCCACCTGATCAATGATTTCATCAATGGTTACAAACTGTCCATAGTCTGCAAACTCTTGACTTCTCCATTCCTCAGGTCCAGCAAAATAAAGTTCTGCACCTAAGCGTTTCAAAATCTGCATATTGGATTTGGCAACGCGTGAATGGTCCAAGTCACCTGCAATCGCAACCTTGAGACCCTCAAAATGACCAAATTCCTCATAAATGGTCATCAAATCAAGCAAGCTCTGGCTAGGATGTTGTCCCGAACCGTCTCCACCATTGATGATGGAAGTCGTAATCGTGGGACTTGCAATCAATTCTCTGTAATAGTCGACCTCTGGGTGGCGAATCACACAGACATCCACTCCTAAAGCAGACAGAGTCAAAATGGTATCATAAAGTGTCTCACCCTTATTAACCGAACTAGTCTTCACATCAAAGTCAAGTCGTTCCAATCCCAATTTAATCTCTGCCACTTCAAAGGACTTATGCGTCCGTGTAGAATCCTCAAAGAAGAGATTGGAAACAATCGGATGGTCTTCATAAGGAAGCTGAGCTCCGTTTTTAAACTCAATTCCTCGCTTGATCAATTTCATCACTTGATCGACAGTGAGGTCTTCCATGGACACCACATGGTTCAATGCTTGTTGATTTTCTGACATGGCTACTCCTTTAGCTTTCTAAGCTTCTTCAGTAATCAGAACTCTGTCTTGGCCATCAAGTTCTGCCATCTCCACGATGATTTCTTCAGAACGACTGGTTGGGATATTTTTCCCAACGTAATCTGGACGAATAGGCAATTCTCTATGTCCACGATCAACTAGAACTGCTAAACTCACACGCGCAGGACGACCATGACCGACAATATTATCAATAGCAGCACGGATGGTACGACCTGTATAGAGCACATCATCCACCAAGATAACTTCACGGTCTGTCACATCGACAGAAACCAAAGAAGTATCTTCTCCACTTTTAACATCATCACGGAAAGGTTTAGTATCCAATTCCACAACAGGAACTGAAAGATTTTCTAGCTGTTCCAAACGTTCTTGGATTCGGTGGGCGATAAAGACACCACGAGTTTTAATACCAGCCAAGACAATCTTATTCAAATCTTTGTTGCGTTCGATAATCTCATAAGTAATACGCGTAATCGCTCGTTTGACGGTCAATTCGTCTACAACTTCTTTTGTCTTCATGACAAACCTCCAAAAAGAAAAGTCTCCTTAAACAAGGAGACTTGAAATGTATAGCCAAGCGAGCCCTACTGTAAACAGTATAGACTTCGACCTTCTACTTAATCGTTCTCCTTGCCTGCCTCACGGGACAGGTTTAAAGGAATATTTAGTTATCAAATACTATAGCACAAAGCATGCTTAAAATCAAGCAAAAACTTTTAATTCCCCATCTTATAAATTGCTAAAGTCATATAACTGTGGGTACTGGTCACACTCTGGATTTTTAGGATGACAAATAGCTCTTCCAAAATAAATCATGGCCTGATGGGCAGCTAACCACTGCTCCGGTGGCAAGATATCCATGACCCGCTTTTCCACCTCAAGTGGTGTCGCTGATTTTTTGACGATATCGTGGTGTTTGCAAATACGCTCCACATGAGTATCCACTGCAAAAGCTGGAATCCCAAAGCCCACACTCATGACAACATTGGCTGTCTTGCGACCAACACCAGCCAAACTCTCTAATTCCTCACGTGTTTGAGGGACTTGACCATCAAAATCGTCTAGTAACTGTTGAGCACATTTTTTAAGGAATTTAGCCTTATTTCGATACAGTCCCAGGCGAGAAATGTGTGAGGCAATCTCACTCTCTGTCGCAACAGACATGGCTTGTGGCGTTGGAAAGGCAGCAAAGAGACCTGGTGTGGCTTTATTTACTGCTGCATCCGTTGTCTGAGCTGACAACATGACCGCAACCAAGAGTTCAAAATGATTGGTAAAATCAAGACTGGGCTTGGCATCTGGAAACAGAGCAATGATTTCTTCCAGCACTTTTCGTGCTCGTTTTTTTGACAAAACCATTATTCGTCTCCATCAAATAGTCCTTGTAAGCCAGCAAAAGGACTGTTTTCTTCTTTCTTAACTGCTTGTTGAGCTTGGTATTCTTCCTCTGTCATGATTTGCCAGTCATTTCCTGAAACAAATCCTTGACCAGCCTCTTCTTCAGCCGTCAAAACCTTGATAGGAATGTTTAGCAGAATATTGTCTGACACGCTCTCAGCAAGGTCTAGTTCTCCATTTTCGATAGGCAAGACCAAATCATCATCTAAAACTTCCTGATCTAGCTGGTTGGTTGCGCCTTCCATGAAAACTTCCGTTACTGGATAAGATTCAACTAGCTCAACTGGTTCCATACTGCGACTTGAAGCAAGAACAATAGTATAAGATAGTTGATAATCTAAGAAATACATACGGTCTTCGTATTGTACTTTTCCAACTGCAAGGATATCTTTTACATCTAAAATTTCTTGATTACGTGCACGCAGGTCTGCGGCTAGGTCTAACGTTTGTTCAAAATGCAAGCCTTCAGACTGCTTACGAATTTCTTGAATATTTAATTTCATACTTCCTCCATAAAGATTTACTCTCTTGATTATACCATGAAAAGGCTACAAATCAGCACACCAAACTTTGTAATTAAAATTCGATTTTCAACATATTTACTATGCTGTTTTTATTTTTTAGTGCTATACTACATCAGAGCAAGGAGAATGCTCACATGGAAGACAAAGAACTCATTACTAATGCTTACCACACGGATTTTAGAGCATAGAATTTCCAGTTTTCTGTTGACAAAATTTCCTGAAAGTTATACGATAAAGATACTAATACTCGGAGGTAAGGGAGACATGAACAACTAAGTCTATCAAATAAAGAACCTTTATTTAGTAGATCTTGTTTTTGTCTCTTTTTGTGGCTCTTTTCATACTAGATTTTCTAGTATCTTGTCCCCATTGAAAATCAAAAAACTAGAAAGCTATGCTCCTCTTGGGTTGGGTTAGGCAACTCCAAGCTAGTTTGACGAGTTTTTCAACGAGGATAATAGAGTTTTGACAGTGACTTTGGGCTCTACTAGATAAAGTAGAGCTTTTTGTTATGCACTATAGACATTATAGAAAGGGCAATCATATGATAAAAATCAATCATCTGACCATCACACAAAACAAAGATTTACGAGACCTTGTCTCTGATCTAACCATGACCATCCAAGACTGGGAAAAGGTTGCTATTATTGGCGAAGAAGGAAATGGTAAATCAACCTTACTTAAAACTTTAATGAGAGAAACTTTACCTGATTTCACTATCAGGGGAGACATTCAATCTGATTATCAATCAATAGCCTACATTCCTCAAAAAATCCCTGAGAACCTGAAAAAGAAAACTTTACACGACTACTTCTTTTTAGATTATATTGATTTAGACTACAGTGTCCTCTATCGTTTGGCTGAGGAGTTGCATTTTGATAGCAATCGTTTTGCTAGTAACCAAGAGATTGGCAGTCTATCAGGGGGCGAAGCTTTGAAAATTCAGCTTATCCATGAGTTAGCCAAACCCTTTGAAATTCTATTTTTAGATGAACCTTCAAATGACCTAGACCTTGAGACGGTTGATTGGCTAAAAGGTCAAATTCGTAAGATTAGACAAACCGTTATTTTCATCTCCCATGATGAAGACTTTCTTTCTGAAACGGCAGATACTATTGTTCACTTGCGACTGGTCAAGCACCGTAAAGAAGCGGAAACGCTAGTAGAGCATTTAGACTATGATCGCTATAGTGAGCAGAGAAAGGCTAATTTTGCCAGACAAAGCCAGCAAGCTGCTAACGACCAAAGAGCCTATGATAAAACCATGGAAAAACATCGGCGAGTCAAGCAAAATGTAGAAACTGCGCTTCGAGCTACTAAAGATAGTACTGCCGGTCGCCTATTGGCTAAAAAGATGAAAAATGTTCTATCTCAAGAAAAACGCTTTGAAAAGACAGCTCAGTCCATGACCCAAAAACCGCTTGAAGAGGAAGAAATCAGACTTTTCTTCTCAGATATACAGCCATTACCTGCTTCTAAAGTCTTAATCCAACTGGAAAAGGAAAATTGGGTCATTGGCGACCGAGTTTTGGTTCAAAAACTACAACTAACTGTCCATGGCCAAGAAAAAATCGGTATCATCGGCCCAAATGGTGTTGGAAAATCAACTCTGTTAGCCAAGTTTCAACAACTGCTTAGCGCCAAAAGAGAAATTTCGCTTGGTTTTATGCCACAAGATTACCACAAGAAACTGCAATTGGATTTATCCCCAATAGCCTATCTCAGCAAAACTGGGGAAAAAGAGGAACTACAGAAAATCCAATCTCACTTAGCCAGTCTCAATTTCAGTTATCCAGAAATGCAGCATCAAATTCGCTCCTTATCTGGCGGACAACAAGGCAAACTCCTGCTTTTGGATTTAGTCTTGCGCAAACCAAACTTTCTCCTGCTGGATGAGCCCACACGAAACTTTTCTCCAACTTCTCAACCCCAAATCAGAAAACTCTTTGCAACCTATCCAGGCGGTATCATCACTGTTTCGCATGACCGTCGTTTCTTAAAAGAGGTCTGTTCAAGCATCTACCGCTTAACAGAACACGGTCTGGAGCTAGTTAATTTAGAAGATTTATAAATTTGCAACATAGCAGATAGGTGGGGCAAAAACACAATTTTAGGAGAAGAGAAAGTAAATCTTCCCATAATAAAACGCATAATATCAAGATTTGCACACCTGATATTATGCGTTTTTCAGATTTTAAAGGCTTTTTCCCAGCCTTCATTTTACATATGTTTCAAACGTTCAATCCGTTCTGAGATAGGTGGGTGGGTATAAAAGAGTTTTTGGAACCCTCCCCCTTTCTTGGGATCATTGATATAAAGTGCACTGCTGGCATCATCGACAGGACGACTCATCGGTTTACTATTATCCAACTTACGTAGAGCATTTATCATCCCTTGTGGATTGCGAGTCAACTCGACACTGGAAGCATCAGCTAGGAATTCCCTCTGACGAGAAATAGCTAGTTGCACCAAGGTTGCAGCGAGAGGTGCCAGCACAATTGCAAGTAGGGAAACCACTAGCATAATGATTTCAAGACCATTTCCATCTCGGTCATCGTCACTTCGTCTGCGACCTGCTCCACCCCACCACATCATACGACCTGCCATACTAGAAAGCATGGTGATAGCACTGGCAAGGGCAACGGCAATAGTCGAAATTCTAATATCGTAGTTACGGATATGACTGACTTCATGACCCATAACAGCTTCTAGCTCCTCACGATTCATGATAGCTAGGAGACCTGAAGTCGCAGCAACCGCCGCGTTTTGAGGGTTAGAACCTGTAGCAAAGGCGTTTAAGGCTGGATCATCAATGATGAAAACACGGGGCATAGGAATCTGAGCGACCATAGCCATATCTTCTACTACATGGTAGAGGTCTGGTGCCGTTTGTTCATCCACCTCACGCGCTCCATTCATGGACATGACAATCTCTGTCGATTGAAAAATCATGGACAAGGCATAGATAAAGCCGATAATCAGAGCGATAACCAAACCACCAAGCCCAGATCGCATAAAGAGGTAACCAACCGCATAACCAACAAGAGCTAAGAGTAGGAAAAATACCAGCAACAAAATCCAGGTTTTTCGTTTATTGCTTGCAATTTGATCAAACAACATCTTAGTCACCTAAACCGCTAAAATCAACTTTAGGAACTACCTTTTCCTCTTCTGGTGTTTGAAGGAAATCTGCTGCTTTAAATCCAAACATTCCAGCGATAATATTGCTTGGGAAAGTTTCTAATTTTACATTGTAGTTGCTGACAACACTGTTATAAAGTTGACGAGAGTAAGAGATTTTATTTTCTGTGTTTGTCAATTCCTCTTGCAATTTAACAAAGTTTGCACTAGCTTTCAAATCTGGATAGCTTTCTGCAACTGCAAAAATACCTGAAACCTGACGAGTGAGGGCATCACTAGCTTTCATAGCTTCTGCTGGTGAAGTCGCTGCCGCCACTTGGTTACGCAGTTCTGCCACCTTTTCAAGGGTAGAACCTTCATATTTGGCATAACCTTTTACAGTCTCAATCAAGTTTGGCAAGAGATCATTTCGACGTTTCAACTGAACATCAATCTGACTCCAAGCCTCCTTTGTTTGCATACGATTCTTAACCAAACCGTTATAGCTAACAATCACAAAAATAACAATAAGAGCTAAAACTCCAAGAATAATCCAAGTCATTATATAAGTCCTTTCTGCTTTTAGATTAGTACCAGTATATCAAATTTTTAATGATTGTGGTAAAATAAGATGATACTAAAGAAGGAAATAACTATGAAACCAGAAACATTTTACAACTTGCTTGCCGAGCAAAATCTTCCACTTTCGGACCAGCAGAAAGAACAATTTGAACGTTATTTTGAACTCTTGGTCGAGTGGAATGAAAAGATTAATTTAACAGCTATTACGGACAAGGATGAAGTTTATCTCAAACATTTTTACGATTCGATTGCGCCTATTCTGCAAGGTTTGATTCCCAATGAAACTATCAAACTTCTTGATATTGGAGCTGGGGCAGGATTTCCTAGTCTTCCTATGAAAATCCTCTATCCTCAGTTAGATGTGACCATCATTGATTCTCTCAACAAGCGCATCAACTTCCTCCAACTTTTGGCTCAAGAACTGGATTTGGACGATGTTCATTTCTACCATGGACGTGCAGAAGACTTGGCCCAAGACAAAAACTTCCGTGCTCAATATGATTTTGTAACAGCTCGTGCTGTAGCCCGTATGCAGGTCTTGTCTGAATTGACTATTCCCTACCTTAAAGTTGGCGGGAAACTATTGGCACTCAAGGCCAGCAATGCGCCTGAGGAGTTATTAGAAGCTAAGAATGCCCTCAACCTCCTCTTCAGTAAAGTCGAAGACAATCTCAACTACGCCCTACCAAATGGAGATCCGCGCTACATCACAGTGGTGGAAAAGAAAAAAGAAACGCCAAATAAATATCCAAGAAAGGCTGGCATGCCAAATAAACGCCCGCTTTAATCTTTTTAGTAAAAAAATATTTACAAAGTCAGCCTCGCTCTTTTATTTTTAGGCTCGGGAAAAAATGATTTACAAAATCAACCTCGCTCTTTTATTTCTAGGCTCGGGAAAAAATGATTTACAAAATCATTTTTTTCTGCTATACTATCACAAGCAAAGGTTTTTAATGTCATCCCGTGAGGTGACGAAGACGCAGAAATACTTGAAACTCTTTAAAGTCTAGATTTTAGAGAAGTCTTACTCTGAGGGCCTATTGCTGTAAAATAATGGGCTCTTTTTTGATGCCCAAAAGTGAGGTTTATATGAAACAAGAATCAACTGTTGATTTGTTACTAGACGTTGACCAACGTCCTTCGGCTGGAAAAGGAATTCTCCTTAGTTTCCAACACGTTTTCGCCATGTTTGGTGCGACCATCTTGGTACCATTGATTTTGGGAATGCCTGTATCTGTTGCCCTTTTTGCTTCAGGTGTTGGGACACTCATCTACATGATTTCAACTGGTTTTAAAGTTCCAGTTTATCTAGGTTCTTCATTTGCCTTTATCACAGCAATGTCACTGGCTATGAAAGAAATGGGTGGTGATGTATCTGCTGCCCAAACAGGGGTTATCTTGACTGGTTTGGTCTATGTCCTTGTGGCTGCTGGTGTTCGTTTTGCAGGTACAAAATGGATTGATAAACTCTTGCCACCAATCATCATCGGACCTATGATCATCGTTATCGGTCTTGGACTTGCAGGCTCAGCTGTTACCAATGCAGGTCTTGTAGCAGATGGAAATTGGAAAAATGCTCTTGTAGCCGTTGTTACTTTCTTGATTGCTGCCTTTATCAATACAAAAGGAAAAGGCTTCCTACGAATCATTCCATTCCTCTTTGCCATTATCGGTGGTTACCTCTTCGCACTAACCCTTGGTTTGGTTGACTTTACACCAGTTCTAAAAGCTAACTGGTTTGAAATTCCTGGTTTCTACTTGCCATTTAGCACAGGTGGTGCCTTTAAAGAATACAATCTTTACTTTGGGCCAGAAACCATCGCCATCTTGCCAATCGCTATCGTAACAATTTCTGAACACATCGGAGACCATACTGTTTTGGGTCAAATCTGTGGCCGTCAATTCTTGAAAGAACCAGGCCTTCACCGTACTCTTCTTGGTGACGGTATCGCAACTTCAGTTTCTGCCTTCCTTGGTGGACCAGCCAATACAACTTACGGAGAAAATACAGGGGTTATCGGTATGACTCGTATCGCTTCTGTCTCAGTTATCCGTAACGCTGCCTTCATCGCGATTGCCCTTAGCTTCCTTGGTAAATTCACTGCTTTGATTTCAACCATTCCAAACGCTGTACTTGGTGGTATGTCAATCCTTCTCTATGGAGTTATCGCCAGCAACGGTTTGAAAGTCTTGATTAAAGAACGTGTTGATTTTGCTCAAATGCGTAACCTAATCATCGCAAGTGCTATGTTGGTCCTTGGACTTGGAGGAGCTATCCTTAAACTCGGTCCAGTTACCCTTTCAGGAACTGCCCTATCAGCCATGACAGGAATCATCTTGAACTTAATCTTGCCATACGAAAATAAAGACTAAGAATCTAAACACCAAATCCGCTCAGACAACTGAGTGGATTTTTTTCGTACACTATAATACAAATATCTGTAAATTGTTAAAATCAAAAAACGTATAATATCAGGTATTCTAAAACCTTGATACTATACGTTTTATCATAGAAATTTTTACTTCATTTTCTCATCAAATGAGATTTGCATCAATCCCTTATCTTACTTACGTTTCTTCTTCGCTTTTTTCATTTTGTTAGCCATACGTTTCATAGACTGTTTCATGGCAAATTCACCGATTTTACCTTTGAGTCCACCACCAAACATCTGGCTCATATCTGGCATTCCTGCTCCTCCGAGAGCTGACAGGTCAGGCATACCGCCTTGTCCCATCATTCCTTCAAGGGCAGACATATCCATTCCTCCCATATTTGGCATATTTTTAGGGAGGTTGTTTGGATTGATTCCCATTTGTTTCATCATCTTGTTCATGTCGCCAGACATAACACCCTGCATGAGCTGTTTAGCCTGGTTAAAGTCCTTGATGAATTTATTGACTTCGACAAACGTATTTCCAGAACCAGCAGCGATACGACGGCGACGGCTTGGATTTAACAAATCTGGATTTTCACGTTCTTCAGGTGTCATGGAAGACACAATAGCACGTTTGCGCGCAATCTGACGCTCATCCACCTTCATGTTTTGAAGGGCTGGATTGTTAGCCATGCCTGGAATCATCTTGAGCAAGTCTTCCATTGGCCCCATGTTTTGTACCTGATCCAATTGATCGATGAAATCATTAAAATCAAAGGTGTTTTCACGCATCTTCTCAGCCATTTCAAGGGCTTTTTGCTCATCGTATTCTTGAGAAGCTTTCTCAATCAAAGTGAGCATATCCCCCATACCAAGAATACGACTTGACATGCGATCTGGGTGGAAGGTTTCAATATCCGTAATCTTTTCACCTGTACCAGTGAACTTGATTGGTTTTCCAGTAATGTGACGAACAGATAGAGCCGCACCACCACGAGTGTCCCCATCAATTTTGGTAAGGATAACCCCAGTTACTTCTAACTGAGCATTAAACTCACGCGCAACATTGGCCGCTTCTTGACCAATCATGGCATCAACGACGAGCAAAATTTCATTTGGTTGAGCCAAGGCTTTTACCTCACGAAGCTCATTCATCAAAAGCTCATCAATCTGCAAACGACCTGCCGTATCAATCAAAACATAATCGTTGTGGTTGGCATGCGCTTGCTCCAAACCTTGACGTACAATCTCAACAGCTGGAACCTCTGTCCCAAGCGCGAAGACAGGCACATCAATCTGTTGCCCCAGTGTCTTCAGCTGGTCAATAGCCGCAGGACGGTAAATATCCGCCGCAATCATCAAAGGACGGGCATTTTCTTCTTTCTTAAGTTTGTTAGCTAATTTACCGGCAAAGGTTGTTTTACCAGCCCCCTGCAAACCGACCATCATGATAATCGTCGGAATCTTAGGTGACTTGATAATTTCTGCTGTATCAGAACCTAAAACGGTTGTCAGTTCCTCATCTACAATTTTAATAATCTGTTGAGCAGGATTAAGGGTATCAATGACCTCATGCCCGACTGCACGCTCACGAACTTTCTTGATAAAGTCCTTTACAACAGGTAAGGCAACGTCGGCCTCAAGCAAGGCCAAGCGAATTTCTTTGGTTGCCTCTTGGACATCAGATTCAGAGATTTTTCCTTTTTTACGTAGATTTTTAAAGACGTTCTGCAAACGTTCTGTTAAACTTTCAAATGCCATTTTTCTTCCTCTTATTCTCTATTATCAATGCTTGTTAAAATTTCTATCTGCTCCTGCAGAAAGTCATCCTTGGGATAGCGCTCCAAAATCTGATCAAAAATTTGACTACGGACAATGTAGTCAGAGTACATGTGCAATTTCATCTCATAATCTTCCAGAATCTTTTCTGTCCGCTTGATATTGTCGTAGACAGCCTGACGACTGACACCGAACTCTTCAGCAATCTCAGCAAGGCTGTAATCATCAGCGTAGTAGAGCTCTATATAATTCATTTGCTTATCTGTCAAAAGCGCCGCATAAAATTCAAAGAGCGCATTCATACGATTGGTTTTTTCGATTTCCATAACTTTTATTATACCAAAAAATAGCCTAATCTACCACATTAGCAGGCTAATCCGAGAAGATAGCCAGGTAAATTTGAAAAATTTGAAAAAGACATGAGCCTAGCCCCAAGTAATTTCCAATTGATAGCTGGCAAAGGGATGTCCCTCTTGATTTTGTAGTTGATAGGCTAGCTCAATCTTTTGCCCATCAACTTCATAACGGCTCGTTTGGATGATAAACTCCTGCATGCCCATTGGAGTAGGAATATAGGCCAAACTATCACTATCCTTTAGAAAACGCATAATGGTTTTCGGATTGGAAAAACGGCTCATCACCAGTTCTTGACCATGGAATTTAATCACTACTTTTTCCTTTTCCTCATTGTAGAAAAGCAGATAGCGATAATCGCCCTTCTCATGCACTTCTACATCATAAAGCTGGTCAATCACTTCCAACTGCTCATCAAACTGAATCGTATTTCGCATCCGAATCTTCACATCAGGTCCTCTTTCTTGTCTCTTGTCCTACTATTTTACCAAAAACTCTAGCTTTTTGCTATAATGGTCATATGAACGAAAAAGTATTCCGTGACCCAGTTCACAACTACATCCATGTCAATAATCAAATCATCTATGACTTGATCAATACAAAAGAATTTCAACGCTTGCGCCGTATCAAACAACTGGGGACTTCCAGTTATACCTTCCACGGTGGAGAACACAGTCGCTTCTCCCATTGTCTTGGAGTCTATGAGATTGCACGACGTATCACGGAGATTTTTGAAGAAAAATATCCAGACGAATGGAATCCTTCTGAGTCTCTCTTAACCATGACCGCTGCTCTCCTACATGACCTTGGACATGGTGCCTACTCCCATACTTTTGAACATCTCTTTGATACAGACCACGAAGCCATTACTCAGGAGATTATCCAAAGTCCTGAGACAGAGATTCACCAAGTCCTACTACAAGTGGCGCCAGATTTCCCAGAAAAAGTTGCCAGTGTCATCGACCATACCTATCCTAACAAGCAGGTCGTGCAGCTCATTTCTAGTCAGATTGATGCAGACCGCATGGACTATCTCTTGCGCGACTCCTATTTTACAGGAGCATCCTATGGGGAATTTGACCTGACTCGCATCCTCCGAGTCATTCGTCCTGTCGCAAATGGTATCGCCTTTCAGCGCAATGGCATGCATGCTATCGAAGACTACGTCCTCAGTCGTTACCAGATGTACATGCAGGTTTATTTCCACCCAGCAACACGCGCTATGGAAGTTCTCCTACAGAATCTCCTCAAGCGCGCCAAGGAACTCTATCCTGAGGACAAGGACTTCTTTGCCCGAACTTCTCCTCACCTCCTGCCTTTCTTTGAAAAAAATGTGACCTTGTCTGATTATCTGGCTCTGGATGATGGTGTGATGAATACCTACTTCCAGCTCTGGATGACCAGTCCTGATAAGATACTCGCAGACCTGTCGCAACGCTTTGTCAACCGCAAGGTCTTTAAATCCATTACCTTTTCACAAGAAGATCAAGACCAACTCGCTAGCATGAGAAAATTGGTTGAGGACATTGGCTTTGATCCCGACTACTACACAGCCATTCATAAGAACTTTGACCTCCCTTATGATATCTATCGTCCCGAATCTGAAAACCCACGGACACAGATTGAGATTTTACAGAAAAATGGAGAACTGGCCGAACTCTCTAGCCTGTCTCCTATCGTCCAATCCCTTGCTGGCAGTCGCCACGGAGATAATCGTTTCTATTTCCCAAAAGAAATGTTGGATCAAAACAGCATCTTCGCAAGTATCACCCAGCAATTTTTACACTTGATTGAGAACGACCATTTTACCCCAAATAAAAACTAGAAGAGGAAATTTATGAGTATTAAACTAATTGCCGTTGATATCGACGGAACACTAGTCAACAGTCAGAAAGAAATCACACCTGAAGTCTTTTCTGCCATCCAAGATGCCAAACAAGCTGGTGTCAAAGTCGTCATTGCAACTGGCCGCCCTATCGCAGGTGTTGCCAAACTTCTGGACGACTTGCAGTTGAGAGACGAGGGTGACTATGTTGTGACCTTCAACGGTGCCCTTGTCCAAGAGACTGCTACAGGCCATGAGATTATCAGTAAATCCTTGACCTATGAGGACTATCTGGATATGGAATTCCTCAGTCGCAAGCTCGATGTCCACATGCACGCTATTACAAAGGACGGTATCTATACTGCCAATCGCAATATCGGAAAATATACAGTGCACGAATCAACCCTCGTCAGCATGCCTATCTTCTACCGCACACCTGAAGAAATGGCTGACAAGGAAATCGTCAAGTGTATGTTCATCGATGAACCAGAAATCCTCGATGCTGCGATTGAAAAAATCCCAGCAGAATTTTACGAACGCTACTCCATCAACAAATCTGCTCCTTTCTACCTCGAACTCCTTAAAAAGAATGTGGACAAAGGTTCAGCCATCACTCACCTAGCTGAAAAACTCGGATTGACCAAAGATCAAACCATGGCTATCGGTGACGAAGAAAATGACCGTGCAATGCTGGAAGTCGTTGGTAACCCTGTTGTCATGGAAAATGGAAATCCAGAAATCAAAAAAATCGCCAAATACATCACTAAATCTAATGATGAATCTGGCGTTGCCCATGCCATCCGTACATGGGTACTGTAAAATAATATGAATATAGAAAAAGCACTCCAGAAGTTAGAGATACTGTACTGACCTCAAAAGTTAGACAGAAAAAATCTTACTTTTGGGGTGTAGTTTAAGATTCAGTATTTTTGGTCTCTAGTTCTATCCCCTTAATAATTATTAAATCTGAAAAAGGTAGTACATTATGTAAAACCTTTTTCAATTTTTTATTTTACTACGAATTAATATTATTTTTTCTAATGATAATTAATCCACTAATCTTCCTTTATAAATATTGCAGTGCTTTTCTTAATTAGCTTTGTTTCATAACTCTTTATAAGAATAACCAATAAACTACTTAGTAATCCCAAAATAACTAGACTTAATCTCGGGTTTAAAAGCCAATTAAAATAAGCGGCCAATATCCCTCCAAAAGGTGCAAAAATGGTAGCTTTTACAAAAGAACTAGAAAGTATCTTTCCAATATTATACACTGTACTTTCTTGTTGCTGTATTGTTGTAATCGAAACAGAAGCTATTGTAATTAATCCACTCAAGATTGAATAACAAATTCCAAAAAATATCTAATTTTCTACTATTCCACTCGCCATAATGACAAGTGGGATGGTTGCCATTGATATATTCATCAAGATAAAGGCAGCCTTCTTATTCAAAAAAGTAGAAAGAAAGGTTACTGCTATCAAACTTCCAAATCCAGCAATTGAGTAAACAATCCCAACAAGACTATTTGATAATTTCAATTACGTCCATTTTTTTCTCTCATTAATTGGACATAGCCCTTTGTTTCTATTTTTGAATTTAAAAATGAGAACTCTCCGCACATTTTCTCGTAAAAATTATTATAATCTTCTTTTGAAAAATCTCCTAAAATCTCTATTTCAAGATAAAATCCAAGACCATCAATCTTATCTAGATTAATCGTTTTATTTTCTAATGCGTCATGATAAGTCTTTCTATATTTACTTATTGTGAAAATATTTGAAAAACCATCTTGCAAGATATTCCTTACAAATTCTAATTTTTCAGATTCCAACTCTATTTCACTTTCACTCCACATTCCTTGTTTTATCGTATCTTTTCTTGTGAAAACACATGCTTTATTATCAGCTTCTTGACGAATTCTGTAGATAAAGCTACCTACCTCATCATTTTCAAATTCTCTTCCTTTTATTTTAAAATATTCATCAACTTGCTTATTTTCACTCTTAAATTTATAAGATTTTTCTAAATATGAAATAGCATTATTATAATCTCTCTCATCGTTGAGTTCAAATCTAACTTCTAATTCATTCATTAATTTTACCTCTCAATTCTTCAAAGGATGAAGTCTCTTTACATTCACTCAGTCTATAGTAAGTTTCTGGTGATGTTTTATAGACACAAAGCCTAATATTTTCTTGCACTCATTTTAGCACTTCAATATAATATTGTCAAGATTTTTGATAATATTTTTTATTTATTTTTATTAAATACATATTTGTATTATTTTGAATTTAAAAAACGATGCTTAATTGAACATCGTCTTTACTATTCTGTTATATCTGCAATGTAATGCTCGATTTTAAGAGCCGTTGACATATTTCCCTCAAGCTTATATAGGAAATAAGCCGTTTCAAAGTACTCTTTTACTGCAACTTTAGAAGAAAAATTCTTACTGACATTTCCCATCAATAAATACAAATCAGCCAAAAGATATGTTGTTCTATACGTTTTACATTGCTTTATCGTATCTGTTATTTTAGTAATAGCTTCTTCAGTATTATTCTGCAACCATAGGTAGCGACAAACATTGTAATTAAACTTAATAGAAAGGTTTAATTCTTCAATTGTGTTTAAATTGAGTTGATTTACTTGATACTCTAACTTTTCACGAATTTCATTAAAACTCTCTAAATCTTCAATATCATAATAAAAATTAAATAGAGTATTTGAAACTTGAAGGTAGGTCAAGTCAGGTACACTTAACTGAGACAGTACCTTCTCCAATCTTGCCACAGCCTCCTCTTTTTGCCCATAGAAATAAAAATCTATAAGAGATTTTATCCACTCCATATAAAACTTATCTACTAGAGACAAGCGATGTACTTTTACACTCTCTAGTTCATATATATATTTCAAAGACTCATAATTTCGATTTGTGATAAATGTCTGAGCTAACTTCTTAAACTCTGATAGCTCGTCAATCTCCTCTTCAATTTGCTCATTAAAAAAATAATCTATACTAACTTTTAACTTCTTAGACAGAGCATATAAAAAGTCTGCTCCTGGAGTAAATTCTCCATTCTCTAATCGACTAATCTGTCCCTGTTTACATATCCCCTCAGCCAATTCTCGCTGAGACATTTTTAATTCTTTTCGTCTATTTTTTAATCTTGTTGCTAAAAGTGTGCCCACGTTTGCATTTTCCTTTTCTATTTGATTTCAATTTCAATTGTAACACGATTAAATTTTAAATACAAATTAACAAAACAAAAGATACAAATTATATATAAACAATGACTAGATAGGTTATTTTTGAAAACCTATCCCTTCTTCTTTTGAGATTTTCTTACTCAAACGATTGATAAACGTATTCACTTTAAATGAATTAGATATTAGACTATCATGTTTAAATTTTGTTATTGATATATTTAACAGACCAGAAATAATCTTTTACAACATATCAAATTCAGGGAAACAATAACGATTTTCCCCATTTTTTAGGCTCTCTATTTCATAACAATCAATTCTTTTTGTCACATACCTTAGCCCGAAAAATCCACACCAAATCTTTTTGAAAGCTGTTTAAAGCTTTGTACTTACTTTCTGAGTTCATAGATCTGAACCTTAACCTCATTTGTCAATTCCATAATAAAAATAAGGACATTCCAATAAAGGAAGTCCTTATTTTTAAACTAATAGATGTCAAAGTTACTATGCAGATCCACTTTATTCTGTAATCATTGATCAAAATATAATTTTTTGTAAAATTTTGATTATGAATTAGTCAAATAAAAAACACTAACCTATTTTAAAAAACCAAATTGTGATGATTGCCTATAAATAAACACTTTGAATATTCTTTATTTTTCTTAATTTACTAAAAATGCCCCCTGCCGGAATCGAACCAGCAACTACTCCTTAGGAGGGAGTTGTTATATCCATTGAACTAAGGGAGCTAGATAAAAACTCTGCTAAATGAGCAGAGTTTTTTAGTCGAATTAACGACGGATTTCTTTGATACGAGCTGCTTTACCTTGAAGAGCACGCAAGTAGTACAATTTCGCACGACGTACTTTACCGTAACGTACAACTTCGATTTTTTCAACACGTGGAGTGTGAATTGGGAAGATACGCTCAACACCTACACCGTTAGAGATTTTACGAACTGTGTAGTTTTCAGAGATGCCCGCACCTTTACGTGCGATAACAACACCTTCAAAAATCTGGATACGTTCACGGTTACCTTCGACAACTTTCGCGTGTACACGAACAGTGTCACCAGGACGGAATGATGGGATATCTGTACGAAGTTGACCTTCAGTCAAGCTTTGGATTAATGGATTCATTTTATTCTCCTATCTTTGTCAATCTTGAGGAAACTTCCTCAGCGGATAAACTGTATTTTTGTGCGTCCATTACACACAAAAACTATCATATCAGATAATTTCAGTTTTGTAAAGCTCTTTTCTCTACTTTTTTGCAACTTTTTGACCGGAATAAATGCTCCACTCTTTTGGCAGGCAATAGGCTATGGCACAGGCAATCACAAAGAAAGGAAGATTGGCATAGCCAAAGACTTCTCCTCCGATCAAGATCGGTGCGAGCAAGGTCGTAGTCGCACTACCAAAGACACTGGCATAACCGATAGCTGCAACGACCAAGACTGGAAGACCCAGTATAGATGCGAGAAAGACGCCAAGCGTAGCTCCGATCGCAAAGAGCGGTGTCACTTCTCCTCCTTGGTATCCAGCAGAGATGGTTACCACCGTAAAGAGAAGTTTGAGGATCCAGTCATAAGACTGCGCAGTCCCCTGATGAAAGGCTAGATCAATCAGATTGGTTCCAAGTCCACTATAAGTGCCGACTTTGGTCAGCTGGAGAGTCAAGAGGACTAAGCTGAGACCAGCCCCAATGACAGCAATCCGGATATACGGATTAGGCAAGACTTGAGCGACTGTTTTTTTCAACCAAGAAAGACTAACTGCAAAGAGCTTCCCAGCGAGGCCAAAAGCCAAGCCAAGAAGGGCAACTTTGATCAAGGTCTCTGGTGTCCAGCTCAACGTTTCCTTGAGTGGCACAGCAAATTTCTCCAGGCCAAGAGCATGAGAGGTGAAGCTCGCCACGATCGAGGCGATGAGAGCTGGATAGAGGGCAATCAGCTGCAATTCCCCAACGGTCAAAACTTCAAGGGCAAAGAAGGTGGCAGCTAGTGGCGTCTGAAAGAGCCCCGCAAAACCTGCTGCCATCCCGGTCATAAGAAAAATACGTGAAGCATCGGCTATCTTGATATGACGGGCAAAACGATGCGAAAGGGTTGCTCCAATCTGGACAGCTACGCCTTCCCGACCAACCGAACCACCAAAGAGGTGGCTCATCCAGGTCGTCAGCATGATCAAAGGCACCAAGACCACGGGGATTTCCTCCTCACGCGCGTGCCCAACATCAAAAACTAGGCCCATCCCTTTTGATGCCTTGCCACCAAAACGTTTATAGAGATAAACGATGACAAGCCCTGCTAAAGCCAGGAAAAGAATCAAGGGCCAGTGCTGGCTTCGAACATCTCCGATTAGGAGAAGGCCTTGGCCAAAAATCATATCGATGGTACCGACCAATAGACCGATGAAGAGGGCCATCCCTGTCAGTACCATATACTGTTTTGCTTTTTCCTTGATGGATAGACTAATCACGCGCCCTGACCTCCTCTTGGTAAGTTCTAGAGTGTTTCATCATATCTTGAAATTGGGCTTGAATGGTCGAGCGATACTGCTCATCCATCACAAGAGAGCCGACTTTTTCAAGAACTGCTCTTTCCCTTCCCTGGTCGAGCACAGGGAGTCCCTCTTGCTCCTTATATTTTACAATCTGACCGACACAAACCATCCGTTTTTCCAGCAAGGCTACAAGCTCTTGATCGATTTGATCAATTTCTTGACGAATAATATCTAAATCCATACAATCTCCTCCTTTATTTGAATTATTGTATCAAAAAGCCACCAAATAGGCTAGTAAAATCCCAACTCACGATAAAAAAATGCACTGATTGATTCCATCAGTGCACGTTTATGCTTATCCTACTTTAGCAGCCAATTCTTCTGCGAATTGTTCTAAGCGTTCAATGTCTTCTTCCTCAGCAGAAAGATCTACTTTAACACACTCTGAACCTTTTTCTGCTCCTGTTGACACAAAAACACGATCAAAGTCATCAACAGCCTTACAGAATTCATCGTAGAAGGTGTCACCTGAACCAACCACTCCGTAGATTTTACCATTCAAATTGAGATCTGCTAGGTCTTCGTAGAAGTCCATCATCTCATCTGGCAATTCACCATCACCATAAGTATAGGTCGCAACGATAGCGATGTCTGCTTCCAAGAAGTCTGAAGCGTCAACAGTTGTACATTCATCAACATCGACATCCAAGCCCAAGTCACGTAATTTGTCTGCTACAATATCTGCAATTTCTTCGGTATTACCGGTCATACTGGCAAATACAATTTTTGCTAATGCCATATCGTCCTCCTCAATTTATCTTTCTCCATTATATCACATCTTTTTCATTTTAAAAATAAAAATTCTTGTGCTACAATGAAATGAGAAAGAATTGAGGTTATTTATGGAAATTTGCCATCAAATTTTAGAAAAAATCAAAGAATACGACACGATTATCATTCACCGTCATATGAAACCAGACCCTGATGCCTTGGGAAGTCAGGTGGGATTGAAAGCCTTGCTAGAATATCATTTCCCTGAAAAAACCATCAAAGCTGTTGGTTTTGATGAACCAACTCTAACTTGGATGGCTGAGATGGATCTTGTTGAAGATAGTGCCTACCAAGGGGCACTTGTCATCGTCTGTGATACGGCTAATACCGCTCGTATCGATGATAAGCGCTATAGTCAAGGTGATTTTCTCATTAAGATTGACCACCATCCAAATGATGATGTATATGGCGACTTATCTTGGGTAGATACTAGTTCAAGCAGCGCTAGCGAGATGATTACCCTATTTGCAGAAACAACCCAGCTGGCCTTGTCAGATTGCGCTGCTGAGTTGCTCTTTGCAGGAATTGTTGGTGATACAGGTCGCTTCCTCTACCCTTCTACCACTGCACGGACTCTTCGCCTTGCTGCTTATTTGAGAGAACATAACTTTGACTTTGCAGCTCTCACTCGCAAAATGGACACTATGAGCTACAAAATTGCAAAACTTCAAGGCTACATCTACGACCATCTGGAAGTGGATGAAAATGGCGCAGCTCGCGTTATCCTGAGTCAGAAAATCTTAAAACGATTCAATGTCACCGATGCTGAAACTGCAGCCATTGTCGGTGCACCTGGACGTATTGACAGTGTAAGTCTCTGGGGAATTTTTGTGGAGCAGGCTGATGGCCACTACCGAGTTCGCTTACGCAGTAAAATCCATCCTATCAATGAAATTGCCAAGGAACATGATGGTGGAGGTCACCCTCTAGCAAGTGGTGCTAATTCCTATAGTTTAGAAGAAAACGAAATCATCTACCAAAAGTTAAAAAACTTGCTTAAAAACTGATAAAATACTTGCCAAACTTTTCAGAATCTGATAGACTAGTATGGTAACAATCTATGGCTCGCAAAGAGACCATGGCAGAAAGGAAATATTGCAAAATGAAAAAAGATATCCATCCAGAATATCGCCCAGTTGTCTTCATGGACACAACTACTGGTTACCAATTCCTTAGCGGTTCAACAAAACGCTCTAACGAAACAGTTGAGTTCGAAGGCGAAACTTACCCATTGATCCGTGTGGAAATTTCATCAGACTCACACCCATTCTACACTGGACGTCAAAAGTTCACTCAAGCAGATGGACGCGTGGATCGTTTCAACAAAAAATACGGTCTCAAATAATCAACCGCATTTATTGCTTAAAAACGTTGATACAAAGCCTTTTCCAAGAAATTGGAATTGGCTTTTTTTATTTTTAGTACCGTTTTTGGTACCGTCTTGGAAAACTAACCTTTTGCACTATCCAGATAATCTACAAATTTTGTGATAGCTTTCTTCTCTCCTGCTACTGTAGAATGGCTATAAGTATCCAAGGTCATCTGACTACTTGCATGCCCTAACCTTTTGGCCGCATTGACAGGGTCAACCCCTACTTCAATCATCAAGGTTGCATGAGTATGTCTGAAGCCATGAGGAGTTATCTTCTTCAAGTCATGTTTCCTTATAATGCGCTTTAGCACACTATTGATATAGTCCTGATATAAAGGCTCTATCTTTCCATCTCGGCCAACAAACGTAAACATATAATCACTATCAATCAATGGGGTAACTGACAGTTGCCCCTTTTCTTTTCTGCTCTTTTGTTTCCACTCTTTCAAAATCGAGACTGTCTCAGTATCTAAAGGAATTTGCCGTATTGAAAACTTGTTTTTGGTGCTTTTCTCAACGGCTTTCCCCTTGATTCTACCTAAGTTTTTGTTGATAGAAAGTAATTGATTATCAAAATCAATATCGGACCACCTCAAAGAATACAGCTCCCCTTTCCTTAAGCCACTATAAGCTAACAAACGAAATAAGGCATAGTTTTTATAAGGCTCTTCTGCTTTAATAATGTCTAAAAACTCATGCAACTCCTCAACGCTAAAGAAGTTATCTGACTTCTTCCGCTCTCTTTTTGGGAGTATCACTTGTTTCATTGGGTTGTCTGTAATCAATTTCATTTTCAAAGCAAAATCAAACACTTGACTAGTGTAAGATTTGACCTGTTTGATATTCCTAAAAGTCTGACCTTTTTCGGTAATAAAGTCCTGACATTGCCAAGGAGTAATTTTGGAAATTTTCACCTTTCCAAGAACTGGCAAGATATGAATTCTAAACAAATCATCTGTACGGACGCTTGTCGTCCTCTCTACTGTGTTTTGATAAGTTTTGAACCATTCCTCAAAAACTTCATCAAAACGTCTCTCAGAGACTCTCAGAAGTTCTGAGAGGTCTCCTGACGCTTTTTTGTGGTAAATCATAGCTTCATACTGTCTAGCTTCTCTACGGCTCTTAAAACCGCCTTTAAAGAAGTCTTTACGTTTGCCATCAATCACCCTGTAGATTCTGACCTTATAAAGATACCCTGATTTAGACTTTTTAGCCTTATATTTAATAATAGACATTCTAATTTCTCCTTTATTTTTTAAGGTTTCGGAGCTTACAAAATAAAGAAATTAGAGAGCTATTTACTCTTATTTTTGGGAAATCGATTAAAAATCTGGATAATATTGTCTTTCTATCTTCCTAATTTGATTCTTCAATCTGTTTATGTGAGACTGCACCGTCTCTAATTGCTCTTGTAACTCGGTCTCTTTTTCTTGCCACTCGGCTATCTCTAATTTTATTGGCTCGATGGCTTTCGTATACTCAATCCACTTTTGGCTAGGATGTGATTTAAATACCCTGTCTGTCAATTCTATCAAGAACTCTTCTGAAAATCCTTCCTCTCTCCCTAAATCAAACATCAATTTTATTGTCTCTTCTAAATCCTCTTTAGGGCTATGAAGAATGTCACTATCTCTACTAGGAACATCATCAAGCCCCATCAAATAAGCAACCGAGACACCGAAATACTCAGCAAGTATCTCTGCATTATTTTTTTTAGGAGCACGCTGATTTTTTTTATATCCAGAAAGTGTAGTTATGGGTATACCCGTATTTTCACTAACCTCTTTCAAAGTAACCCCATGATTTTCCATAAGTTTTTCCAGTCTGTTAGGTGGTTTCCTAAAAAGTAAATCATTGTTATCCATTTTCTACCTCCACTACTATTCTAACATATTTACTCAAATAAGAGAAAAAACAACTTGACTTTACTCGTTTTAGAGTATATAATACAGATGTACTCAAAAACGAGTATGTCGGAGCTTACAAAATAAAGAAAGAGGTAAAACTATGCAAGAACAATTCACTATCAATCTTCCTAAGATTACAGAAAAGCAATTACTTGCACGCTACGATGGTATGGTTCAAGAAGCTATTGAAAAAGCTTTTACGGAACAAGAACTTTACAAACCAATGATACGCATGGCTGGTCTCTGCCGTTGGCTTGATGTATCAAATACAACTATTGTTAAATGGCAAAAGGCAGGAATGCCTCATATTGTTGTTGATGGGGTCACACTCTACGATAAACACCAAGTCAGAAAATGGTTACAACAATATGAGAGGTGAGATATATGATTGATTATGAAAAAGATTATTACTTAATACCTAGAGTATTATTTCAAGACGATTTCTATAGAGATTTGACACCTCTTGATGTTATTGTCTATTCTGTGCTAAGAAACAAACAAGAAGAGGCAATAGAGAAAGGTTGGATAGATGATGAAGGAAGTATTTACCTAGCATATAGAATTGAGGATCTAGCCAAAAAATTTTCCTGCTCCAGAACGACTATGATAGCCGTTTTACAACGCTTGGAATCTGTCAACTTAATTGAACGAGAACGACAATGGAATGTAAGCTATTATAACCACAACTTACCATACAGGACTTATATTAACGAGGTGTAAGTATGATAAAGATTTACTTTGGAAAAGACGCTGCACTTAATCAAGTTATCCAGTCACGATTGGATAGCTATCAGCTTGACTATCAAGTATTCTCAAGTAAAGATATAGATAATAAAACGCTTATGGAATGGCTTTTTAGGTCAACTGATATATTTGAACTATTAAGTACTAAGATGTTGAAGTATAAGTTGAATACACAAATTACACTTAGTCAATTTGTTAGAAAGATTTTGGAAGACGTTGATAGTTCCTTAAAACTCCCAATTGTTGTAACAAAAGAAGCCATCTATTCGAACATGTCTCCGGAATATGTTGGGTCACTCTTGCCAAAAGAATACCGTAAAGTAGAAAGAGAGAATTTATTTAGGAAATTTGAACAGCTAGATGAGGGTAGCCGTTTTTGGAGAAACTTCGAGGTTGTCCGTAAACAGTCTGAACTACGTTGGTTTGAACTGAATGAGTTACTGTTTGCTGATGTGTCTGACGATTTAGGAGAAATGAAAAAAGCTAAAGACCGATTTTTTAAATACAAGAAAAACAAGCAGATCCCCCCTGAAGATATCATCGAGAAAATCCTAGAGATATTTTTGATTGAAAGAGTTGACCTTTTTCAAAAATCTGTTTCAGATTTACAAAATTTCTAGTCCTAAAACAGTTATGAAAACGACTATGAAAATATTTTGAAAATGAGATTTTGAGACTAAATTTTTGAGCTTCCTCAAAATTTATAACGCGGGCTCCTCTAACAGCCCGCTATGTGCACATCTGATGTGCATTTACTACACCCGTTTTTTGGCAAGTTTGACCGTAGCAAAATGAAAATGGTCCGACGAAGTCGGCTTGGGGTTGCTCCCCCAAGAATGTCATTTTACGGAGGTCTTTACGCAGACAAAAAAGAGGCGCCGACAGGCGACCTCTAAAAGAAAGGAGGTTTATTTGGAATTAAAAGTTAGCTTGGACAACATCACTATTACAGCTTATATCAAACCTATCAAACTCCTTGCTCTCAAAAGTTTGATAGAAAATCATACAGCCATTATCGTCCAGACTGCTATGACTGATATGTTTAAAGCAATCACTCGGGACGGAAGTCACGTCAGACTCCTTCTAGACTACGACAAATTAAAAGGACAAGCCTTCAATGCTCGCCCTTTCCGAATGGAGTTTAATCCTAACAAACTCCGATCTGTCGATACCGAAATTCTTAGTACGATTATACCATATCTTGAAGATATTGCAATCTCTCGAGTCGATTTAGCTTTTGATATATTTGAAGTTGATTGTAGTGAATTCATTTTAGAAAAGAAGGGACGACCTACGGCAACAAAAGAATGGAGAGATAAAAATGGTAAACTTGAAACAAAATATCTAGGAGCTTCAAGGTCAGAAAAACAAATTAGACTCTATAACAAAAAAGTTGAACAATTAGAAAATGGGGCTGAGGAAGACAAGGAATTTGCTAAGCAATTTCAGCATTGGTGGCGCTTAGAATTTCAGCTCCGTAGTCGCTCTGTCGAAGAAATATTTGAGGTCATTGACTCTGTTATCTTTAAACCTTTTGTGTTTGATAATTTGCCAGTTGAAACTCAGATATATTTAGTTTCATATACACGCAATAAAAATGTTTGGCAAAAATTACATAGAAATACAAGAGCCAAATATAAAAAGATTTTAGAAACCTATCAAACATCTGATACTGACTATCTGCAGTTGATGAAAGATTTATTAAAACATGAACGACCAGTATTAGAAAAACAACTTGCTTATTATGGGGGTCGTTAGGCATTCTTCGGAATGCCTTTCGCTCTTCGGAGCGAAACAAAAAGAGAAGTTTGTGGCTCGAACTTCTCTTTTCATCGGACTGTTTCGACAGTCCGATTGCTCTCTTTCGAGAGAGCAAAACCGTCGGAGACCGCACACTTTCCGGAGGCAAAGTATAGTGCGTTATACTTTACTTGGAAGTAGTGCCGTTCTCAGTAAAGAACACCGCATAAGGGCTTGCTTATGTGTGGCAATTTTTAGCCACACGCTCGGCGACCCTTTGAGCCGAGAAAGGACGAATTATGAGTTACGTTGTAGCCAGAATGACGAAGTACAAATCAGGTAATTTAGGTGGAGCTTACAGACACAATGAACGTATTTTTAAGCAACACAGTAACAAGGATATTGATATTGAACGCTCACATTTAAACTATGAATTGACAGATAGAGACCGCTCTCTGTCGTACGAAAAGCAAATTAAAAACTACATAGACGAGAACAAAATTTCTAAACGAGCTATTCGAAAAGATGCCGTTCTCTGCGATGAATGGATTATAACATCTGATAAAGATTTTTTTGCTAAACTTACTCCCGAGGAGACAAGAAGATTTTTTGAAACTTCTAAAAATTATTTCGCTGAAAACTATGGTTTAGAAAATATTGCCTATGCTAGTGTTCACCTAGACGAAAACACACCCCACATGCATATGGGAATTGTACCAATGAAGCAAGGAAAGTTATCATCCAAATCAATTTTTAATCGTGAGGAGTTGAAAAAAATCCAAGATGAACTCCCAAAGTATTTATCTCAACATGGTTTTCATCTCCAACGAGGAGAACTTGATAGTACAAAAAAACATTTATCAACACAGGAATACAAGGACAAGCAAGAGGTTCTTCAAAAAATCGAAAAACAAATTGACGAAAAATTCGATAAAACAATAGAATTTAACACCCAACTAAACCAAATGAATAAAGATTTGAAAAATAAAGTTGAAGATATAAAAATAGTTGACGAGGAAATAAAAAACAAACTCGAAGAACTTAAATTCATAAACGAAGAAAAAAATGAAATGCTATCAAACCTAGATCATGAGCTAAGTGAAAAACAAGATACACTATCACATCTTGAAAAAGAAATTAATATCAAAAAAGAAGATCTAGATATCGTAGACAGCATCATAGGTAGTAAAACTGAAACAATTGATAGTATGAACCAAGATATAAAGACAAAACAAGGTACTATCAACGAACTCACCAAGCAACTTCGAGAGTACCTTCAAAAATATCAAAATTTCGAAGGACTGAATATCAGTCAAATTGAAAATGGAACAATAGGCAAACAAACTCTCGATGGAAAAATTAAACTCTCCCCTGAAACACTCAATAATTTAATAAAATCTGTAATCCAACACTTCTACGAGAACCGCAGACTGTCACAAACTATCCAGCAACAAAACAAGGAATTGAATATACTGAGAAATGTAGCAAGTAATAAAAATGAGATATTAGACGAACTTCGAGAAACTAAAAATCAAAAACGAATTTTAGAAATTGAAAACAATAGCTTGAAAAATAAAATTTCACAACTTCGTGACCGTCTAAATATAGCCAGCAGAAAGCTTGGGGTATGGAGAAATCAGGCTAAAAACTACATGAAACAAAAGGAATTCCAAAACCTTACAAAACAACTTAATGCTTTCAAACCTATTAAACTTGTTAGTGCTGTCAAAGTCATCAAAAAAATCTACGAACAAACTCTAGAACGCTGAACAACCTCTTTATGCCGAGAAAACTTTTGACAGCAAGCTATGACGAATTAGACTAGTTGGGTCGTGTCGGCAGGCTGAAAAGCTGCCGACCGATTACAACAGGAATAAGAAGTCATAGGTTACTTGTTGTCAAAAGGAAATTGGAATAAATCAATCAAGGAGAAGTCAAATATTACAAACGGTAAATTCCCAAACTAACTTCCACCGCTAATCCAAGTGGAAGTTAGTCTGATAAAAATCGTAAAAACCAGTGGAAATCCGTGTCAGGGTAAGTTCCGCTGGTTTTAATCATGCTTGATTTCATCGC
>NZ_JAQFJG010000012.1 GCF_030439915.1 Streptococcus sp. SPS1
GCGATGAAATCAAGCATGATTAAAACCAGCGGAACTTACCCTGACACGGATTTCCACTGGTTTTTACGATTTTTATCAGACTAACTTCCACTTGGATTAGCGGTGGAAGTTAGTTTGGGAATTTACCATTATTCTTAATCTGCTGATCTAAACGGCACTTCTACTCCTATAACTTCCCTAAAGAAAAAGAAAAATCCGGGTTCTCCTGACTTTTACTTAGCTAATTCTCTTTCTCGTTCTTTCATTGTTTTATGATTTTCATACAAACGGGATAAGAACTTAGAAATTTCTTTCAAGATAGAATAGGTTGGCACTGCGACAATCATTCCAACTACACCATAGATATTGCTTGACAACAAAAGTAAAACCAAAATCGTGATTGGATGAACCTTCATAACACTTCCTACAATTCGAGGATATAAGATATTGCCATCTACCTGCTGAACAACAAGCATATAAATCACTGAGATCAGCATTCTATGGGGATCAGTGAATATATTTGCGATGATCATAGGAATCAAACCAATACTTGGCCCCACATAAGGAATTAAATTGGCTACACCAGAAAAAATAGCAAAAACTAAAGCATATTTTAAACCAATAATACTATAGCCAATATAAGCCAAACAACCTATAATGATTGCGTCAATCGAAACTCCACTAATATAGCGAGCAATCGTCGCATTCAAATTCTTTAATAAGCCTGCAATATGCAAGCGATCCCTCTTTAGAATCGTTCTTTCAAGCATGGGCAAGAATTTATGTCCATCTAATAAGAAATAAACCAAAAAAACTGGAGTCATAATCAAAATCAAAACAGTACTGATAAGAGCTGACAAGACGCTCCCCACACTATTTGATACGCTATTTAGGATATTTTGAAGAATATCAACATAGGATAAGTTCAGTTGCTGAATTGTAGCTTCTACATCCAAATTCTGGAGCGCAGGGTAATTAGATAAGTCTATGATTAAGTCTTGTACTCGACTATAAATAGTTTGACTAGATATAATCAAACTAGATAACTGATTAATCAAAATAGGTAAGAGATAGACAACACCTATGACCATTCCCCAGACCAAAGCACACAAGGTAATTAAAATACCAAGTAAACGATTGAGTTTACAGACTTTATTTAAGAAAGTAACAATAGGGTTTGTCAAATAATAAAGAAAGCCCCCTAATAAAAATGGAATCATAATTGTATTAAGCACGCTAACAAAAGGGTTAATCAAAGACCCCATCTGTCTCCATAGGTAAAAGATGATTGTTAAGAGTAAAATTTCTGTGGTCCAAAAAAATAATTTATTTCTACGAAACATGAGTTACCTCCCTCACTCTATTTTACCATATTTTCAAAAAACTTAACGGATGAATTATTAAAGCAAGAATATTTTTTTTCTTTATGATAGAATAAGACTACTATGAAAAAAATATTTTTAACTTTATTAACTGTCTCCCTTTTAGGAGGTGCTTCTACTGTTGCTGCTCAAGATTTTAATATTGCTGCAAAACATGCCATTGCTGTTGAGGCAAATACTGGTAAAATTCTCTATGAGAAAGATGCAACTCAACCTGTCGAAATTGCTTCTATAACGAAACTACTTACCGTTTACCTGGTCTATGAAGCTTTGGAAAACGGAAGTATTACCCTCTCCACTCCTGTAGATATTTCTGATTATCCTTATCAATTGACGACAAATTCTGAAGCCAGTAATGTTCCTATGGAGGCCCGTAATTATACTGTCGAAGAGTTACTTGAAGCAACTCTAGTATCTAGTGCCAACAGCGCCGCTATTGCCCTAGCTGAGAAAATTGCTGGCTCAGAGAAAGACTTCGTCGATATGATGCGTGCCAAACTCCTGGAATGGGGAATTAATGATGCCACGGTTGTCAATACAACTGGTCTTAACAATGAGACTCTAGGGGATAACATTTACCCAGGGTCTAATAAAGATGATGAAAATAAGCTCAGTGCTTATGATGTTGCCATCGTTGCCCGCAATCTCATCAAAAAGTATCCACAAGTTTTGGAAATCACCAAAAAACCTTCTTCTACTTTTGATGGGATGACAATCACTTCTACCAACTACATGTTAGAAGGTATGCCTGCTTATCGCGGTGGTTTTGATGGACTGAAAACAGGAACAACAGATAAGGCTGGAGAGTCTTTTGTTGGTACTACTGTGGAAAAAGGGATGAGGGTTATCACAGTTGTTTTAAATGCAGATCATCAAGACAATAATCCTTACGCTCGATTTACAGCTACATCTTCCCTAATGGATTATATTTCTTCTACATTTACACTTCGCAAAATCGTTCAGCAAGGCGATGCCTATCAAGATAGCAAAGCACCTGTACAAGATGGAAAAGAAGATACGGTCACTGCAGTGGCTCCAGAGGATATCTATCTAATTGAACGTGTTGGGAATCAATCTTCCCAATCTGTTCAATTCACACCTGATTCCAAAGCAATCCCAGCACCACTTGAAGCTGGAACAGTGGTTGGCCATTTGACTTATGAAGACAAGGACTTGATTGGTCAAGGTTACATCACCACAGAGCGCCCTAGTTTCGAAATGGTTGCAGAAAAGAAAATTGAAAAAGCCTTCTTCTTAAAAGTTTGGTGGAATCAGTTTGTCCGCTTTGTTAACGAGAAATTATAAAAAAATCGCGATTTAAACCGCGATTTTTTTATTACAAGTTCATCTTCAAAGTCCTTGATTTTGGATAAATCTAAAATCAAATTTTACCCAACTGATCCTTCCATCTCATAGCTAATCAAACGGTTAAGTTCAACTGCATATTCCATTGGAAGTTCTTTTGTAAAAGGTTCTACAAATCCCATAACAATCATCTCAGTTGCCTCAGATTCTGACAAGCCACGGCTCATGAGGTAATAGAGTTGTTCCTCTGAAATCTTAGAAACCTTTGCTTCGTGTTCCAAAGCTACTTGAGAGTTGTGGATTTCATTAAATGGAATGGTATCTGATGCTGATAAGTCATCCATGATAATAGTATCACACTCAATGTGAGAAACAGATTTCTTAGAGTTTTTGTTAAAGGTTACCTGTCCACGGTAGTCAACCTTTCCTCCGCCTTTAGCGATGGATTTAGACACGATAGATGAGCTAGTATGTGGTGCGTTGTGAATCATCTTGGCACCCGTATCTTGGTGTTGCCCAGCATTAGCAAAGGCGATCGAAAGCATAGTACCACGCGCCCCTTCTCCATCTAGGTAAACAGATGGGTATTTCATGGTTGTTTTGGCACCCAAGTTTCCATCAATCCACTCAACAGTGGCATCCTTTTGAGCTTTAGCACGTTTCGTTACCAAGTTATAGACGTTATCAGACCAGTTTTGGATAGTCGTATAACGCATATAAGCTCCGTCCAAGGCAAAAATTTCTACGATGGCAGCATGCAAACTGTTGCTTGAATAAGTTGGCGCTGTACATCCTTCTACATAGTGAACACTTGCTCCCTCATCAACGATAATCAAGGTACGTTCAAACTGACCAGTATTTTCGTTGTTGATACGGAAGTAAGTTTGAAGCGGAATATCTACCTTGACACCTTTTGGCACGTAGATAAAGGTTCCACCTGACCATACTGCTGAGTTGAGGGCTGCCAACTTGTTATCTGTCGGCGGTACCAACTTAGCGAAGTATTGTTTAAACAAGTCTGGGTATTCCTTGAGGGCAGAATCCGTATCTGTAAAGATGATACCTAACTTCTCAAATTCTTCCTTCATGTTGTGGTAAACTACTTCTGACTCGTACTGGGCAGAGGCACCGGCTAGATAGGCACGCTCAGCTTCAGGAATCCCGATACGCTCAAAGGTTTCTTTAATTTTTTCAGGAACCTCATCCCATGAACGAGCTGGTTTATCAGATGGTTTTTGGTAGTAGATCAAGTCATCAAAATCAATCTCTGACAAGTCTGCTCCCCAAGTTTGCATAGGCATTTTTTTGAAGGTTTCATAAGACTTCAAACGGAACTCTAACATCCACTCAGGTTCTCCCTTGGCAGCTGATAGTTCACGAATGACATCTTCATTCAATCCTTTTCCTGTCGATAGGACAGGCTCTACATCATCATGGAAACCAAATTTATATTCACCAAGGTCAATTGGTTTTGGTTCTACTCTTTCTTCAGCCATAATATCCTTTCTTTCATTCTTCATTTCTAATAGTTCATAAGACAAAAGAAACTTGTCTTACTTTTTTTCTTGATTCTCAATTGTTTTCTTAAGGGCGTTCCAAGCCAGAGTTGCACACTTAATCCGTTGTGGAAATTTTGCAACACCTGATAAGAAGGCTGCATCACCTAGTTGGTCTTGGCGTTCATCTTTTTGCCCTTGAACCATTTCAGAAAAAATAGTCGCAAGTTCTAAGACTTCTTGCTTGGTTTTTCCTAAAACGGCATCTGTCATCATACTAGCAGAGGCAGTCGAGATGGTACAACCTGAATTTAGAAAAGCGATATCTTCCAAACGATCCGCTGCATCAAACTTGACAGAGAGGTTGATGACATCCCCACAGGTTGGATTGTTGAGACTGATTTGTTCAGCATCATCCAACTTCCCTTGATGATGTGGATTTTTCGAATGGTCCGCTACCACTGCCATATAAAGGCTATCTAGTTTAGAAAGTGCCATTGAAAAACTCCTTTGTCTTTTGTAAGGCATCGACTAATTTGTCGCAATCTGCCTTGGTATTGTAGATATAAAAACTTGCACGAGCTGTTGCTGGAACTTCCAAATACTGAAGCAAGGGTTGCGCACAGTGGTGACCGGCTCGAACTGCTACTCCTTCATAATCAAGTGCTGTAGCTAGGTCATGGGGATGAAGATCCCCTAGGTTAAAGGCAATGACACCTGAACGTTGAGCCAAGTTCTGCGAACCATAAATGGTCAATCCCTCAATCGCCTGCAGTTTTGGATAGACGTATGAAATCAATTCCTGCTCATGAGCTTCAATGGCATCCATACCAATCTTTTCCAGATAATCCACTGCTGCTGCAAGTCCAATAGCACCTGCCATATTTGGCGTTCCAGCCTCAAATTTCCAAGGCAATTCTTTCCAACTAGCAGATTGTTCATAGACGAAATCAATCATCTCGCCGCCAAATTCTACTGGTGACATTTGTTCCAGATACTTCTCTTTGCCGTAAAGGACACCGATACCAGTCGGACCAGCCATCTTGTGACCCGAAAAGGCAAAGAAGTCCACATCCAAGTCCTGGACATCAATCTTCATATGAGGCGTAGATTGAGCTCCATCCACCACCATGACGGCTCCCACTTGGTGAGCCAATTGAGTGATTTCTTTGATTGGATTGACCACACCAAGAACATTTGAGGCGTGAGCTAGGGAGACAAACTTAACTTTATCAGTCAATTTAGCTCGCAAATCATCCATATCCAGAGCTCCATTCTTGAGATAGACATAGACAAGCTCTGCCCCAGTCTTACGGCAGGCTTCCTGCCAAGGAATGATGTTGGAATGGTGTTCCATGACAGAAATCAAAACTTGATCTCCTTCAGTCAGAACTTCCTCTGCAAAGCGAGCTACCCAGTTCAGACTGGTTGTCGTTCCTCTAGTAAAGAGAACTTCCTTTATAGACCCTGCATTGATAAACTTACGAATAGTTTCACGAGCAGCTTCATAGGAAGCAGTCGCCCGCTCCGCCAAGGTATGAACGCCACGATGAACATTGGCATTGTCGTTCTCATAGTAGCGGTTAATCGTCTCCAGAACTGCTAGTGGTTTTTGTGTCGTCGCAGCATTATCCAAATAAACCAATGGTTCATCATTAACAATCTGGTCTAAAATTGGAAAATCCTTGCGAATCGCTTCTACATCTAACATCGGCTTCCCCTTAGCGTTTTGACAATTTTTCTTCGATAGTTGCAATCATTTCATCACGAACTTCCTTGACTGGAATCTCAACGATAACGGATCCAAGGAAGCCACGAACAACCAAACGCTCTGCAGTTACCTTATCCAAGCCACGACTCATGAGGTAGTACATATCTTCTGGATCCACCTGACCAATAGAGGCTGCGTGTCCTGCAGTGACGTCATTTTCATCAATCAAAAGAATTGGGTTAGCATCTGAACGAGCCTGGTCTGAAAGCATGAGAACACGACTTTCTTGTTGCGCATCTGCTCCCTTAGCACCCTTGATGATATGGCCGATACCATTGAAGGTCAAGGTTGCTTTTTCAAGAATAACCCCATGTTGGAGGATATTTCCGATTGAGTTGCAACCATAGTTAGTCACTCGAGTATCAATCCCTTGTACCTGACGGCCACTTGATAGAGCAACAACTTTAAGGTCAGCATGGCTACCGTTACCAATCAAGTCACTATCAAAGTCAGCAACGACATTGCCTTCGTTCATGACACCAATCGCCCAGTCAATGCTTGCATCGTTGCCTAATTTACCACGACGGCTAATATAAGCAGTGACGTTTTCACCTAGACGGTCAATAGCTGCAAACTTGACTTGAGCTCCAGAACGAGCAATGACTTCTACTGTAATATTGGCAGTTGCTTTGGCACTACCCTCACCACGTGACTCTAAGCGTTCAAGATAGCTAATCTTAGAGTTTTTACCAGCAATAATCATAATATGCTTGTTAAACGGCACATCACTATCACTATCTTGGTAGAAAATACCTTCTATTGGCTCTTTAATTTCAACATTATCAGGAATGTAGAGAACAGCACCACTGTTAAAGTAAGCTGTGTGGTAGGCCGCCAACTTGTCATCGTCATACTTAACAGATGACATGAAGAATTCTTCGATCAGCTCGGGAATTTCTTCTAAAGCTGAGTGGAAGTCTGTAAAGATAACACCCTGTTCAGCCAATTCAACTGGAATTTGCTCAAAAACAGTTTGGGTTCCTACTTGCACCAACTTCAAGTGGTTATCTAGTGCAGTGAAATCTGGAACATTTGCTGATGGCTCACTTTCTGTAATCGTTCCATCACCCAGATTCCAACGGTGAAATTTCACACGCTCAATAACTGGTAATTCCAAAGTCTCAATCTTGTCAAAAGCTTTTTGACGGAGATCAGCCAACCAGCTTGGTTCAGCGTGCATTTCTGAAAAAAGTTTAATAGTTTCTTTAGTCATTTACTTCTCCTAAAAGATACGAGGGAATTACAATTCTTCCTTGTAGTCGTAGCCAAGTTCTTCAGCTAGTTTTGCGTATCCTTCACGTTCCAAACGCGCAGCCAATTCTGGACCACCTGAAAGGACAACACGACCTTCCATCATGACGTGTACCACGTCTGGTGTGATGTAGTTCAAAAGACGTTGGTAGTGAGTGATAATCATAGCACCAAAGCCTTCACCACGCATAGCATTCACACCTTTAGAAACAACTTTAAGAGCGTCAATATCAAGACCAGAGTCAATCTCATCCAAAAGGGCGAAAGTTGGTTCCAACATCAAAAGTTGAAGAATTTCATTACGTTTTTTCTCACCACCAGAGAAACCTTCGTTGAGGTAACGCTCTGCCATTTCTTCTTTCATGTTGAGCAATTCCATTTTTTCATCTAGCTTAGTGATGAACTCGCGAACTGAAATCTTTTCATCATCTTCTTTACCAGCATTCATTGCTGCACGAAGAAATTCAGCGTTGGTAATTCCAGGGATTTCAGATGGGTATTGCATAGCAAGGAAAAGTCCCATACGCGCACGCTCGTCTACTTCCAATTCAAGGATATTTACACCGTCAAACAAGACTTCACCTTTGGTAACTTCATAGTTTGGATTTCCCATGATAGCGGCAGAAAGAGTCGATTTACCAGTACCATTTGGTCCCATGATAGCGGCAATTTCTCCTGTTTTCAGGGTCAGATTCACCCCTTTTAAAATTTCTTTTCCTTCAATCTCAACGTGAAGATCTTTGATCTCTAATACTGACATGATAGTTCCTTTCTTTTTCAAGACTTTTACAGTACTTACTAGAAAAACGTCTGATTTCCCCAGAAATAGAGTAAAAGGTCTATAAATATACTTTTATAGTATAACAAAAAAAAGCCTAAAAGGCTTTGATTTTGTCTGGAAGCTGAGGGCTAGTCTTTCCTATTAAAATGCTGATCAATGACATCAACGATTTTGCCCATCACATAACTGACACGAAAATTTCTAAAGAGTAAAATGGCCCAAAAGGCTGCCATAATATAGCGACCAGTCATCCAGGCTTCATTGAAAAAATAGGTCTCAGCAGCTGTAAACAGCGCCATAATAATAAATTGTTGTTTATTCATAAACTTATTGTATCATGAAATCTTTCTTTAGTCTTCCTCTACCTTCACTTTATCAGCCAAAAATTCAAATCCTTCTGGAATCAGGCTTTCTTCTGCTTCTTTTTCAGTTTGAGAAGATTTGGCTTTGGCTGAAAAGGCTGCGCGAACTTCTTTCCATTCCTCCATGGAAATAGCTAAAATCTCAGGTGAAAAACCGGCTGCCTGACTGAGGATATTTCCAAACATGGTGTTGAGATTGTCTCGTTTCATGGTTTGACCAGCATTGAAGTTAGACTCAAAAGCAAGAATGGCATGGTGTTCATTGGCTGCAACCGGTTGAGATCCAACTAGCAGAGCCTTATCAGGACCTCCTAGACTTTCAATCACCTCTCCCCAGGCATTCTGCAAACGAATCAGGTTTTGACGTGCTAAATCAGGATTTTCAACGGCCTCTTGTAAGATAGATTGCACTTTATTGCGATCGACACGATAGACGGTCTTGCCTGCCGCTGGGCGACTAGGAGCTGGACTTGTTGGCTTGGGCACAGTTCCCACATTAGCGAGTTCTTGTTTGAGACGTGTCACTTCCTGTCTCAGTGCAGAAATTTCATGTTCAACTGCACTAGAAAGAGCTGGTTCGGGCTTGATTTCCGCCAAACGGATGGTCATCATTTCAGCATAAATCTTGGGCTGCAAACTAGACTTAATATCTGCTAAACTCACTGTCGCTAAGCGAATCATTTCAAACAGATTTTCTTGAGGAAGTGCCAAATTTTCTACAAAGACTGGACTATGATGAGTGTTTTCTCCCCCTGTTTGAACAATTAACAAGTCTCTTAAATAGTGCAAAAGGTCGGTCACAAAACGGGTCATGCTCTTACCATTGTCAAAAAGAAGATTCAAGCAAGACAAGGCCTTGGTAACATCCTGTTGAGACAAGGCAGCCACATAATCATCCAAGGCTGATAGGCTAATGGTGCCAGTAATTTCTTCAGAGATGGCAGTCGTCAATTCATTTCCCTGTGTCAAACTCAGGGCTTGATCCAAAATAGACAAGGCGTCCCGCATTCCACCTTCCGCCCGTCTGGCAATGATTTCCACAGCCTCTGGTTCAGAACTGATATTTTCTTTTTCTAAGATATAGTGGATATGTTCCTTAATATCCTGTGTCTTAATTGATTTAAACTCAAAACGTTGCACACGGGATAGAATAGTCGCAGGAATCTTGTGCAATTCAGTAGTGGCCAAAATAAAGACTACATTCTGTGTTGGCTCTTCCAGCGTCTTTAGGAGGGCATTAAAAGCCCCTGTAGACAGCATGTGAACCTCATCTATGATATAAACTTTATAACGAGCAAGGCTAGGGGCATAGGTAGATTTATCACGAATTTCACGGATTTCATCCACCCCATTATTAGAGGCCGCATCCATTTCGATGACATCTTCTAAACTACCATCTGTCACTGCCTGACAAATATAGCAGTTATTACAAGGTTCACCACCCACTTGATTGGGACAGTTCATAGCCTTGGCAAAAATCTTAGCCACACTGGTTTTTCCCGTTCCACGAGGACCTGAAAAAAGATAAGCATGACTTATTTTCTCTTGCTCCACCGCTTGTTTAAGGGTCTTAGCCACAACTTCTTGACCAACCAACTGGGAGAAATTTTGACTTCTATATTTTCGATAAAGTGCTTGATACATTAGGCTTTCTCCCCAAACATTGTAAAGTCCCATTCTGTCTTTTCAAGCAAAATAGCAACAAATTGTTCCAAATAATCTCGATCCATAGCATCATAATCATCAATCTCTGAAGAATCCAGATCCAGAACCCCTAGCAATTGACCATTCTTCATCATTGGCACAACAATTTCACTTTTAGCTCGACTATCACAAGAAATATAGTTGGGATAAGTCGTTACATCACCAACCAGAACAGTTTCCTGAAAGTGTGCTGCCTCACCACAAACACCCTTGCCTAGTGAGATACGGATGCAGGAAACACCTCCTTGGAAAGGACCTAAAACCAATTCCTTTCCATCGAACAGATAAAAGCCTGCAAATACGGTATTAGGAAAGCGTGATTTTAGAAGAGCGCTGGCGTTGGAAAGATTAGCCAAAACATTGGTTTCACCATCCAATAAAAAAGAGAGCTCCTCATTTAACATTTGATAACGTGATTGTTTTTCTGATTTTAACATAGAACTATTATATCAAAAAAGGCTTACAGACAAAAGAAAAATCCCTTGTTTAGAAAACAAAGGATTTTATGAATTTTCAATTTGATTAAAGTTCGATATCACCGAACAAGTCAGCCATTGAGAATCCTGTTTGTGTTTCTGGAAGTTCGAAATCACGTTTTTCTTGACGTTTTGGACGACGTGGACGAGCAGCACGTTTTTCTTCTTTTTGTCCTTCTTCTTGAGCTGGACGCTCTTCAAGAGCTTTGATAGAAAGTGATACGCGCTCTGCATCTGCGTTAACTTCAAGAACTTTAACTTTAACTTCTTGACCAACTTTAAGAGCTTCTTTTGGATTTTCAATACGTTTGTGTGAAATTTGTGATACGTGAACAAGTCCATCGATACCTGGCAATACTTCAACAAATGCACCGAAGTCAGTCAAACGTTTAACTGTTCCTTCTACTACATCACCTTTAGCCAATTTTTGCTCAACGCCATCCCATGGTCCAGGTGTTGTTGCTTTAAGTGAAAGTGATACACGTCCTTCTTCTTCGTTAAGATCAAGGATTTTCACTTCAATTTCTTCACCAACAGTTACAACTGATTTTGGTGAAACGTTACGTTCGTGTGACAATTCAGTCAAGTGAACCAATCCGTCAACACCACCAAGGTCAATGAAAGCACCAAAGCTTGTGATACGAGCAACTTTACCAGTTACAACATCACCAACAGCCAATTTACCGAACACTTCGGCGCGAGCTGCTGCAGTAGCTGCTTCAACAACTTCACGACGTGAAAGGATGAAGCGATTTTCTTTAGCGTCAACTTCTTTGATTTTAGCCTCAAATTCTTGACCTACAAAACGCTCAGTGTTACGTACGAAACGAGTATCCAACATTGAAGCTGGGATAAATCCACGAACACCTTCAAATTCTACTGAAAGTCCACCTTTAACGGCACGAGTTCCTTTAACAGTAACAACTTCTTCTTCGCGACCAACAAGTTTGTCCCATGCTTTGCGAGCTTCAAGGCGTTTTTTAGATACAAGGTATGTAACTGTATCAGTATCTTTACCAACTACTTGACGAAGTACAAGAACATCCAATACTTCTCCTACTTTAACAAAGTCATTGATATCTGCATCGCGATCGTTTGTCAATTCGCGAAGAGTCAAGACACCTTCAACACCAGTTCCAGAGATTGCAACGTTAGCTTGAGTCGCATCAACTGTCAATACTTCAGCACTAACAACATCACCAGTCTCAACTTGGCTAACGCTATTTAGCAAATCTTCAAATTCGTTCATCTAAAAAATCCTCCAACAATCAAGTTTTTCTTAAACTTGACATACTTATAATTTTTTTCCTAAGCACCCGCAAGGACATGTTCATATCGTTCACGTCTTTCAATTATAAAAATAAAATACCCTAAGATATTTTGCTTTTTATCTTGATTATTACCTAAGAACTGGGGTAGCTGGATTCGAACCAACGCATGAGGGAGTCAAAGTCCCTTGCCTTACCGCTTGGCTATACCCCATTGATGAAATGGAGAGAGAGGGATTCGAACCCCCGAACCCGAAGGAGCGGATTTACAGTCCGCCGCGTTTAGCCTCTTCGCTATCTCTCCTACAATCAACATGGACTATTATATCATGAAAATTTCAAAAAAACAAGACTTATTTTGCTAAATTATAATTTTCAATCAAAATTTCCACAGCTTTTTCCAATTTTTTATAAAAACTATCGACATTCCCATTCTTTATGATGGCAAATTGTCCGTCTAATTCGGCAATTTCTCCGATAACTTTTTTACCGATAGTCAATGTATAACCTTCAAAACTGTCTTTTCCTACACTAACTTTAGCATCTGCTACTTGAATTTCGATTTTTTTATCTTTCTTGCTCATTTCATACCTCTCTTCACTTTTTCTATTTTACAAGAAAATCCTAAAACTAGCAAGAAAAAACTCTATATCAGGCTTGTCTGACATAGAGTTCTCTGCTTTATTTAATATGCTTTTCTAGTTCTTTTTGGTATTTGCTATTGGATTCCAATTTTTCTTTTTGCCATTTTTTAAGAGCTTCGTCATATTCTTTTGTTGTAACAATATCTTTTTGCAATTTCATTCCTTTAAAGATATATGGATCCCCCTTAATACCAACTTGTGAGTATGGTTTTGAGAATGGTACTACGTTACTTACAACTGGAGAACCACCAGATGAGGCTGTTGGCATCAATAATGAACTATCTGTCAACCAAGCTTGAGCTTTGGCATATTTTTCATATCTCTTCTCTAAGTCAGTGGTCTCAGAAACAGCATCTTCTAACAATTTCTTATATTGATCCAAACCAAGTTTAGCGACAACATCCTTATCTTTTCCTTTCGTAATACCAAGGTGTTTCATGGCAGAACCAGATTTTGGATCCATAATATTCAAGTAAGATGCTGGATCTTGATAGCTTGGAGCCCATCCTGTACTGTTCAAATCATAGTCTTTTTGAGAAGGAACACGCGCTTGTGAAGTGATTGTTTCCTTTTCATTATCTGTCATTTGAAGAACGTCGATCACAACATTTTCAGCACCAAGAGTTGATTCGATTGACTGTTTGAAAGAGTTGCTTTGTTGAACGGCGATGGTATCTGTTTGTTCAACTGGGACATCCAAGTGAATTGGGAAAGTGACCCCTTTAGATTCCAAGTCTTTCTTAGCTTTTTCAAAGGCTGCTTTAGCCTTACCAGGGTTGTAGATAGAATCCTTACCGTCAACTAGCTCAACGCCCTTCCATTGGTCACCGTAGTTCACCAACTCTGCTTGAGCAATTTGACCAAAGTTCTTACCACCAGCTTGTACAAAGTTGTCAGGAACAAGGCTGTTACGAATAATCTTGTCCGCACCATCTTCACCATTTAGCTGGGCAGCATATGAATGGCGGTTGAAGGCAAAGTTGATAGCCTGACGGAAGTCCTTATTAAGCATAGCTTCTTTTGTAGAAGTCTTTTGCTCTTCGCTTGTTTTCGCAGTTTTATTATATGACTGACGATTTACGTTAAAAGTAAAGTAATAACTACTTGAGTCCTGTGGGCTATAAGTGATCTTATCTCCGTATTGTTCCAAAGTTGAAGCAAAGTTTGAGCTACTTGGGAAGAGACGAGCTGTCGTATAGGCACCTGAAGAGAAACTACGAATCAACGATTCCTGATCAGAACCATCGTAGTAAGTCAATTTAATCTTCTCAATTTTAACGTTTTCTTTATCCCAGTAATTTGGATTTTTCTCGTATTCAATCAACGATTTAGAAGTCAATGTTTTTAAGAAATAAGGACCATTGTAGAGAATACCTGCTGGGCTAACCTCTCCGTAATTCTTTCCTGATGCCTTTAAAAACTCTTCATTTACAGGCAACATCGTCGCTGTTGTAACTTTTGAATTCCAGAAACTTTCTGGCGCATTCAATGTATACTCAACTGTATAGTCATCCAAAGCCTTAACACCAACTGTAGAGAAATCATTGGTTTCACCAGTCATATAGGCGTCCAAGCCTTTGATTGAATTTTGGATGAGAGAGACACCGTCTGACTTGCCATCAGCAACGTGTTTTAGTCCTGTCACAAAGTCATGGGCTGTTACTTCTGCGTATTCTTCGCCTTCTGATGTGTACCATTTCACTCCTTTACGAAGTTTATAGGTATAAGTCAATCCATCTTTTGAGACAGACCAATCCTCAGCCAAAGAAGGAATAACATTACCATATTTATCATTTTCCATCAAACCATCAACGACATTCCCGATAATATCTGTTGTGGATGTACGCGTTGCTATGCTATAGTCCAAGGATGCTGGATCCACTGCATAGACATAAGAAAATGTTGTCGGAGCATCTGCTTCTTTATCAGCTTTTCCACAGGCTGCTAAAAGAGCTGTTGTGCTCAGGACCACTCCTGCTGTTAAGAGCCACTTTTTCGATTTCATAAAAATCTCCTTTAATATATTTTTAATCTACTTTTACAATCCAACCTTCTGGCGCTGGAATATCACCAAACTGAATTCCTGTCAGTTCATCATAGAGTTTACGAGTCACAGGTCCTACTTCTGTTTCACTATAGAACACATGGAAATCATCGCCGTGTTGAATACCGCCAATCGGAGAAATAACCGCTGCTGTACCACAAGCACCTGCCTCTACAAAACGGTCAAGATTATCAATTGGAACATCCCCCTCAATAGGAGTTAAGCCCAAGCGATGTTCTGCCAAATAAAGCAAAGAATACTTGGTAATAGATGGCAAGATAGATGGGCTCAATGGTGTTACAAATTCATTATCAGCTGTAATTCCAAAGAAGTTAGCTGAACCGACTTCTTCAATCTTTGTATGAGTTGATGGGTCTAGATAGATAACATCTGAGAAATGACGTGACTTGGCCAATTTTCCTGGCAAGAGACTGGCAGCATAGTTTCCACCAACCTTTGCCGCACCTGTACCATTTGGAGCTGCACGGTCGTATTCATCCTGAATCAAGAAGTTGGTTGGGACCAAACCACCCTTAAAGTAATTTCCAACTGGCATAGCAAAGATGGTGAAAATGTACTCTTCTGCTGGTTTTACCCCAATAATATCTCCGACACCAATCAAAAGAGGGCGAAGATATAAGGTTCCACCTGTTCCGTATGGTGGTACGTATTCCTCATTTGCGCGAACAACCGCCTTACAAGCTTCTACAAACATTTCTGTTGGAACTTGTGGCATCAAGAGACGGTCACAGGTACGTTGCAAGCGTTTAGCATTTTCATCAGGACGAAACAGTTGAACACTGCCATCCTTAGTACGATAAGCTTTCAAACCTTCAAATGCTTGTTGTCCATAGTGAAGACTTGGAGAAGACTCTGAAATATGCAAAGTTGCATCCTCTGTAAGCTCTCCTTGATTCCATTGTCCATTTTTAAAATGAGCAATATAGCGATAAGGTAATTTCATATAGGAAAAACCAAGGTTTTCCCAATCAATCGTTACTGTCATATTCCACTCCTTATTCTAAAAACCTATTTCTTATATTCTACACTATTTTTCTAAAATAGCAAGTATATTTTGTAATTTTCAGAAAATTTCTTCAATAAAAAGAACCAGCTCTTAGAACTGATTCCTCATTTCACTTATTTAGCTTCAGTAAATACTTCTTTAAGATAAGCGTCAAAAACTTCTTCATCTGAAATCGTGTCAGAAATGAAGCTTCCGTTGCTAGTTCGTTCTGACAGGTTCAAGTCTTGCAATCGGCTTTCATAGATTGTTCCTTTGTTGGATTGAACAAGCAGAGTTTGGTCGTTCTCTTCCACTTCTGTACTGAAGAGATCACCAATGAAGCCTTGTTCTGCGACTGCTCCTGCTAAGAAGACACGGTGCGGTTTGTTTTTCAACTCACGCAAGACTTGTAGTCCTCTTTTAGCACGGCTGGTTGCTGGAATTTCCTCAATAGAAACACGTTTCAAACTTCCACGTTGTGTCAAGAGATAGAAGGAAGAGGTATTACAGATAAAGGCAGATTGGAGGACATCATCTTCTTTCAGATTCATAGCCTTGACACCTGCTGCCTTGGCACCGACAACCGGAACCTCTTCAATATTGAAACGCAGGGCATAACCGTTTTGACTAATCAAGAGAACATCATCTAGTTTGATTGGAGCTACTGCTACAATCTGGTCTGTCTCGTCTTTGAGTTTAGCATACTTAACAGACTTAGATTTATAGGTCCGCCACGGAGTGAATTCTTTTCGTTCTACGCGTTTGATTTGACCAAGACGAGTTGCAGCAAAGTAGGTTGTCGCATCGTCAAACTGATCCACCACTTCCACATAAAGGATTTCTTCGTTAGTTTCAAAGTTGGTAATGGTTTGGCTCAGATGCTCTCCGATATCCTTCCAGCGAATATCTGCTAATTCATGGATTGGTCTGTAGATGACATTTCCAAGACTTGTGAACATCAAGAGGTGCTGGGTTGTCTTGACAGCTTGTACAAAGATCAGACGGTCATCATCACGTTTGCCAATTTCTTCCAGAGTGGAAGCCGCAAAGGAACGTGGACTGGTACGCTTGATGTAACCTGCCTTGGTCACGCTGACATATGTATCTTCCTCAGCAATCAGACTAGCTGTATCAATCTCGATTGCTTTCGCAGTATCTTCTAAGCTACTCAAACGAGAAGTCGCAAATTTCTTCTTGACCTCACGAAGCTCTTTCTTCATGAGATTGTACATAGTCCGTTCGTCACCAATGATCGCTGCAAGCATGGCAATCTTTTCACGAAGTTCTGCTTCTTCCTCCTGCAAGACAACCACGTCTGTATTGGTCAAACGGTAAAGTTGCAAGGTAACGATGGCCTCAGCCTGCTCTTCTGTAAAATCATAGCTGACCTTAAGGTTTTCCTTGGCGTCCGCCTTATTCTCAGAAGCACGGATAAGAGCAATGACTTCGTCCAAAATCGAAATCACGCGAATCAAACCTTCGACGATATGGAGACGTTTCTCAGCCTTTTCCTTGTCAAAGCGTGAACGCGCCAAAATCACTTCGCGACGGTGGGCGATGTAGCTAGACAAGATTGGGACAATACCGACCTGACGAGGTGTGAAATTGTCAATCGCCACCATGTTAAAGTTGTAGTTGATTTGCAGATCAGTGTATTTGAAAAGATAATTAAGAACAAGCTCCGTATTAGCGTCTTTTTTGAGCTCAATAGCAATACGTAGTCCATCACGGTCAGACTCGTCGCGAACCTCAGCAATACCAGCTACCTTGTTATTAACACGAACATCATCGATTTTCTTGACTAGATTAGCCTTGTTGATTTCATAAGGAATCTCAGTGATAACGATTTGTTCCTTACCACCTTTTAGCTTTTCAATCTCAGTCTTGGAACGAACAACCACGCGCCCTTTTCCTGTTTCATAAGCTTTCTTGATTTCATCACGGCCTTGGATGATGGCTCCTGTCGGGAAGTCTGGTCCCGGCAAGAATTCCATGAGTTTATCAACCTTTGCAGTTGGGTGGTCAATCATGTAAACCGCCGCATCAATGACCTCAGCTAAATTATGGGGAGGAATATCTGTGGCGTATCCAGCCGAAATACCAGTCGATCCATTTACCAAGAGATTTGGAAAGGCTGCTGGCAAGACTGTCGGCTCTTTCTCGGTATCGTCAAAGTTCCAAGCAAAAGGAACTGTCTTTTTCTCGATATCCTGAAGAAGGTAGCCTGCAATCTCTGACAAACGCGCCTCGGTATAACGCATAGCTGCAGGCGGATCTCCATCCATAGAACCGTTATTACCGTGCATTTCAACTAGAATCTCACGATTTTTCCAGTCCTGTGACATACGAACCATGGCATCATAGATAGAACTGTCACCGTGTGGGTGGAAATTCCCCATGATATTACCGACAGACTTAGCCGACTTACGGTAGCTCTTGTCAAAGGTATTGCCATCCTTATTCATAGAATAAAGAATGCGACGCTGAACCGGCTTCAAGCCATCACGAATGTCTGGCAAAGCCCGGTCTTGAATGATGTACTTGGAGTAACGACCAAAGCGCTCTCCCATGATGTCCTCCAGGGACATGTTTTGAATGTTACTCATATAGGATACAGAGCCCGTAAAATATCAAGTGAAAATAGAAAATTCTTGAAGTAAGCAAGCTCACCAGAGAATTTATCTTTTTCACGCATCATTTAGGGCGTGTTCAACTCCTTTCAAAGAATATAGAGTAGTTTTTTACAGAAAAGGTGTTCAGTTAATATATAAAGGGACGATTTGGCTTGCCAAAAATGTCTGTAGAAAAATAGAAAATTGATGTAGGGCTCGATGAAGTCAAGACGATTTGATTTGACTTTTTTCCGAATAAAATTAGTCCCGTATTCAGTTACTACAAATAACCAAACGACCCTTTCTGTAGTTTAATGTGTTTAAAATGCGTTGCTTCAGTTAATAAGAAATTTCACATAGCATTCAGGGCGTGTTCAACTCCTTTCGAAGAATGGAGAGTAAATATTATGGAAAAAGAAAAATATAGGGTGAGTGAATTTCATCCAATTCCTGTATCGCCATTTCCACTTGAAATGTCTACTCCACAAATCCTCGTTTATACTTGATATGACTGGCGATATTGCTATCTACATCTTTCTTATCCCAAAGTTGGAGTTCCCATGGGTAGTAAAAATTACTCTTATTTTTAAAATAGATATGAATACCGACATAGTCATCTTTATCACGTAAATACCAGTTTTTTAGTCCGTACAGCTCTTGCCAATCATCTAATTTCTCCATGACTTGAGCTATCTCTTTGGAACTTAAAATCATACGAGCACCAAAAATATCATTGAGAATGGAATTCACAGGATAGCCCTCTTGACGCTCGGAAAAACGTGTAATTTTATCTAAAATAGACTCAGAAGTTTTAACACGATAAACATAGGCAATATCTTGGACATCCGCTTTCATCAGATAATCATTAATTGACTCATGTAAATTCAGACGGTAGGCCAAAATCGCTTTAGTCGGAACTTTTGAAAAGGTATGCTTGAGATTGATTTTTTCCACCTTACCCGTTTCAAAATAATCTTTAGAATATTCTCGATGAATACGATTAATCTCTGTAATGAGGCGTTCCACTTTTTCAATCATGAGTCTTCTCCTCTCGTTTTTTCATTTTTCTAGTTATTCCCAAACTTCTTCACTCTCTCCTCAGCATACTCAATCATCCTCTCCGCAACTTCCTTATCGTAGGCAAAGCCCAGCTTTTGAGCAAGAGATTGAGCTTCTTGGTGGAAAAGTTGCATCGTGGAAAACAAAGACTGAGTGATTTTGTCTAAACTGGAGAAATCAAGCAAATCTGAGAACTCCTTCTCTTTCTCAGCAGATAAATAGTTAAAAAGATACTTATAATTCTTGCCGACGTCTACTGTTCCCTTATCACTTGCTACCTGCCAAGCTAAGACTTTTAACAACTCTTTCTGACAAATACCATAGAGATGGTCTGTCGCATAGATGACTTGATGACGACAAATTCCTTTAACCACGTAGGCTGACACCCACCAAAATTCATTACAGGAATTTTTAAAATCTGTCTCACTAGCTGGACTCATCCAGAAACGCTCTAGTTTTTGGGAATAGGGTTCAAATAAATGTTCTGGGTCTTCCAAAACAGTGAATCCTGCTTCGCTATCCACCCACTCCTTGATATTCTCTTTAGGGCAGAGGGTTAAATCAATGCGGTTACCATCCTCAAAGAGCATGAGATAAAGACGACGATGGTCAAGCTGGACCTGCTGTTCAATCAGGCGTTTGCCAAACTGCTCAAACCAAGAAAGGTCACTCGTCAAATTATCTAAATCATCCACGACATAGACCACGTCATAGTCTTGAAATTCATCTTTTGGGGCCTTTGGGTTTGTCCGTGAACCAGACATAGCGACAGCCTCGACTTGTATAGTTTTGGCAGTCTGTAAAATCACATCGAGCACTTCTATTTCTGTTCTCATGTCAGTACCTTCTCGTTTTATAGATTACTAGGTGTCTGCTTCTTCTTACTGGATAGTGTTTATACTATAATTCCCCTGTCTGGTAAAGACTGTATCCTTCGTAGTAGTATGAAGCATCCACTCCCTTAAAGAAACTGGTTTGACTGAGGTCATCCGTCAAGTTATTGAGAAGTAAATACTTGAGTTCTCCTGTTGATACAGCGCTGCGCTTCATGGCATTGAGGTACTCATCCTTATCTATGGCATTCCAGTCTACCACTTTGCCCAGTTTCTCTCGAAGCATACAATCTAACCAAATCCGCATGGCGCGTCCATTCCCCTCACGAAAAGGATGGGCAATATTCATATCTGCATACTTATCAACTACTTGATCAAAATTGTCATGAGGAAGTTTGTCAATATACTGCAAGGATTGCTCTAAAAAAATACGAGGCGCAAATTGAAAATTATCCTTTGCAATATTAACATCACGGATCTTTCCAGCGAAATCATAGATACCTGAAAAGAGATAGTGGTGAATCGCTGACAGCCCTGAAAATGTCCCAACTTCCATCTTGAACAAGTCTCCTGTCTGAAAAAGCAGGGCGGCTTGTTTTTTTGTCAGTTTTTCTTCTGCATCTGCCAGCTGGGCTGAGTTTGTAATGCCTAGTTTATTTTCCAATACCATAATTTCCCCTTATTAACGCCATTTTGTTATGAAATCATGTTCTATCAAAACCTAAATAAGTTGAAAATCCTAGAAGATAAATCACTCTTGCAACTGCCAATTCACTATCATCTTCAATATTTCCTTCTGCTTTCATAATGATTTCTTCAAAAACAGTATCATTTGGCACGATCTCTGTTCCCATTTGTTCTACTGCCTTCTCAGCTACTGATGGTAAATTCATACACATCTTATAAAAGGCATCTTTTTCACCCGTTACCATAAAATAAAATTGATCCAGGCTAACTCTACGAATAAATTTGTGGCCAACTTTTTCCCCATCAACTTTAGGTTCCCATTTAATATTTTGAGATTGCTTGGAAATCGCTTCGACCAAGAAACAGGCACAATCGTCATCCTTCAATAACTGATTTTGCATCTTGATAAAAGTCTTCCCTGATGATGCAGAATTCATCGTATTGTGCTTATTTTTCATTTCAACATAAATTCTACTTACACGCGAACCATCAGGTAAAGAAATTCCTTCTGGATTCTCATATATAACATCCCAGCCACCTTCTTTTCCATTATCTGGGACACGACAATTCTTCATATATCTGAAAATAGTTTGATGGAAATAGCCAATATCATTATTATTTGATTTATCTCTTTGGCGAAAAATTTCATTACTAATAATTTCATCCCAAGAACTACGATAAACCGACTTATCAAAAATTAGTTTTACAGGATCTACAATATTCTTATTAAATCGTTTCAAATCAAAAGATTTCAATTTTTCACCATACTTCGAAATTGTATCCTGAACATGTTTTAAAAAATCTTCTTCACTGATAAAATCTAAATCCCAAGTCATAGTTGCTCCAAACTTTCTTTTATCTTTATCCCCACTTCATAAGCCAAGTTAACTGGAACAGCATTTCCCACTTGCTTATATTGATTTCCTATGCTCCCTTGGAATATCCAATCATCTGGAAAACTTTGAATGCGAGCATTTTCACGAACTGTAAAAGGACGAGCCTCCAATGGATGGCAACGTTCTGTTTGTTTTTGGGTAGGAGATGTTAAAACTGTTAAAGATGGTTCATCTAAACTCATTCTTCTCAAAATACCTGTCCTGCCCCCAGTCATATTCCAAGTTGACTTCATATACTCTTTTGCAATATCTTCTGGAATATCACGCCAATAGCCACCTGGGGGAACTAATTCAAAAATTTTTCTCTTGTAATCAGAATATTGTGCACCAACACTAGGCGGACTATCTAATAATATATCTCTCAATACTGGCTTATATTCATGTGGTTCTGGATAATCAAACGAAATAATATCAGCTAAGTCATTTCTAACCCCAACCATAATCATACGTTCACGTTTCTGAGCCACTCCATAATCCCAAGCATTTAAAACCTTCCATTTAACCGTGTAACCTTCATCAGAAAAAATATCCATAATAGTTCGAAATGTTTTTCCATGATCATGAGAAACTAGGCCACGTACATTTTCAAAAACAAACATTTTCGGTTGAAGTTTATTTAGAAATATCGCATAGTGGTAGAATAATGTACCTCGAGCATCCTCTAAACCTAAACGTTTCCCAGCATAAGAAAAAGCTTGACAGGGAGCGCCTCCGCTCAACAGTTCTAGTTCTCCTTTTTTTATATTAAAATATTCCTCCAAATCAAGAGATGAAATATTTGCAATATCATCATAAATGACATTCCAACTAGGTCTGTTGTGCTTCAATGTTTCCGCTGCTGCTTTATCAAACTCAATCAAACCAATGGCTTCGAATCCAGCTTTTTCTATTCCAAGTGCCAAACCACCTGCACCTGCAAATAATTCAATAACTCTCACTCTTATTTCCTCTTTAAACTAACTTAAAAAACTGTTGCTTCCTCAAGCGTAAACTTGACATTATCCTCAATCCACTTACGGCGTGGTTCGACCTTATCTCCCATGAGGACATTGACGCGGCGTTCTGCGCGTGCTAGGTCTTCGATCGTGACACGGATGAGGGTACGGGTTTCAGGATTCATGGTTGTTTCCCAGAGCTGGTCCGCATTCATCTCACCAAGACCTTTGTAGCGTTGGAGGGTAGCACCTTTACCGAACTGCTTGCGGAGTTCTTCTAGCTCTCCGTCCGTCCAAGCATAGGCCACTTCTTCTTTCTTGCCTTTTCCTTTTGACATCTTGTAAAGAGGCGGAAGGGCGATATAGACATGACCTGCCTCGACTAGAGGACGCATGTAACGGTAGAAAAATGTCAAGAGCAAGGTCTGGATATGGGCACCATCGGTGTCCGCATCGGTCATGATAATGATCTTGTCATAGTTGGAATCTTCAATAGAGAAGTCTGCTCCAACACCCGCACCTATAGTATAAATCATAGTGTTGATTTCTTCATTTTTGAGAATATCCGCCATCTTGGCTTTAGCTGTATTGATAACCTTACCACGAAGAGGCAAGATTGCCTGGAACTTACGGTCACGACCTTGTTTAGCCGAACCACCGGCAGAATCACCTTCGACCAGATAGAGTTCATTCTTAGCTGGATTTTTAGACTGGGCTGGGGTCAATTTCCCAGACAGCAAGCCCTTGTCTTTTTTATTTTTCTTACCATTTCGGCTCTCATCACGCGCCTTACGTGCCGCTTCACGAGCATCACGCGCCTTGATAGCCTTGCGGATGAGATTAGAAGCCAATTCCCCATTTTCCATAAGGAAGAAGGTCAACTTATCCGCCACAATGCCATCCACAACTGGGCGAGCTAGTGGACTTCCTAGTTTGTCCTTGGTCTGTCCTTCAAACTGGAGGTGTTCTTCAGGAACCAAGATAGAAAGAACGGCCGCTAGTCCCTCACGATAGTCTGAACCTTCAAGGTTTTTATCTTTTTCCTTGAGAAGCCCCGTCTTACGCGCATAGTCATTCATGACCTTAGTGATAGCAGACTTGAGTCCTGTCTCATGCGTTCCGCCGTCCTTGGTACGAACGTTATTGACAAAGGACAAAATATTATCTGAAAATCCGTCATTATACTGAAGAGCTACTTCCACTTGGAAACCATTATCTTCCCCTTCAAAGTAAAGAACTGGCGTTAAGGTCTCCTTGTCTTCGTTGAGATAAGAAACAAAGTCTTGTACCCCATTCTCATAATGGAATTCGATTGCTTCATCTGTTCGCTTATCTGTCAAAGACAAGGTCACATTTTTCAAAAGAAAGGCTGATTCATTGAGGCGTTCTGAAATGGTATTGTATTTGAAGTCTGTCGTAGAAAAGATAGTCGCATCAGGCATGAACGTAACCTTGGTACCTGTTTTAGACTTGGGTGCTGTACCGATTTTCTTCAAAGTCGTAACAGGTTTCCCACCATTTTCAAAACGTTGTTTATAAACCGTTCCATCACGGGTAATTTCAACTTCCAGCCAACTTGAAAGAGCGTTAACAACGGAAGAACCCACCCCGTGGAGACCACCAGATGTCTTGTAGCCACCCTGACCGAATTTTCCTCCAGCGTGAAGGATGGTAAAGATAACCTCAACTGTTGGGATTCCCATAGCGTGCATACCTGTCGGCATCCCACGACCATGGTCTTGTACAGTCAAACTCCCATCTTTATTGATGGTCACATCAATACGGTCACCAAATCCAGACAAGGCCTCATCGACAGCATTATCGACGATTTCCCAGACTAGGTGGTGGAGACCAGCACCATCGGTCGATCCGATATACATCCCTGGACGTTTTCGAACCGCATCCAACCCTTCTAGCACCTGAATGGCATCATCATTATAATTGTTAATATTGATTTCCTTTTTTGACACAAGGAACCTCCTATTCGTTCATCTTTACTATTCTACAGGTTTTCCAAGGATTTTGCAAAATTTTTCTTTCTCCGATGTGACAATTTCAGAAGAGATTCTCTGCCTTTCTTTCCCAATTCATGATATAATAGGAGTATGATTACAATAGTTTTATTAATCCTAGCCTATCTGCTGGGTTCGATTCCGTCTGGTCTCTGGATTGGACAAGTATTCTTTCAAATCAATCTGCGCGAGCATGGTTCTGGAAATACTGGAACAACCAATACTTTCCGCATTTTAGGCAAGAAAGCAGGTATGGCGACCTTTGTGATTGACTTTTTCAAAGGAACCCTAGCAACACTGCTTCCGATTATGTTTCATCTGCAAGGTGTTTCGCCTCTTATCTTTGGACTTTTGGCTGTTATCGGCCATACCTTCCCTATCTTTGCAGGATTTAAGGGTGGCAAGGCTGTCGCAACCAGTGCAGGTGTGATTTTTGGATTTGCGCCTATCTTCTGTCTCTACCTTGCGGTTGTTTTCTTTGGAACCCTCTATCTAGGCAGTATGATTTCACTGTCTAGTATCACATCATCTATCGCAGCCGTCATCGGGGTTCTACTCTTTCCACTTGTTGGTTTTATCCTGAGCAACTATGACCCTCTCTTCATCGCTATTATCCTAGCACTCGCTAGTTTGATTATCATTCGTCATAAGGACAATATCGCTCGCATCAAAAATAAAACTGAAAATTTGGTCCCTTGGGGATTGAACTTAACTCATCAACATCCTAAAAAATAAAACGCCAGTTCAAAACAGAACTGACGTTTTTTTATATGCTTATTTTGATTTGATATAGTTAATACCATCTGCTTTTGGTGCAACTGCTTTTCCAAAGAAGGCTGCCAAGACAAGAATTGTCAAAACATAAGGTGCGATTTGAAGATAAACCGCAGGAACTCCTTGTAGGAATGGCAATTGAGATCCGATAACAGCCAAACTTTGTGAAAGTCCAAAGAAAAGACTAGAAAGCATGGCTCCGATTGGATTCCATTTTCCAAAAATCATCGCAGCAAGGGCGATAAATCCAGGTCCAACAATAGTTGTCACTGAGAAGTTAACCGAAATCGATTGAGCATAAATCGCTCCGCCAATTCCACCTAGGAAACCTGAAATGATAACCCCTAAATATCTCATCTTGTAGACATTGATTCCCAAAGTGTCCGCTGCTTGAGGGTGTTCACCGACAGAGCGGAGACGAAGACCAAATCGAGTCTTGAAGAGGATAAACCAAGCAAGGAATGAGAAGGCAATGGCCAGATAACCAAGTAGACTAGTTGACTTGAAGAAAATATCACCGATAACTGGGATATTTGCCAAGACTGGGAAATCAAAGCGTCCAAAAGTCTGACTTAGGTTGTCGGTTTGTCCTTTGTTATAAAGTACTTTCACCAAGAAAACAGCCAAGGCTGGCGCCATCAAGTTCAAGACAGTACCGCTGACAACATGGTCTGCACGGAAATGAACCGTTGCTGCTGCGTGGATGATGGAGAAAAGTCCCCCTACCAATCCTGCTACAAGCAAGGATAGCCATGGAGTTGCTGCTCCAAATTGTTCTGCAAATTCAAGGTTAAAGACAACTCCAGAAAAGGCACCCATAACCATAATTCCTTCAAGGCCGACGTTTACGACACCACCTCGTTCAGAGAAAACACCACCAATACTTGTAAAGATGAGGGGTGCTGAGTAAATCAGCATAGAAGACACCAAGAGGGTGAGCAAGGTTGTAATAGACATCTTTACTTACCTCCTTTAACTTGTTTTTTCGGTTTGACAAAGCGTTCGATAAGGTAATGAACACTGACAAAGAAGATAATAGACGCTGTTACAATGCTGACAAGCTCAGACGGTACCTGCGCCGCATTCATACCAGGGGCTCCAACTTGGAGAACACCAAATAGGAAGGCTGCAAAGAGAATACCAATTGGTGAGTTGGCTGCAAGCAGACTAACTGCCATCCCGTTAAATCCGACAGCTAATGACGCCCCTTGAACATAGACGTTCTGGAAGGTTCCAAGTCCTTCAACAGCTCCACCAAGACCAGCCAAGGCACCTGATATAATCATTGATAGGATAATCGTTCGTTTGGCAGAAATACCAGCATATTCTGAAGCATGTGGATTAAGACCAACCGCACGAATTTCAAAACCAAGGGTTGTTTTCTTGAGCATGAACCAAATAACTGCAACGGCAATGATGGCAAAGAAAATACCGATATTCATCCGTGAGTTACCAGTCAACTCAGCCAACCAAGGGGTCTGATAGGTTGCATTAGCCCCAACACGAATCGTCGAATCTGTACTTTGCATGAAGTCTTTAGGAAAGGCATGGATAAAGGCATTCCCTACATACAAGACAATGTAGTTCATCATGATGGTTACGATAACCTCTGACGTCCCTAGATAGGCTCTAAGAATACCTGGAATCGCACCGACAATCCCTCCTGCAATCAAGGCAATCACAATAGTTGCCAGAATCATCAAGGGACGGGGCATATCTGGATGCGACAGGGCAAACCAACCACTAAGAATCCAACCAGCCAAAGCCTGACCAGGAAGTCCGACGTTAAAGAAACCAGCACGACTGGCAACAGCAAAACCAAGACCAATCAAGACCAAAGGCCCCATAGCACGGAAGATTTCTCCAATCCCACGCAGGCTACCAAAGGCTGTATAGAACAATTCTTCATAGCCCCAAATAGCATCATAACCAAAGATCCACATGACAATGGCTCCGAGTAAAATTCCTAGGAAGACAGAAATCAAGGGAACCGAAATTTGTTGTAATTTTTTAGACATCACTCTTCTCCTTTCCCAAGTTTCCACCAGCCATCAAGACACCAAGTTCTTGTTTATTGGTTGTTTCTGGTGATACAATACCTTGAATCTTACCATCGTGGATAACGGCAATACGGTCTGAGACGTTTAAAATCTCATCCAATTCAAAGCTGACAACAAGGACAGCCTTCCCATTATCACGCTCTTCAATCAAGCGTTTGTGGATATATTCAATGGCACCGACATCCAACCCACGAGTTGGCTGGCTGACGATAAGGAGATCAGGATCTCGATCAATTTCACGAGCAATAATTGCTTTTTGTTGATTTCCTCCTGAGAGTGCAGCTGCAGGAACAAATTCACTGGCAGCACGAACATCAAACTCTTCCATTAGCTTTTTAGCATAAGAAGTAATATTTGAATAGTTCAAAATTCCATTTTTACTATGTGGTTCTTTATAGTAGGTTTGAAGGGCAATATTTTCAGAAATCATCATTTCCAAAATCAAACCATCACGGTGACGGTCTTCTGGAACGTGCCCAACGCTCAACTCTGTAATCTGACGTGGGTGCAATCCTACAATTGAATCTCCTTTTAGCTCAATGCTACCAGATTCAACCTTACGAAGACCTGTGATGGCTTGAATGAGTTCAGACTGACCATTTCCATCAATCCCCGCAATCCCAACAATCTCTCCCGCTCGAACATCCAAGGACAGATTTTTCACAGCTGGAACACCACGGTTTTCATTGACCACCAAATCTTTGATTGACAAGACCACTTCTTTTGGTTGAGAGGCCTGCTTCTCTGTCTTAAAGGAAACTGAACGTCCCACCATCATTTCTGCCAAATCAGCATTAGTAGCCCCTGCAATTTTGACGGTTTCAATTGATTTCCCACGACGGATAACTGTAACGCGGTCAGAAACTGCACGAATTTCGTCCAACTTGTGGGTAATCAAGATAATTGATTTTCCTTCTTTGACAAGATTTTTCATAATAGCCATCAACTCCTCAATTTCTGATGGAGTCAAAACAGCCGTTGGTTCGTCAAAAATAAGAATATCAGCTCCCCGATAAAGAGTTTTTAAAATTTCTACACGTTGTTGGGCTCCAACTGAGATGTCTGCCACCTTGGCAGAAGGGTCCACAGCTAAGCCATAACGTTCAGAAAGAGCCTTGATTTCTTTGCTAGCTCCAGCGATATCTAGCACACCATTTTTAGTCAATTCACTTCCTAAAATAATGTTTTCAGCCACTGTGAAGGCTTCTACCAACATAAAGTGCTGGTGAACCATTCCAATTCCCAAGCTAGCTGCTTTAGATGGTGAGTCGAGGTTAACAACTTGACCGTTGACCGCAATTTCACCACTGGTTGGTTCAAGAAGTCCTGCTAACATGTTCATTAGCGTGGACTTACCAGCCCCATTTTCTCCTAAAAGTGCATGAATTTCACCTTTTCGTAGGTGCAGGTTGATTTTGTCGTTGGCAACAAATTCACCAAACACCTTGGTAATATCACGCATCTCAATGACATTTTCGTGTGCCATGTGCTCTTCCTTTCAGAGTCTTATTTTATTTCAATAAAACTTGCTAGTTTATCTAGTAGCAAGCTTTACTGAGACAAAATGACTTTGCCTCAACTCTTAAAAAGCGGCCGATGGCCGCTTCCTAAGAAATAACTTCCATCCATTATTTTGCAGGAACTTTTACACTTCCATCAAGGATTTTAGCTTTAGCATCTTCAACGGCTTTTTTACCTTCTTCAGAAAGGTTAGTTGTTACCAAGTCAACCCCTTTATCTTTCAATGAGTAAACGATCACTTGACCGCCAGGGAATTCACCTTTTTCTGCCTTGTTAGAAATATCTTTTACAGTTGTACCAACTTGTTTCAAAGTAGATGCAAGAACAAAGTTTGATTCTTTACCATCTTTAGAAGTGTATTTACCTTCTGCTTCTTGGTCACGGTCAACACCGATAACCCAAACTTTTTCATTTTCAGGACGGCTTTCGTTGAGTGATTTTGCTTCTGCAAAGACACCAGCACCTGTACCACCAGCTACTTGGTAAACAATATCTGCACCGGCTGCGTATTGTGCGGCTGCAATTGTTTTACCTTTCGCAGCATCACCAAATGAACCAGCGTAGTCAACTTGGACTTTGATAGATGGGTCTACTGACGCAACACCAGCCTTGAATCCTGCTTCAAAACGAGAGATAACTTCTGACTCCTGCCCACCTACAAAACCAACTTGTTTTGTCTTAGTTGTTTTTGCTGCAGCTACACCTGCAAGGTAACCTGACTCATTATCAGCGAAAGTTACGCTCGCAACATTCTTTTGATCTTTAATCACATCATCAATCAAGACATAGTTCAAATCAGTGTGCTCTGCTGCTGCATCTTTAACTGCATTGTGAAGGGCAAAACCAACACCGAAGATTAGGTTGTAACTTCCAGCCGCTTGTTGCAAGTTGTTAGCGTAGTCAGCTTCACTTGTTGATTGGAAGTAAGTGAAACCGTTATCTTTTGAAAGATTGTGTTCTTTACCCCAAGCCTGCAAACCTTCCCAAGCTGATTGGTTGAATGATTTGTCATCAACACCACCAGTATCAGTGACGATTGCTGCTTTTGTCTTCACATCAGAAGATGAATCTGCCTTACGAGAAGAGCGGTTACCACATGCAGCAAGTCCAACTGCTGCCACTGCTACTAGGCCAAGACCTAGCCATTGTTTCTTGTTCATTACTGAACCTCCTAAATAAGATGTGCAACGATGTTGCAAGTATGGATTGGTTGGCCACAAGGACCGTGCCACTCAGAGAGCGACTCAGACTAATTTAAGTCTGTAAAAGAATATGGAAGTAATTCCCCGACCGTCATCTCGACCGTCGATTTATCTTTTGCGACTAAGGTCACTTTTAGATCTTGTTCAAAAAATTCGACCATTACTTGGCGACAAGCACCACATGGTGAAATCGGTTTTTCAGTTTGACCATAAACAATCAGCTCTGAAAATTCTCTTTGCCCTTCAGAAACTGCTTTAAAAATCGCTGTACGTTCTCCACAGTTGGTCAAAGGATAGCTAGCATTTTCGATATTCACTCCCGTGTAAACACTTCCGTCTTTTGCCACTAAAACTGCTCCGATAGGAAAGTGAGAATAGGGGACGTAGGCATGTTTGCTGGTTTCAATTGCCAGTTCAATCAACTCAGTAGTCGCCATCAGCCAATTCTCCTTTTAAAATGGCTACCCCAGCTGACGTTCCGATACGGGTCGCCCCTGCTTCCACAAATGCAAGAGCATCTGCATAAGAACGAGCTCCACCAGCAGCCTTGACACCCATATCAGGCCCAACTGTTTCACGCATCAATTGAACATCTGCTATCGTAGCGCCACCAGTTGAAAAGCCAGTAGATGTTTTAACAAAATCAGCTCCTGCTTTTTGGGCTAATTGACAAGCCACAACTTTTTCTTGATCTGTCAGAAGGCAAGCTTCAATAATGACTTTCACTAACTTGTCACCACTTGCTTCTACAACAGCACGGATGTCCGATTCAACCAAGGCTAAATTACCTGATTTGAGAGCCCCAACATTGATCACCATATCAATCTCATCTGCACCATTTTGGATAGCTTCTTTTGTCTCAAAAGCTTTCACAGTTGAAGTTGTTGCCCCCAAAGGGAAACCTACTACTGTGCAGACCTTGACATCTGTGCCTTCAAGCCCTTTTTTGGCATGTTCAACCCAGGTCGGATTAACGCAAACACTGGCAAAATCATACTCCCTAGCCTCAGACAACAAACAATCAATTTGATTTTCTGTTGCATCTTGTTTTAAAAGCGTATGATCGATATATTTATTTAATTTCATATTCGGATTCTCCTGCGGTTTATGAGATAATTTCTATAATTTCTCGTAAACTTTGCACCCTATCATTTATTTTAACATATTTTTGAAAATCTGTAACTAGCTGAGGAGAAATTTTTCCATTTGTGTATACTTTTGCAACAATTTCTCCCTTTTGAACGGAATCTCCAATTTTCTTTTCAAAAACAATTCCTGTTTCATAGTCCAAGGCATCAGATTTGACTGCACGACCAGCTCCCAGTCTCATGGCATAAAGCCCAAATTCCATTGCTGGAAGAGCTGAGATAATACCCGTTTCCTGAGCAGGGATTTCCACCACATGGGCAACATTGACAGGACGATAGAGGTCTTCCAAGTCTCCACCTTGGGCTTGGACCATTTCCTCAAACTTAGCTAGCGCTTGACCATTTTCAAGATGTTGGCGAACTTCTTCAACTGTCTTGTTTACATTTGCCAGGCCAAGCATAATTTGAGCCAATTCACAGATGAAGTGGGTAATATCCTGACGGCCTTGACCTTGTAAAATCTCCAGTGCTTCAAGGATTTCAAGGCGATTTCCAATCGCTCGTCCCAAGGGCTGACTCATATCCGTAATCACTGCTACCGTCTTCCGACCAACCGCCTTACCAAGTTCCACCATGGTTTGAGCCAATTCACGCGCCTCATCAACCGTTTTCATGAAGGCACCCTCACCTACAGTCACGTCTAGCAAAATAGCATCCGCCCCTGCCGCAATTTTCTTGCTCATCACCGAACTCGCAATCAAAGGAATCGTGTCAACAGTTGCGGTCACATCACGGAGGGCGTAGAGAAGCTTATCCGCTTTGACCAGCTGGTCTGATTGCCCAATGACAGATACTCCAATATCCTGAACCTGACGAATGAAATCTTCTTGACTGCGCTCGACTTGATAGCCCTTAATGGACTCCAATTTATCAATTGTTCCACCAGTATGGCCGAGACCACGACCACTCATTTTTGCTACAGGCACACCGAAGCTAGCAACAAGAGGAGCTAAAATCAAGGTTACCTTATCGCCGACACCACCAGTAGAATGCTTGTCAACTTTCACACCATCAATGGCAGACAAGTCAAACTCTTGCCCAGTCTTAACCATATTCATGGTCAAATCAGAAATTTCACGAGTCGTCATTCCTTTAAAATAAACAGCCATAGCAAAGGCAGACATCTGATAATCAGGGACAGTTCCTGACACATAGCCTTCTACCAGCCATTCAATTTCACTCGAAGTCAATTCTTGCCCGCCTCGTTTTTTTTGGATTAAATCAACTGCTCTCATTCTTTCACACTTCTAAGGATATAGTATCCCTTGTCTTTTTTAAGGATTTCACAATTGCCAAACACGTCTTCCATCTTAGACTTGGCACTTGGAGCCCCTTGCTTTTTCTGGATGACGATTGTTAAATCTCCACCAGTTTCCAAGAAATCTTTACTTTTCTCGATGATTTCGTGAACCACTTGCTTGCCTGCACGGATAGGAGGATTTGAAATAACATGGTCAAATGTACCTTCAACTTGTTCATAGATGTTGGACTGGAAAATCGTCGCTTTTACATTATTTTTTTCAGCATTTCTCTTAGCCAAATCCAAGGCACGATTATTGATATCGACCATGGTCGCCTGAACGCCGTAAGCCTTGACTAAGGACAAACCTAATGGACCATAACCACAGCCGACATCTAGGACTGTCTCTCCTTGGTTGACCTCAAGACACTTGAGCAAGAGTTGACTTCCGAAGTCAACCATCTTCTTGCTAAAAACACCTGCATCCGTCAGAAAGGTCATTTTTTCTCCCAACAAGTCCACTCTCAACTCATGAATGTCGTGAGCAGCGTCAGGATTCTCTGCATAATACATTTTACTCATGAAACTATTTTACCATAATTTGACTTAAATTGTAAATCGTTTACATATCCAGAATGAGACAAAAAGATTGAAGGAAGTTGCTTTACAATAGCTCCCCTTCAATCTCTTTCAACACTTATAAGCAAATAGTATTTCATCTAGGACTACAGCTATCATTGCCATGATAAAACAACAAATTTATTGTCTATAATCAAGCGCATTTTTATTACTATTACTTAACCTTCAAATGCTTAATCATCAACAGGATTCCCAATAAGATGTTTAGATAAAAGCCCAACTGATACGTTTGTGTCAGGATTTCCAAACTTGTCCAAAGTCGTATCAAATCTTCTAGTGACATGCGGAAGAAATAACCCTCTGTCGCAATCCATAGGACTAAAAAGCAATAACTACCAGCAGCAAGCCATTTCGTCCACCGTTTTTTTAGGAAGAAAGCAATCAAGAGCGAACAGATAAAGACAGCTGTTACAATGGCATGTTCCATCAAAAAAGTAAAACCGTAATAGATTTCCACAAAGCGTCTACCATTATCTGCATTGGCTCCTTTTATAAAAGGTAAGGAAAAACTTAAAATAAAACAGAGTTCCAATAAGTAACGTTTCAAGATTTTCATAGTACACCTCCTATAAGTTATAAACCCCAAAGCCCCCTTTATAGCTGATAAGTCAGTAGAAAGCAGCTCCTACTTCATCAATAAATTGTTCATCCTCTATCTACTTATATTATATACTATTGACTGACTGAATTCAAGAAACCGCTTTATTTTTTTAGCTTTTTATGGTATGGTATGATAAACAAAATATCTAGGGGAAAACAAATGACCAACGAATTTTTACATTTTGAAAAAATCAGCCGCCAGACTTGGCAATCTTTACATCGAAAAACAACACCTCCTTTGACAGAAGAGGAATTAGAATCCATCAAGAGTTTTAATGACCAGATTAGTTTACAGGATGTTACAGATATCTATCTCCCCTTGGCTCATCTGATTCAGATTTACAAGCGAACTAAGGAAGATTTAGCCTTTTCCAAAGGAATTTTCCTCCAACGTGAAAGTAAATCTCAACCTTTTATTATTGGGGTTTCTGGGAGTGTTGCCGTTGGAAAATCCACAACCAGTCGTCTATTGCAAACCCTGCTTTCTAGAACTGTAACTGATGCTAGTGTTGAGTTGGTTACAACTGATGGTTTTCTCTATCCCAATCAAACCTTGATTGAGCAGGGGATTTTAAATCGTAAAGGATTTCCTGAAAGCTATGATATGGAGGCTCTTCTCAACTTCTTGGACCGCATCAAAAACGGACAAGATGTGGATATTCCTGTCTACTCTCATGAAGTCTACGACATCATCCCTGAGGAAAAGCAAAGCGTCAAAGCTGCTGATTTTGTCATTGTTGAGGGAATCAATGTCTTTCAAAATCCACAAAACGAGCGTCTCTATATCACTGACTTCTTTGACTTTTCCATCTATGTTGATGCTGCAGTGGATGATATTGAGAGTTGGTATCTGGACCGTTTCTTGAAGATGCTGAGCCTAGCCCAAAACGACCCTGATAGCTACTATTATCGTTTTACTCAAATGTCGATTGGGGAAGTGGAATCCTTTGCCCATCAGGTCTGGACCAGTATCAATCTCACAAATCTACAAAATTATATTGAACCAACCAGAAATCGTGCGGAAGTGATTCTTCATAAAAGCAAGAACCATGAAATCGATGAAATTTACTTAAAAAAGTAATTTTCCCTTGTCAAAACGTAAGTTTTCAGATATAATGGTATAGTTAGTAAATATGGAGGTAAGAACATTGGCAAACATTAAATCAGCTATCAAACGCGCTGAATTGAACGTTAAACAAAACGAAAAGAACTCAGCTCAAAAATCAGCTATGCGTACTGCTATCAAAGCTTTCGAAGCAAACCCATCTGAAGAACTTTTCCGTGCTGCTAGCTCAGCTATCGATAAAGCAGAAACTAAAGGTTTGATTCACAAAAACAAAGCAAGCCGCGATAAAGCTCGTCTTTCAGCTAAACTTGCTAAATAAGAAACAGTCCATAGAGGCTGTTTTTTTGTCTCCAAATAGGAAAAGGTAGAAAATGAAAATCGCAATTATCGGATATTCTGGTGCAGGTAAGTCAACGCTAGCTGAAAAGTTGTCTCACTACTACTCCATCCCAAAACTTCACATGGACACACTCCAATTTCAACCTGGTTGGCAAGACAGTGACCGTGAATGGATGTTTGATGAGATGAAAAAATTTCTCACCAAGCATGAAGCCTGGGTCATCGATGGTAATTATTCTTGGTGCTATTACGAGGAAAGAATGCAGGAAGCTGACCAAATCATCTTTCTCAATTTTTCGCCATTAACCTGTCTCTTTCGAGCCTTTAAACGGTACCTCAAATACCAAGGCAAGGTCAGAGAAAGTATGGCAGCTGGTTGTCAAGAACAATTTAATTGGGAGTTTATCAGATGGATTCTCTGGGATGGACGGAGCAAATCCTCTAAGGAACGCTACAAGTGGATTCAAAAAAACTATCCAGATAAAGTGGTCATCCTCAGATCACAAAAAGAGATAGACCAATTTCTGGATAAGAAAAGGAAGTCCTCCAATTCATAAAGAAGGGCTTCCTTTTTTGGCTATAATTATTCTGCAATCAAGGTTTCTAATCCAACCTTCATCATATCGGTGAAGGTATTTTGTCGTTCTTCTGCAGTTGTGTCTTCGTCTGGATTGACCAAACTATCAGAAATAGTCATGATAGCAAGCGTATCAACATGATGTTGGGCTGCTAGATAGTAGAGTGCCGCTGCTTCCATTTCCACAGCCTTGACCCCCCATTTACCAAGCTCGATGTTCTTTTCAAAGTAATTTGAGTAAAAGACATCAGATGATAAAACGTTCCCAACGTGGGTTGTCATGCCAAGTTCTTTTGCGATATGATAAGCCTTATCTAGCAAGTCAAAGCTAGCGATTTGTGGAAAATCATACTGTGGCCAGTCATTACGGACAATGTTTGAGTTGGTTGCAGCTGCCTGCGCCAAAACCAATTCACGAACGTGAACATCTTCATTCAAAGAACCCGCAGTTCCCACACGGATCAATTTTTTCACACCGTAGTCAACAATCAACTCACGCGCATAAATCGAAATGGATGGCATTCCCATCCCAGTTCCCATAACAGATACACGGTGACCCTTGTAAGTACCAGTATAACCAAACATGTTACGCACTTCGTTAAAACAAACAGCATCTTCAAGGAAATTCTCCGCAATAAACTTAGCACGAAGAGGATCCCCAGGAAGAAGAATTTTATCAGCAATTTCACCCTGCTGAGCAGCAATATGGATAGACATAATTTATGATACAAAGAGCGACAAGAAAACGACTGAAAATTAGGAATCTGACGAGAAATCCTGATTTCTCAGTCAGATTATCTATTTTCCAAGTTTTCCGCTCGTGTTCAAATCAGAACACACGCTCTACCTTTCTTTATTGTATATTTAGGATAGCGACAGAGAACAAAGTAAAAATAGGAAACTGACGACGCATCGCAGATGCTAGACAGTTTATCTTTTTTACACAGTTCTCCGCCCGTATTCAGTTCAATGAATACAGTTAACCCATCCTTTCTTTATTCTAAAATTTATAATCAGAAAGATACCAAACCCGTCAGAAAGCAAAGGGAAAATAGGAGTTGGATGCAGTGAGCGATGCTCGCTAGACCAACTATCTTTTTCCCACTGCTTTTAGGGTGGGGTCAATTCCTTTCTTTCTTAATTTTGATGATATTGAGAAGATTAGACCGGATTCAATTCAAACCCGAACTCCCCTTCTCTTCTGAGTTTTTAGAAAAGTTTTCCGCTCGTGTTCAAATTAGAACACGCGCTCTACCTTTCTGTTTATACTCTTCGAAAATTTCTTCAAACCACGTCAACGTCGCCTTGCCGTATATATGTTACTGACTTCGTCAGTTATATCTACAACCTCAAAGCAGTGCTTTGAGCAGCCTACGGCTAGTTTCCTAGTTTGCTCTTTGATTTTCATTGAGTATTAATTTTGTTCTTTCACAGAGAGCTACCTGAGTTCTATTCAAGCTCAGGTAGTACTTCTCTTATAAACTAAATCATCTCATTATTAAATAGTAGGATTTTTTACAAGACATCGTCATCAGAAATCTTAGAATTTAATGTCGTTCCCCAATGGGTAATTTTACGGTGGGGTTGAGCTAAAATTGGTCTGTTTTCATAGATTGTTTGCCATCTATTCCATAGTAGACCTGTCTTTTTCTCAATCTTAATTCGCAGATTCCTCATATTTTCTTTGATTGGGAGGTTGAGGACAAAACCTGCAGTCTGGTTGCGACCGTTTCCTTCCCAAGAACGACTACGAACAACTTGGTTTCCATCTTTATCTACTGTAACTTCTTCCCAAGTTATAGAGTAGCGGGCAATGTAAGCTCCACTATGTTGAATTGTCAATGTTTTGTCTTTGGCAGGAGTCTGACTGATTGGTTGAACTGGCTTAGAAACTTGTGTCGCCGTCTCACCATTCGTAGCTATAAAGCGGAAAACTTCTACTTCTGCAAGACTGAGGGCTTGATTGTTCTTACGTAGTTGCACACGAACACGGCGTCCCAATTTCCCATTTAATTGAACATCCAAGCTCGTTCCGTCAAGTTTAGAAACATACTGTCTAGCAACTTCTTTCCCTTTTTCATCATATAAAATTACATCAAAGTCTGACAAACGTTTAGAAAGTTCTCCATCCCCACGGTTATGAAGGCGAACAAGCCCTACCTGCTCCGTACGCCCTAAATCAACTTCCCACCAAGGTTGGTTTTCAGACTTAGTATATGTGTTCGAGTGTTGGCTATAACTGCTATTGGTATTGCCATCCAAGGCAAAACTTGTAGCTCCCTCAAAAACAGTGGAACTTTTCTTAACCTGTTTTTTCCAAGCGATATTCTCAGCACGATATACTTGGACTTCTGCAAGACTGAGAGCATTATAGCCTTCTAGTTCAATCCGAACATAGCGCGCTTTTTTATGGTTAATCGCAATTTGTGCTGACACATCTTTAAGAGATGTTATACGTTTTCTCTCAATTTCTTTACCAAAACTGTCTAAAAGAATGACATCAAAGTTTGCCAATCTATCCTGGGCAGTGTCTGTGCGGTTGTAAATATTGATTTGGCGAATGGTTTCTTCTTTAGCCAAATCTACTTGCCACCAAGGCTTGGATTGGAAGTTTGTATGAGTGACAGAATTGTGACCATAGTTACCATCGACTTTGCCATCCACAGCTCTTCTAGCATCTCCTCCGAAAGCTGTCGAACTTTGAGTAACCTGTTTCCCTAAGGCAATATTTTCCATTGGTTCAGCACTTGGTTGACTAGCAGATTGAGGCAGAGCCTGTTTCTTAAAGAAGCGCACTTTATCCAATTTTGGATCACGATAACCATGTTTATCCAAGGTAGCTCGTTTACCAATATTAAAGTTAGGAATATCATTCATTCGACTTTCAAAATAGCCACGAGAACGGTGTTTAAATCGTGAATTACCTGTAAATGTAACAATATCACGATCATTATGAATCAATGGAGTCACAACATTATCATTATCAACCACATAATGCTTAATTTTTCCGCTAACAGCTAATTTACGGCTTTCCAAACCAACATCCCAGAAACCATTCTTAGCATTCCAAACAGTTCTGGAAGTAATCACTTTAGGAGCACTGAAAGTCGTCACTTTCCGCAATACATGGTTATAAAAATCAGGATATTTTTGGTAAGCTTCCACCGCTGCAATCTGAGCTAGGTAGCCTCCAAGAGAATGACCTGTCATATACAACTTGGTAATACTTGTATCCTTGGCTAATTCCCCAACAACCTTGCGGATATCATCCGCTTGAGCTGGTTTATTTCCACCTAATAAAACCAAATCTGCACTTAAGTCCTTGGCGTCATTAACTCGCGTTCCACGAATAGCCAACATGTGCACCGTTCCATCTTTGAGATAAGGAAGGTCGCTCTTGGTCTCAAATAAGAAAGCATCCAAGCCACTATCTGTATGGTAAGCTTTTTTCATTTTCCAGAAAGGAGCCAATTCATTGTGCATGAGTTTGTATTCTTGACGGTCAAGATAGAGACTAGGGAAAGGATTCTTATGATCTAAAATTTTCTCAATATAATCATCGTCTCGATAGGCTAGCTCCATAAAGAGAAGAGAATCACGGTCTGTGACATACCATTCTTTCTTATTGTCATCTTCTCCATCTGCCAAACCATCCCCATCACTGTCTGCTAGTAAGGGATGACTGTTATATCCTAGATAATCCTTACCATCTTTGTTGTAAACATAAAGTTCATCTTTGTTTTTGATGCCATCTTGGTCATCATCCCCTTCCAAATCAAGAACTTTTTCACCATAGAGAGATTCATCGATCAAATCATTTTCTAAATGCAATTCCCCTTTGGAAATCTTCACCAAATCTTCTGCTGTTAAAGAACGAGTATTTGTTGGTTTTTCTGTCACAACTTCTTCTTTAGTTTCTTCTACAGGAGCAAGAATAGGTGAGTCTTGAACTGGCTCTGTTATCTCCACTTTTGACTCTTCCCTTTTGTTTTCAAGAACTTCACTTGCTTCCGGAAGCGTTTGAGGAGCTAGTCTTGGCTCCTCTTTAAGAGGAGTTTCTACTTTTGGAGCAACATTTTCCGGCTCTCTCAATTCCTCCTTAGAATCTAGCACTCTTGTTGCCACTTCAGATGTTACATCTTGTTTTACTTCATTGGCTGAAATTCCAGCTGGAGCTAGAAATGCGAAGCCGACTGCAACAGATACAACTCCGATACTTAATTTTTTTATGCCAAAGCGCATAATTCGTTGACCAATTTTCATTATTTCTTATCTTTCTTTTCGTTTATTTGTAAGCAGACTCAAGCAAAATCTCATTGTGCTATATATGATAAGACTGAGAAATTCAGAAAGTAATACTCTTCGAAAATCTCTTCAAACCACGTCAGCGTCGCCTTACCGTAGATATGGTCACTGACTTCGTCAGTCTTATCTACAACCTCAAAACTGTGTTTTGAGCAACCTGCGGCTAACTTCCTAGTTTGCTCTTTGAATTTCATTGAGTATAAATTCATTCTTATCTCTTCTTATCATACTAGTCTGCTTGGCTAGGAAGCTAATGCTAGTATCCTAGAATCTTGTCTTTCACAATGCTAACTATCAGACGCAAACATATCTATTCTTCCGCTTCTTTCAATTATAAGAGCAGGAAGAACCTCATAGTATACTTATATTTCTTCTTTGACCCTGATAGGCAGTCAATCATGAAAAGGTAGAGGTATTCCCCCTTTTAAATCTTTTTTCTTACAATTCAGCAAGAATCCCTTTAAGCAAGCCTTTGAAATCACCTTTAACACGTTCAGTCACTTCTACAACTTCTTCGTGGTTGAGTTCTTCTTGGAATCCTGCAGCATGGTTAGTGATACATGAAATACCAAGAACTTTCAAGCCTGAGTGGGCTGCAACGATAACTTCAGGAACCGTAGACATACCGACTGCATCTGCTCCAAGTATCTTATAGGCACGAATTTCTGCTGGTGTTTCATAAGTCGGACCAGTTACACCGATATAGACACCTTCATCAAGCTTGATACCCAGTTTTTTAGCCACTTCATGGGCAGTAGCACGGTATTCTGGTGTGTAGGCCTTAGACATATCAGGGAAACGTGGACCAAAGTCATCCAAGTTTTCACCCATCAATGGGTTTTGCCCCGTCATGTTGATATGGTCTGAGATAGCCATCAAGGTACCAGGCCCATATCCAATACCACCAGCAGCATTGGTTACAATAACACCTTCACATCCAAGAACTTTCATGACACGTACTGGGAAAGTCACGACCTCCAGAGGATTTCCTTCGTAGAAATGGAAACGCCCTTGAAGAGCCAAGACCCTGCGACCTGCCAGTTCACCATATACCAATTTCCCAGCGTGACCAACTACGGTTGAACGGCCCCAGTTTGGAATCTCAGCATAGTCTACTACAACTGGATTTTCGATTTCTTCTGCCAATTCTCCAAGACCTGACCCAAGGATTAGACCGAACTCAGGTGCTTGAATTCCCTTGTCTTTCAGGAAGGCAGCTGTTTCATTGATTTTATCTAAAAATGTCATTGTGTGTCTCCTTTATTAGTTTTTAGCATTTGACCGATTTTGTCAAAGGTTTTTGCATTGCGAATGGTAATGTGGCGATAGAAAGGCATCTTGAGCAAGTACTTATGATAGGCAGTTTTAGAGTAGGTTTCTTCAGAGAATTTCCCCCAGAAAATACCAAGTTTTCCAAAATGAAGCACCTCATCTTTCAGCTCTAAGCTTTCAATTGACTCAATGACCTGGTCCACATTCAAGCCCTCAGTGTAAAAGAGGACATCTTTTCGTGTCAAGTCTTCCTTCCACCAAGCTGGGAGATTTTCCACTTCTGCTTCATAGTCTTCTTGACTCAGTAAAGAAAAGCTCTGAATAAATGGATAACGAGTCCCAAAAAAAGTCTCTAATTTTTCAACCAATCGAGCTTTTGGTTCTGTCGAAGTAAAGAAAATGTTGCCACTGTTGATGTAGCTTTCAACCTTTTCCAGTTCCAAGTCTGTCAATTCTTGACAAAGCTCCGCCATGACAACCTTATTCTTGCCACCAACATTGATGCCTCTCACCAACAAAGCATAGCGTGTCATCTTATACCAATTTATCTAAGAAACTTTCCCCAATCATAGCAGTTTCCACACCAAAGTTATCGGCAACAGTCGCTGAAATATCTGCAAAATGTCCTACTGGAATGACACCATTGCCTTTAAAGGCAGGGCTATAGGCCAAAAGTGGAATATATTCACGAGTGTGGTCTGTTCCTGCATAAGTTGGGTCATTTCCATGGTCCGCAGTAATCAAGAGAAGGTCGTTCTCTCTCATAGCTGCGATAATTTCAGATAAGCGTTCATCAAACTCATGCAAACAATCACGGTAGCCGTGAGCATTACGACGGTGGCCATAAAGGGCATCAAAGTCAACCAAGTTTGTGAATGAAAATCCTTTTTCAAACTCAGCAAGGCCCATAGTCTTCAACAGTGTGTCAATTCCGTGGCTATTTGACTTATTGTGACCCATATCATGGTTGATACCAACACCGTTAAAGATATCATTGATTTTACCCACAGCATAAGTATCGATACCAGCTTCATTCAATTTATCCAAAACAGTCGGTGCAAATGGAGAAACGGCTAAGTCACGACGGTTGGCTGTACGAGTGAAGTTACCTGGCTCACCAACATATGGACGGGCAATGATGCGACCAAGAAGGGCAGGGCGCTCAAGGGTAATTGAACGAGCGTATTCACAGATACGATACAATTCGTCCAAAGGAATGATGTCTTCGTGGGCAGCAATTTGCAAGACTGGGTCAGCTGAAGTATAGATAATCAACTCTCCAGTTTCCATCTGACGTGGTCCAAAATCATCGATAACGGCTGTTCCTGAGTAAGGTTTGTTAGCTTCACGAATGACCTTGCGTCCTGAGAAATCTTCGATTTTTGTCAAGATTTCTTCTGGGAATCCGTTCCAGAAAGTATCGAAAGGCTCAGTAATATTGAGTCCCATGATTTCCCAGTGTCCAGTCATGGTGTCCTTACCAAGGGACACTTCTTCCAATTTTGTTGCATATCCTGTTGGATTGCTTTCCGCCGGTACAGTCTTAAGAGGTGTTTCACGAGGAATATTTCCAAGACCTATTTTAGCCATGTTTGGGACATTCAAACCAACTGTTTTTGAAATGTGTCCCAGTGTGTCAGAGGCACCATCTGGAACCCCTGCATTGACAAAGTTATTGGCATCTGGTGCAGCTCCGATTCCTACAGAATCCAGTACTACCAAGTGAATACGATTAAATTTAGACATCTTATGCCCCCTTCTATTTTTCTTTTCTTGAGGTTAAAATCTGAACGCCATCTTGTCCAGCAACGATTACCTTATCCACCATTTGGTTGAATAAGCCGTGCTCTACGACACCAACGACATGGTCCAATTCTTGTCCGAAAGCAATTGGATCTTCAATGACATCCAAGGCAAGGTCAATGATAAAGTTCTGCATATCGGTCACAAAACGTTGGCCATCTTTTTCACGGAAACTTGGTTTGTAGCCAGCTCGTTCAAAACGACGAAAGACCTGCTCTGCACCATACTGAACCACTTCTACTGGCAATTTAAAAGCACCTAGTTTGTCTACCAGCTTGCTTTCATCCACCACCCAAATATATTCTTTTGAGGGCGTTGCTACAACCTTCTCCATCAGAAGGGCACCACCACCGCCTTTGATTCCGTTAAACTGGCTATCCACTTCATCCGCCCCGTCAACCGTCACATCAACCAAGTCTACTTGGTCAATAGACTTGAGCGGGATGTTAAGACCTTCAGCCTGTTTACTAGTCACACTAGAAGTTGTTACAGCTGTAATCTGCAATCCTTCTTCCTTGATACGACGACCGATTTCTTCGACAAAATAATAGGCAGTCGAGCCTGTTCCAAGTCCAACGACCATTCCATCGCTCACGAACTCAGCAGCCTTGATACCTGCCATTTTCTTCAGATTTTCCACCGATTTACCTCCATCATTCTCAGTTCTTATTTTACTATGAAACCGCTTTTTATTCAAGTGAAAAGATCAAATTTACATTTTTCATCAATCTTTCTTTAAAAATATGCATTTTCTTTTTACCAAACGAATAAAAATGAGTTTATCTTTTATGTATTTGATTTGTTCATCTCTTTCCAGTTCCAAAAATAAGACCTTAACTTTGATACGTCTAGTTTAGCATTAAAGCAGGCGCATTTCAAGAATCATAAATTAAGAGAAGGAAGTAGGTTTATCTATCTATTTTAAACAAGTTTATCTTTGCTTACCCTCTCTTGTTGACAAATAATTTTCATTACTTTAGGAAGACAATTACTAATTCCCGTCGGCAAGACCACATACTGTTCTTGAGATAGTTCTTGGGCTATGGCTGAATGAAGATGGGTCGCTACTGCCACACTCTCGTAGAGACTGGCTTGTTTAAACTGGCCTGCAAATCCTGCAATCATCCCAGCCAGAGTATCTCCCATTCCCCCAGTCGCCTGATAGGGACCACCAACCTGTAACTGGTAATAATCAGACTGGCCAACTTGCCAAATACGAGTAGCTGGACCTTTCTCTACCAAAATTGTTCCTTGAGGGAAGGAAGTTAGGACACTAGCCGTTGCAGCTTCCTTTTGCTTTTCAATAGCAATACCAGACAGCTTTTCCCACTCTTTTTGGTGGGGAGTTAGGATAAGCTGGTTAGATGGAAATGACAAACTTGTTCTAGCAAGAATGGTCAGGGCACCACCATCTACAATCAAAATCTGATTCTGTCTTAAATTAACAAAGACTTGTTTTACTAGATTTTCTCCAAAAGTATCGTCTCGTAAACCAGGGCCCAGCAAGACAACTTCTGCCTTATCCAACTGCTCTTTTAACAATTGCTGATCTTGAAGAGCAAAGGCCATAGCCTCAGGTAAATGGCTGTGCAGAGCTGGAATATTTTCCCTGTCCGTTCCAACGGTCACCAATCCTGCACCGCTTTTTACAGCTGCTAAAGTAGCCATGATAATGGCACCACCATAAGGATAAGTTCCACCCAGCAACAGCAGACGACCGTAGTCCCCTTTATGACTGGTACGAGAACGTTCAATAATAACTTTTTCTAGTAGAGCTTGATCAATTACTTTCATCGTTTTTCCTCAACTATCCTTTATCTGATTGTTTTAAAACAACTTGATAGACTTTCTTAGTCCACTCTTCTAAGTCTTCTCCAGCATAGTCAAGATAATACACCCTATCTTGTATTTTGGTTGGAATAATATTTTCAAATTGGCTCTTATTATGAGTTGGAATAATGCAAATATACAACTCACTTAATAAATTAAGCATGTCCTTAATTTTTACAGCATGGTAACCATCAAAAATATAACCAGGAACTTTAATCAAATCTGTATAGATAAAATGAAAACTTACTCCAGGAATAAACTTGTCTTGTAATTCTTTCTCTGAAGGAGCTCGACCTAATAAACGCTCCATCGCCAATCGATAACCAGAACTTGTATTTGACCACCCTAACATGACATAGTCAAAATAATCTATCGGATCAGATGCAGCATTTCGACTATCCAAAACCAACTCCTCAGCATCTCGCCCAAAGGCTTTCACAGCAGATAAGAGCTGACCTGTTTTAAAGATAGAAATCGCTGCATCTATAGTCGTAGTATGACTACAGTAGTCTGAAGTCACTAACCTCTTATGTAGATCATAAGTCGAGGCTACTCTTTTATCTGTAGGGGTAAATGGTGGCAGAAAGGGATGCTGACAGATGTAATCTAAAATTTCTTTTTTTAAACAAGAATCAGCACACTCAATACTTGTTTGACGTTTATGAAGTTTTTCGTAAGCTATAAATTTAGCAATTTTTTCTAATTCCCACTCTTGAATATTTGGATAATCAATTAGTGCTAAGTAGTATATTCCATCCCATTGTAAACTATATTCCCCACTATAAATTTTTAAAATCATCTAATCACCTCACTCCATTATACAACAAAAAGGAGGCGCATACCTCCTTATTAAAAATTAAAAATTTATATTTAGTACTAATCCAACAAACTGGGATTTGTTCTTAAGCACATAATGTATTCTTCGATTTTTCTCTCCAGCTCATCTTTATTTTCTTCCAAGGCAGGATAAAACCCTGTAACTCCGTATCCAATCATTTTGTACAGATCGATAAGGCGGTAACTATTTTCCGATTTTTTATTTACTATATCAGATTCATTTGCAATCTCTTCCATATTGCATAGTTTCTCAAAAGTTTGTCTGTTTGCAATTTTTTGATAAGACTTCCACATTTCCTCTTCTGTTTTATCGCTTCGGTTAGGCGTTGGCCAAGCCTTTTTCATTTGTGATATACGAATATTTTTATCATCCTTGCTGCTAAAACTTATCAGTGATAACAACACATTCTTCCCAAAAGCTACACAAAAAAATCATATTTAAAAACTAATTCATAGCCTAACCGCACCTCATATTTATAGTCGGATATTTTAATATAAAGAGGAGTATCACAACAAACTATTCTATTTAATGGAACAATTACCCCTTTAACTTCTAATTTTCAATTTTCATTATCTGTACCCAAAAATAATAAAACATTTTTCAATATCATCATATTCATAAGGAATACTAAATTTATTAAGCGTACACTCTATTTCTATTTTTTTATCAGTAACACATATCTTTGGCTCAATTAAACGTCCTTGACCAAGAACTTTCTCAAATTTACTTCTAATTTTAAACCATTCAACAATTCTCATATTCATATGAAAAAAATGTTCATCAGCATCAATCGTCCAATACATGCTAGGCTCTTCTTCATCAAAAAACGTCTTATATTGTATCGAGATGTCTCTCATGTTCTCCATGATGGAATCTATCAGTTCTTTCCATTTTGTATTGTTCATAAAAGAGGTTAGATTTCTTTCTTCAAGAACCTGTTTAATTTTTTCTTTTTCAGTTTTTTTGTTGTTATATTTCCCAATTTCAATTTCGTCTATAATGTGTTGCATAACAGATAACGCTCTATCATCTATTCTTTGATAAACATAAGATGGCGATATACGTTGTTTATCTCTTTGTACATAATACCACCCGTAATGCCCCCAACCAGTAACTATAAAATGGAAATCTCCCTCCCAACTTATATGGAAATAAATTCTATCTTCATCATTAGAACTACTTATTTTGATAACTCCACTTCTCGGATTTAGTTTTTCACATAAAATATTATGTATTAGTTTCATCTATGACTATTTTTCCTTACACCTTCAAATTTACCAGTCTGTTTCTAATACAAACATTTTATTCTTCAAACTTTTCCTCAACATTAAAAATCACTTCACAATCGCAACCAGCACCATTTTCTCGCAAAAATTCTATAACCTTTTCAATATCCACATTTTTATCTTTCAAAAACTCATTTGTTAAAGAAAAATCGTAATTACACTCTACCGTTTCTGATTTATCATTTAGATAATCAAATAATTCATAAAATAATTTCTTCTCCATCGGTAAGTTCTCTTCAAATTCTTCCATTTGTTTGACTTGATATTCTTGTAACAATTTTCTCTTCTCAAATTTGTTCATGATCTTTTCTCCTTTATAAAATTATTGTTTTAAATCGTTTATTTTTTTACCTTATACACCATATCTCCGCTATTCCAAACATACATAATTGCCGACACTGGTCGTTTCCCATCTTCCCGAAGCCATCCTGTATATGTGGTTGTGTTGCCATAATAGCCTTCAATAATGATTTCAAATTCTGAGTCTGTATATTCATCTATAAATTGTTGTAAACCAATAGACTTTCCATTGAAATGTCCTTCACCCAAGGTTTTGTTAAATATCAATACATCGCACAGGTCGATATCACATTTCTCAAAACATATTTCACCAGGGTATGATCTTTCTTCACCTTCCACAAATTCATATATTTTATTAACTTTTAACGTCAAAGTTTCGTTGTGATATTTGATTTCTTTCACCCTGCTATCATGAAGGCTGAAAAGGATGTTGCTACTTCTATCGTGTATAAACTTCATACTGTTTCTCCTAATTTCACCTTAATATCTAGTTATTTAGCTACTTTTTTTACATAAAAGGTCGCTCTTCCTTTACCATGTCTTTCAATATACGCTTCCTCAGTCAATTGCTTAAGCATATTTTCGATTGTAGCCTTTCCTACACTTGGAACTAATTCCATCATATCGCTTTTAGTAAATTTACCTAATTTCCTATCAATTGCATTTCTAACAAGTTCAATTGTAGGCACTTTTTCGTCTACATAATCAACCCTTTCTTCAAAATCAATATAAGCAGCTAATATCGTTCTGAGAATATATTTTATAAATGGCACAGGATCTTCTTTGTTTTCATGCCAACCTATCCCACTTTTTTCTAAAGCTATATAATAACTGTCTTTATTTTTTTCTATTCTACTTTCTAAACTGATATATTTCCCAATTACATATCCTTTTCTGTATAGCAAAAGAGTTGTTAATAAACGACTCATCCTTCCATTCCCATCATTGAAAGGATGAATACAAAGAAAATCATGAATAAAAATTGGAATTAAAAGCAACGAATCCACATCTTTTTTGTCAAAAGCTATATTCAATTCATTACAAATTTGCTCAATTGCGCCTGGTGTTTCATATGGGGATAATGGTTTAAACCTTTCGACAGCATTACCCTCTTTATCTTTTTCCACAATAGAATTCTGCGTATTTTTATATCGACCACCAATTCCTTTTTCACTATACTTAAATAGTTCTCTATGAAGTTGCAAAATATAGTTACTGTTGATTGGAATATATTCATAACTTTCATGAATAGTATTTAATACATCTCTATATCCAAGAATTTCTTCTTCATCCCTATTTCTAGGAGTTGTTTTTGATTCATTAACTCTTTTATTCTGACTGCTGTACTAACAATTCCCTCTATTTATTAGAATCCTCTACACTTTTAATTTTAGCAATTTTTACTAATTTATCTAAAACAGCAGGTTTACGTGTCAAAAAAACTTCTTGTTTTCCTTTGTGCTCATGAATTTGTGAAAGAAGATTTATAATTTCACTATCCCACTTACTACTTGCTAGATTTTCATAACTAAAAAATCTCATTCGCCTACCTCCTGTTCTTTTCTCCTAATTATACCATGTTTTTAGGCGATTGCTAACAACTTAGGCGATTATTTATACTTACCTAAGTTGTAAAATAAAGTGAGACAACATAACATCGTTATTTTCTGTTAAGATTGTTTCATCAATCTTATTTAACAAAGAGCCCTAAAAAGGAATTAAGCAACCTGACGCTGCTTAATTCCTTCACTAACATTATTTCATCAACCTTATTTAACAAAGAGCCATTTTACCATAGAAGGCTTGATTTGAATTTACAGACTTTTTATCATACGCTCTATTTTATTTCCTTATAAATCTAACAAATATACAGTCTCTGGTGTTATTACATCCTTTTCAGTATAAATCATCCAATCACTTACATAATTTATAGAATATGTCCCCTCATCACCTTCATGTAAATCTGGAATATGATATGGTTCTTGAGTCAATACTGCCTTGAAACTATCTCCTTCCATAGAAATAGCTTCAAACCAAATATGTTCAAGATTTGTACTATCCAAATTACCTTCTTCATCTATTGTTTCAAGTCCTAATTTAATAATAATAGTAATATCTTCATTACCTTCTTGTTTTTTCTTAAGCATTCTTTCAACATAAGAAAATCTTTCTCTAGCTAAATCACTCATTCTAGCAGTTTCTTCAGTACTTAAGAACATTAATGGGTTATTATCAAACTTTTCTGTAAATTTTGAAGGTAAACTTACAATGTTATTATTATAGTCTTCTTCACTTTCATATAGGAAAATTATATTTGTTTTAGAATTATGCGATTTTTTTCTGTCTTCAATCCCTCCAATATTAACATTTGGATAATATTTCAAAGCATCAATCCATTTTTTAGATGTAGCAACTATTGGCTCTCCATCATAAAACATTCCTAAATGTATCTCTTCTTCATCTTCATTAGAATAATTTCCATCTATCATTATAGAAGCGTAATTAGAAAGTAAGCTATAATGTGATTCATAATCTTTCTTATTTGAATCCAAAATCTCTATTTCGTGAAGATTACATCTACATAATCCATGAGTATGTAACCAAACTTCATTCTCATCGCAAACAGCTTGAACAGTATATATGCTTGATGGAGAAGGAAGTACATTTGATTTTGCTGCTAATTCAACCCATTTTTTATTTAACATTCTTTCAGCACTTTCATCACAAAGAGCAACCATTTCAGGAACCATAGCATATACAAGCTTAAGCTGTAAATGGTAACATATTTTAGCATCTCCTTCAAATTTCATATAAACAATTAAGGCATTCTTTGAATTTAAAATATGTTCTTTGTCTTCTTCTTTAAAATATTGTAATTCCCATTGATACCTTTCTTCTGCATAAAAATCTCCAAGATAGAATCTTACGTCAAAATCAGTTCCTTTATATGATAGAACAATCTTTCCAGGATAATCTTCACTTGGAAGACTTTTTTCTTTAATTTTAATACCATCTATAGCTTTAATATTTTCAAAAATATCTTCTGTAAGTGAGTAATTATTAGGTACTAAAGCTAACATATGTGAAAATTCTTCCCAATAAGCAAGAGGAGCTTCTTTAATCTTAGAATACTCTTCATTTTTTTCCTTTGAACTATTAAATAATCCGTTAATAACTTTTTTATAAAAACTCATATTTTTCTCCTTTTAAAACATAAAATATCACTGCCATCATATTACAATAATTGGGTACTTTTAATTGTTTTTTACACTGAATCATTTACGCCTGAGTTGTAAAATAAAATGAGACAAAAAATATCATTATTTTCTGTTAAAATTGTTTCATCAACCTTATTTAACAAAGAGCCTTTTGAAATCTATATTTTTAAGAACGTTTTCATCTCGCTTCTTCTCTTTAAAGTGCTATTTCACGCTACTTCACAATATGGCATGCCCAGCCATCATATTCTCCGTCAAATTCTTCTGCTAGATCCATAAGATACCAGACAGTTTCATCGATATTTTCAAAAGCATCTTCCCTGCCAATGACAAGTTCATATGGATGCTTCTTATCTATAGCTTCATTGTTGCTCAGATTTTCTGATGAAAGTTTTGTAAAACCGTCTTCCATTACTTTGGTTAAAAAGGCTTCCCCATTTTCTTCTGTTGTAAAGCACAGGCAATGTTCGAGGACTCTCGGCACCATACTATCACCATTACTTTTAATATCCTCAATGAGCCACCTATTCATAATACTTTGGTATTCATATCTGTCAGGATACAGTGCATCAAAATACATGTCCCAATCCTCATCTTCAAATGCTGCAAATGTATAAGCATAATCAGGGAATTTTTCAGCCATCATCTCAGAAATTTCATCGTAGTACCCCAACTCATTCTTAGCATAAGCAACAATATGTGACCGCTCATCACATTCCACAACGCCTGCTAAAATATCTCCATGTTTTTCAATAATCTCTACTACAGCGTCTTCTATATCATATAAATATTCCTCTTCTTCTCTTGAGTAAAACCCGTTGTCATCAGCATTCTTATATAATATTTGTAATTCTAGTCTTTTAGGGTAGTTTGCAGCGAACTCAAAATTTATAAGAGCTAAATTGGTTCGAACCACAGCCGGCAAGTCGTAAGCAAATGCATTGCATAGATAGATACACCAGTCTTCGTCAATTTCGGCAGTTTCTTGATCAATTACTTTCTCCGTAGCCACATTGACTCTGCACTCTCTTTTTTCAATTTCTTCTTTACACTCTTTTACTACTTCCAACGCATTCTGTTCCTCAGAATCTAACTCCGCCCAACGCAAGGCATAAGGAATCGCTTTTTCTTCCTCATGAGTCAAATATTGATAGGCATATGCCATGCGCATATTCCATTCAGCCTTATCTTTCCCCTCTTCTCTAACTGAATTCAAAATATCTATAGATTTTAATAAAAATTTATCGCCAATAAAACTAGGTGTTCCTTTATCATCATTGCCGACAATCGCGAAGTTTTGATAGGTACGAGCAAGCTGATACCATACTTTGTAATCCCGTTCTTCCATAGGGATGTTTTCCAACGCTGTGATACATTCTGTATATTTATCTTCATCTATAAGCTTTTCTATATACGCAAAAAATTCTTCGCGATTTTCTGAATTCCATTTCATCTTAAGTTACCTCCACTTTTTATCGTTTATCTAACATTAAAAACACAACACCACAAATTACAAGTAACAGTCCACATATTCCTATAAACCTTTCTCACCCCACACTTCAAAAATAAATGCGTGCCTTGCCTTATCTCCGACTATAGCTTGATACACCCATTTCCAATCTCTTATTGCACCGATTAAAAATAGTAACCCACCTGCTATCCAGACATACTGATAATATGCTTTTAACCATTCAAATATTTCATCCATATCGTTTGTCTATTTCCTCTATTAAGCATTTCTCTAATGATTTCTCTTTTTCACATGCTAAAGATTCTTCACTCAAGCATCATTCTCTCAATTTTTTAGAATATTTTTTTCTTTTTTAACGCCGATTGTAAAAGCTCTCATATTCTCCTTCAAATACAAACTTTTCAGGGTGAGATTTGATGTAGTTTAGTTCGTTTTCTTCACCTTCATAATCATAAACGAAATCATCTGCTTCATCTAAAATCTTAAAAAATTCCTCTCCGTATTTTTCTTCCAATATTTCTAGCATATGGTATCTTTCTTCTTTACCAAAAGATATTGTCCCACCACAATAGTCTACAACTTTTTGAAAATTATCTGCATATTCGTTCATTCCAAAATGTTTGAAACCTTTTATTGCGTCTTCCCAAACTATCCCTGTAGGATTATATAAAAACTGGTAATGACCTCCATTACTTACTTCTGCAAAATACCAAGTAATGGCTAATAAATATCTTTGCTCTAAAGTGAAAGTCTGCGCTGATTGAATATACTCATCATATCCATCATAAATACTAATTGCTTCCCACATTGGATCAACAATATCAAAATAAGAGTTTTCATCTAAACTTTTAATATTTTCTATCGTAATCTTTGCGTATGTTAATTTCTTTTGTGTTTCACCCATTTCATTTGTCTCCTCTATATTTTCAGAATTCTTCTTTCGTTGGTTTCATATTTTACCTCTCGTAATTAATAAACTTATGCAAGTTCTAACTCACAGATAACTCTTTTGGTGTCCAGTTCGTCTATAGCAGTAATTTTTATATAATCAAATCCATTTCTCTTCACTTCTTCAAAAGAAATTTTTTCTCCGTTAATAGTTTCTGTGAAGTCATCTTCATCAAATTCAAAATCTTCTTTCTCTTCATCAAAATCAATGCTATAGGTAAAATCTATTTCAATTTTAGAGTTTGGAATTTCTAATTTAGAAAGTGGACGTTTTTTGATATCTTCTAAATTTATCTCATCACAGAACATAGGGTTGTATCCATATCTAGCTTCATCATAGAGTAGAATTTCTTTTCCTGTATGTATATATTTTGCTACTATCATGCAAGGATTGCTAATCTCATTTTTTTCATCATACATACCACAAATCATATGTTCTTCAAAAAGTGAACCATAAAAATAAATTTCATACAGTTCGTTGGTATCTCCACTTTCTAAGTTGTTGCAAATACTAATACTTGTAAATGTATCATCTATATTTATTATATTGTAATTTCCTTCTTTAATATAAGTTGGTACTCTCACTTTGTTTGCTCTCTTAATTATTATATCGTTATTAAATACGTCATCATTTCTACAGAATGTTTCAGATACCGAAGGCCTCTTATGTTTCCTGAACTAACCTCATGATTAAATCGTATATCTATTATAACTAATTGTCAAGCGATATTTGCTATTGTATTCTTACTATAAATTATGCATTCGTTATAGTTATAGCATGCTTTTTTGTTATTCTACTTCATTATAGGTACACTACTACTAGCTTTTTCTTAACTGTATTTAAATATTATAGTAACCACTACCCAATAACAGTTAATTTACTCATTATACATTATTGCAATACATTGAAGATTATAACATTTTAGAGTTTTTTAGTATAAAATGTTTGTGGGAAAATAAATAAGAAAAAACAGCAAACCTTTGTGATTTACTGTTTCTAAAATTATTCTATTCAATTGGACAAACTGGAATTGTTGAACTTCATCTTATACGCATTAGCTTTCCCACGCAATGTTGCTATATTCAAAATCAGAGTGAAACTCGACACATAATATCTGGTCGTAGCCTAATGTAAAATCCACCACAAATGTTTGTTCATCTCCAAAGCCATGGCTTGCCATGCCTTCGAATTGCAAAAGATTTACCTTGTCTGCAAGAATAAGAGTTTTCGTCTTGTATGCTTCAAATACCTCTGGCACTTCTTCTTCAAAAAACTCAAAATATCCTTCTACATCACTGTCTGCGCTATTTTCGATGAAAAGTTTTCGGCAATATGTATTCCAGTAAACAGCCTTGTCAAAAAATTCCCCTGCTTTTTTCAGAGCAGTATCATTCGTGATTGTGTCTTTGCTAATAAACAAAGACACTTCATTATCAAAGCCCTTTGGCACAGTTTCATAAAGTCCAAAATCTTCATCTTCTGGGATTGTTAAATTTGAAAACAATTCACTTTGCAGTTCTTTCATGACAATCACCTTTCTTATTTTTATAGTTAATAATCTCTGCGTCAAATTCTAATTTGTTTCACTTAATATCTAGAATATTGTATCATATTTTTATTAAGTTTTACAGCCCTAACTCATGCTTCTTCACCTGTGTTAGTTCCCTTTTTTCTTGCAGTAATTTATCTATACAGCTTCTGACACTTTCAGCCTGTTCCACTTCTTTTCGTATATCTTTGATTTGAGAATATAGACTATCTTTTTCTTTCCTCAAAGTGCCAATTTCTGCCTTCCATTTGGATATATTTAGGGTCTTGCTCTCGCCTAAATGTTCTTTGAGATATTTCTTTGCATTTTCAAATAAAATTAGATTCACCAACAGAATTTGTCGAACAACACTTACTCATAACCTGGATTTCTCTTTTTTGCATGTAAAAAATCCTGTCGGTGATTTCTCACCAACAGGATTTGTCGAACAACCAATATTAAATGATAACTATCTTTAATACAAAATTTTTGAACGATAGCTATTCCTTCAACTCAAGTCAATCAAATAATTATTTACTAGATAACTTAAATTGCTCTTCGTTCTTATCAAAACTTAGTAAATAGTCTTTTCCTCTTTCAACATTAAGCTCCACTTTTGCAGGTCCCCATGTTGTAGTAACGTTTTTATGTAACACTCCAGGTCTAGTATATGTGTAAGTTACTTCTAAAACAATATCTCCTGGATCTGCACAAACTATATATTTTGCTTTTTCACTAAAAATAGCAGCTTCACCACTGATCACTCTAGCATATAATTGTTTTTGAGTGATTACATTATTTCCCGAAGAAAGCTCAATTTTCACCGCATTAGGATGTACAGCTAACCATTTAGTCAAGGCTTTTTTGTTCATTTTAATTGACACAAACGAAAAAACAGCCGCTAATATAAAAATTGCAATCACAACATAGGCATATACTCCCATTGAAAAAAATGCTTCTAAATATTTCTCCATTTTCATTCTCCTTTTTAATTATTTTTATTAACATCATTTAATTTAATTGTTTTGCTTTTTACTCCAACCACTCCTAAATCTTCAATAAGTTCATTATATTTTCTTTTTCCTAGCAAAGATAAATCAAACATTTCCTTATTACCATCTTCTGTATAAAGATATAAGAAAAACGAGTCATTGTTTCTTTGTTCTGAAGAAATATGAACTTCATTTAGATTATAGTTAAATTCCTTTTTCCCATCGTTTATCGATAAACTATTTCCATTTATAATTATTTTAGTTCTCAATTGCCTAAATATACTTATTACAACCAAAATAATGATGATAGAAGATATAATAATTGCAACTTTATATCCTCCAATTACTCCGGAAATTAAAAATGCAACAAGCGCTCCAAAAATCATTATTATTAAATTATAAATAAACGCAACTAGGCTTCTTCTATATATTTTCTCCAAAATCAACCGTCCTTAAAGTACAATAATGATACTAACATATATCTAATTTCAAAAACAAAACTACGTATAAATTATATATCTTTGTATACAAAATGTCAATCTTAATTTTTCACCATGCACGCAATATTTATTCACGTAACTTCTCAAAGTAATTTCCACTTGCCTAATCAAAGTGGAAATTAGTCTAAAACGGATTTTTATGGTGGAATTAAGTGTGAGACGTTTGAGTTAGAAATGAGGTCTACTATGACAAAACATAAA
>NZ_JAQFJG010000013.1 GCF_030439915.1 Streptococcus sp. SPS1
GGAAAAGCCCTATTAGACACCACGGATTTGTATTGTTCATCTTCATTATAAGCTAAACTTCTTTTTCTGTCATGAGTTAGCAGGCTCTGCCTGCTTAGAGTTTTTTTAGTTCTAAGAACGCCATCTTAACTAGATGGTTTTCTTGTCCATTGTTTGTGATAGTTAAGACCTCACCTGTAATATCCTCTCGCATGCTAAAGCTATGAAAGGCTAAATCATCTTGGAAATAATTACTATCGACAATTGCGATAGCGTATACTGGTGCGATGTGTTTATAGCTCTGGTGGGTATCACCTTCTCGCTGGCGAACTTTTTCAAGATTTTGATTGACCTGACTGCAAAGGTAAGCCCACAGGCGATTGATTAAAAAATTCTGATGATGAACTTGAATCTCAATGATAACTTGAGTCCCATTGTCTAGTTCAGCTAAAACGTCTATGCTGGTATAGAAATCTTGTGCTGAATAAGGTAGGGAAGGCAAGACGTGAATATTGCTTCCCTCCAAAATAGTCACATTTTTAGCTGGCAAGTCCAGCATATCGCGAATAAATTGACAAGTGATTTCTGGATTGCTGAAAATTTTCTTAGCTACCAAGTCATTAGTTGGGCTGATGCCCGGATGTCTTAGAATCATCCTTTTCCTCCTTTTATTATACCACAGTTTTAAATCTAAGTTTACTAGATTCACTGCTACTATCTATTTATTCGGAAAAGTAAACAAAAATCAAAAAGAAAAGTATAAATCTTATCTAGTACAGCTCAAAATATTGATTTGAGACCGATGATAAGACTGGAATGCCAATTAATGAATTTATAGTAAATAGCTGACAGCTTGTATAATTGCTTAGTTTAAAATAAGCATGTTATAATAAAGCTATTGCATATAGTAGAGAGTTTAAACAAAGAACACTAGATTACATCAAACAGGGGCATAGACATGTCGAAGCAGCCAAAGTTTTTGATGTTGGAGTTAGAACTCTCTTCACGTGGGAAAAGAAATTACATGAACAAGGACACTTAGAGCGGAAGTAGATAGAGAGTTTATAGTTCCTAAGATCTATAAGGAAAGTATGACGAGCGACTTTTTTGTAGAGTGTTTCAAAATGCAACTCCTACCTGCTTGGAAGACACCTCATATTATTGTCATGGACAATGATATATGCATAAATCAAGTACCTTAAAGATTCCGATCGAACTTTGGAAGATGTCATGAATCAACTTCAAGATGTCATACAAGGACTGGAGAAGGAGGTGATAAAGTCCATCGTTAATCGGAGATGGACTAGAATGCTTTTTGAAAGCAGATGAGTATTAAAAAGCAGAAAAACGCATAGTATCAGGTGTTGAAAAACTTGATATTATGCGTTTTTTTGATTATGTGACTATTAGTCCGTCTCGCTCCGTTAGGTGCGAGACAAAAAAACCACCCGCTATGCGGGTGCGCGTCGAAGGTTATACCCAAAAAACTCCAAACGCGATACAATAAAGGTATTCAAACCAATTGTAAAGCGAAAGGAGAAAAATATGGCACAAAAAGCTCATAGTTTATCGCACACAAAGTGGCACTGTTCTATCACATTGTGTTCACCCCTAATTATAGACGAAAAGTCATCTATAATCAATATCGAAGTAGTTTAGGCGAAATATTTCATCGCTTGTGTAGTTATAAAGGAGTTGAAATTATCGAGGGTCACTTAATGCCAGGCCATGTACACATATTAGTAAGTATTCCACCAAAGATAAGTGTCTCGAGTTTCATGGGTTATTTAAAAGGCAAAAGTGCACTCATGATGTTTGACAAACACGCCAACCTCAAGTACAAGTTTGGGAATCGGCATTTCTGGGCAGAAGATTATTATGTAAGTATAGTAGGGCTTAATGAAGCCACAATTAAGAAATATATCCAAGATTAAAGAAATTATCCAGTGGATGATTTCTTCATGAGTATGAAAATTTGAGAACGAGTAAAGCATGATATAGCACTAGATAAATTGAGTGTGAAAGATATGAGGATCCCTTTAGGGATAGTGGCAAGTAATACTAAAGCCTCTTTAAGAGGAAAGTGACGAGTCAAGAGCAATGAGGCTTGAACAAAGTGAAAGCCAGCGTCTTTAGGCGCTGGCTGGTAATTTTGGCTTATAGCCCTGGGACAAACCACCCGTTTGACGGGTGGTCATGATTGTGGAAAGATCTACTTCAATTTCTCCTAAAATTGAGTTTTTTCCCAGCCTCCTCATTTATCCTATATTACAAAATCTATTATTTCTCATCTTCTTCCTTCTTCTTGAAGAATCCTAATCCTAGACCAGCTAACAAGGTCATGATACCAGCGCTAGCCAAGGTAGCATTAGCTTCTGTACCTGTGTTTGGCAACTCCTCTCTTCTATTTGTCTCAGAAGTTGGAACTTCTGGTTTTGGACTCACTGGAGTTTCAGGTTCAGGAGTTGGTTCTGGTTGGTTCGGTAGTTCTGGGCTTGGTGTCGGAGCACTTGGATGCTCTGGATTTGGTTGTGGTCTTGGCTCCTCAGGTCTATCTGGAATTGGTTCGTTAGGAAGAACTGGCGGTATCTTTTCAAATCTATGAATCGTAATACCATCCTTCGTTACAGTTGTAATATATCTGTATCCAGGAATATTTCCAGCTTCATGAGTACCTGGTTGGTCTGGTTTAAGTCGAGTACCATCTTTATCAAACCAGACTGTAATTTTATATTCTTGTTCTGGCTTGTCTACAGATGGAGAACCTGCAAAGAAAATATGTGTGACTTTTTTTCCTTCCAAACGACTTTCCAACCAAACATGATTTGCAATTCGACCTTTTTCATGTAAACCATTTTCAGTTGGTCTTAATACTTTTCCATTTACGTCAATCCATTCTGTCGTTCCTTCAAATTTAGGTAAATCAAGGATATTCGTCATAACACTAACAATCTTACTTTGTTTGTATTTATGTTTTGTTTGCGTATCTACCCATGTCTTCGGTTGAACTTGCTTACTTGGAATGTAGACACGACCATTTGTCGGATTGATAGTAACTCCATCTGGAGATTTTTCAATTTTCCACGTACCATCTTTATCTTTCTTCGTAACGATAGTTTCTTTTTCAGTACTGTTTCGTTTTGTAAATGTAATAGATAAAGTATCGGCATCTTTATTTGGCACGTCAACTTCTACAGTATTACCGCTTGGACGTTCGACAATTCTCGGTGTCGGTGGAATAACATAGATTTGACGTAACTTCACGACAAAGACTTGAGACGGATCTTTTCCTTCTTCATCTTTTACGTTATCAAATGTTGCTCCATCTTTCAGAGGATTGTCTACTAACTCGTAGTCACCATTATTAACTGGGTCACCTGTTAGTTTCTTCAATGTATCATTAAAGTTTTCTGTTGGGATTCCCTCTCCAGTTTTACCTGTCAGCGACATCCTTGAAGCAACAAGCTCCGTTTCTTTTCCGTCTTCGCCTATGACAACAAATTTGACAATAGCTCTTTGTCCATCTGGTGTATACTTGATTGGTGTATCCATCTTAGGATCATTTGGCGTTTCTGGAACTGGTGGCACCTTATATCCTTTTTCTGGATGTTTTGGATCCACTGGTTCTAACGGATTCCCTCCAATTTTTGGTGTGTAACCTGGAACGTATGGAATCACTGGTGGTGTTGGTTTATTAGGATCCGATGGAGTTCCTGGTGTCTCATTACCACCTGGTGTTTCTGGATATTCCGGATTCTTAGGTTTAGTAGGGTCGTCTGGATCGTTTGGATATGGAATTGGAGTTATATCCGTTCCTGTTGGTGGTTTTACTCCATCTGGAACTTTCGGTACCCTGATCCGATTTTTCTATATACAATTTTTTCCACAATATCCGCACTGTCAGCTGTTACTTCACTTGATTCTACTTTAGCTTTATCAGCTATATATCCTGTTAAAACTGGAGTTTTTACTTCTTCGAAAGTTTGTTTTTCACTCCATGGTCCATTTGTTGTTAATCCTGTAACTAGGTTAATTGTTAAGTTGCGTGTAAACTCAACTGTTTTCGTATTTGTTGGCTGTACATTTTCAACTTCTACTTCTTTTCCGGTTGAATCGTCAATTTTAACGTATTTAATTGTACGTGTTACTTTTTTAGTTTCCGTATCAGTTGTTATACGTTCCTTAACTACTACATTATACACCTGACTTGGCTCTTGTCCATCAGCATCGGTCTGAGAATCAATTTTTTTACTTTTTGTTTCAAATTCATTCGTTACAATATCATATCCACGTCTTTTCAGTTCTGTAATTGTAGAATTAACTGAATCAGATGAAAATTCTTTTCCTACTTCACCTTCTAGAGTAATATCATCATAACCTTTTAATGCTTCAGTTTTAGTCTCCGTCACTTGTTTCTTAAAGCGTACGACACCTTTACCTGTTGTTGGTGCTACTGGCTTTTCTATTTCTTCATATACAAAAGTAACAACTTTATCATCTACCGAATCAATTTCGCCTTTAACAGGTGCTGATCCTGTTAAAAGTCCACCATTTTCTTCAACTAATTTATAGTAGTGGTCATTCGTTCCTTCAATTGTCGCATGTTTACTTGATGTTACATCATATTCACTTGTTAATAAGACATCTTTTGCGGCAATATAAGTATTATCGCTATCTTTTTTACCGAAATTACTATCATCCTTAATGTTCAAGGCATTTCCCTGTTTATCTACATACTTCACCTTGACATTGGCTGATAATAAACTACGTAGCTCAGAAGTTTTTTTCTTTTTCTCAATTTTTTCTTTTATTTTTTTTCTCTTCTTCTTCAGTAATCTTACCTTTTTCTTTTAGTTTAGTAATAATTCGTTTTGTGACTTCTTTAGACGGTGCTACTGTATCTTGAATAACTGAGAAGTCGGCTAGGATAGGTAAGTTATATTGAAGTCTTGGACTTTGCTTATTAACACCAACACGTTTTTCGTTTTCAGCAAACACCTGTATCTTGTAGGCTACAACATCTTTGTCCAATGGAATATCTCCCGTTGAGAAATAACCCCCTTTACCTAGTTTATTCTCATCTCCACCAATTTCCTCAGTAATTTTTTTGGATAATTCAGCATCAGGTAGTACGTTTGAACGCTTAACTTTGTATTTTTCGACAAAGTAGGCAGTGAATTTTGAAAGACCGTCTTCTGCCTTCGCAGCAAGTTCATTCGTCTTTATTCTATTGTACTTATCTGCTGCTAGTTCACTTGCACTAGGTTGTTCAGTCGCTTCCATTTTTGAGCCAAGGATTTTCGCTTCTTTACTACCGTTTCTTGCTTCTACGTAAGTGTATGAGTTTGTGGATCCAATGGCTGATTTTAAGGCTGAGATTTCTTTCTTAAGTTTAGTTTTATCATCCTCTTTCGTAGTAGTCTCTAAAAGAGCTACTTTTGCCTCTAGTCTCTTTTTTAACTCCGCACGATGAGTCTTCACTTTTTCTGGATCTGTTTGAAGTTCTAATTGATCTGTATCTGCATGATAGATAATTTTTTTCGCAGTCGGCAATACAAAATCTAATATTTTATAAACACGATCTGAGTCTTTAGCTTTTACTGTTCCGTCTAAATTTGTTTCAGTGCTAACCAACCATATTGGGGAGTTTTTTCGCACCTCTGTATCCAATTTTTTGTTAAGACTATTATTAAGCTTATTGGCTACAGTTGCATATGGAACTGTAAAAATACTTCCCTCTTTAAATTTATAAGTTGGTTTTCCATTTTTTTCTACTTCATGCAATTCATCCTTATCTATAGGTAACTCAAATGTAACGTCTCCCTTTTTGGCAAGTTCTTGTTTAACTTCCTCTTTTAAAGCGTCTAGTTTGTCTTTATCTATTTTTTTGTCGTTCGGATATTTTTCTTTATATTTAGGATTTGCAAGAGCATTGACTTTTTTAATGTATTCATCTTTTAATAATTTTTTAATTACTTGATTAAACACACTTAAATCTACACCTTGACTGTAACGTTCTTCGTTCTCTACTATACCGTCAATTCGGTTGATCGTGTGGTCATAGACAGTTTCTTCAGAATTATCCTTTTTAATAGCTTTAACAACGATACGATAAGTCCCTTTTGACCCTTCATAGTCTGAGATATACCCAGTTACAAAGTCGATTTTCAAACGACTTCCATATTCTGTCGAAAAGGCTTTAAAAGTTTTTTCCATTCCATTGAACCCTTCGATATTTGGTGAATGTTGAAGCTTATCATCTTTTTCTTTCACAGGTAATTTATTAAGTTCATCTTTTTCAAACTTGTTATTTGCTGTCTTTATATCAAACTCAGATTTATCTTGTGCTTCATCTTCTTTATTGGCGATAGTACGTCCTTTGGCAAGCATTAACATATATTTGAAGCGACGGTCTAATGCTTGCTCGTGAAGAAAGATTTGGTCAAGGGCATTAGAACCAAGCATTCCACCTTCTTGGCGTTCACCATTTTTGTTATACCAACCAGTGAAATAGCCTTGTTCATTTTTCATCCCAATAGCGAACTTACCAGTTTCACCATCTTTTTTCATAATAGCTGTCCATCCACCAAAGCTACTGATTTCTCTAATTTCACCTGGTTGAAGTTTTTTACCATTTGGATTATCAGTGACGTTCCCATTTTCGTCAAATCGAAGATTGTCCCCAAGCGTATCCATATTTCTTAAATAAGAACGCTCGTTATTTTGAAAATCATCCGGCATATTTTGGATAATTTTCCACATTTCTTCAACTGTAGCATCATCTCCAGGTTTCTTAAATGTTAAATGAGCATTAGGATCGTCTGCGCCTTCCTCACCTTTTTTAGGCACGTTTACACCCGGATGATTTTCTTGTACTGTCTCACCCTTACGTTTTGGGTCAACGACTGTTTCCTTTTTATTTACTGTGGTTCCGGTAGAGGTTTCATCTGTTCCTCCATCTGTATTATCCCCTACCTCTCTTCTCACACGACGACTTCTAGTAGTTGTCGTTTCTGAAGTTGATGAAGAATTACTTGATGCAGATTCCTTTTTAGAATAATACACCAGCACTGTTTCATCTTTAGTTGACGATGTTACTTCTTTTGCTTCTACAGTATTGTTTCCAGACACATCATATCCATCAACTGGCGGAGCAGTTTTCGCTTCCCATTTTTCTGTTGACCACTCTTCTGTACCTTTTTTACGTGTTAAGGTAACTGTTTGAATGACTGGTGTTGCTACTTCTTTACTTTCATCAGAAGCATCTACATATTTAATGGTACGTGTAACGGTTTTTGTTTCTGTTTCTTCCTTAACAGAATGAGCCACTCCAGCTAGAAGGGTAGCTGGATTTGGGGCAGGTTCCGCCTGATAGTTAGACCCAGGCAAACTATTAGGGTTATTGGTATTAGATTCTGGGGACGGACTAGAGTGGCTTGTTCCTCCCTCAGTAGTAGCATTCGTCTCCGCATGTACTACACCTGCACCCATAGCAAAGTAAAAAGCGCCAATAACGACACTAGCTGCACCGACGCTTACTTTTCGAATACTGTATTTTAATTGTTTTTCTGTATGATTCATTTTTACACTCCATATATATATTGCGCTCTATTGCTTGCTATATATATATATATTATTTAATAGACAAACTATACATATTATACACCAAATGACTGTAAATTTCAAATTTTACGAATGGTAGATTAGGTGATAGAAGACTCTTTTTGCCAAAAGCAACGGGAGCTTCATCAGTAAGCCGACATCAAAGATGAAGCCTCATTAACCTTGCCTTGTCGTGTGCATCTTATGGACTTACTTCCTCCTATCAGCAAGCTCAGCGCCGTGCTTCAGGTAAACCCTACCGAGACTTGTCTATAACATCAAAGAGCGCTTTTATATTGATAATCTACCTAAAAAATATATCAATCCCTCCGTATCCAAGAGTCAGTGACAGAAAGGACTGTATTATACGGAAAGAGAGGATTTTTTGACTTCAAACACCTATAAACTTTAAGCACGATGGCGATGGAGAAGAAAGAAACCCAACTGATTTACAAGCAAACAGCCTTACTATTTTTAAACTTTCTCCTCTCTTTTCCGAATAAATAGATAGTAGCAGTGAATCTAGTAAACCTAGATTTAAAAATGTGCTATAATGAAAGGAGAAGAAATATGACTGTACGTCATCCGGGCATCAGCCCAACTAATGACTTGGTTGCTAAGAAAATCTTTAGTAATCCAGAAATCACTTGTCAATTTATTCGCGATATGCTGGATTTACCAGCAAAAAATGTGACCATTTTGGAGGGAAGCAATATTCATATCTTGCCTCCCATGCCCTACTCGGATCAGGATTTCTATACCAGTATTGATGTCTTGGCGGAGTTGGATAATGGAACGCAAGTAATTATTGAAATCCAAGTTCATCATCAGAATTTTTTCATCAATCGTTTGTGGGCTTATCTATGTAGTCAAGTCAATCAAAACCTAGAAAAAATTCGCCAGCGAGAAGGTGATACCCACCAGAGTTACAAACATATTGCACCCGTTTATGCTATTGCTATCGTAGATAGCAATTATTTCCAAGATGACTTGGCTTTCCATAGCTTTAGTATGCGCGAGGACACGACAGGTGAAGTCTTAACTATCACAAACAATGGTCAAGAAAACCATCTGGTCAAGATGGCGTTCTTGGAATTAAGAAAATACAGAGAAACCAGCAAAGATAGCATTCGCAAGCCATGGTTGGAGTTTTTCGGGAACAAACCCTTTACCCAAGAACCCGAGCGAGCCATCAGCCAGGCAGACCAACTGCTAGACTACAAGAGCTGGTCCGAGGAGGACAGGAAGATGTTTAGTCAACTACGTATGCGAGAAGAACAGGCATTGTTAGCGCATGACTATGCCTTGGAACAAGCGGAGGAGCGTGGTCGTGCTGAAGGTGGTTTCGCGATGTTAGCAAATCTAGTCCGCCAACATGTATTAAGCACTGAGTTTGCCAGTCAGCAATTAGGTATGTCAGTATCTGAGTTTGAAGCCTTGCTGGAAGATTATCACCAATAACAGTCAAGAAAACCATCTAATCAAGATGGCATTCTTAGAACTAAACGTCTAGTCACAGATTACTCAAAACACTGTTTTGAGGTTGTGTATAAAGATGCTGGGTAAAAGTCTTCTCATAATAAAACGTTTAGTATCAATGTTTTATTATGAGAAGACTTACTTTTTTACTGAAATTGAATTTTTCCTAGCCTCAACATCATATAAACCCCAAATTCAATCTGACCTGGTTTGAAGAGATTTTCGAAGCAGATAAGGTTTTACTAAAACTAAAAAAAATGATATAATCAAACTGATTAAATGTTTTAAAAATAAAGGAGAATTTGAATGTCTTACCAAGAAAATTACCAGAAATGGGTTGATTTTGCGGAGCTTCCTGACTATCTTCGTCAAGATTTGGAAAATATGGATGAAAAAACTAAGGAAGATGCCTTCTATACAAATCTTGAATTTGGTACTGCAGGTATGCGTGGCTTGATTGGTGCTGGTACAAACCGTATCAACATCTACGTTGTTCGCCAAGCTACTGAGGGATTGGCTCGTTTGATTGAGTCAAAAGGTGGAAACGAGAAAGAACGCGGTGTAGCAATCGCCTACGATAGCCGTCACTTCTCACCTGAGTTTGCCTTTGAATCTGCGGCAGTTCTTGCTAAACACGGCATCAAATCTTACGTATTTGAAAGCCTTCGTCCAACTCCAGAACTATCATTTGCGGTTCGTCACCTCAACTGTTTCGCAGGTATCATGGTCACAGCCAGCCACAACCCTGCTCCATTTAACGGTTACAAGGTTTACGGTGAAGACGGTGGACAAATGCCTCCACACGACGCGGACGCTTTGACTACTTATATCCGTGCAATCGAAAACCCATTTGCGGTAGAAGTTGCTGATGTGGAAGCTGAAAAAGCTTCTGGCTTGATTGAAGTTATCGGCGAAGCTGTCGATGTAGAATACCTCAAAGAAGTCAAAGATGTGAACATCAACCCAGCCTTGATTGAAGAATTTGGTAAAGACATGAAGATTGTCTACACACCACTTCATGGTACTGGTGAAATGTTGGCTCGTCGTGCTCTTGCCCAAGCAGGATTTGACTCTGTTCAAGTCGTTGAAGCGCAAGCAACTGCTGATCCTGACTTCTCAACTGTAAAATCTCCAAACCCAGAAAGCCAAGCAGCTTTTGCCCTTGCTGAAGAACTTGGTCGTCAAGTTGGTGCAGATGTTCTTGTCGCAACTGACCCTGATGCTGACCGTGTTGGTGTTGAAGTTCTTCAAAAAGATGGTAGCTACCTCAACCTTTCAGGTAACCAAATCGGTGCCATCATGGCTAAATACATCTTGGAAGCCCACAAAAATGCTGGAACTCTTCCTGAAAATGCAGCGCTCTGCAAATCTATCGTATCAACTGACTTGGTAACGAAGATTGCTGAAAGCTACGGCGCAACCATGTTCAACGTCTTGACAGGTTTCAAATTTATCGCTGAAAAAATCCAAGAATTCGAAGAAAAACATAATCACACTTACATGATGGGATTCGAAGAAAGCTTCGGTTACTTGATTAAACCATTCGTACGTGATAAAGATGCTATCCAAGCCGTTCTTGTCGTTGCTGAACTTGCTGCCTACTACCGTTCACGCGGTTTGACACTTGCTGATGGTATCGAAGAAATCTACAAAGAGTACGGCTACTATGCAGAAAAGACAATCTCTGTTACCCTTTCAGGTGTCGATGGTGCTGAACAAATCAAAGCAATTATGGCTAAATTCCGCAACAATGCTCCAAAAGAATGGAACGCAACAGCTATCACTGTCGTAGAAGACTTTAAAGCTCAAACTGCTACTGCTGCTGACGGTACTGTTACAAACTTAACAACTCCTCCAAGTGATGTTTTGAAATACACACTTGCTGACGGTTCATGGATTGCCGTTCGTCCTTCAGGTACAGAACCAAAAATCAAGTTCTACATTGCAGTTGTAGGGGAAACCAACGAAGAATCACAAGCTAAGATTGCTAATATCGAAGCAGAAATCAATGCTTTTGTAAAATAAAGACCTAAAAAGATGAGACCAATCAATCTCATCTTTTTTTCATATCAAATCTAAGCAATTTTAGAAACTTTATGGCATACTAGACATATCAATGAAAGCGAGGTAATCTCATGGAACAATTTTTAGATAATATCAAAGACCTTGAAGTCACTACAGTTGCGCGTGCGCAAGAAGCTCTTGATAAAAAAGAAACTGCAACCTTCTTTATCGGTCGCAAAACTTGCCCTTACTGCCGTAAATTTGCGGGTACCTTGGCAGGTGTCGTAGCTGAAACTAAAGCTCACATCTACTTCATCAATAGTGAAGAACCAAGCCAACTCAATGAGTTGCAAGCATTCCGCTCACGCTACGGAATCCCAACTGTACCAGGATTTGTTCACATTGCGGATGGACAAATCAATGTCCGTTGCGACTCTTCAATGTCAGCACAAGAAATCAAAGATTTCGCAGGATTGTAAAAAAGCCACTCATCGAGTGGTTTTTAAATGGTCAAAATTACCTTTTTTCAATCAAATCTTGTATCATTCTATGCAGTTCTTCTATCTTCTCGGATTGTTTCTCTAGTAATATTCTCTGACTAGACAATTCATCTTGAAGTTTATCAAGTTTTATCTGTTCATCTGGATTATCTTTTACAAAAAAGTTCGTCAAGGCACTTGTTAACATCCCTATTGTTCCAATACCGACAAGCATCAGTAAAACTGCTATCCATTTCCCAAAAAGGGAAACTGGAACAATATCACCATAACCAACAGTAGTTACTGTCACAAGAGCCCACCAAAGACTATCTGAGAATGATTTTTCTTCAACTACAGATAAAATTGAACTTCCTACTAGCACGATAAATATATTAACATACAAGACATAAATCAGGCCATTTGTCCGTAAGAATCTACTAATTTTTCTTTCTAATTTACCTGTAAGTCCAATTATTCTAAGTAAACGAGTCAGTTTCAGTAATTTTGTCAGCCTTGCTAAGCGGAAGATACGCCCTAATCGAAACACTGTAAAAATAGCATTTAAAGGCAGGATAGCTAGCAGATCAAAGATATTTTCAATTATGAATCGCCATTTCCCTTTACTTAAAAAGAACCGCCAGCCATAATCTACCACAAAAACACCCCAGATTGCTAAATCAATAATACTATAAGGCGGATTATCCAAATCAATCATCTCAGAAAATCCAAGCAAGACTAGAACAACAGATATCAACGCAAGTATGATAATCGATGTGTCATAGTAATCTTTAAATAACCATTTTCTTTTCACGCTATTTCTCCTATACCATTTTTGAACATTATACCACAACAAATATCTATTAATTTATAAAAAAGAAGGCCCTCGCCTTCTTTTTTATATATCTGTCAATGGTGTTGCGGTATCTGGTGAGGTATCATAAACCTTAAAGTCTACTCCAACTCCCAGATCAGCTTGTGCTAGCTGATTGACCATGGTCATATGAGCCAGTTCCTTGATATTGTTCTCCTTAGATAAATGCCCAAGGTAGATTTTCTTAGTACGATTCCCAAGTGTACGAATCATAGCTTCAGCACCGTCCTCGTTAGAAAGGTGACCTAGATCCGATAGGATTCGTTGTTTAAGTCGCCAAGCGTAAGAACCTGCTCGCAAAATCTCTACATCATGGTTGGACTCGATAAGATATCCATCCGCATTTTCGACAATTCCCGCCATACGGTCACTAACATAACCTGTATCTGTCAAAAGGACAAAACTCTTATCATCCTTCATAAAGCGATAGAACTGCGGTGCGACTGCATCATGGCTTACACCAAAACTCTCGATGTCGATATCTCCAAAGGTTTTGGTTTTACCCATTTCAAAGATATGCTTTTGCGAAGAATCCACCTTGCCGAGATACTTGCTATTTTCCATAGCCTGCCAGGTCTTTTCATTGGCATACAAATCCATACCATACTTTCGAGCCAAAACACCTACTCCATGAATATGGTCTGAATGCTCATGCGTAATCAAGATGGCATCCAAGTCTTCTGGCTTGCGATTGATTTCAGCAAGTAAGCTGGTGATTTTCTTACCAGACAAGCCAGCATCCACTAAAAGCTTCTTTTTTGGGGTTTCCAGATAAAAGGAATTTCCACTGGAACCCGACGCTAAAATACTGTATTTAAAGCCTATTTCACTCATTCTAGTCTTCTACTTCATCCTCCCATACTTCTTCTTTCACTGCATCCTTATCATAAGGGAGCACAATGGTAAAGGTTGATCCCTTACCGTATTCACTCTTGGCCCAAATAAAGCCCTTATGTTGTTTGATAATTTCTTTGGCAATAGACAGTCCCAAACCTGTACCACCTTGGGCACGACTTCTAGCACGATCCACACGATAGAAACGATCAAAAATACGTGGTAAATCCTGCTTAGGAATGCCTAAACCATGGTCAGAAATGGATAAAATCATCTGGTCTTCAGTTGTCTTCATTCTGACAGTGATTTTACCCCCATCTGGCGAATACTTAATAGCATTATTTAAAATATTGTCGATAACCTGCGTCATCTTATCTGTATCAATTTCCATCCAGATAGAATTGATGGGGTAATCTCTCACCAACTCATATTTTTTCTCCTTTTCCTGTCCTTTCATCTTGTCAAAACGATTGAGGATAAAGGTAATAAAGGCAGTGAAGTTAATCAGTTCCACATCCAAGTGACTAGTGGCGTTATCAATCCGTGAAAGATGAAGGAGGTCCGTCACCATGCGCATCATACGGTTGGTTTCGTCCAGAGACACCTTGATGAAGTCTGGTGCTACAGTTTCACACAAAGCTCCCTCATCCAAGGCTTCAAGATAGGATTTCACGCTGGTTAAAGGAGTCCGTAACTCATGACTAACGTTGGAAACAAAGAGTCTCCGTTCGCGCTCTTCCTTCTCCTGCTCCGTCGTATCATGCAAAACAGCCACCAAACCTGAAATAAAGCCAGACTCTCGACGAATCAAGGCAAAGCGAACTCGAAGGCTCAGATATTCGCCATTGATGTCTTGAGAATCTAGCAACAATTCTGGACTTTGGGTAATCAAATCACGCAATTCATAGTCTTCTTCTATCTTGAGCAATTCCAAAATGCTTCTATTCAGAACATCTTCTTTAACCAGCCCCAGTTGCTTCTTGGCTGTATCGTTAATCATGATAATCTGCCCCCGACGATTGGTCGCAAGAACCCCATCCGTCATATAAAACAGGATACTATTTAGTCTCTTACTCTCTTGTTCTAGATTTTCCTGAGTGAGACGAATAACCTCCGACAAGTCATTCAAATTATTGGTAATATTGGTGATTTCAGACCCACCTTGCATATCAAGAACCTTGGAATAATCTCCTGCAATCAAATCTTTAACCTTTTGATTGATTTGCTTCAATCGAATATTATCACGTCTATTTTCCAGTAATAAGAGGGTCACAACAAGGATGAAACCTAACAAAATCAGGATAAAGATAAAATCTCTGGTAAAAATGGTTTGTTTCAGTAAATCAAGCATTATTTCTCATGTAATACCCTACACCACGGCGCGTCAAGATATACTCTGGTCGGCTGGGCGTATCTTCAATCTTCTCACGCAGACGTCGGACAGTCACATCAACTGTACGGACATCACCAAAATAGTCATAGCCCCAGACAGTCTCAAGCAAGTGTTCGCGCGTAATGACTTGACCTGTATGCGATGCTAAATGATACAAAAGCTCAAACTCACGGTGGGTTAAGTCTAGTTCTTCGCCATATTTTTTAGCCACGTAGGCGTCTGGAACAATTTCTAAATCCCCAATTTGGATAGGCTGAGGTTTGCTATCTGCTTCCTGCCCATCTACTGGCATAGGTTGAGAACGACGCAGCAAAGCTTTAACACGCGCCTGTAACTCACGATTGGAGAAGGGTTTTGTCACATAGTCATCTGCCCCAAGCTCCAAACCGATGACCTTATCAAATTCGCTGTCTTTAGCCGACAGCATGATAATAGGTACACTACTTGTCTTGCGAATGGTCTTAGCAACTTCTAAACCATCAATTTCCGGAAGCATCAAATCCAGAATAATAATATCTGGCTGCTCTGCTTCAAATTGCTCTAGCGCTTCACGACCATTAAAAGCAGTTACAACCTCGTAACCTTCCTTGGTCATATTAAACTTGATAATATCCGAGATTGGTTTTTCATCATCTACAATTAGTATTTTTTTCATATGTTCACCTTTTTCTCTACTATTATACCAAAAAAATAGCAAGAAGACACGATAGCTAGTCTTGGCTACTGTCTAAGTTGGCTTTTGCATAAGCCTGCCAGATTTTTTGTTGGGGTTTAGCAAGTGGGTAATTCTTAAACTCTTCTGGTGAAAGCCAGCGAACTTCCCTATCTGAAAAGTCATGGAAGTCACTTACCTGACCTGCTGCAATTTGAACATGCCACTTGCGATGGCTAAAGATATGCTTGACAGTCTCAAAATAAGTATCAAACCAATCAACATCTAGGTCATAGTCCTGCTGGAAACTCTCCTCTGGACTGGGGCCAAAGTTCACACTTTCTTCTGCAACCTGATGAAAGAGGTCAAACTGCTCTTCTTGCGGAAACTCATCAACTTCTATCAAGGGGAAATGCCAAAATCCTGCCAAGAGCTTTTCACTTTCATTTTTTTCAAGCAAAAATTGTCCCTGACTATTCTTTACCACCAAGGCTTTAAGATAAATAGGGACCGGCTTTTTCTTGGGAGCCTTGATTGGATAACGGTCCATTGTGCCATTCTGATATGCCGCACTAAAGTCCTTAACTGGACTTTCTTCTGGTCTGGGATTTACAGGAGCCTCAATATCTGAGCCCAAGTCCATTAAGGCTTGGTTAAAGTCACCTGGCCGTTCTGGGTCAATCAAGATTTCCATCATTGCCTGAAAAATTTTGCGATTACTTGGAATCCCAATATCGTGGTTGACTTCAAACAGACGCGCCAAGACCCGCATGACATTACCATCGACCGCTGGCTCAGGCAAGTTAAAAGCAATACTGGAAATCGCTCCTGCTGTGTAAGGGCCAATCCCTTTCAAACTGGAAATTCCTTCATAGGTGTTTGGAAATTGGCCACCAAAATCAGTCATAATCTGCTGGGCTGCAGCCTGCATATTACGAACTCGAGAATAATAACCCAAACCTTCCCAAGCCTTCAACAAACGCTCTTCAGGCGCATTCGCCAAACTTTCTACTGTTGGAAACCAGTCCAAGAATCGTTCATAGTAAGGGATAACCGTATCCACCCTGGTCTGCTGAAGCATGATTTCAGATACCCAGATGTGATAAGGATTTTTACTTCTACGCCACGGTAAATCTCTTTTGTTTTCATCATACCAACTGAGAAGTTTCTCACGGAAAGAAATAATCTTCTCCTCTGACCATATAACGATACCGTATTCTTTCAAATCTAACATATCTCTAGTATAACACAGAAGACTCTAACTGTCCTTTTCCCAGTATTAAAAAGCCTCTTCCCAAGGGAAAGAGGACTAAATCTTATTGATGAACTGCTTGAGCTGCTGTGATAAGGGTCAACTTGTAAACATCATCTGCATTACATCCACGAGAAAGGTCATTAACTGGCTTGTTTAAACCTTGCAAAACAGGTCCTACAGCCGCAAAGCCACCAAGACGTTCGGCCATCTTGTAGCCAATATTTCCTGCTTCGATACCTGGGAAGATGAAGACATTTGCTTGACCAGCTACCGTACTTCCAGGAGCTTTCAGAGCTGCAGTTTCTGGAACAAAGGCTGCATCAAATTGCAACTCACCATCAATTTCAAGGTCAGGACGCAAGTCGTGAGCAATTTTAGTTGCTTCAACGACCTTATCAACGCTTTCACCAAAACCTGAACCTTTAGTAGAATAGCTTAGCATAGCAATTTTAGGTTCGATACCAAACATCTTAGCTGTGATTGCTGAGTTGATGGCAATTTCAGCCAAGGCTTCTGCATCAGGATTGATGTTAATGGCACAGTCTCCAAATAGATAACGTTCAGAGCCACGAACCATGAGAAAAGCACCTGAAGTACGCGTTACATTTGGACGAGTTTTGATGATTTGTAGGGCTGGGCGAACTGTCGAAGCTGTTGAGTGAATAGCTCCAGATACCATTCCATCAACCAAGCCCAAGTAAACCAACATAACACCAAAGTAGTTTACATCTTCAACCAAAACCTTGCGTGCTTCTTCTTCAGTCATTTTACCCTTGCGACGCTCCACCAAGGCAGCAACCATTTCTTCAAATTGAGGATAATGTTGAGGGTCAATGACTTCATAACCATCCATGATCCCTTCAATTTCAAGATAAATTTTAATTTTTTCAGGATTTCCAAGCAAAACAGGAATCACTTCTGTTTCTTTTACCAAGCGTTTAGTCGCTTGAAGAATACGTGGCTCTTCCCCTTCGGGGAGAACGATACGAGCATTTTTACCAACTAGGTTGGCTTTGAGACTTTCAAAAACTTCCATGAGTTTTCTCCTTTAAGATAATAATTATACTCTGAAATAGTTTTTATAGAGTATTAGTTGTTAACTGAGTAATAAGGTTACTGAAATCATCCGGCAAGGGACTTTCTAACTGCAAGTCTTGCTCTAAAAATGGATGATAAAAGGATAGGTAATGGCAATGCAGGGCCTGACGTTGAATGCCGTCGTCCAGACTACCACCGTACAAGTCATCTCCCAACAAAGGAAAACCAATATGAGAAAAATGGACTCGGATTTGGTGGGTTCGTCCAGTGTGCAAACGAATATCTACCAGGTGAATATTTCCATAAGAAGCTACAATCTTGTAGGATGTATGGGCATACTTTCCACCTTTAGCCACCCGTCTGGTGATAATAGAGTCTTCATCACGCGCAATAGGAGCAATAATTTCCTCCTCTGGCTCCAAGTATCCATCACCTTTAACCAAAGCAAAATAGCGTTTCTCGATAGATTTCTTCTGCAACTGCTTGTCTAATCGTGCGTGGGCATAGCCGTGCTTGGCAAAGAGCATCAAGCCAGAAGTATCTCTATCAAGCCTGGTTACAATGTGAACCTGCTGATTTTCATAATTTTGCTTGACATAGTAACCCTTAATAAAATTGGCAATGGTATTAGAGTGATTGATACTAGGAATAGAAGCCACTCCATAGGGTTTGTTTAAAACTAGAAAATGATCATCCTCATAGAGAATGTCTAATGGTCTCTCGATAGCTTCTAGAGTTTCAAAGCCTTCCTCAGCGGGAATATCAATGGTAACGCGGTCCCCAATATCCAATAGATGGGTTGCATTTTGAGGTTGGTCATTGACCAGAATAGCTCCGCCTCGAAACTTAATCTTGGCCAGAAGTCCCTTAGAAACCTCGTGCTTTTTTAAGAAGGTCTTAACCTTGACATGTTCATCTGCGATAAATTCAAACCTCATTCATCCACCTCGCCGATAAATGCATCCTTAACACGATTCCAGAAACTGGTGTGGCTAGGTGTAGCGACAAAGTGAATCTTATGATGGTCAATTTGATACTCGATTCGCTCGATACTACGAAAAGAATAGACACTATTGTCAACCGAAATGGTGTGGTAATCATTTCTTGTTGGAATGAGTTCAATCTTATCCTTCTTAGGCACAATAATGGACGAACCCAGCGTTCGATAGACGCGATTGTTAAGACTGGCAATTTCCGTTAACTGAAGAGCTTCAATGGTAGGGTGCAAAACAGCACCACCAAGAGACTTGTTATAGGCAGTACTACCAGTCGGTGTCGAAACTGTTAGCCCGTCTCCACGAAAACGTTCAAAGGGAACACCATTGATGACAATATCTGCCACCATGGTTCGATCAGACCTGCGGATGCTGGCTTCATTGAGGGCACGAAAAATCTTGACCTCTCCATTTCCAAGAAAAACCTTCACATTTAGAACAGGGTAAGAAACCCTTGCTCCGGTATCTAGCTGCAAATTGGTCATTAACTTATCCAACTCAAAATCACGATAATCAGTATAAAAGCCCAGATGTCCTGTATGAAGACCGATAAAGCGTACCTTATCAAGTTGGTCTTCGTACTTATGAAAGGCCGACAAGAGCATGCCATCTCCACCAATGGAAATGACAATGTCCGGACTGCTATCATTAAGTATAAACTGATTTCTCTTCAAACGATCTCTCAATTCATACAAAACCTTTTGACTCTGCGGTTTTCTATTGGCTATCAGATCAATTCGTTTACCTGTATTCTTCATCTGTATCGTCACTGTTTCCTACACCGTCATTTAATTTTCTACTCAAGGGATCAAAAAGTGCCTGGGCTTCTTGGATATCATCACGAATTTTACCCATTTCTTCATCCAACTGATGGGCGATTCTAGCTGTAATTTCCAGTCGCTTCTTAATCTCATCTGGGAAATCCCCTTGGTACTTGTAGTTGAGAGAATGTTCTATCGTTGCCCAGAAATTCATGGCCAAGGTACGAATTTGAATCTCTGCCAAAATAGTCTTAGCTCCATTGATGGTATCAACCATATATTCTACTACCACATGATAGGAACGGTAGCCTGAAGCCTTTCGATGAGTAATGTAATCTCGCTCCTGTATGATTCGCATATCCTGACGCTTGTGCAAAATAGCCACAACTTCTTGGACGTCATCTACAAACTGAACCATCACACGTAAGCCAGCAATATCCTGCAAATCGTGTTCCAAGGTCGCATAAGTAATGCCACGACGAGCCATTTTTTCCTTGATACTTTCAATTGGCTTGACTCGACCAGTCACAAACTCAATCGGAGAGTGCTTATTTTGCTTACGATATTGCTTGCGAATACCACGTAGTTTAATCTTTAACTCACCAACAGCTTGAATGTAAGGATCTAGAAATTCTTCCCATTCTAAGGTCATATATTCTCCCTTGTTCTCATATTATCCGTCAAAAATATCTTTGATTTTTTCTCCAGATTCATATACAATAAATACAAAGCTATTATATCATATAATCCGCTTTCATAGATAAAGAAAAGGTAAGAAAAATGAAACATTTAGAAATTGAATTGAAAACACTCTTGAAAAAAGATGAGTATGATCGTCTAAAAGACCAGTTCACAGGTGTCACTCCTGTTCTTCAAAAAAATTACTACATGGACACGCCTGATTTTGAGCTGCGAGAAAAGAAAGTTGCTATGCGCATTCGAACCTTTGAAGACTGGGCAGAATTGACACTCAAAGTCCCACAAAGTGTTGGGAACATGGAATACAACCAAAAATTGCAACTAAAAGATGCTGAAAACTATCTGAGCAAGAAAGAACTTCCTCAAGGGCTGGTTCTTGATGAATTGGCTAAACATGGTATCCAAACTAGTGAATGGCAGGTTCTTGGTTGTCTAACGACACTTCGCTATGAAATGAAGACAGCTATTGGCCTCATGGCACTGGATGAAAGTCAGTACTTTGATATGATAGATTACGAATTGGAGCTTGAAGTGGAAAATCATGAGCAAGGCAAACAGGATTTCCAGCAATTTTTAGAGGAAAATCAGATTTCTTATCAAAAAGCTCCCTCAAAATTGGTTCGATTTGTCAAAAGTATGAAAAATAGCTGAAATAATCTCCATTTTTTGGTAAAATAGAAAAAATAAAAATACACGAATCCCAGTTCATATATGTAAGGCAAATATCACTAGGATTTATAAAGTTTACAGAGGACGGTCTATAATGTCAGATAGAAAAAACATGAAACTTTTCGCACTCAACTCTAACCAAGAGATTGCACAGAAAATTGCACAAGCTGTTGGTGTCCCACTTGGAAAACTATCATCACGTCAATTTTCAGACGGAGAAATCCAAGTGAATATCGAAGAAAGTGTCCGTGGTTATGATGTTTACATCATCCAGTCTACAAGTTTCCCTGTTAACAACCACCTAATGGAATTGTTGATCATGGTTGACGCTTGTGTGCGCGCAAGTGCCCACAGTATCAACGTTGTCCTTCCATATTTTGGCTATGCACGTCAAGACCGCATTGCTTCACCACGTGAGCCACTTACAGCGAAACTAGTTGCAAATATGCTGGTTAAGGCTGGTGTTGATCGTATCCTGACTCTTGATTTGCATGCTGTTCAGGTTCAAGGTTTCTTTGATATTCCAGTGGATAATCTTTTCACTGTTCCCCTATTTGCAAAACATTACTGCGATAAAGGTCTACTTGGCTCAGATGTTGTTGTCGTCAGCCCTAAAAATTCAGGTGTCAAACGTGCTCGTAGCTTGGCTGAATATCTTGATGCTCCTATCGCCATTATCGACTACCCTCAAGACGATGCAACTCGTAACGAAGGTTATATTATTGGTGATGTTGAAGGTAAGAAAGCCATCTTAATTGACGATATTCTGAATACAGGACGTACCTTCTCTGAAGCTGCTAAAATCGTTGAACGTGAAGGGGCTACAGAAATTTATGCTGTTTCTAGCCACGGTCTCTTCGTCGAGGGAGCTGCTGAACTTCTTGACAATACTAAGATTAAAGAAATTCTTGTGACTGATTCAGTAGCAACAAAAGAAAAAACTCCTAAAAACGTATGCTACATCACTGCTAGTGAGTTAATTGGTGATGCCATCGTCCGTATTCACGAAAGAAAACCAGTCAGCCCACTCTTTGCCTACAACAAAAAGAAATAAGGTGATTCTTTGATTTATTTGGACAATGCTGCGACGACTCCTATGTCAGCAGTTGCTATTTCAGCTATGACCGAGGTTATGCAAGGAACCTATGGAAATCCTTCTAGTATTCATGGTCATGGTCGTCAAGCTGGTAAACTCTTACGAGAAGCCCGTCAGGAACTAGCTCAGTTACTGGGGACAAAACCTCAACATATCTTTTTCACTTCTGGTGGGACTGAAGGCAACAATACTGCCATCATTGGCTACTGCCTTCGTCATCAAGAACAAGGAAAACATATCATCACAACTGCCATTGAGCACCATGCCGTCCTTGAAACCATTGATTACTTGGTTCAACACTTTGGTTTTGAAGCAACCATTATCCAGCCAAAAAATCAAGAAATCGCAGCCCAGCAAATTCAAAAGGCTTTACGTGACGATACGATTTTGGTTTCTACCATGTTTGCCAATAATGAGACAGGAAACCTACTGCCCATTGCTGAAATTGGCCAAATACTCAAGCAACACCCAGCCGCCTATCATGTCGATGCTGTTCAGGCTATTGGTAAGATCCCTATACATCCAGAAGAATTGGGCATTGATTTTCTCACTGCTTCTGCCCACAAGTTCCATGGTCCTAAGGGAATCGGTTTTCTCTACGCATCTAGCATGGACTTTGATTCCTATCTTCATGGCGGAGACCAAGAACAGAAAAAACGAGCCGGAACTGAAAATCTAGCTGCCATCGTGGGTATGGTTGCAGCCCTAAAAGAAGACCTAGAAAAACAAGAAGAACATTTCCAACATGTACAAAATCTAGAAACTGCCTTTCTTGCAGAGCTAGAAGGAATTCAGTATTACGTGAATAGAGGAGAACATCATCTCCCTTATGTTCTCAATATTGGATTTCCTGGTCAGAAAAATGACCTCTTACTCCTTCGGCTAGATTTAGCTGGAATTTCAATCTCTACTGGCTCAGCCTGTACGGCAGGCATTGTCCAATCCAGCCATGTTCTTGAAGCCATGTACGGGGCAAATTCAGAACGTCTGAAGGAATCCGTTCGTATCAGTTTGTCGCCACAAAATACTCTTGAAGACCTACATACCCTCGCAAAAACCTTAAAAGAAATTATCGGAGGTTAGCCATATGGCATTTGAAAAAACCATTCAGTTAAAAAATTGTCGTTACGACTACACTCTTAGCCCTTCTGTTAAAAAATTCACCCTTAAGGACAACACTTTTTTTGAAACAAAGGTTGGTAACTACGAACTAACTCGCCTTTTGGAAAAAGTGCCAAACAGCGGTGAAGGCTTCCGACTCAAAATCATCATTAACAAGGAACTTACAGGGGCTAAAATCAATATCACTGACAAGTTTGGCCTTCGTCTAGTTGATATTTTCAAATCAGAAGACCACCACATTCATCAGGAAAAATTCTACTTCCTCATGGATAGCTTAGTAGAACGTGGTGTCTTTACAAAATCTGAAAGATAGGTCCCATATGTTTAAACTGACCTATAAAGACAGCTATCATGTAGAGCGGACTCTCAAGTATGAAGATTATGAGGCACTCATGCTGGCTTTGTCAGGATGTGTGACCCTGCCAGATACACTTTATGTAACTTCTCTGACTTTTAAGGGCCAGAAAGTTTATCAGGGTCTGGTCGGAGACCTCTACCGTTTTCTATCACATGCAGATTTTTTACATCAAAACTAAGATTTTTCTTAGTTTTTTCTTGTTTTTGTTGATTTTTTCACAATGTTTCTATAAAATAGAAGAATAGAAAGGTTGTGATTTTGTGAAAGATAAACAGTCTGCTATTCCAAAAGCTACAGCAAAAAGACTCTCTCTCTACTATCGAATTTTTAAGAGATTTCATGCAGAAAAGATTGAACGTGCCAACTCTAAGCAAATTGCAGAGGCTATCGGTATTGATTCAGCGACCGTACGTCGTGATTTTTCCTATTTTGGTGAACTAGGTCGTCGTGGTTTTGGCTATGATGTCAAAAAACTGATGACGTTTTTTGCCGATTTGCTCAATGATAACTCTATTACCAATGTCATGCTGGTAGGTATTGGAAATATGGGCCATGCCCTTCTCCACTACCGCTTCCATGAACGTAACAAGATGAAGATTATCATGGCCTTTGACCTAGATGACCATCCCGAAGTCGGCACCCAAACTCCTGATGGGATTCCCATTTACGGAATTTCTCAAATCAAGGATAAAATCAAGGATGCTGATGTGAAGACTGCTATCCTGACCGTTCCCAGTGTTAAGTCACAAGAGGTTGCCAATCTCTTGGTAGATGCTGGTGTGAAAGGAATTCTCAGTTTTTCACCAGTCCATCTGCATTTACCAAAAGACGTGGTCGTTCAGTATGTTGATTTGACAAGTGAACTCCAAACCCTCCTCTATTTCATGCGAAAAGAGGATTAGAAAGCGAAAATCATTTTATGAAAAAACCAGTTATAGGGATTACAGGAAACGAAAAAACTCATCCTGATGATGACATCATGATGAGCTACGCAGCAAAAGGCTTTGTGGAAGGCGTTAAAGACGCTGGAGGGATTCCCATCATCCTACCGATTGGTGATCAAGAAATGGCCTGCCACTATATCAGTATGATTGACAAGCTCATCTTGACAGGTGGGCAAAATGTTGATCCAAAATTCTATGGTGAACCAAAAACCATTGATAGCGATGACTACCACCTTCAAAGAGATATCTTCGAACTGGCCCTCATCAAGGAAGCTATTAAACAGAAAAAGCCAATTTTTTCTGTCTGCCGTGGTACCCAACTCTTTAACGTTGCCATGGGTGGAACTTTGTATCAAGATATCGAAGACCACTGGCAGGATTGTTCCGCAGAGTACACAACCCAACGCTTGGTGACAGAACCTGATACTGTTCTTCGAGAAATCTATGGAGAAATCTCCCATATCAACTCCTTCCACCATCAGAGCATCAAGGATTTAGCACCAAATTTAAAGATTGCGGCTCATGATCCTAAAGATGGCATTATTGAAGCTGTCATGAGTACGGATGATGTCGCCTTTCTCGGTGTCCAATGGCATCCAGAATTTCTATTTGAAAATCGCCCCAAAGATAAAAACCTCTTTGACTATGTTGTTAATGAACTTTAGATTAAATCCGTCTTTTCACGATAACTAAAGTAATTAGAATTAGAGACAATCAAATGGTCCAAGAGGACAATCCCCATTAGGTCACAGGCTTCTTTTACAAGTTTAGTGACTTGATCATCATTTCGGCTAGGCGCTACCGCTCCCGAAGGATGATTGTGAACCAAGATGAGAGAAGTCGCCATATGCTTGATAGCATAGTGAAGAATCTCACGTGGTTCAGCAATACTACGAGTAGCTGAGCCGATAAAAATGGTCTGTTGATGAATGATTTGATTTTGAGTATTGAGATAGAGCGCCACCAGGTGCTCTTGTTTTTTATGTCCCAACTCCTGCTGCATCTTCTTGGCCAACTTTTGGCTACTGAGAATACTTTCCATCTCAAGGGTCTCATGTTTATGAATACGATGCCCCAGTTCAATCATTGCTTGTAATTCTATTGCCTTAACACGTCCGATACCAGATAGACTCTGCAATTCCTGCAGGGTCATTTTTTTCAAATCCGTTAGGCTTGAAAGATTGCTCAAGACTTTCTGGGCAATTTCAAAAACGCTAGCTTGACGTGTTCCTGTCCTGAGTAAAATAGCTAGCAACTCTTGATTACTGAGCGCTTCCACTCCTTCTTGGGTCAGTCTCTCTCTTGGTAATAATGAATCTTCTTGGAATGAAATACTGTACATAAAAATCCTCCTCACTTTATTATTCGTGAGAAGGATGAAAAATTAGATTTTTTTCTCAATTGGAGCCACACTAGCTAAAAGTTTTTTCAAACCTACTTCTGGGAAATTGATTTTTAATTCCTGAGTAGCACCGCTACCTGAAACTTCCAGAACAGTTCCCTCTCCCCATTTCTTGTGGAGAGCAATATCACCAATAGACCAATTTGTCTCGCTAGAAGCTGATTTTGCGCCAGCTGTAAATTGACCAAATGGAAGACCGCTTGACTGGATAGATTTTGGGGCAGCACTGCATTTACGGTCTTGAAGAGCTTGAGCCAGACTCATACCTTGACCAAAGGCAAGACCACCACTACTATATGATGCCTTAAAACTTGAATTTGCTGGGCGCGCCAATCCTTGATACTCAAGCAAGTCTGAACTGATTTCGTTAATAAAACGAGTTGGACGGTTGTAGTTGGTACGACCAAAAAGCAGGCGTGAGTTGGCATTGGTCAGATAGAGGATTTTCTCTGCACGCGTGATACCTACATAAGCCAGACGGCGCTCTTCCTCTAATTCATCTTGATCTTCAGCCGCACGACTAAGAGGAAAGACATTTTCTTCCATCCCAATCAAAAAGACAACTGGAAACTCGAGACCTTTGGCAGCGTGCAGGGTCATCAAGGTCACTTCTGATGTCTCCTGACTACCTGAATCTGTATCGGCAATCAAGGCCAAGTCATTTAAGAAACGGCTCAGTTTGTCCAGACCAGTTTCTTTTTCTAGCCCATCAGAGGTGTCATCAAAGTTTTTCGTCACAGAAAGGAACTCTTCAATATTTTCAACCCTAGCCTTGCTTTCTAAAGTCGCTTGAGCATTTAGAATATTGACGTAACCTGTTTTTTCTAGGACAGCCTCAACCAACTCTGTAATAGTTAATTGATCTAGCTGCTCTCGTAAATCTAGAATCATATTGGCAAAATCCCAGATAGACTGGGCTGCTTTACCTTTGATACCAGATAACATGATATTGGCTGAAGCATCTAGCATGGACATGTCTTGCATATTCGCAAAGTCACGGATTTTCTCAACTGTACCTGGCCCAATTCCACGTTTCGGTTCGTTGATAATACGCTCAAAACTGATATTGTCACACAAATTGGCAATGAGGTTGAGGTAAGCGATAATATCACGAATTTCCTTACGGCTGTAGAACTTGGTTCCGCCAACCATGGTATAAGGGATATTTGACTTAAGCAAGGCTTCCTCAATAGTACGAGACTGGGCATTAGTCCGATAGAGAACTGCAAAATCCTTGTGAAGAAAGTTTTGACTGCGACTAAGTTCATCTATAGTTCTAGCTACAAATACAGCCTCATCCAGCTCATCATCGGCACGATAGTAAACGATTTGTTCCCCATCAGCATTTTGAGTCCAGAGATTCTTAGGACGGCGGTTTTTATTGTTTTTAATGACCTCGTTGGCCGCTTGGAGAATGGTTTTAGTGGAACGGTAATTCTCCTCCAACAAAACAACCTTGGCTTGGGGATAATCTTTCTCGAAATCCAAAATATTCTGCATATCAGCACCACGCCAACCGTAGATAGACTGGTCCGCATCCCCAACCACACAGATGTTTTTAAAGCGCGAAGCCAAGAGTTTGACCAATTGGTACTGAGCGTGGTTGGTATCTTGGTACTCATCAACATGGATGTATTGAAACTTCTGCTGGTAGTAGGTCAAAACATCAGGATTTTGATCAAAGAGACGCAGGGTCAGCATAATCAAATCATCAAAGTCAACCGACTCAGACTGACGAAGCTCTTTCTGATAAGCAGTATAGCACTGAGCCACGATTTGCGTATACATATCGCCAGCTTGAGCAGCATAAGCTACATCATCAATCAAATCATTCTTAGCATTTGAAATGGTCCCTAAGATGCTCCGTTCATTCCATTTTTTCGGATCCAAGTTTAACTGCTTAAGAATGCGTTTCATGAGCGTTCGCTGTTCACCAGGATCGACAATTGTAAAATTACGATTGTAGCCAATATGGTCCGCATCGCGACGCAAAATACGAACACACATGGAGTGGAAGGTCGCAATCAGACAGTCCTGAGTGGCTGGATTAAGGCTATAAGCACGCTCTTTCATCTCACGCGCAGCCTTATTAGTAAAGGTAATAGCCAAGATATTCCAAGGATTGACCAGCTTTTCATCAATCAGATAAGCAATGCGGTGGGTCAAAACTCGGGTCTTTCCAGAGCCAGCCCCCGCCATGATTAACAAGGGCCCTTCTGTCGTTTGCACCGCCTCAGCCTGACGGTCATTCATTCCATTTAATAATGCGTTCATCTTCTCTTCCTTACTCTTGAAGTCAATATTTCTATTATATCAGAAATCAGGGAAAATATCTTTACCTAGACTGGTTACGACTAGTAAACAACTCTCTCATCAGCTGAAGACAAGGCCTTATATCTAGATAAAAAATGAGCTTGGGTTAAAATCTCCAAACTCATTTCAAGTCAATTTTAATATACTAGAACAAACCTAGGACTGTTCCATCGCTTTCAACATCCATATTGAGAGCTGCTGGTCGTTTTGGAAGTCCAGGCATGGTCATGACATCACCAGTTAATGCAACGATAAAGCCTGCACCTAATTTTGGTACCAATTCGCGAATGGTAATTTCAAAGTTTTCAGGTGCTCCAAGTGCATTTGGATTGTCTGAGAAGCTATACTGGGTCTTAGCCATACAGATTGGCAATTTGTCCCAACCGTTTTGAACGATTTGAGCGATTTGTGTTTGAGCTTTCTTCTCAAAGTTTACTTTGCTACCACGGTAGATTTCAGTAACAATCTTTTCAATCTTTTCTTGAACAGAAAGATCATTGTCATACAAACGTCTATAGTTAGCTGGGGTTTCAGCGATAGTCTTGACAACTGTTTCGGCAAGTGATACTCCACCTTCTGCACCATCAGCCCAGACACTAGCCAATTCAACTGGTACATCAATTGAAGCACAAAGTTCTTTTAAGGCTGCAATTTCAGCTTCTGTATCAGAGACAAATTCGTTAATAGCCACAACTGCTGGAATACCGAACTTACGGATGTTCTCAACGTGGCGTTTCAAGTTAGCAAAACCTGCTCTAACTGCTTCTACGTTTTCTTCTGTCAAAGCTTCTTTAGCCACGCCACCATTCATCTTAAGGGCACGAAGGGTTGCAACAATAACTACTGCATCTGGAGATGTTGGCAAGTTTGGTGTCTTAATGTCAAGGAATTTCTCGGCACCAAGGTCTGCACCAAAACCAGCTTCAGTAACTGTGTAATCAGCCAAGTGAAGGGCTGTTGTCGTTGCCAAGACAGAGTTACATCCGTGAGCAATATTGGCAAATGGACCACCATGTACAAAGGCAGGTGTACCATAAATTGTTTGAACGAGATTAGGCTTAATCGCATCCTTCAAGATCAAAGCTAAGGCACCTTCAATCTGCAAATCACCTACAGAAACAGGTGTACGATCATAGCGATAACCGATAACGATCTTCGCCAAACGACGTTTCAAGTCCTCGATATCCGTAGCCAAGCAAAGAATCGCCATGATTTCGGAAGCGACGGTAATGTCAAAGCCATCCTCACGAGGAATACCGTTTAGAGGACCACCAAGTCCAACGGTCACATGGCGAAGAGCACGGTCGTTCAAGTCCACAACGCGTTTCCAGAGGATACGACGTTGGTCAATTCCAAGCTCATTTCCTTGGTGCAAGTGGTTGTCAATCAAGGCAGAAAGAGCATTGTTGGCAGTTGTAATCGCATGCATATCCCCAGTAAAGTGGAGGTTGATGTCTTCCATTGGCAGAACTTGTGCATACCCACCGCCTGCAGCACCACCCTTAATCCCCATTACTGGACCAAGAGATGGTTCGCGAATAGCAATCATGGTTTTCTTGCCAATTTTGTTCAAGGCATCCGCCAGACCAATGGTAATGGTTGATTTCCCTTCACCTGCAGGCGTTGGATTGATGGCAGTAACCAAAATTAATTTCCCAACTGGATTGCTCTCAACTGCACGAATTTTATCAAAGCTAAGCTTAGCCTTATACTTTCCGTACAACTCCAAATCATCGTAAGAAATGCCCAGTTTCTCTACAACATCAACGATTGGCTTCAACTCAATACTCTGTGCGATTTCAATATCTGTTTTCATTCAAAACTCCTCTAACCTCTTATATGATAATTCATTATAACACAAAACAAGATTTTTAACATCCAAAAACTCTCTAAACGTTCGTAAATATCCCTATTTTTGAGGTTTTTAGAGTCCTTTCTTAAATTTTATATGGCTTTATAGTTTTAAACTATAGTAGATTCTTATTATTTTTTATATATATTCAAGCGCTTTCTTTTGCTTATTATTTTTTTTTTGGTACAATGGTGCTATGAAAATTTTAGTTACATCGGGCGGTACCAGTGAAGCTATCGATAGCGTCCGCTCTATCACTAACCATTCTACAGGTCACTTGGGGAAAATCATCACAGAAACCTTGCTTGCTGCAGGGCATGAAGTTTGTTTAATTACGACAAAACGAGCTCAGAAGCCAGAAGCTCACCCTAATCTAAGCATTCGTGAAATTACCAATACCAACGACCTTCTACTGGAAATGCAAGAACGGGTTGCAGATTATCAGGTTTTGATTCACTCAATGGCGGTGTCCGACTACACTTCTGTTTATATGACAGGACTTGAGGAAGTTCAGGCTAGCTCCAATCTAGAAGAATTTTTAAGCAAGCAGAATCATCAAGCTAAGATTTCTTCGACTGATGAGGTTCAGGTTTTATTCCTGAAAAAAACACCTAAAATCATCTCTCTAGTCAAGGAATGGAATCCTGCTATTCATCTGATTGGCTTTAAACTGCTGGTTGATGTCTCTGAGGATTATCTCATCGAGATTGCCAGAAAAAGTCTTATCAAGAACCAAGCAGACTTGATTATCGCAAATGACCTGACTCAAATTTCAGCAAACCAGCATCGTGCAATCTTTGTTGAGAAAGATTATCTTCAAACGGTTAACACTAAAGAAGAAATTGCAAAACTCCTCCTTGAAAAAATTCAAGACTATCATTCATAGAAAGGAAAGCTATGGCACATATTCTCTTGGCTGTAACGGGCTCAATCGCCTCTTACAAGTCGGCAGATTTAGTCAGTTCTCTAAAAAAACAAGGCCACCAAGTCACTGTTTTAATGACTCAGGCTGCTACAGAGTTTATCCAACCTTTGACACTACAGGTACTCTCACAGAACCCTGTCCACTTGGATGTCATGAAGGAACCCTATCCTGATCAGGTCAATCATATCGAACTTGGAAAAAAGGCGGATTTATTTATTGTGGCCCCTGCAACTGCTAACACTATTGCAAAACTAGCCCACGGCTTTGCGGACAACATGGTGACCAGTACGGCTCTAGCCTTGCCAAGTCATATCCCAAAACTCATCGCACCAGCAATGAATACAAAAATGTATGACCATCCAGCAACTCAGGCTAATCTGAAAACATTAGAAGCCTACGGCTATCAGCTGATTGCTCCTAAGGAATCCCTACTAGCTTGTGGAGACCACGGACGAGGAGCCTTAGCTGACCTCACAATTATTTTAGAAAGAATAAAGGAAACTCTCGATGAAAAAACGCTCTAATATTGCACCTATTGCTATCTTTTTTGCAACCATGCTCGTGATACACTTTCTGAGCTCACTTATCTTTAACCTTTTCCCATTTCCAATCAAACCGACCATCGTTCATATTCCTGTCATTATTGCCAGCATTATCTACGGTCCACGAGTTGGGGTTACACTTGGATTTTTGATGGGGCTACTTAGTTTGACGGTTAACACGATTACAATTTTACCAACAAGCTACCTCTTCTCACCATTTGTACCAAACGGAAACATCTACTCAGCTATCATTGCCATCGTCCCACGTATTTTGATTGGTTTAACTCCGTATCTAGTCTATAAACTGATGAAAAACAAGACTGGCCTGATTTTAGCTGGTGCCCTTGGTTCACTAACCAACACAGTCTTTGTACTTGGTGGAATTTTCTACCTTTTTGGAAATGTCTTTGATGGTAATATCCAAAAACTCCTAGCAACTGTTATCTCAACAAATTCGATTGCCGAATTAGTCATTTCCGCAGTTCTAACCCTAGCCATTGTTCCAAGATTACAAACTTTGAAGAAATAAAAACAATCTCCGCTTTCATGCTTGAAGGTGGAGATTTTGTTTGAAGTAGTTTCTTTTTAGTGAACTCTTTACCAATATTTATACTCAATGAAAATCAAAAAGTAAACTAGGAAGCTAGCCGCAGGTTGCTCAAAACACGGTTTTGAGATTGCAGATGGAAGCTGACGTAGTTTGAAGAGGTTTTCGAAGAGTATTAACTTAAAAATGACCTATAAACCTAAGTAAATCCTTGCTTTATTGTCTATTTTATTGTACTATACTAGTGTATATACAATAAAAAGGAGATTCTTATGAATACACGGAAAAAGACACAATTTATGACAATGACTGCCCTCTTAACGGCTATTGCAATTTTGATTCCAATTGTTATGCCTTTCAAGATTGTCATTCCACCTGCTTCCTATACTTTAGGAAGCCACATCGCTATTTTTATTGCCATGTTCTTATCGCCCTTGATGACTGTTTTTGTCATCCTAGCTTCTAGTTTCGGATTTTTGATGGCTGGCTATCCCATGGTTATCGTTTTTCGAGCTTTTTCCCATATCTTTTTTGGGACTTTGGGGGCTCTTTACCTACAAAAATTCCCCGATACCCTAGATAAACCAAAAGCTTCCTGGATTTTCAACTTTGTTTTAGCGCTTATCCATGCCCTTGCTGAAGTATTAGCCTGTGTCGTTTTTTATGCAACTTCCGGTACCAATGTAGAAAATATGTTTTATGTTCTCTTTGTACTAGTTGGATTTGGCACAATTATCCATAGTATGGTAGACTATACATTAGCACTAGCTGTCTATAAAGTACTTCGAAAACGCCGTTAAAAGGAAAAGCTATGACAAAAGATCGCAAACAAGCCCTGCTCCAACTCTTGAAAGAAGCTCCTAAAGCCCTTAATGGCCAAAGTTTGGCGGAGCATTTTCATGTAACACGCCAAGTCATTGTACAAGACATTGCAATTTTAAGAGCCGATGGCGCTCCTATCCTATCCACTAATCGTGGCTACATCTATAAGCAAGTTGATACCAATCCTTATGTTCACAAACTTTTCAAAGTGAAACATGAAGTTGAAGAAATCGGTCAGGAACTCCTTGCTATCGTCGATAATGGAGGGCGTGTCCAGAATACCTTGATTGACCATCCCGTTTATGGAGAAATCGAAACCTTGCTGAAACTGTCTTGTCGCAGAGATGTGCAACATTTTCTAGAACAAGTCGAGCATTCTGACTTTAGACCTCTGTCTGAATTGACAGATGGCATCCATTACCACCTAGTCGAAGCCGAAACACAACAAGACCTCCGCTATATCGAGGAGGCCTTGAATCAGCTAGGTTATTTAGTAAAGGATTAGAAAATTTTCTTTTCCCAATCGTCTTCTGTACGGCGAGGGTAGAAAAATTCAGATTTGTCCGGAGCTTCCATCATCTCCATCAAAGGTAGCATATCATAGGCCAGATCCAAGTTTGGAATCTGGTCTTTTTGAATCCAAAAGCTCAAATAGTAACAATGATATTTAAAAACTACATTGAATGAAAATTAACAACTACCTACTTACTAAAAATATATCACCAGTTATGTTGATCAACATTATCCTTAGTCACAAGATAAATTGGAGAAACTGTTTCTTTTTCCAGTTTTTTCCCTTGATAATGATCGATAGCTGATTGAATAGCAATTTCACCCATCTTAGCTGGTTGCTGAGCAATAGTGGCAGTAATATCACCTTTTGCAATAGCATCATGTGCATCTGGTTGACCATCAATACCAACAATTAATACATTGCTAAGACCAGCTGCTTTTACTGCTTGTGCAGCTCCTAACGCCATCTCATCATTCTGTGCAAAGATTGCTTGTACTTCTTTGTTTCCTTGAATCATATTTTGCGCTGTATTCAAAGCTTTTGCGCGATCAAAATTAGCGGATTGACTAGAAAGAACATCTAAATTTGTCTTTGAAATTTGTTCAAATCCTTTACCTCTATCTACAGTTGCAGAAGCGCCAGGGACTCCTGATAATTCAAAAGTTTTTGCTTTTTCTCCCAATTGCTTGGTAATAAATTCTGCAGCCATTTTACCTGCTTCTACGTTATCAGAAGCAACAGTTGTCAAGACTTCACCACCATTACTACCGCGGTCAATTAAGATTACCGGAATGTTTGCATTATTAGCAGCTTTAATAGATGTAACAATTGCATCAGAATCAACTGGATTAATTAGTAAAGCATCTACATTTTGACTAATAAAATTTTGAATATCATCTGCTTGTCTAGCAGCATCATCTTGTGCATCTGCTATCTTCAAAGTTACTTCTTTTTCCCCTGCAGCTTTTTCAAGGCCATCTTTCATAGCCACAAAATAAGGATTGTTAGTAGTAGAAATAGAAACTCCTAATTTTAATTCTTTTGCCGACTTTTGAGTCGTAGATTTATTATCATTTGATGAATTTCCTAAACCAGTTTTTCCACAAGCTACTAAAGCAAAAATAAATGTTACAAACAAAGCAAAAATGCTAATTTTTTTAATAATTTTCATGTTATTACTCCTCGTAATATATATCTATAGGGATAGTTTCCATCCCGATTATTGTACGTCATCTAATAAATTGTTACTATTTCCAAAAAAATTGAAAATTATTCTACTGTTTTACAACTTTAAAACGATCAATCAGAACAGCAATTAAGATTACAACTCCTTTTACTACTTGTTGCCAAAATGCTGACACACCGATAATATTAAGTCCATTATTCAAAACTCCAATAATTAAAGCACCTATTAGAGTCCCAAGTATACGACCTTTACCTCCAGATAAAGAGGTTCCTCCAAGAACAACAGCTGCAATAGCATCCATTTCATAACTAGCACCTGCTGTTGGTTGAGCAGAACTTAAGCGTGATGTTATAATTAATCCAGAAATTGAAGCCATAATACCTGATATTGAATAAATGATAATTTTCACTTTATTTAATTTCACACCTGATATATATGCTGCTTTTTCATTCCCCCCTATAGCATATACAGATTTACCAAATGCTGTTTTATGAAGTAAAACATATAAAACAATAAATACAATAAACATAATAATTACAGGAAATGGAATTCCTACTATGTAACCTTGCCCCAAAAATTGAAATAAGAATGTATCACTTAATCCTTTTGTAATAGGATTCCCATTTGTATAAACAAGTGTTGCGCCTCTAAAAATAGTCATAGTTGCTAAAGTAACGATAAATGGAGCTAATTTCCCGTAGGAAATCAATAACCCATTCATCATCCCCAGAATGCAACCCAAAATTAAAGAGATGAGAATTGCTAACGTAACAGGCATTCCAGATCCTAATAGGCCAGCTGTGAGCGCACTGGATAAGGCTAAAATTGATCCTACTGATAAATCAATTCCACCTGTTAGAATAACAAAAGTCATTCCAAAAGCGATCAGTGCATTTGATGTTACTTGCAATAGTAAATTTAACAGATTATTTGCTGTTAAAAAATTTGAATTGATAATAGTGATAACAGCCATTAAAATTATCAATGCTATTACTGTTGTCAATTCTGACATGTACTTCATAGTATTTTTCACACTATTGTCCTCCTGTAGCTAGTTGCATAACTTTTTCTTGTGTAGCTTCTCGACGTGTTAATTCCCCACTAATTCTACCTTCATGCATGATCATAATGCGATCACTGACTCCAATCACTTCTGGTAAATCTGAAGATACCATAATAATCGGTACACCTCGTTCAGCCAATTCATTCATTAATTGGTAAATTTCACGCTTAGCTCCAACATCTACCCCACGAGTTGGCTCATCTAAAATCAGTACTTTTGGTGCAATACCTATCCATTTTGCTAAAACTACTTTCTGTTGATTACCACCAGAAAGTGTCCCAACTTCCTTATCTGGATAACCTGATTTAATTCGTAGCCTATCAATTAAACGTTGTACAAATATATCACTTGTTTTATTATCAAAAATGCCATTTTTAACAAAATCACGAGTACTAGGTAAAGTCATATTATCTTTAATAGAAAAATCTAAAATCAATCCCTCGTCTTTACGATCTTCTGTTAAGAAACCAATTCCATGCTTAATTGCTTCAAAAGGATTTTTAATTATCAGTTGTTCTTCGTTTATTATAATTTGACCAGATTTTAAAGAATCAATTCCAAAAATTGCTCGCATTATTTCAGTACGACCAGCACCCATCAAACCAGAAAAACCAAGAATTTCCCCTTGACGTACATAGAAAGAAATATCCGTAAAAGCATCACCAGAAAGATTCTTAGCTTGAAAAACAATATTCCCAATCTCAGCCTTTTTTTCTGGATAATAATCTTCTAATTCACGACCTACCATCTTCTGAACTAATTCATCCGCATTGGTTAACTTCGTTTTCTTGGTATCAATTACAAACCCATCCCTCATAACAGTTATAAGATCTGTAATCTTAAAGATTTCTTCCATCCGATGTGAAATATACACAATACCTACACCATCAGATTTTAATCCTTCTATCACTTTAAAAAGTGTTTCAGTTTCACGATCAGTTAAAGCTGCTGTGGGTTCATCCATAATCAACAAGGAAACTTCTGATAATAAACATTTTGCTATTTCTATCATTTGTTGTTGTCCGACTGATAATTGACCAATGATTGCATCGAGAGGAATAGATATATTAAGACGTTTAAATGCTTCTTTAGCTTTCCTTTCCATACTAGCCTTATCTAGAAATCCAATCGAATTTTTAATTTCTCTTCCTAAAAAAAGATTATCAAGTACAGTCATATCTGGCCAAGTATTCATTTCTTGATGAATAAAACTCAGTCCAAACCGTTCTGCCTCTTGAGGATTAGAAAATGTTTTTTCTTTTCCATCAATAAAAATAGTTCCTGAAGTAGCTGGAAAAAGTCCAGTTAAAATATTCATTAAGGTTGATTTGCCTGCACCATTCTCTCCCATTAAAGCATGAACTTCTCCTGAATTAAGAACCAAATCAATACTTTCTAAAACACGATTATTCCCAAAAGATTTTGAAATGTTCTTCATTTCAATTTTCATAGGTAACCCCCTTCTAAATAATAACTCCTGATTGCAAGATTATATTCGAATATGGTGTATCTTCCCCAGTGCGAATAACTGCCTTAACTTTAGTATTCATAGCTTTCAATTCTTCATGACTAATATATTCAATAATTATATTCGATCCTAAAAGATCTAGAACTGCTTGCCACTGTTCTTTGTTTTTTTCCTTAATTTCTTCTGCTAAGAAAATTTTTTCAATAAGTACATGATCTGAATATTCTTTTAAAACTTCTAAAAAACTTGGACTACCTTTTCTTAATGCTAAATCAATTTTGTCAACACCTTTTGGAACTGGCAATCCTAAATCTCCGATACAAACCAAATCCATATGACCTAAATCATCAGCTAGTTTTGCTATATTACTATTTAAAATCCCATATTTCTTCATATCCTGAATGCTCCTTTATTTCTTTCAAACTCGGCATGCCTCCTTGCGCTCCAAATCTTTGAACAGAAAGATGTGAAGCAATCGTTGCAAAGAACAATGCAACATTCATCTCTTTTCCTTTTGAGATAGCATAAGCAAAAGCACCATTAAACGTATCTCCTGCTCCTGTAGTATCAACTACTTCTGCTTTTATAGCAGGAATCTTCTGAACTGCTGTCCCATCATAATAAATAGAACCTTCAACTCCTAATGTCACAATCATTTTATTAGGATAAATTTTAATAATTTCTTCTAATTTCTTATCTGGAAAAAGCTCTGAACATTCATGCTCATTAGGAGTAATAAAATCACAAAAAGGAATCATCTCTATGTCTGTTTCTCTAGCTGGTGCAGGATTGTAAAGCACCTTAACTTGATTTTCTTGACAAAATTTAGCTATAGATAGGTTGGCTTCATGTGGTATTTCATTCTGTAATACAACAATACTTGCATCACTAATCAATTCCCACTCATTTTTCCAATCATTTGTTTTAACTAAATTATTCGCTCCGGGATAATAAATAATCCTATTATCACCTCCATATAAAGTAATTTGTGCAACTCCTGTATATTGTGGTACCGTTCCCACATGTTCTGTAGAAATATTATTATTTTGCAGATTACTTAGTAAATCTGCTGAAAAAATATCTTCTCCGACGTTTCCAAATATGTAAATATTATCTTCTACACTTGATAATCTACCAATAGCTACCGCTTGATTTGCACCTTTTCCACCTGGAACTATATTAAATGAATCCCCAAAAATCGTTTCACCTCCTTCTGGAATCCTTTTTGTTCTCATAACTAAGTCCATTGAAATACTTCCAACAACAACAATTTTACTCATTACTTTCTCCTTAATGTATTTCTTTCTACGTATCTAACAGGTAGTTTAATTTTAGCTTCATCTATAGAGAACTTATTTGCCATATTATAGATTAGCTTTGCAGCCTGTTCTCCCATTTTATATGATGATTGGTGGATAGTTGATAAAGAAGGATAAATAAATTGACTAAGTACAATATCATCATAACCAATGATTTGAATATCATCTGGAATTTTTTTACCAATTGCTAAAATTTCATGAATATAAGCTATCGCATGAATATCAGAAGGTGCTATAATACTATCGATATTTGGATTTCTTTTTAGATTCTCTTTAGCTTCTTTTTGAATTTTTTCAAAGTCAAACGTTTCACTTTCTTCAATACAAATTTCTAAAGATTTATTCCTCAAATAGTTTAAACTTGCTTCAAACCGTTCCGCGATATTCTCGGCTTTATCATCTAAAACTTTAATAATCAGAACTTGTTTAGCACCTGCATTACAGATTGCTTCAGCAGCCAAACGTCCACCCAACTGATTATCAGAAAAGACACCGTAACCTGTATCTTTACTAATCCGGTCAACCACAACAACAGGTAATGATAAATCTGGATATTCTTTTGTGAAGTCATGTGTAGTAATAATTCCAGCAGCATTTGTTTTTAACAGTAAATTAACATATTCACTCAAAGATTCTTGGTCTGAAATCGTACCAACCATAATTCTATAACCTTTATCTTTCAAATATGATTCAGCTCCTCGAACCAATCTTGGGAAGAAGGGATTTGAAATATCTGGCAATAAGAGTCCTACCATTTGGTTTTTTTTAGTTTTCAAAGATTGTGCTAATACATTTGGTGTGTAATTTAATTTTTTAATCGCATTTTTTATTTTCTCTCTCGCATCATCTCCAACATAACCTTTTTTTGATATATATCTTGAAACCGTTGATTTTGATACTCCAGCTTCTTCAGCAACCTGTTTTATTGTAGTCATCATTCCTCCTTCTTACGTTGTGGAACCGTTCCCTTATTCTATAGTAAACGTTTTCTTTCGATTTGTCAATACTTTTCTAAAAATATTTTAAATTTATTTCAGAGTACATATATTTTTTCCAAATCTATTATTACTATTATACAGGAAACACAACAAGACCTCCACTATATCGAGGAGGCCTTGGATCAGCTTGGTTATTTAGTAAAAGACTAGAAGATTTTCTTTTCCCAGCCATCTTCTGTACGATGGCGGTAGAAAAACTCTGACTTGTCGGGAGCTTCCATCATCTCCATCAAGGGTAACATATCATAGGCCAGATCCAAGTGTGGAATCTGGTCTTTTTGCACCCAAGAAACTTCTCCCTCTTCTGAAGATTGAAGGGTACCAGAGAACTCAGTCGCCTTATAACAAATGACAATATAGCGCCCACCTGTATCTAGTGGCCAATTTTTAATGCCGACAAGTTGAGGATTTTGGATAGTCAACCCTGTTTCTTCGTAGATTTCACGAATGACAGACTCCGCAAAAGCCTCATCATTTTCTACATGACCTCCAGGAAAGGCATAACCAGACCAGCGATTGTTTTCAGGGGCGCGATACTGCATAACCACGCGCTGTGTTTCGAGGTCTTCAATCAGACAAATATTTGTTAAAATCGTTAATTGGGAACGAGCCATATTTTCTCCTTTAGGTACTATTCTAATCCAACGCCTTGACTTCCAACATCATATCACGTATCTGAGCTGCTAATTCAAAGTCAAGCACCTCAACGGCTTCTTGCATTTGTTTTTCAAGTTTCTTGACTAGTTCTTTGCGCTCTTGTTTGTTGAGGCTATTAATATCGACTTCCTTGTCCTCTTCCTTAGCAACTGCCTTGGTCACGGCAATCAGGTCACGAATTTCTTTCTTGACGGTTTGTGGAACGATACCATGTTCTTCATTATAGGCCATCTGGATTTTCCGACGGCGGGCAGTTTCATCGATAGCACGTTGCATAGACTGGGTAACGGTGTCAGCATACATGATGACATGACCTTCACTGTTACGGGCAGCACGCCCAATGGTCTGGATGAGTCCACGTTCGTTACGAAGGAAACCTTCCTTGTCAGCATCAAGAATAGCTACGAGACTCACTTCGGGAACGTCAATCCCTTCACGGAGGAGGTTGATTCCGACCAAGACATCAAAGACACCCAAGCGTAGGTCACGAATTATCTCCGTCCGCTCCAAGGTCTTGATATCCGAGTGCATGTACTTGACCTTGATGCCCATTTCCTTGAAGTAGTCGGTCAAGTCTTCTGCCATTTTCTTGGTCAAGGTTGTGATAAAGGTTCGTTCGTTCTTTTCAACACGGGCATTGATTTCACCTAAGAGGTCATCAATCTGTCCCATTGTCGGACGGACTTCCACCTCTGGGTCTAAAAGCCCAGTCGGGCGAATAATTTGCTCAATCACTGTCTCGGTCTGTTCATTTTCATAGTCACCAGGTGTCGCTGAAACGTAAACAATCTGATGCACATGGCTTTCAAACTCTTCACGGCGAAGAGGACGATTGTCCAAAGCAGACGGCAAACGGAAACCATAATTAACCAGCATTTCCTTACGCGAACGGTCTCCATTGTACATGCCTTTGATTTGTCCCATAGTCATGTGACTCTCATCAATCATAATTAAGAAATCATCTGGGAAGAAGTCGAGAAGGGTATAAGGAGGCTCACCTTCGCTACGTCCATCCATATGGCGTGAGTAGTTTTCAACCCCGTTGGTATAGCCCATCTCACGTAACATCTCAATATCATACTCTGTTCGCTGTTTCAAACGCTGGGCTTCAAGCAGTTTGCCTTCCTTTTCAAAGACAGCTAGTTGCTCTTCTAACTCGGCCTGAATCTTGGCAATGGCAACTTCCATGTGATCATCATTGGTCACAAAGTGAGTGGCTGGGAAAATCGCCAAATGATCCACTTCTCCCAAGACCTGACCTGTCAAAGCTTCAACCTCACGGATACGGTCAATTTCGTCACCGAAGAACTCTACTCGAAAAGCGTGTTCATCTCGGGAAGCTGGGAAAATCTCCACTACATCCCCACGAACGCGAAATCTTCCCCGTTGGAAATCAATATCGTTTCGCTCAAACTGGATATCAACCAAGTCATTTAAGAGTTTATCACGAGAAATCTCTAGACCAGGACGGAGACTAACGACACTATCAGCGTATTCTTTGGGCGAACCCAGACCGTAGATACAAGAGACAGAAGCTACGACAATAACATCATTACGCTCCAGAAGGGCCGAAGTCGCTGAGTGACGAAGTTTGTCAATCTCATCATTGACAGAGCTATCCTTTTCAATATAGGTATCGCTAGAAGGGACATAGGCCTCAGGTTGGTAATAATCATAGTAAGACACAAAGTACTCAACTGCATTTTCAGGGAAAAATTCCTTGAACTCCCCATAGAGCTGACCAGCCAGAGTTTTATTGTGGGCGATGACCAGAGTGGGTTTATTGACTTTGGAAATGACCTGACTCATGGTATAGGTCTTCCCTGTACCAGTCGCCCCCATCAGAATCTGAGCTTTTTCTCCCCCCTCGATATTATCAACCAACCGCTCAATAGCCTGAGGTTGGTCTCCTGAAGGTTGATATTTTGATACTAGTTTAAATTGATTATCTGTAATGCGGTTAATCATAAGAATCCTCTCTCGATGTGCTATTCCTATTTTAGCATACTTATAGCATTTTCACGAAGAAAAGGACAGACCGAAGTCACATCCTTTCATTTTCTTTCTTTAATTGGTAAGCGAGATAAAGAATCAGCAGAAACAAAATAATACTGGACACGATGGAACCCTCAATACCAAAAGACCCACCAGATAGCCAGTCTTGATTGCCTTGTGGAGTAAATTTCATGATTGATGTTCCTGAAGACTGACCACTAACTAATACTCCAAAGAGGTTTCCCTGTGCGAAATTCCAAGCTCCATGAATACCACCTATACCCCATATAGTATCTGTTTTAAGAAGATATAGGGACATGGCAACCCCAAATAAAAAGAGATCAATTGCAGATAAGAAAGTTATGCCTGGATTTCCTAAATGAAGTAAGGTAAAGAGACTACTAGATATGCTAATAGCGACTTTAAGATTGGTTCTCTTAGCCAATTGTGGAATCAACCAAGCACGAGTAACCAATTCTTCTGCCGTTCCTTGTAAAATCCAAAAAGGTATTGTAAATAAAGTAAAAGCTAGCAAATAAGTATCCAAGTGAATGGAGTCAAATTGATACTGCCCCAACACTACTAGTCCAGCCAAAGCAAGTATAAAGAGGGATAGACCAAGACCGTATCCTTTAAATAAGGCACTTAAAAAATTTTCTTTATAGAATCCCAAGGTTCGAATCGGTCTTTTCTCTACTTTTCTAGTCCATCTAAACACAGTTAAGATGATAAAACCAAAGGACAATAATTCAAATATTAAATGGATGTCACTTGTTTTATCAGATAAATTCTGAAATAACATTTGAAGGAAATCTGCAATTCTTTGACCACCCATACCAAGATTGCTAAATAGCCCGATCAATGCTAAAAAACTAAGGCCAAAAAATAGAGAGGATATGAACTCAGATATATAGACGAAAAATAGAGCTAACAAGGGGCTTGTGTAAATGTTTAAACTCATTTTTGAAGCTTGGAAGTCTTTAAATATTCTTTTGTTCTTCATATCCTTGTCCTCTTTTCTTCTATTATATACTATTATTATATCACTTTATAGTAGCAATTCAAGAAAGAAAAGAAATAATCAATGTTATATTTTCTGACACAAAAATATAAAAATTTGCCTTTTTTTAATTTTTCTGATATAATGGGAAAATATTCGGAAAAGGAGACTAAAAATGAAGAAAAAATTTCTAGCATTTTTGCTAATTTTATTCCCAATTTTCTCATTAGGTATTGCGAAGGCAGAGACGATTAAGATTGTGTCTGATACAGCCTATGCGCCTTTTGAGTTTAAAGATTCAGATCAAACTTATAAAGGAATTGATGTTGACATTATCAACAAAGTCGCTGAGATTAAAGGATGGAACATTCAGATGTCCTATCCTGGATTTGACGCAGCGGTTAATGCGGTTCAAGCTGGTCAAGCTGACGCTATCATGGCAGGGATGACAAAGACTAAAGAACGTGAAAAAGTCTTTACCATGTCTGATACTTACTATGATACAAAAGTTGTCATTGCAACTACAAAAGCACACAAGATTAGCAAGTACGACCAATTGTCTGGTAAAACTGTTGGTGTTAAAAACGGAACAGCTGCTCAACGTTTCCTAGAAACGATTAAAGATAAATACGGCTTTACTATTAAAACATTTGACACTAGTGATTTGATGAACAACAGCTTAAGCGCTGGTGCTATTGATGCTATGATGGATGACAAACCTGTTATCGAATATGCCATTAACCAAGGGCAAGACCTCCATATTGAAATGGATGGGGAAGCTGTAGGTAGCTTTGCTTTCGGTGTTAAAAAAGGAAGTAAATACGAGCACCTGGTTACTGAATTTAACCAAGCCTTGGCTGAAATGAAAAAAGATGGTAGTCTTGATAAAATCATCAAGAAATGGACTGCTTCATCATCTTCAGCAGTGCCAACTACAACTACTCTTGCAGGATTAAAAGCTATTCCTGTAAAAGCTAAATACATCATTGCCAGCGATTCTTCTTTTGCACCTTTTGTTTTCCAAAACTCAAGCAACCAATTTACTGGTATTGATATGGAATTGATTAAGGCAATCGCTAAAGACCAAGGTTTTGAAATTGAAATCACCAACCCTGGTTTCGATGCTGCTATCAGTGCTGTCCAAGCTGGTCAAGCAGATGGTATCATTGCTGGTATGTCTGTCACAGATGCTCGTAAGGCAACTTTTGACTTCTCAGAATCATACTACACTGCCAATACTATCCTTGGTGTCAAAGAATCAAGTACCATTGCTTCTTATGAAGATTTGAAAGGGAAGACAGTCGGTGTTAAAAACGGAACTGCTTCTCAAACCTTCCTAACAGAAAATCAAAGCAAATACGGTTATCAAATTAAAACCTTCGCTGATGGTTCTTCAATGTATGACAGTTTAAACACTGGTGCCATTGATGCTGTTATGGATGATGAACCTGTTCTCAAATATTCTATCAGCCAAGGACAAAAATTGAAAACACCAATCGCTGGAACTCCAATCGGAGAAACAGCCTTTGCCGTTAAAAAAGGCACAAATCCAGAATTGATTGAAATGTTCAACAATGGACTTGCAAACCTTAAAGCAAACGGTGAATTCCAAAAGATTCTTGACAAATACCTAGCTAGCGAATCTTCAACTACTTCAACAAGCACTGTTGATGAAACCACAATCTGGGGCTTGCTTCAAAACAACTACAAACAACTCCTTAGCGGGCTTGGTATCACTCTTGCTCTAGCTCTTATCTCATTTGCTATTGCCATTGTCATCGGGATTATCTTCGGTATGTTTAGTGTCAGCCCCTACAAATCTCTTCGTGTGATCTCTGAGATTTTCGTTGATGTCATTCGTGGTATCCCATTGATGATTCTTGCAGCCTTCATCTTCTGGGGAATTCCAAATTTCATCGAGTCTATCACAGGACAACAAAGTCCAATTAACGACTTTGTAGCTGGTACCATTGCCCTATCGCTCAATGCAGCCGCTTATATCGCTGAAATCGTTCGTGGTGGTATTCAGGCCGTTCCAGTTGGTCAAATGGAAGCCAGCCGAAGCTTGGGTATCTCTTATGGAAAAACCATGCGTAAGATTATCTTGCCACAAGCAACTAAATTGATGTTGCCAAACTTTGTCAACCAATTCGTTATCGCTCTTAAAGATACAACCATCGTATCTGCTATCGGTTTGGTTGAACTCTTCCAAACTGGTAAGATTATCATTGCCCGTAACTACCAAAGTTTCAAGATGTATGCAATCCTTGCTATCTTCTATCTTGTAATTATCACACTTTTGACTAGACTAGCGAAACGCTTAGAAAAGAGGATTCGTTAATGGCAAAACTAAAAATTGATGTAAATGACTTACATAAGCAATATGGAAAAAATAAGGTCCTAAAAGGGATTACAACTAAATTCTACGAAGGAGACGTTGTCTGTATCATCGGGCCTTCAGGTTCTGGTAAGTCAACTTTCCTTCGTAGTCTCAATCTCCTAGAAGAAGTTACGAGTGGTCATATCACTGTGAACGGTTATGACTTAACTGAAAAAACAACCAACGTTGACCACGTCCGTGAAAATATAGGCATGGTTTTCCAACACTTCAACCTCTTCCCACACATGTCTGTTTTGGACAACATCACCTTTGCTCCTATTGAGCACAAGTTGATGACTAAGGAAGAAGCTGAGAAATTAGGAATGGAGTTGCTTGACAAGGTTGGACTAGCAGATAAAGCTAATGCTAACCCAAATAGCCTATCAGGGGGTCAAAAACAACGTGTGGCTATCGCTCGTGGACTAGCAATGAATCCTGATATCATGCTCTTTGATGAACCAACTTCTGCCCTTGACCCTGAGATGGTCGGAGACGTACTAAACGTTATGAAGGAATTGGCTGAGCAAGGTATGACCATGATTATCGTAACCCATGAAATGGGATTTGCTCGTCAGGTTGCCAACCGTGTTATCTTTACTGCGGATGGTGAATTCCTTGAAGACGGAACACCTGATCAAATCTTTGATAACCCTCAACACCCTCGTCTGAAAGAGTTCTTGGACAAGGTCTTAAACGTCTAAACTCAAACTGTAAGGATTTCCTTGCAGTTTTTTTCTATCTCGTATTGGATTTTTTGATTTTTCGGAAAATTATGTTAGAATTAAGTTTATGAAATGAGGTTTCCTCATACCTAGCAAGACTAGGAATAAAAATAGAAATTAGGTAGCTAGATGTCATCTAAGGTTATTGTTACAATTTTCGGTGCGAGTGGAGACCTGGCTAAACGCAAGCTCTACCCTTCCCTATTTAGACTATATAAATCCGGCAATCTTTCCAAACATTTTGCCGTTATTGGAACTGCCCGTCGTCCTTGGAGCAAGGAATATTTTGAATCTGTAGTAGTCGAATCAATCCTTGATTTGGCAGATAGTACCGAACAGGCTCAGGAGTTCGCTAGCCACTTCTACTATCAAAGTCATGATGTCAACGATACAGAACACTACATTGCTTTGCGTCAATTGCAGGCTGAACTAAATGACAAGTACCAAGCTGAACACAACAAGCTCTTCTTCTTGTCTATGGCGCCTCAGTTCTTTGGAACTATAGCAAAACACCTCAAGTCTGAAAACATTGTTGACGGTAAAGGTTTTGAACGTTTAATCGTTGAAAAACCATTTGGTACAGATTACGCAACTGCAAGCAAGTTAAATGACGAGCTCCTAGCAACATTTGACGAAGAGCAAATTTTCCGTATCGACCATTATCTTGGTAAGGAAATGATCCAAAGCATCTTTGCAGTTCGCTTTGCAAACTTGATTTTTGAAAACGTTTGGAACAAAGACTTTATCGACAATGTTCAAATTACCTTTGCGGAGCGCTTGGGTGTAGAAGAACGTGGTGGCTACTATGATGAATCTGGTGCCCTCCGTGACATGGTACAAAACCATACACTACAACTTCTTTCTCTCCTTGCCATGGACAAGCCAGTCAGCTTCACAAAGGACGAGATTCGTGCTGAAAAGATTAAGGTCTTTAAAAACCTCTATCACCCAACGGATGAAGAGCTAAAAGAACACTTTATCCGTGGTCAATACCGTTCAGGTAAGATTGATGGCATGAAATATATCTCTTATCGTAGCGAGCCAAATGTGAATCCAGAATCTACAACTGAAACCTTTGCATCTGGTGCCTTCTTTGTAGACAGCGATCGATTCCGTGGTGTTCCTTTCTTCTTCCGTACTGGTAAACGACTGACTGAAAAAGGAACTCATGTCAACATCGTCTTTAAACAAATGGATTCTATCTTTGGTGAGCCACTTGCTCCAAACATTTTGACCATCTATATCCAACCAACAGAAGGCTTCTCTCTTAGCCTAAATGGGAAGCAAGTAGGAGAAGAATTTAACTTGGCTCCTAACTCACTTGATTACCGTACAGATGCGACCGCAACTGGTGCTTCTCCAGAACCATACGAGAAATTGATTTATGATGTCCTAAACAACAACTCAACTAACTTTAGCCACTGGGATGAAGTGGGTGCGTCATGGAAATTGATTGACCGTATCGAAGAGCTCTGGGCTGAAAATGGTGCCCCACTTCATGACTATAAAGCTGGAAGCATGGGACCTCAAGCAAGCTTTGATTTACTTGAAAAATTCGATGCCAAATGGACTTGGCAACCAGATATCGCCTATCGTCAAGATGGTCGTTTAGAATAAAAAAAATTTCCTGCAAGTTTGTAGCTTGCAGGATTTTTGCTTCTGATTAGATTAAGCCTTCCAAGAGACCCTTCATAAAGTTTTCTGAGTTAAACTCTCCAATATCATCGATTTTTTCACCAAAACCAATCAATTTTACAGGAATATTGAGTTCTTCACGAATAGCTAGAACAACACCACCTCGAGCAGTTCCATCAATCTTAGTCAATACAATTCCTGTCAAAGGGGTAATTTTCGAAAATTCTTTGGCCTGTACCAGGGCATTTTGACCTGTTGATGCATCAAGTGCCAAGAAGGTTTCATGCGGAGCTTCTGGCACAACACGTTTGATGATACGACCAATCTTTTCCAACTCAGCCATAAGATTGTCCTTGTTTTGCAGACGACCAGCGGTATCAATCATGAGAATATCGATACCTTCGGACACGGCACGTTCCATGCCATCAAATACGACACTGGCTGGGTCAGCTTTTTCAGGTCCAGTTACAACTGGAACATCTACACGTCGACCCCATTCAGCTAGCTGGGCTACTGCCCCTGCACGGAAGGTATCTGCCGCAACCAGCATGACCTTCTTACCTGCTTGTTTGTAGCGGTGGGCTAGTTTCCCAATAGAAGTTGTTTTCCCAACACCATTAACACCAACAAAGAGCATAACTGTCAAACCCTCTTGGAAGTGGATGCTTTCATCGTAGTTACCATCCTTCTCATAAAGCTCAACCAATTTCTCAATGATGACACGGCGTAGTGCGTCGGGTTTCTTGGCGTTTTCAAGCTTGGCTTCGTAGCGTAACTCCTCTGTTAAGTTAGAAGCGACCTGTACACCAACGTCACTCATGATTAGTAATTCTTCCAGTTCCTCGAAAAATTCTTCGTCAACAGAACGGAAGTTGGCAAAGAAGGCGTTCAAGCGGGCACCAAATCCTGTACGAGTTTTCTTAAGACTACGGTCATATTTTTCCTGAACAGTTTCTTCTACTTGAGACCTTTCTGGTTCAAGAACTTCAGAACTATTTTCTTCTACAGTCTCTAGGAGCTCAGTATTCTCTTCCTCTGTGACTTCTTCTGAGTTTGGTAATTCTTCTATTTCTTCTTGAGAAACCTCTACAACTGGCTCTGAATCCTGACTCTCTTCAACTGTCTCTTGATTTTCCTCTTCTTGGAGCAGAGCTTCTTCAGAACTTTCAACTTCTGCATCTTCTTGAGGAACTTCCTCAGCTTCTGTGAAGGCAGGATCAACATCTTCAGACAAATCAAGATTTTCCAGAGCTTCTTTTACAACTTCTTCGATTTTAGGTTCTTCTTTTTTTCCGAATAGACGGTCAAATAATCCCATATCTTAGTTCTCCTTTAGCACATATTCTTCGATAGCCCAGGCAACAGCCTCTTCATCGTTGGTCATTGGAGTCACTACATTTGCGACTGCCTTGACTTCAGGAACAGCGTTTTGCATGGCAACACCGAGCCCTGCCCATTCAATCATAGAGAGGTCATTGGCCTCGTCACCACATGCCATGACTTGGCTTTGGTCTATTCCAAGATGGTTGATTAGTTTTGCCAAACCTGTTGCTTTATGAACATTCTTTGGTGACCATTCTAGCAACATTTCACGTGATTTAAAGATTTCATATTGATCAAACAACTCTGGAGAAATCTTCTGAATAGCTGTATCCAAGGGTTCTTGAGCAAAGGCAGTCACGCATTTATTATAAGTCATTTGACTAGATAGGTCTTCAAAGTCAACTGGAACAAAGGTCAAAGCTGGATTGAATTTGGCATAAAGACTTTCTTGGTCCGATTGGATTTGATAAACAGTTCCTTCTGAGATGGCATCAAGAGGCAGTGATAATTTCTCTGTTTCCTCATACAAGCGTGCCACATCATCATATGAAAAAACTGTTTTATCAAGGATTTCACCTGTATTCTTCTGAACCAAACCACCGTTAAAAGTAATGGTATACTCATCTTCGTGGCCGTCAGTCCCTAGCTCATGGAGAAAGAAATCCATAGCTTTTAAAGGGCGACCAGTTGTCAATACGACCTTGATACCACGATCACGCGCAGCTTTCAAGGTTGCCTTGGTGCGATCCGTCAGCCTTTTATCAGTAGTCAGCAAGGTCCCATCCAAGTCCAATGCAATCAATTTTATATCTGCCATTATAAGCCCTCCATATAAGCTATAACCGACTGGTCCTTATGGTGACCAATCACAATCTCTGCTAATTCTAAAATCTCTGGTCGTGCATTTTCAGGAGCTACAGGATGTCCCACAACCTGCATCATATGCAAGTCATTTAGATTGTCTCCAAAAGCCATAACCTGATCCATTGTGATAGCAAGTTTTTTAGCTAATTCAACAATAGCCACACCCTTATCGACATAGTCCAGAACAATATCAATGGATTCAAAGCCAGTTGTCATAGCCTTGACACCAGGAACATGTTCATTAACCCAAGCTTCTCCAGCTTCTAGCGTTTCTTCTGTGAAGTTGGTTGTAAATTTGAAAATGTCATCTGTAATATCTTCCAGACTCGCTACTTTTTGGATATTTTCATTATAATGCTGACTCACTTTCAAATAGGTCTCATCAACCGTATCTAACACATAAGAACCCTTCTTACCCGTCAAGAGCAATTTATTGACATCTACATAAGGTGACGCTTTCAGCTTTTTAAAAGTCGTCAAATAAAACTCACGAGACATGGTCGCTTCATACAAGTCTTGACCTCGATACTCTACCAAACTGCCATTTTCCGCAATGAAAATAATATCATCACGAACATCAGCAAATAATTTTTCTAAGGATAGAAATCCCCGACCCGAAGCCACCGCAAAGTAAATTCCTTTTTCCTTGTAGGAAACCAAGAGAGACTTGAGGCGGTCCATATCAAAGCGTCCATTCCCATCTAGGAAGGTTCCGTCCATATCTGTTGCTACTAGTTTAATCATAAATTCTTCATACTCCTTAATAAATCCACCTTCTATTATACCATAGAAAAAGCAAATAGCGCCTAATACATTTGAGATTAGACGCTTGATAAACTCCCTACTTTATCACTTGATTTTTATCCAATATCGCTTACCCCTTTGGTATATCTGGATTTTTTCTAAATTCCCAAACTAACTTCCAATGCCAATAAAAGTTGAAATTAATCTGATAAAAATCATGACCACCCGTCAAACGGGTGGTTTGTCCCAGGGCTATAAGCCCAAATTACCAGCCAGCGCCTAAAGACGCTGGCTGCTTTCACGTTGTTCAAGCCTTATTGCTCTTGACTCGTCACTTGCCTCTCAAAGAGGCTTTAGTATTACTTACCACTATCCCTAAAGGGATCCTCATATTCTTTTACACTTAATTTATCTAGTGCTATATCATGCTTTACTCGTTCTCAAATTTTCATACTCGTGAAGAAATCATCCACTGGATAATTTCTTTAATCTTGAATATATTTCTTAATTGTGGCTTCATTAAGCCCTACTGTACTTACATAATAATCTTCTGCCCAGAAATGCCGATTCCCAAACTTGTACTTGAGATTGGCGTGTTTGTCAAACATCATGAGTGCACTTTTTCCTTTTAAATAACCCATGAAACTCGAAACACTTATCCTTGGTGGAATACTGACTAACATGTGTACATGGTCTGGCATTAAGTGACCCTCGATAATTTCAACTCCTTTATAACTACACAAACGATGAAATATTTCGCCTAAACTACTTCGATATTGATTATAGATAACTTTTCGTCTATACTTAGGGGTGAACACAATATGATACTTACAGTGCCACTTTGTGTGCGATAAACTATGAGCCTTTTGTGCCATATTTTTCTCCTTTCGCTTTACAATTGGCTTGAACACCTTTATTGTATCGCGTTCGGAGTTTTTTGGTATAACCTTCGACGCGCACCCGCATAGCGGGTGGTTTTTTTGTCTCGCACCTAACGGAGCGAGACGGACTAATAGTCACATAATCAAAAAAACGCATAATATCAAGTGTTAAAAACCTTGATACTATGCATTTTACTGTGGAAAGATTTACTTCATTTTCTCCTGAAGTTGAGTTTTTGCCCAGCCTCAAAGTTGAATTTACAGTTTAACAACAAAATTATTTAATAAAGCTATTAAATAATTAGAGAAACCAAAGCAATACCTTCAAGTAGCCAAACCAGGGGGAGATATTTATTTAGTTATTGCTACCTAAGCATGTCTGGATCCACAAATAATCTAACTTCTCCAGTTTGATCATCAACAATAGCTTTTACTTCAACCCCCTTTTTTATAAACCCCTTAGAGGAAGTTATGTCAAGCCTTAGTCGAATAACATCATCTGTATTTCCAAACCCACTCGTTAGGGTTCTAAATGTTTTTTTCATAATAGATTAGTCACCTGCACTAGATACTGAGGAAGCAGATGATATAGAGCTACCGCAACTACCAGCACATGCAAAGCTACCTCCAGTCGCAAATGAACCCGCAGTAGTGAAACCTGCTAACTCCGCTTCATCAAATTGCTCTTCTATATAAACATCTTCCATAACACTGGGATTAATAGTAGAGATAGTAGTGTTATAAATATTTTCCATTTTGAATACCCTTTTTCTATGATAAATTATGCAAACTAACCGAAGGACGATGCACTGCCTCCGCTTGAAGCAGTAGCTGCACAACCTCCAAAAGTCGATGCAGAGGAAAATGTTGAAGCAGAGCCCCATGTTCCAGCCATATTATCCATTTCCAACTGTTCTTCTACAAAAAGGTCCGTTGAACTTACTGATTCAATATCAATAATATTTTCCATTTTTATCCTTTTCTAAAATATTTTACTGATGTCATTATTACCCACAACTAGAAGCTGACGAAAGTGAAGCAACCGTTGATGCTGGACAAGAACCTGAACTTGCTAAGCTAAAAGTGCCAAATGAAGCTGCCATATTATCCATTTCTAACTGTTCTTCCAAAAAAAAATCTTCAGTAATAAATGGATTTATTTCTTCAAGAATATGTTCTATAGTAAAATGAACCAAAAATAGTACATAATGTGGTATAATCTTCTTATGGCATATTCAATAGATTTTCGTAAAAAAGTTCTCTCTTATTGTGAGCGAACAGGTAGTATAACAGAAGCATCACACGTTTTCCAAATCTCACGTAATACTATTTATGGCTGGTTAAAGCTAAAAGAGAAGACAGGAGAGCTAAACCACCAAGTAAAAGGAACAAAACCAAGAAAAGTTGATAGAGATAGACTTAAAAACTATCTTACTGACAATCCAGACGCTTATTTGACTGAGATAATTGCTGAATTCGGATGTCACCCAACTACCATCACTATGCTCTTAAAGCTATGGGGTACACTCG
>NZ_JAQFJG010000014.1 GCF_030439915.1 Streptococcus sp. SPS1
TTATGTTTTGTCATAGTAGACCTCATTTCTAACTCAAACGTCTCACACTTAATTCCACCATAAAAATCCGTTTTAGACTAATTTCCACTTTGATTAGGCAAGTGGAAATTACTTTGAGAAGTTACGATTTTTAACGAAATTGAGTTTTTGCCCAGTTTCACATGACATTTTTCAGAAAAAGGTATATAATGTTAGTGTGATGTCGAGTGTTTTTTTGAAAGCATCATGAAAATTACAATTTTAGACTTAAAAAGCGAACCCTCTCTTAAAATACTAAAATATTTAAGGGGGGGGGGGGTATTTTTATAAGTACCCATTTGTAAAAAAGAAATGAGGATGAAAATGAACTTTAAGTCAAGAAAATATGAAGGAAACGGGAAAAAAGTTTTACGCTATTCTATTAGAAAGCATCATTTGGGAGTAGCTAGTGTGGCAGTAGCTTCGGTATTATTTTTTGCAACTGGTGTGGCGGCTGTTCAAGCGGATGGACCAGTAGCAGGCGCAACAGGTGCTTTACCATCAGGAGAAAGCACAACAAGTGGTACAGGAAGTACAGGTGGAAATGGTACTATTACATCAGGTACAGATAGAAGTGCTACTTCTCCTGAATCGGGGACAGGTGAAACAACTACTAAGCCTAATTATGCTGGTAAAGTAACACTTATGAAACAGTGGAATGTTGATGCAGATGATCCTACTATTAGAGAAAATGCAGATAGGACATATAAGACGGGGGAAGATAAGTTAGGAAAACCAACAGTTAACTCTAGTACTGCCAACACTTTTCTTGGTTGGTCTGACAAACCTTCAGTAGATGGGAAAATTGATGAAGAGCACGGAGCTAGATTATTTTCACCAGAAGATACATTAGCAACAGCCTTTCCAAATGGTTTAAAACCTGATTCAAAGCTATATGGGGTTTACACAAGCTTTACCAAGGACGAAGCGCCTGTCCCAACGGATCATAGAAGAACTATGATTCTTTATAACGGGTTAGATAGATTCAAAATTAATGCTAACAAAGTTAAAATTGATACTATGGTAGAATCGGATGCTGTATTACCAAATACTAAGTTGAGCAATGCAACAGAAGTTGTAAAAGATGGAAAAAATACACGTACTATCATTGATGAGTATGACCCGAAAAATAATGATACTGATAAAGTGAACGAAGTGGTTCTAAAAGCTGAGTTTGAAATGGATAATACTACAGCTATGACTGTATATAGAAATCCTGATGCAAGAGGAGCGGGTCCTGTTTTATCAAACACATACAAAAATAATAAATTTAAAATAGATGAAACTACAAAGACTTACACATATGTAGACTTAAATGTGAATTTAGACAAAGATTTAGTTGTTCCAGAAAAATTATATGCAGAGTTTAATGGTTACTCATGGAGACCTTTATATGCTATAGGAATTAAGGAAGATAAAACGAAGGAAATCTTAAATGTATATTCAACATCCGAAAAAAATTTAGGAAATGACAAAAATAGCTTTAATTCATTAGTTAGTAATACAGAACCTAAAATTACATTTGGTGTTGAAACTAAAGGTTACAATAATATTACATTTAGGATGATTCTTAGATCTTTAAACGACAAGGATAGTAGTAGATCAGATGGTAAATATAATGAACGTATCGCTGAAAGTGCAATAAAACCAGATGAAGGTAAGTCTATCGCTGAAACTATTATGCGTAATATGACACTTAAAACTCTTTCATCAAAAGAGCTTAAAAAGTTATTCCCTAATAAGAGGCCTGAAGAAATCAATAAGATGGTTATTCGTATTAAACAAGATAAAGCCAAAGAGTTAGCAGATACGAATGGGAGAACAGTTTTAAAGGTGACAGGTACTGTTGAGGGTAATGTTCGCCCTAGTGCAGGCAGCGTGTTTTTCTTTACTTTAGCTAGAAATTTACCTATCAACAAAGTAGAAGCTAATGTTTTAGAGCTAGGTTATGTTTATCAGCCAAGAGAAAACATAACACCTAACCCAGGACCAAATCCAAGCCCAGGACCAAATCCAAGCCCAGCACCAAATCCAAGCCCAGCACCAAGTCCGGAACCAAATCCACAGCCGACACCAGAACCGCAACCCCAGCCAACCCCCCAGCCGACACCAAGTCCAAGCTCAGCACCAAGTCCAAGTCCGACTCCTTCAGAGAATTGGAATCAAGGAAGTACTGAAGTGCACAAGCAGGATGAATTACCTCAGACAGGTAGTCAACAAGATGAATCGTTGGTAGCTCTAGGTGGCTTATCTATCCTAGGTGCTTTGACGGTATTTTCTAAAAAACGAGAAGAATAGGATATGCTAAAAATCGTTTAAATAATAAAATGATGGAGATATATCCCTATAATGGAAAAAGCGATTGTGAAGGAAACAATCGCTTTTTTTGTGAAAATATAATAAAATAGATAGGAGAGAATAAATATTTGTATGAAAAAATAATACTCTTCGAAAATCTCTTCAAACCACGTCAGCGTCGCCTTACCGTACATATATGTAACTGACTTCGTCAGTCTTATCTACAACCTCAAAGCAGTGCTTTGAGCTGACTTCGTCAGTTCTATCTGCAACCTCAAAACAGTGTTTTGAGCTGACTTCGTCAGTTCTATCTGCAACCTCAAAACGGTGTTTTGAGCAGCCTGCGGCTAGCTTCTTAGTTTGCTTTTTGATTTTCATTGAGTATAAGACGGCTTTTTCGTCTAGTAAAAGGAAAATATGACAAAAAAAGTTGGTGTCGGTCAGGCACATAGTAAGATTATTTTAATAGGGGAGCATGCGGTCGTTTACGGTTATCCTGCCATTTCTCTGCCTCTTTTGGAGGTGGAGGTGACTTGTAAGGTAGTCCCTGCAGAGAGACCTTGGTGTCTCTATGAGGAAGATACCTTGTCTATGGCGGTGTATGCTTCGCTGGAGTATTTGGATATCAAAGAAGCCTGCATTCGCTGTGATATTGACTCGGCTATCCCTGAAAAACGGGGAATGGGTTCGTCAGCGGCTATCAGCATAGCGGCCATTCGTGCGGTTTTTGACTACTATCAAGCTGATTTGCCTCGTGATGTACTAGAAATCTTGGTCAATCGTGCTGAGATGATTGCCCATATGAATCCAAGTGGTTTGGATGCCAAGACCTGTCTCAGTGACCAGCCTATTCGCTTTATTAAGAATGTAGGATTTACAGAGCTTGAGATGGATCTATCCGTCTATTTGGTGATTGCCGATACGGGAGTTTATGGTCATACTCGTGAAGCCATCCAAGTGGTTCAAAACAAGGGCAAGGATGCCCTGCCGTTTTTGCATGCCTTGGGAGAATTGACCCAGCAGGCAGAAGAAGCAATTACAAGAAAAGATGCTGAAAAACTGGGACAAATCCTCAGTCAAGCGCATTTATATTTAAAAGAAATTGGAGTTAGTAGCCCTGAGGCAGATTCCCTAGTTGAAACGGCTCTTAGCCATGGTGCTCTGGGTGCTAAGATGAGCGGTGGTGGGCTTGGAGGTTGTATCATAGCCTTGGCAGCCAATTTGACACACGCACAAGAACTAGCAGAAAGATTAGAAGAGAAAGGAGCTGTTCAGACATGGATAGAGAGCCTGTAACAGTACGTTCTTACGCAAATATTGCTATTATCAAATATTGGGGAAAGAAAAAAGAAAAAGAGATGATACCTGCTACTAGCAGCATCTCTCTGACTTTGGAGAATATGTATACGGAGACGACCTTGTCGCCTTTACCAGCCCATGCGACAGCTGATGCATTTTATATCAATGGTCAGTTACAAAATGAGGCTGAACATGCCAAGATGAGTAAGATTATTGACCGTTACCGTCCAGAAGGTGAGGACTTTGTCCGTATAGATACTCAAAACAATATGCCTACCGCAGCGGGCTTGTCCTCAAGTTCTAGCGGTTTGTCCGCCTTGGTCAAGGCTTGTAATGCTTATTTCAAGCTTGGATTGGATAGAAGTCAGTTGGCACAGGAGGCTAAGTTTGCCTCAGGATCTTCCTCTCGGAGTTTTTATGGACCATTAGGTGCCTGGGACAAGGATAGCGGAGAGATTTACCCGGTAGAGACAGACCTGAAACTAGCTATGATTATGTTGGTGCTAGAAGACAAGAAAAAACCAATCTCTAGTCGTGATGGGATGAAACTTTGTGTGGAAACTTCGACGACCTTTGATGACTGGGTGCGTCAGTCTGAGAAGGATTATCAGGATATGCTGGTTTATCTCAAGGAAAATGACTTTGCCAAGGTTGGGGAGTTAACGGAGGAAAATGCCCTTGCTATGCACGCTACGACGAAAACAGCATCACCAGCCTTTTCCTATCTAACCGATGCAAGCTATGAGGCCATGGACTTTGTTCGCCAGCTCCGTGAGCAAGGAGAGGCCTGCTACTTTACTATGGATGCTGGTCCCAATGTCAAGGTCCTCTGTCAGGAGAAAGACTTGGAGCATTTATCAGAAATCTTCGGTCAACGTTATCGCTTGATTGTGTCAAAAACAAAGGATTTGAGCCAAGATGATTGCTGTTAAAACTTGCGGAAAACTCTATTGGGCAGGCGAATATGCTATTTTAGAGCCAGGGCAGTTGGCCTTGATAAAGGCCATTCCTATCTATATGAAGGGCGAGATTGCTTTTTCTGATAGTTACCGTATCTATTCAGATCTGTTTGATTTCACAGTTGATTTGACGCCAAATCCTGACTATAGCTTGATTCAAGAAACGATTGCTTTAGTGGAAGATTTCCTCGTTTATCGTGGGCAGACCTTGCGACCTTTTTCTTTAGAGATTCGAGGAAAAATGGAACGAGAAGGGAAAAAGTTTGGTTTAGGCTCTAGTGGCAGCGTCATTGTCTTGGTTGTCAAGGCTTTGCTGGCTCTGTATAATCTTTCGGTTGATCAGGATCTCTTGTTCAAGCTGACCAGTGCTGTCTTGCTCAAGCGAGGAGACAATGGTTCTATGGGGGACATTGCCTGTATTGTGGCAGAGGAATTGGTTCTTTACCAGTCTTTTGATCGCCAGAAGGTGGTTGCTTGGTTGGAAGAAGAAAATTTGTCGACAGTTTTAGAGCGTGATTGGGGCTTTTCAATTTCACAAGTGAAACCAACTTTAGAATGTGATTTCCTAGTGGGGTGGACCAAGGAAGTGGCTGTGTCTAGTGATATGGTCCAGCAAATCAAGCAAAATATCAATCAGAATTTTTTAAGTTCCTCAAAAGAAACGGTGGCTTGTTTGGTAGAAGCCTTGGAGCATGGGAAATCAGAAAAAATTATCGAGCAGGTAGAAAGAGCCAGCAAGCTCTTAGAAGGCTTGAGCGCAGATATTTACACACCTTCGCTTAGACAACTGAAAGAAGCCAGTCAAGATTTGCAAGCCGTTGCCAAGAGTAGCGGTGCTGGTGGTGGTGACTGTGGTATTGCCTTGAGTTTTGATGTGCAATCAACCGAAACATTAAAAAATCGCTGGGCCGATCTGGGGATTGAGCTCTTATATCAAGAAAGGATAGGACATGACGACAAATCGTAAGGACGAGCATATCCGCTATGCTCTTGAGCAGAAAAGTTCCTATAATAGCTTTGATGAGGTGGAGCTGATTCATTCTTCCTTGCCTCTTTACGATCTGGATGAAATCGATCTGTCGACAGAATTTGCTGGTCAAAAGTGGGATTTTCCTTTTTATATCAATGCCATGACAGGTGGGAGTGATAAAGGTCGAGAAATCAATCAAAAGCTGGCTCAGGTGGCGGAGGCCTGTGGGATTTTGTTTGTAACGGGGTCTTATAGCGCAGCCCTAAAAGATCCAACAGACGACTCTTTTTCTGTTAAAACCAGCCATCCAAATCTCCTCCTTGGAACCAATATTGGATTGGACAAGTCTGTCGAGTTAGGTCTTCAGACTGTAGAAGAGATGCATCCTGTTCTATTGCAAGTGCATGTCAATGTCATGCAGGAATTACTCATGCCCGAGGGAGAAAGGAAGTTCAGAAGCTGGCAATCGCATCTGGCAGACTATAGCCAGCAAATCCCTGTTCCGATTGTCCTCAAGGAAGTGGGTTTTGGAATGGATGCCAAAACCATCGAGAGAGCCTATGAATTGGGCGTTCGAACCTTTGACCTGTCAGGTCGTGGTGGTACCAGCTTTGCCTATATTGAAAATCGTCGCAGTGGCCAACGTGATTATCTCAATCAATGGGGCCAGTCTACCATGCAAGCCCTTCTCAATGCCCAAGACTGGAAAGACAAGGTCGAACTCTTGGTCAGTGGTGGCGTTCGGAATCCGCTGGATATGATTAAGTGTTTGGTCTTTGGTGCCAAGGCTGTAGGACTGTCTCGAACAGTTCTGGAATTGATTGAAAGCTACACCGTCGAAGAAGTGATTGACATTGTTCAAGGCTGGAAAGACGATCTGCGTTTGCTTATGTGTGCTCTTAATTGTGCTACCATAGCAGATCTGCAAAAAGTAGACTATCTTCTTTATGGAAAATTAAAAGAAGCAAAAGATCAGATGAAAAAGGCGTAATCACCGCCTTTTTTCCATCTTCAGACCGAGGTGGCTTTTTTGAAGTGTGATAAAATAGAAGAGAGAGGATCAACCTATGAGAAAATTTAAAATCTTTTTATTTATCGAAGCCTGTCTGTTGACAGGAGCTCTGATTTTGATGGTATCAGAGCATTTTTCGCGTTTTCTGCTGATTTTATTCCTCTTTTTGCTTTTGATTCGCTATTACACTGGTAAAGAGGGAAATAACCTTCTTTTAGTGGTGGCAACCATTCTTTTCTTTTTCATCGTCATGCTCAATCCTTTTGTGATTTTAGCTATTTTTGTTGCGGTCATCTATAGCCTCTTTCTTCTTTATCCGATGATGAACCAAGAAAAAGAACAAACCAATTTGGTTTTTGAAGAGGTGGTGACGGTTAAGAAGGAGAAAAACCGTTGGTTTGGAAATCTTCATCATTTTTCAAGCTACCAGACTTGCCAGTTTGATGATATCAATCTCTTTCGTCTCATGGGGAAGGACACTATTCATCTGGAGAGGGTCATTCTAACAAATCATGACAATGTTATTATCCTCAGAAAGATGGTAGGAACGACTAAAATCATTGTACCTGTAGATGTAGAAGTCAGTCTCAGTGTTAACTGTCTCTATGGGGATTTGACTTTTTTCAACCAGCCCAAGCGAGCTCTCCGCAATGAACACTATCATCAGGAAACGAGAGATTATCTCAAGAGTAACAAGAGTGTCAAGATTTTCTTGACTACTATGATTGGGGATGTGGAGGTGGTCAGAGGATGAAAAAACAAGCCTATGTAATCATTGCTCTCACCTCTTTTCTGTTTGTCTTATTTTTCTCCCACAGCTTGCTGGAAATTCTTGATTTTGACTGGTCTATTTTCTTGCATGATGTCGAAAAAACAGAAAAATTTGTTTTTTTGTTGTTGGTATTCAGCATGTCCATGACCTGTCTCTTAGCCCTGTTTTGGAGAGGTGTTGAAGAGCTTTCTCTAAGAAAAATGCAGGCTAATCTCAAGCGTTTATTAGCAGGGCAAGAAGTGGTTCAGGTTGCAGATCCAGATTTGGATGCCAGTTTCAAGTCATTGTCAGGTAAACTTAACCTTTTAACAGAAGCTCTTCAAAAGGCTGAAAATCACAGCCTTTCTCGGGAAGAGGAAATCATCGAGAAAGAACGGAAGCGGATTGCTCGGGATTTGCACGATACCGTCAGTCAGGAGTTGTTTGCGGCCCACATGATTTTGTCAGGTGTCAGTCAGCAGTCTTTGAAATTGGATAGAGAAAAGATGCAGACCCAGTTGCAGAGTGTCACAGCTATTTTAGAAACTGCCCAGAAGGACTTGAGAGTCTTGCTCTTGCATTTGCGACCAGTTGAGCTGGAGCAGAAGAGTCTGGTTGAGGGAATCCAAATCCTCTTAAAAGAGCTTGAGGACAAGAGTGACCTCAAGGTTAGTTTCAAGCAAAATGTGACGAAATTGCCTAAGAAAATCGAGGAGCATATCTTCCGTATCCTGCAAGAGTTGATCAGCAACACTCTCCGCCATGCCCAGGCATCTTGTTTGGATGTCTATCTCTATCAGACGGATTTTGAAATGCAACTGAAGGTGGTGGACAATGGGATTGGTTTTCAGTTAGGGAGTTTAGACGACTTGAGTTATGGATTACGCAATATCAAAGAGCGGGTTGAAGATATGGCAGGGACGGTTCAGTTATTAACAGCTCTCAAGCAAGGATTGGCAGTTGATATTCGTATTCCCCTGCTCGATAAGGAATGATAAAGGAGTAAAGATGAAAATTTTACTAGTAGATGACCATGAAATGGTCCGATTGGGCTTGAAAAGCTACTTTGACCTCCAAGACGATGTAGAAGTTGTGGGTGAGGCGGCAAACGGATCTCAAGGAATTGACTTGGCCTTGGAATTGCGTCCAGATGTCATTGTCATGGATATTGTCATGCCTGAGATAAATGGAATTGACGCGACCTTGGCTATCCTCAAAGAATGGTCTGAAGCCAAGATTTTGATTGTGACTTCGTACTTGGACAATGAAAAAATCATGCCTGTCTTAGATGCTGGTGCTAGGGGCTATATGCTCAAGACTTCTAGTGCCGACGAACTTCTCCATGCTGTCCGTAAGGTGGCTGCTGGGGAGTTGGCCATTGAGCAAGAGGTCAGCAAAAAAGTCGAATACCACCGCAATCACATAGAACTACATGAGGACCTGACTGCGCGTGAGCGAGATGTACTCCAACTCATCGCCAAGGGCTATGAAAATCAGCGTATCGCAGACGAACTTTTTATCTCTCTCAAGACGGTTAAGACCCACGTGTCCAACATTCTTGCCAAACTTGAAGTCAGCGATCGTACCCAGGCGGCTGTCTATGCCTTTCAGCACCACTTGGTGGGGCATGAGGAGTTCTAATAGTTATATAAAAATAATATTGGAGAAGTGAGCAAGTACCTCTCCCATCATTGAAAAGCGCAGTCATTACTTGAAAAAAGTCGTCCATTTATGTTATAATAGACTGTATTTAAAAAATTTTAAGGAGAAATGACAGAATGTCTGTATCATTTGAAAACAAAGAAACAAACCGTGGTGTCTTGACTTTCACTATCTCTCAAGACCAAATCAAACCAGAATTGGACCGTGTCTTCAACTCAGTGAAGAAATCTCTTAATGTTCCAGGTTTCCGTAAAGGTCACCTTCCACGTCCTATCTTCGACAAAAAATTTGGTGAAGAGTCACTTTATCAAGACGTTATGAACGCTCTTTTGCCAAACGCTTATGAAGCAGCTGTAAAAGAAGCTGGTCTTGAAGTGGTTGCTCAACCAAAAATTGGTGTAACTTCAATGGAAAAAGGTCAAGACTGGGTTATCACTGCTGAAGTTGTTACAAAACCTGAAGTAAAATTGGGTGACTACAAAAACCTTGAAGTATCAGTTGATGTAGAAAAAGAAGTAACTGACGCTGACGTTGAAGAGCGTATCGAACGTGAACGCAACAACTTGGCTGAATTGGTTATCAAAGAAGCTGCTGCTGAAAACGGCGACACTGTTGTTATCGACTTCGTTGGTTCTATCGACGGTGTTGAATTTGACGGTGGAAAAGGTGAAAACTTCTCACTTGGACTTGGTTCAGGTCAATTCATCCCTGGTTTCGAAGACCAATTGGTAGGTCACTCAGCTGGCGAAACTGTTGATGTAGTTGTAACATTCCCAGAAGACTACCAAGCAGAAGACCTTGCAGGTAAAGAAGCTAAATTCGTAACAACTATCCACGAAGTAAAAGCTAAAGAAGTTCCAGCTCTTGACGATGAACTTGCAAAAGACATCGACGAAGAAGTTGAAACACTTGCTGAATTGAAAGAAAAATACCGCAAGGAATTGGCTGCTGCTAAAGAAGAAGCTTACAAAGATGCAGTAGAAGGTGCAGCAATTGATAAAGCTGTAGAAAACGCTGAAATCGTAGAACTTCCAGAAGAAATGATCCACGAAGAAGTTCACCGCTCAGTAAACGAATTCCTTGGGAACTTGCAACGTCAAGGTATCAACCCTGACATGTACTTCCAAATCACTGGAACTACTCAAGAAGACCTTCATAATCAATACCAAGCAGAAGCTGAGTCACGTACTAAGACTAACCTTGTTATCGAAGCAGTTGCCAAAGCTGAAGGATTTGATGCTTCAGAAGAAGAAATCAAAAAAGAAGTTGAGCAATTGGCAGCAGACTACAACATGGAAGTTGCACAAGTACAAAGCTTGCTTTCAGCTGATATGTTGAAACACGATATCACTATCAAAAAAGCTGTTGAGTTGATTACAAGCACAGCAACAGTTAAATAATCTTATACTCTTCGAAAATCAAATTCAAACCACGTCAGCGTCGCCTTACCGTACTCAAGTACAGCTTGCGGCTAGCTTCCTAGTTTGCTCTTTGATTTTCATTGAGTATTAATAAACAAAAATCCCACCTGAATTGGTGGGTTTTCTGATGCACTATTTTCCAAAAATCTCTTTGAGGTCTGCGTCTGTAATCCCAATCATGGCGGGGATGCTGTCCCAGTTTTCTTCTGTCAGGATGTAGGATTGTTCAGAGTCACTTGATGTGGCAGTTTCAGAGACAGCTTGTTGCTTTTCTTCAACATTCTCCAGTAGATCACTGAAGCGTTCAATCAGATAGGTTTTTCGGGCAGTTCCGATATGTTGGGTAGCATAATCGAAGGCCTGTAATTCGCCTAGTAAGATAAGCTTGCTTTTGGCGCGTGTAATGGCTGTATAGATGAGATTGCGCTCCAGCATACGCCTGCTAGCACTAGTGATAGGTAGGATGACAACAGGGAACTCACTTCCCTGAGACTTATGAATACTCATGGCATAGGCCAGGCGAATCTTGTACCATTCGTTACGTGGGTAAGAGACCTCATTGCCATCAAAATCAATGACAATCTCGTCTTGTTTCGATTCGGTATATTTACCAGGAATCAGGTCTGTGATAGCTCCTAGATCCCCATTAAAGACATTGATTTCAGCATCGTTAACCAAATGAATGACCTTATCTCCCTTACGATAGTGGCACTGGGTAGCTTCAAAACTGAGTTGATCTTTTTGTGGTGGATTGAGCAGGTCTTGCAAGAGCTGGTTGATGGCATCAATCCCTGCCGTCCCTCGGTACATGGGAGCCAGAACTTGGATATCACGGGCAGGGATGCCACTTCTGAGGGCAGCGCCTAAGATTTTCTCAATGGTAGCAGGAATATGGCCACTAGCAATTTCAAAGTAGGAACGGTCTGCTTTTTTCTGAGTGAAATCAGCTGGCAAGATGCCCTGTCGAATCTGACTAGCTAGGGTAACGATGGTTGATTCTTCGCTTTGTCGATAAATTTTTTCCAAGCGAGTCTGAGGAATCAAGGGAATATGAAGCAGATCCGCTAGAACCTGTCCAGGACTGACAGACGGCAACTGGTCGCTGTCACCCACGATGAGGATCTTGCTGTTAGAAGAGATGTTAGAGAAGAGTTGATTGGCCAGCCAAGTATCCACCATGGAAAATTCATCTACGATGATAAAGTCAGCATCCAGATAATCTTCCAGATGACTGGTATCATCGTCACCTGTCATTCCCAAGTGGCGGTGTATGGTCGCGCTTGGCAAGCCTGTCAATTCATTCATGCGCCGAGCGGCTCGACCAGTTGGAGCGGCAAGAAGAATCGGCAAGTTGCTTTTTTTCCTGAGGTTAAGTCCTTCTAAAAGGGCATAAACAGCGATGATCCCATTGATAACAGTGGTCTTACCAGTACCAGGCCCACCTGTCAGGATAAAGACCTTGTTTTGGATAGCGTCGCAGATCGCCTGTTTTTGAATGTTATCATACTCAATCCCCAGATCTTCTTCGACAGTAGCGATATGTTTTTGAATGGTTTCTAAATCTTGGCTCTTCTGTTTTCCTTTTTCAAGGATACGAACCAAGTGACTGCGGATGCCTTCCTCCGCGAAAAAGAGACTATTATCAAAGATTTTGGTATCAATTTGCTGAACCTTGTCTTCTTCAATCAGGTAGGAGAGTTCTTGGGCAACTTGACTGGGATCCAGTTCTACGGGGCGGGAAGACTCAAGGAGAGTAAGTGTTTGTTCCAGCAAATCCCGTGCTTCAACATAGGTGTCCCCTGTTTCCATACAGGCCTGAAAAAGACTATGAACTAGACCGGCACGGAAGCGCTCAGGAGCCTGACTTTCGATGCCTAGTTCCTCCGCTAATTGGTCAGCAATGGTAAATCCCAAACCCTTGATATCCTCAACCAACTGGTAGGGATAATTTTCAACCACATCAAGGGTTTCCTCCTTGTAAAAGTCTTGAATCTGGAAGGCTAGTTTATTGGGAATGCCGTAGTTGGCCAGTTTGGCTAAAACCATTTCCGTTCCGTAGTTGAGACGGAGAGTGGAGACGAAAGCCTCGCGATTTTTGGCAGATAGTCCTGTAATGCCTGCTAACCTTTCTGGATGTTGCAAAATTTCGTCAATGGTATTGTCGCCATAGGTATCCACAATTTTCTGAGCTGTCTTGAGACCAATTCCCTTGAAATGGCTACTTGAAAAGTACTTAACTAGTCCCTTGCTAGTTGGTTTTGCATGTTCATAACGGCTGATTTGCAGTTGTTCCCCATACTTGGAGTGCTGGACAATTTGTCCCCAAAAAGTATAGTCTTCTCCCTCAATCACATCAGCCATGGTGCCAGTAACAATGATTTCAAAATCATCAAAGTTTTCTGCGTCCGTATCTTCGATTTCTAGGAGGAGGATACGATAAAAATTGCTGGGATTTTCAAAAATAATCCGTTCAATGGTTCCTGAAAAATAAACTTCCATAAGATTCCTTTGCATAAATAGGTGAGAGTTAATACTCTTCGAAAATCTCTTCAAACCACGTCAGCTTCGCCTTGCCGTATATATGTTACTGACTTCGTCAGTTCTATCTACAACCTCAAAGCAGTGCTTTGAGCAACCTGCGGCTAGCTTCCTAGTTTGCTCTTTGATTTTCATTGAGTATAACTTTGTTTCTATCTTAATCAAACTGGATAGTGAATAATCATATTCTCACGATAGAAGAAGAGGCTGAGATTACTGTTTCTCGGCCTCTTAGGTCTCTTAAAATGTTCCGATACGGGTGATTGGCCAGAAGCGGAATTTAGCTTCCCCTGTGATATCTTTTGCTTTAAAGGTACCTACATGTCGGCTGTCGCTCGAAACCAAGCGGTCGTCTCCGAGGAGAAGGTATTCTCCTTCTGGGACAGTAAAGCTAAAGTTGGTGTTGTAATTGACATCAACTGTGAAGGCTTGCGCTTTTTCAGCGATACTTCTAAAGAAAGTGCCTTTATTTCCTTCAAAACCCTTGCCTGAGTAGGTGCTTTGGAGTTTGTCATCCTTGAAGCGTTTGATATAGTCTGCTAGGTAAGGCTCATCTGTCTCTTTGTCATTGATGTAAAGTTTATCGTTTTCATAACGGATGGTATCGCCAGGCATTCCAATCACGCGCTTGACGATGTCCTTATTGCCATCTTCCTCATGGGCAACCACGATATCAAAACGGTCAATAGGAAGGTGCTTAACGACAAAGAGGATTTCACCATCCGCTAGGGTCGGATCCATGGAATGTCCTTCTACGCGGACATTACTCCAAAAAAAGATACGGCTCAAAGCTAATAATGACAGAATCAGGAGGAACAATCCCCACTCTTTTAAGAAATTTTTAAATGAATTCATAACTTACCTTTCTAAGCGTTTTTTCGCTTTTTCAGTATTTTTAAAGTGCAGTTTAGCGCAGAAATTGAGTCCCTGCATACCATAGGCTTGCAAAATCTGGCTAGCTACCTTATCAGAAGTCGTTCCAGCTCCACTTGGAAGTTGATAGCCCAGCTCTCGTCCTAGATTTTCAAGATTTTCCAGAAAGAGATCACGCGCAATGATAGAAGAGACTGCGACAGCCAAGTATTTGCCCTCAGCCTTTTCTTCTAAGCTGATAGGATTGCTGAAACGATTGGCCTCTTGTGCCAAGTACTTGTCATAATTTTTAGCACTGGTAAAGGCGTCAATCACAATTTTCTCAGGCTGAAAACCTTTTTGAAGGAGGAGATAGATGGCCTGATTATGGAGAGCTACCTTAACTGAAACAGCATTGTAGCGGTCTCCGATGACCTCGTTGTACTTGCTTGGTGAGAGAAGGAGTGCTTGGTGCTGGATTTTTTCCTTGAGGATAGGGGCAATCTGACGAATCTTTTGGTCGGTCAGAGTCTTAGAATCTCCCACACCGAGATTTCGCAAGAAGTCATGCTGGTCAGGTGTGACAAAGGAAGCCACAACTGCAAGTCCACCAAAGTAGGAACCATTTCCAACCTCATCTGTCCCAATCAAAGGGAAATTTTGTCCGCTGGTTTGCTCTACAGCTTGATAGCCAAAGAAACGAGCGTATTTCTCAGCCCCTTCACCTTGAAGTAAGACCTTTCCAGAAGTATAGATAGAAACCGTTGCTTGGGGTAGCCTCAAAAAGTAGCGGATATAGGGATTCTTGCTGGGAGCCAGACTGGTTTGATAGTGTTCAAGAAAAGCCTGAATCTCCTTTTCACTTGGTGTGAGTGTTATACTTGCCATAGTTTCTATTGTACCATAAAAGCAGGCAAATTTGTAAAAACTGACAAAATTAGCGAATTTTGGTATAATATCATGAGGTGAATTTTATGGCAAATCTAAATCGATTCAAATTTACATTCGGGAAAAAATCATTAACTTTGACAAGCGAGCATGATAACCTTTTTATGGAGGAAATCGCCAAGGTTGCGACAGAAAAATACCAAGCAATTAAAGAACAAATGCCTAGTGCAGACGATGAAACAATCGCTCTTTTGTTGGCAGTCAACTGTTTATCAACTCAGCTCAGCCGTGAGATTGAATTTGATGATAAGGAGCAAGAATTAGAAGAACTCCGTCACAAGCTTGTGACTTGCAAGCAAGAACAGAGCAAGATTGAGGATTCCTTATGATTTCACTCCTTCTTCTATTGGTCTTGGCTTGGGGATTTTATATCGGCTATCGGAGAGGCCTGCTCTTACAGGTTTATTACCTGATTTCAGCCATGGCATCGGCTTTTGTGGCCGGCCAGTTTTACAAGGGAATTGGAGAGCAATTTCATTTGCTGCTCCCTTATGCAAATCCGCAGGAAGGTCAGGGAACTTTCTTTTTCCCATCGGATCAACTTTTCCAGTTGGATAAGGTCTTTTACGCAGGTATCGGCTACTTGCTTGTATTTGGGATTGTCTATAGCATCGGTCGTTTACTTGGTCTCTTGTTACACTTAATTCCTAGTAAAAAACTGGGTGGCAAGTTGTTCCAAGTTTCAGCAGGGATCTTGTCCATGTTGGTGACCTTATTTGTCTTGCAAATGGCCTTGACCATACTAGCAACCATTCCCATGGCAGCTATACAAAATCCTCTTGAAAAGAGTATCGTCGCAAAACACATCATCCAGAGCATACCAGTAACAACTAGTTGGCTCAAACAAATCTGGGTGACAAATTTAATCGGATAAAAAGGGCAGGAGTTTTCCTAGCCCTTTGTTTACAGATTTGACTCGAATCTATCAGAATATAAAAAGCTACCACACCTAGACATTCAAAGACAAGGAAATAAAGATGAATAAGAAAATATTAGAAACATTAGAGTTCAATAAGGTCAAGGCTTTGTTTGAACCCCATTTGTTGACCGAGCAGGGCTTGGAGCAATTGAGACAGCTGGCTCCGACTGCTAAGGCAGATAAAATTAAACAGGCTTTTGCTGAGATGAAGGAAATGCAGGCTCTCTTTATCGAGCAACCGCATTTTACCATTCTCGCAATTAAGGAAATCGCAGGAGTCTGCAAGCGGTTGGAGATGGGGGCAGATCTCAATATCGAGGAGTTCCTCCTCTTGAAGCGCGTGCTTCTTGCTAGCCGAGAACTGCAAAGTTTTTATGCCAATCTGGAAAATGTCAGCTTGGAAGAGTTAGCCCTTTGGTTTGAGAAATTACACGATTTTCCGCAATTACAAGGAAATCTCCAAGCCTTTAATGATGCAGGTTTTATTGAAAATTTTGCCAGTGAAGAATTGGCGCGCATCCGTCGAAAAATCCATGATAGTGAGAGTCAGGTACGCGATGTCTTGCAAGATTTGCTCAAGCAAAAGTCGCAGATGTTGACGGAAGGAATCGTTGCCAGCAGAAATGGCCGTCAGGTTTTACCAGTTAAAAATACCTACCGCAATAAGATTGCAGGTGTTGTTCATGATATTTCTGCCAGCGGAAACACCGTCTATATCGAACCCCGTGAGGTGGTCAAACTGAGCGAGGAAATTGCTAGTCTGCGAGCAGATGAGCGCTATGAAATGCTTCGAATTCTTCAAGAAATTTCTGAGCGTGTCCGACCTCATGCGGCTGAGATTGCTAATGACGCTTGGATTATCGGCCATCTGGACTTGATTCGTGCCAAGGTACGCTTTATCCAAGAAAGGCAAGCAGTCGTTCCTCAGCTGTCAGAAAATCAAGAGATTCAACTGCTCCATGTCTGTCATCCTTTGGTCAAAAATGCCGTCGCAAATGATGTCCATTTTGGCCAAGATTTAACAGCCATTGTCATTACAGGTCCCAATACGGGCGGGAAGACCATCATGCTTAAAACTCTGGGATTGACGCAGGTTATGGCTCAGTCGGGTTTGCCGATTTTAGCAGATAAGGGAAGTCGTGTTGGTATTTTTGAAGAAATCTTTGCCGATATTGGCGATGAGCAGTCTATTGAACAGAGCTTGTCTACCTTCTCTAGCCATATGACCAATATTGTGGATATTCTTGGTAAGGTCAACCAGCATTCGCTCTTGCTCTTGGATGAGTTGGGGGCTGGTACAGATCCCCAAGAGGGAGCCGCCCTTGCCATGGCTATTCTGGAGGACCTTCGCCTGCGTCAAGTCAAGACTATGGCGACTACCCACTATCCGGAACTCAAGGCCTACGGTATTGAGACAGCCTTTGTGCAAAATGCCAGCATGGAGTTTAATACTGCAACTCTACGCCCGACCTATCGCTTTATGCAGGGAGTTCCTGGCCGAAGCAATGCCTTTGAAATTGCTAAACGTTTAGGCTTATCTGAAGTTATTGTAGGGGAGGCAAGCCAGCAGGTCGATCAGGACAATGATGTCAATCGGATTATTGAGCAACTGGAAGAGCAGACGTTAGAGAGTCGCAAACGCTTGGACAATATCCGTGAGGTGGAGCAAGAAAATCTCAAGATGAATCGTGCGCTAAAAAAACTCTACAATGAACTCAATCGTGAAAAGGAAACCGAGCTTAATAAGGCGCGTGAACAGGCTGCTGAGATTGTGGCCATGGCCCTCAGTGAGAGTGACCAGATTCTCAAAAATCTCCACAGTAAGTCCCAGCTCAAACCTCATGAAATCATTGAAGCCAAGGCCAAGCTGAAAAAATTGGCTCCTGAAAAAGTGGACTTGTCTAAAAACAAGGTCCTTCAAAAGGCCAAGAAAAAACGTGCTCCAAAGGTGGGAGATGATATCGTTGTTCTCAGTTATGGACAGCGTGGTACCCTGACCAGTCAACTTAAGGATGGCCGTTGGGAAGCCCAAGTTGGCTTGATTAAGATGACCTTGGAAGAGAAAGAGTTTGACCTTGTTCAAGCCCAGCAAGAAAAGCAAGTCAAGAAGAAACAGGTCAATGTCGTGAAACGAACTTCTGGTCGTGGCCCACAAGCCAGACTGGACCTTCGAGGCAAACGTTATGAAGAGGCCATGAATGAGCTAGATGCCTTTATCGACCAAGCCTTGCTTAATAATATGGCTCAAGTTGATATCATTCATGGTATTGGAACAGGTGTCATCCGTGAAGGTGTCACCAAATACCTACAAAGAAACAAACATGTCAAGAGTTTCGGCTATGCCCCACAAAATGCTGGAGGGAGTGGCGCAACTATTGTCACTTTTAAAGGATAGCAGTATTCTGGACTTTATAAAGTAAAAACTGTTGAACTAATTTTTACTAATAAACACATTGACAAAAGCCAACATTTTTTGTAAAATAAGAATCAATTAAATACCAACACCGAATGAAGTTTAATAGAAGTGGGGAATCGTTTGATTTTCCATGACTGTAAATGGACGGAACTCTGGAGAGACCGTAAAGGCACCGAAGGGGCAAGGCAGGCAACTGCTCAAACTCTCAGGTAAAAGGACAGAGCTAGGATAGACCGCTTTTTAGCATTTATCTAAGCATTCCAGAGTACATGTATCTTGCATGTGCTCTTTCTTTTGGGGTTGAAAAGATAGGAGAAGGAAATGTTAGAATTGCTTAAATCAATCGATGCTTTTGCTTGGGGACCGCCCCTCTTGATTTTATTGGTCGGAACAGGGCTTTACCTAACTATTCGGCTAGGACTCTTGCAGGTTTTGCGTCTGCCCAAGGCCTTTCAGCTTATTTTTATCCAGGATAAGGGACATGGGGATGTATCCAGTTTTGCAGCTCTGTGTACAGCCTTGGCATCAACCGTTGGAACAGGGAATATCATAGGGGTTGCGACGGCTATCAAGGTGGGGGGGCCTGGAGCCCTCTTTTGGATGTGGATGGCGGCTTTCTTTGGAATGGCTACCAAGTATGCGGAAGGACTCTTGGCCATCAAATACCGCACCAAGGACGACCATGGTGCAGTAGCGGGAGGTCCCATGCATTATATCCTTCTAGGGATGGGAAAAAAGTGGCGTCCACTTGCTGTTTTGTTTGCAGTAGCAGGAGTACTGGTTGCTCTCTTGGGAATCGGAACCTTCACTCAAGTTAACTCGATTACAGAATCTATCCAGAATACAACGACTATTTCGCCAGCTATCACTGCTCTCGTCTTGTCTGTCTTTGTAGCGATTGCAGTCTTTGGCGGACTCAAGTCCATTTCAAAGGTTTCAACTACTGTTGTGCCTTTTATGGCTATCATTTATATCTTAGGAACTCTTACAGTTATTTTCTTTAATATCGGGAAAATTCCTTCTACAATTGCTTTAGTCTTTACCTCAGCTTTTAATCCCCTTGCTGCGGTAGGTGGATTTGCTGGTGCTAGCGTTCGGATGGCTATTCAAAATGGTGTGGCGCGTGGTGTGTTCTCAAATGAATCTGGTCTGGGTTCTGCTCCCATTGCAGCTGCTGCGGCTAAGACAAATGAACCAGTAGAGCAAGGCTTGATTTCCATGACAGGAACCTTTATTGACACCCTCATTATCTGTACTCTGACTGGTTTGACCATCTTGGTGACTGGTGTTTGGAGTGGCGACTTAAATGGGGTTGCCTTGACTCAGTCAGCCTTCTCAACAGTCTTTTCACACTTTGGACCTGCCCTTTTGACCATCTTCCTTGTACTCTTTGCCTTCACGACAATTCTAGGTTGGAACTATTACGGGGAACGTTGTTTTGAGTTTCTCTTTGGGGTTCGCTTTATCTGGCTCTACCGTGTGGTCTTTGTGCTCATGGTCTTGTTGGGAGGATTTATCGAGTTGGATATGGTCTGGATTATCGCAGATATTGTCAACGCTTTGATGGCTCTGCCAAACTTGATTGCCCTCTTAGTTTTATCACCAGTTGTTATTGTTGAGACTAAAAAGTATTTTGACAAATAATGAAATCACACATCGCGTGTGATTTTTTGCTTTCATAAAAAATTTCTATCAGTGCAATTTAAAATATATATTATACACGGTATAGAATCTGTGATAGACTAGGTTTCAACAACATGAAAAGAGGTTTTATGATGACAACATTTACAATTCATACAGTAGAATCAGCGCCAGCAGAAGTGAAAGAGGTTCTTGAAACAGTAGAAAAAGATAACAATGGCTATATTCCCAACCTAATCGGTCTCTTGGCTAATGCACCGACTGCTTTAGAGGCTTATCGTACTGTCGGAGCTATCAACCGTCGCAATAGCCTGACACCCGTTGAGCGCGAAGTCGTGCAAATCACGGCAGCCGTGACCAATGGTTGTGCCTTCTGTGTTGCAGGTCACACAGCCTTTTCAATCAAACAAATCCAGATGAACGATGACCTTCTGCAAGCCCTTCGCAATCGTACTCCAATTGAAACAGATCCTAAATTGGACACCCTAGCTAAGTTTACCTTGGCAGTTATCAATACCAAGGGTCGTGTAGGAGATGAAGCCTTAGCTGAGTTTTTAGAAGCTGGTTATAGCCAACAAAATGCCTTGGATGTGGTTCTTGGTGTCAGTCTAGCAAGCCTCTGTAACTATGCCAACAATCTAGCTAATACCCCAATTAACCCAGAATTGCAACCTTATGCTTAATTCATATCTGAGTAAAATGAAGTCTGAAATAATCGGACTTCGTTTTTTTTTTTAATACTCAATGAAAGTCAAAGAGCAAACTAGGAGGCTAACCGCAGGTTGCTCAAAACAGTGTTTTGAGGTTGCAGATAGAAGCTGACGTGGTTTGAAGAGATTTTCGATGAGTATTAAGTCCTCATTTAAGAGCTTTTATGATATACTGAAACTAACATGATTATTGGAGGTTAGGATGAAAAAACTCCCCTTAGTATTTTCAGGTTGTTTGCTAGGTTTGGCAGGAGCTGGAAATCTTATTTTAGATACGTTGCCGGTTCTGTCCCATCTGTTGAGTCTGACAGGTTTGATTTTGTGGATTTACTTTCTGATTCTTCATCTCTTTAATTGGAAGGAAACCAAGCAAGAATTGACCAAGCCCCCTCTTTTATCAGGGATGGCAACCTTTCCCATGGCTGGGATGATTTTATCAACTTATGTCTTTCGCGTATTCCCTCATCTTCCTTTGGTAGCGCAAGGGCTCTGGTGGTTTTCATTTCTCTTGGACTTGGCCTTGATTGCTGATTTCACCATCAAGTTTGCCTGTCCAGGTCGTAGGGTTCATGCGACTCCTAGCTGGACGGTTCTCTATGTGGGGATAGCGGTGGCTGCCTTGACCTATCCTCTGGTAGGCATCATCGAAATTGCCTATGCGACCTTGAGTTTTGGTTTTCTCTTGACCTTCTATCTCTATCCCCTTATTTATAGCGATTTAAAGAAACATCCACTCCCACTAGCCTTGCTTGGCCAAGAAGGAATCTATTGCGCTCCTTTCTCTCTACTCTTGGCTTCTCTAGTTCGAGTTGGAGGAGCCAGCCTACCAATTTGGGTCTTGATTGCCATGATCTTGGCTTCCCAATCCTTCTTTTTCTTTGTTTTGACTCGCCTACCCAATATTTTAAAACAAGGTTTTCAACCAGCCTTCTCAGCCCTCACCTTCCCGACCATTATCACAGCTACTTCGCTTAAGATGGCTCAGGGAATCTTGAAACTTCCATTTTTGGATTATTTGGTAGTGGCTGAAACCGCTATTTGCTTAATTATTTTACTCTTTGTATTAGGCGCTTATCTGATTTGGTTACGAAAAAAGGTCTAGCTAGAAATAGCTAAACCTTATTTTTTATGGTTTGATGACTTCAGCTCCACCCATGTATGGACGAAGAACTTCTGGGATGGTCACAGAACCATCTGCATTTTGGTAGTTTTCAAGAATAGCAGCCACTGTACGTCCAACTGCAAGTCCAGAACCATTCAAGGTATGGAGCAATTTCACCTTGCCATCTGCTTCATCACGGTAACGGATTTGGGCACGACGGGCTTGGAAATCTTCTGTGTTTGAACAGCTTGAGATTTCACGGTAGGTATTTTGTGCTGGAATCCAAACTTCCAAGTCGTAAGTCTTCGCAGCTGAGAAGCCCATATCTCCTGTAGAGAGAGCAACGACACGGTATGGAAGGTTAAGTTTTTGAAGAATGTTTTCAGCGTTGGCTGTCATTTTTTCCAATTCTTCGTAAGATTCTTCTGGCTTGGCAAATTTAACCATTTCAACCTTGTGGAATTGGTGCAAACGAATCAAGCCACGAGTATCACGACCAGCTGAACCAGCCTCAGAACGGAATGAAGGACTCATAGCAGTAAAGTAGATTGGCAGGTCTTTACCGTCAAGGATTTCATCACGGTAGTAGTTTGTCAGAGGAACTTCAGCTGTAGGAATAAGGACGTAATTGCTATCGCTGAGTTCAAAAGTATCTTCCTTGAATTTTGGATATTGACCAGTCCCGAACATAGAATCGTGGTTAACCATGTAAGGCGTGATGACTTCAGTATAGCCTTCTTTGCCATGTTCATCCAACATAAAGTTGTAGATAGCACGTTCCAAACGAGCACCGAGACCTTTATAGAAGAGGAAGCGAGCTCCTGTTACCTTACCACCACGTTCCCAGTCAAGGATGCCAAGGTCTTCACCCAGATCCCAGTGAGCTTTTGGCTCGAAATCGAACTCGCGTGGAGTACCCCAACGGCGAACTTCCACATTGTCGTCTTCGTCAGCCCCAACAGGAACGCTGTCAGCTGGGATATTTGGAAGAGTCGTTGTAAATTCTGTCAATTTAGCATCGATTTCTGCCAATTCAGCATCCAAAGCTTTGACCTCAGCAGATAGAGTTTGCATGGCAGCAATCTTGTCATCTGCATTTTCCTTGTTGCGCTTAGCTTGGGCAATCTCAGCTGAAACTGTGTTACGTTCAGCCTTGAGAGTTTCAACCTTGACTAAAATATCACGACGTTTAGCATCGATTTCTTTCATCTCATTCAAGACAGCAGCATCTACACCACGTGTAGCCAGTTTTTCTGCGACAGCATCAAAGTCTGTACGAATACGTTTGATATCTAACATAAGAACTCCTTTATGAAAAAAGCACACCTGACAAAGCGTTGGAGTGGCAGGGCCACGGTTCCATCCAACTTCACAGGTGTGCACTTGATTGTGTATGTAATTGTTACTAACGGTAGAATTTCACCTATCCCTCCTATCTGCTCGCAGCACCCGCAGACTTTCTGAAAGAAGAAGATAACCTACTTATCCGTTGCTATGATTATACTAAAGTTTCTACTTTTTTGCAAATAGATTTTTAAATTTTTGGCTAATTGTCTGAATCAGGGTCGGAAGTTTGACGACCTTGTCATTGCCCAGTTTTTCGCGAGCAATTTTAAGAATGGCACCTGAATCTTTTGAAGCAAAGAGGAATTTTCCTTTGTCTGTAAAGACTTCGAAGTGGCGACTGATTTTCCTCCCAGTGACATTGGCTCCAATCTGGTTGATATGGCTCCAAGGAATCTGGATAAATTGTTCGACATTGACATCGGGGTAAAATTCTAAGGCCTGATCTCCGACCAGGAATTTCCCAACTTTCCCAGCGATAGAGAGGTAGGAAGTGCCTGTCGTGCTGAGAAGCACTGTTTTGTTAAGAGATTGGGCCATGATTAGTCTTCCTTACTTTCGCCGAAAAAGGCATTGTAGAGGGCTTTAATTGCTGCTTTTTCTTGGTCTTTATTGACAACGAACATGATAGAAACTTCACTAGAACCTTGAGACATCATCTGGATATTGATCTTATTTTCAGATAGAGCGCGAGTTGCAGTAGCAGTTACTCCGATATGACTCTTCATCTTTTCTCCAACAATCATAATGATAGAAAGGTCGTGTTCGATTTCTGCATGGTCCACCTCAGCCTTTTGAACCAACTGACGAAGGATTTCTTCTTCCTTGATAGGAGTTAGTTCGCGAGAACGGAGAATGATTGAAAGATCGTCGATACCTGTTGGCATATGTTCCCAGCCGATGTTAAGGTCTTCAAGGATTTGCAGAACCTTGCGGCCAAATCCAACCTCACGGTTCATGAGGTATTTCGACATATTAATGCTGACAAAGCCTGAGTCACCAGCAATTCCCACAACTGGAAATTCATCACTACTGTGTTTTAGAACGATACGAGTACCTGGATGGTCAGGGTTGTTGGTATTCTTGATAACGAGAGGAATTTTTCCACGGTAGGCAGGAAGAAGCGCTTCGTCATGAAGGACTGAGAATCCTGCATAGGCCAACTCACGCATTTCACGGTAGGTTAACTCAGGGATTGAGTGTGGTTGGTGAATAATACCAGGGTGGGCTGCAAAGATACCATCAACGTCTGTAAAGTTTTCATAGAGGTCTGCCTTAACACCGGCAGCAATGATAGAACCTGTAATGTCTGATCCTCCACGTGAGAAGGTACAGATTTGATTTTCCTTGGTAACTCCAAAGAAACCAGGAATGACAAGGACTTCATTTGTATTTGTCAATTCTTCAATCTTGTCATAACTTGATGGAATGATGCGAGCGTGACCAGGCTCACTTGTGACCACAATACCAGCTTCTCTAGGGTGCACATAGCGTGCATCAATCCCGTTTTGATTAAAGTAGGCAGCAATCAATTTAGCATTGTTATTTTCACCAGCTGCTAGGAAAGTATCGTAGAGAAATTCATTTTCTTCGATAGGAAGAGTGGCTAAGGCACGAATGCTTTTGGAAATTTTTTCTAGCACAGCTGGTTTAAGACCTAGTTCACTAACCATCGCAGCATAGCGGTCGATAATCCAGTTTTGGCTCTTGCTAATATCGTTACCAGCAACATAGTCGCGGTAGTATTTAATCAAGGCATCCGTAACCTTAGTATCTTCAGCATTGCGTTTACCAGGGGCAGAAACGACTACAAAACGACGCTCTGAATCGCTTTTGACGATGTTTAAAACTTTTTCTAATTGACTAGCAGAGGCAAGAGAGCTACCTCCAAATTTAACAACTTTCATAAGAACTCCTAAAGTAAGTATTTTATACGATTATAGCAGAAAGAAAGCCTTTTTTCAATGAAGAAAATAAGATGCTTTCTAGCCTAAAACGATGCTTTCTAATCGGCTGAGACACTTTCAGTCAATTTTTTCTTGCTTTCTGTTCCTAAAAAAGATATATTTTGAAAATAAAATAATTTAATTTTCAATGAAAATCAAAGGGCAAACTAGGAAGCTAGCCGCAGACTGCTCAAAGCACTGCTTTGAGGTTGTAAATAAGACTGATGAAGTCAGCTCAAAACACTGTTTTGAGGTTGTGGATAGAACTGACGAAGTCAGTAAGCATACCTACGGCAAGGCGAAGCTGACGTGGTTTGAAGAGATTTTCGAAGAGTATAAACTGCTTATAAAAATAAAAAGGAGTCCTAATGGAACACATTATTTATCAGCTTGAAGAGGACTTGGCAATCCTTACCTTGAACCGTCCTGAGGTCGCAAATGGTTTTCATATTCCCATGTGTGAGGAGATTTTAGAAGCTCTGACTTTAGCAGAAGAGGATCCGGCTGTGCATTTTATCTTAATCAATGCCAATGGCAAAGTCTTTTCAGTTGGGGGAGATTTGGTAGAGATGAAGCGGGCAGTGGATGAGGATGATATTCCATCATTGACAAAAATCGCAGAGTTGGTCAATACGATTTCCTATAAAATCAAACAAATAGCCAAACCTGTTTTAATGGAAGTTGACGGTGCTGTTGCAGGTGCCGCAGCGAATATGGCTGTTGCGGCAGATTTCTGTCTGGCGACGAATAAGGCGAAGTTTATTCAAGCCTTTGTTGGCGTTGGTTTGGCTCCAGATGCAGGGGGGATTCACCTCTTGAGCCGCAGTATCGGTGTGACGCGTGCTGCTCAATTAGCCATGACAGGTGAGGCTTTAACCGCAGAAAAAGCCCTAGAATGGGGGCTAGTTTACCGCGTTTCTGAAGCTGATAAGTTAGAAAAAACCAGAGAACAGCTTCTTAAAAAATTAAGACGTGGCTCAGCTAATTCCTATGCTGCCATTAAGAAGTTGGTTTGGGAGAGCCAATTTAAAGACTGGCAGGATTACGCTACTTTAGAACTGAACCTACAGGAATCCTTAGCTCAAACAGAGGATTTCAAAGAAGGAGTGCGAGCTCATTCGGAGAGAAGACGGCCTAAATTTACAGGAAAATAAAAAAATACTTGCATCATTCTTTGAACTTTGATATAATTCTCTTGTCAAATGTTTTGATTGTAAAAGTTTTTTTGAGAAGGAGGGAAAGAAAGATTGGACTACCAACGAATTAATGAATATTTAACATCTATATTTAACAATGTCCTTGTCATTGAGGAAGTGAGCTTGAGAGGTAGTCGTTTCAAGGATATCTCCATCAAAGAAATGCATACGATTGATGTGATTGGGAAATTCCCAGACGTGACACCAAGTCAAGTGTCAAAAGAGTTGATGGTGACTCTTGGGACAGTTACGACTAGTTTGAATAATCTCGAACGCAAGGGTTACATTGAACGCATTCGCTCAGAGCAGGATCGTCGTGTGGTGCATCTACATTTGACAAAGAAGGGTCGCTTGGTTCATAGGCTACATAAACGCTTCCACAAGGCCATGGTTGAAAAAATCATTGATGGTATGAGTAAGGAAGAAATTGATGTTATGAGCAAAGGTTTGACCAATCTTTATCAATTTTTGGAGGATTTGAAATAATGGCTTTTGCAAAAATAAGCCAGGTTGCTCATTATGTGCCAGAGCAAGTGGTTACAAATCACGACTTGGCTCAGATTATGGATACCAATGATGAGTGGATTTCAAGTCGGACGGGAATACGACAAAGGCATATTTCAAGAACAGAATCTACCAGTGATTTGGCTACAGAGGTTGCTAAGAAACTGATGACAAAAGCTGGAATCACAGGGGAAGAGCTGGATTTTATCATCCTAGCCACCATTACTCCAGATTCGATGATGCCCTCTACAGCTGCTCGTGTCCAAGCTAATATTGGTGCTAATAAGGCCTTTGCTTTTGACCTAACAGCGGCTTGCAGTGGATTTGTATTTGCCTTGTCAACTGCTGAAAAGTTTATCGCTTCTGGTCGCTTTCAAAAAGGATTGGTGATTGGTAGTGAAACTCTCTCTAAAGCAGTCGATTGGTCAGACCGATCAACAGCTGTTTTGTTTGGAGATGGTGCTGGTGGTGTCTTGTTAGAAGCTAGCGAGCAAGAGCATTTCTTGGCAGAGAGTCTCAATAGTGATGGGAGTCGCAGCGAGTGTCTAACCTATGGACATTCAGGTCTGCATTCTCCATTTTCAGATCAAGAAAGTGCAGATTCATTTTTGAAGATGGATGGACGCGCAGTCTTTGATTTTGCCATTCGGGATGTAGCCAAGTCTATCAAGCAGACTATTGATGAATCTCCTATAGAGGCGACAGACTTGGATTATCTGCTACTTCATCAGGCTAATGACCGTATTTTGGATAAAATGGCTAGAAAAATTGGTGTCGACCGAGATAAACTTCCAGCCAATATGATGGAATATGGCAATACCAGTGCAGCCAGTATCCCGATTTTACTTTCAGAGTGTGTAGAACAAGGTCTCATCCCTTTAGATGGTAGCCAGACTGTTCTTCTATCAGGCTTCGGTGGAGGCTTGACCTGGGGCACGCTCATTCTTACAATTTAGGTAATCATGTGGTGAACACATTGTTATAAAAAACTATTTATTTTAAAGGAGTCCTATCATGGCAGTATTTGAAAAAGTACAAGAAATTATCGTTGAAGAACTTGGGAAAGACGCATCAGAAGTAACACTTGAATCAACTTTTGATGACTTGGATGCAGATTCATTGGACTTGTTCCAAGTAATCTCAGAAATCGAAGATGCTTTTGATATCCAAATCGAAGCAGAAGATGACTTGAAAACAGTTGGTGACTTGGTTGCCTACGTTGAAGAGCAAACAAAATAAACAGAATATAGATAGAAGGAGTAGGGAAACCCGCTCCCTCTTGTTTAGGCAATAGTTTGATTGTCAAATTATGACAGTATCGAACTATTACGTAAGCAAGAAACGATGGAGGCACTATGAAAACACGTATTACAGAATTATTGAACATTGATTATCCTATTTTCCAAGGAGGAATGGCCTGGGTCGCTGATGGTGATTTGGCAGGAGCTGTTTCCAAGGCTGGAGGACTAGGGATTATTGGTGGGGGAAATGCCCCTAAAGAAGTTGTCAAGGCAAATATTGATAAAATCAAATCATTGACTGATAAACCTTTTGGTGTCAACATCATGCTCTTGTCTCCCTTTGTGGAAGATATTGTAGACCTCGTTATCGAGGAAGGCGTCAAAGTGGTTACAACAGGGGCAGGAAATCCTGGTAAATACATGGAACGCTTTCACGAAGCTGGTATTACAGTTATTCCAGTTGTACCAAGTGTTGCCCTAGCTAAACGCATGGAAAAAATCGGTGCGGATGCTGTCATTGCAGAAGGAATGGAAGCTGGGGGGCATATCGGTAAATTAACAACCATGACCTTGGTGCGCCAGGTAGCTACAGCTGTATCTATTCCTGTTATTGCGGCAGGAGGGATTGCGGATGGTGAAGGTGCTGCTGCTGGCTTTATGCTAGGTGCAGAAGCTGTTCAAGTTGGAACTCGGTTTGTCGTTGCCAAAGAGTCTAATGCCCATCCAAATTATAAGGCGAAAATTTTAAAAGCTAGAGATATTGATACTACGATTTCAGCTCAACACTTTGGACATGCTGTTCGAGCTATTAAAAACCAATTGACTCGTGATTTTGAAAAAGCTGAAAAAGATGCCTTTAAACAAGAAAATCCTGATTTGGAAATTTTTGAACAAATGGGAGCAGGTGCTCTAGCCAAAGCGGTTGTTCACGGTGATGTGGATGGTGGCTCTGTCATGGCAGGTCAAATTGCAGGACTTGTTTCCAAAGAAGAAAGCGTTGAAGAAATCCTAAAAGATTTGTACTATGGAGCAGCTAAGAAAATACAAGAAGAAGCCTCTCGTTGGGCAGGAGTTGTAAGAAATGACTAAAACAGCCTTTTTATTTGCTGGTCAAGGTGCCCAGTATCTAGGTATGGGACGGGATCTCTATGATCACTACCCTATTGTCAAAGAAACGATTGATCAAGCGAGTCAGGTACTTGGTTATGATTTGCGTCATCTCATCGATACGGAAGAAGAAAAACTCAATCAGACTCGCTATACGCAACCTGCCATTCTAGCGACTTCGGTTGCTATCTACCGTTTATTGCAAGAAAAGGGCTATCAGCCGGATATGGTTGCTGGTTTGTCCCTTGGAGAGTATTCTGCCTTGGTGGCCAGCGGTGCCTTGGATTTTGAAGATGCGGTTGCCTTGGTTGCTAAGCGTGGAGCCTATATGGAAGAAGCGGCTCCTGCTGGCTCTGGCAAGATGGTGGCAGTTCTTAATACACCAGTAGAGGTTATTGAGGAAGCCTGTCAAAAAGCTTCTGAACTTGGAGTAGTTACCCCAGCCAACTATAATACACCTGCACAAATCGTGATTGGTGGAGAAGTGACTGCAGTTGACCGAGCTGTTGAACTCTTGCAGGAAGCAGGAGCTAAACGCTTGATTCCTCTCAAGGTTTCAGGACCTTTTCATACCGCTCTCCTTGAGCTTGCTAGCCAGAAACTAGCTGAAACTCTAGCTCAGGTAAGTTTTTCAGATTTTACTTGTCCCCTAGTCGGCAATACAGAAGCTGCAGTTATGCAAAAAGAAGACATTGCTAAACTCTTGACGCGTCAGGTCAAGGAACCAGTTCGTTTCTATGAAAGTATTGCGGCCATGCAAGAAGCAGGCGTAACCAACTTTATAGAGATTGGACCGGGGAAAGTCTTGTCAGGCTTTGTCAAAAAAATTGATAAGACAGCTAAACTAGCCAATGTTGAAGATCAGGCTAGTTTGGAAACTTTGCTAGAAAACAAGTAATCCCTTCTCCCATAAATACAAGAGGAAACAGGAGAAAAGAATGCAACTAAAAAATAAAAATATCTTTATTACAGGTTCGAGTCGTGGAATTGGTCTTGCCGTTGCCCATAAGTTTGCTCAAGCAGGAGCCAACATCGTCTTAAACAGCCGTGGGGCAATCTCAGAGGAATTACTCGCTGAGTTTGCAGACTATGGTGTCAAGGTGATTTCCATTTCAGGAGATGTATCCGATTTTGCAGACGCTAAACGTATGGTTGAGCAAGCTATTGCAGAGCTGGGTTCAGTAGATGTTTTGGTTAACAATGCAGGGATTACCCAAGATACCCTTATGCTCAAGATGACAGAAGCAGATTTTGAAAAAGTGCTCAAGGTTAATCTGACTGGTGCCTTTAACATGACACAATCAGTCTTGAAACCGATGATGAAAGCCAGAGAAGGTGCTATCATCAATATGTCTAGTGTTGTTGGTTTGATGGGAAATATTGGCCAAGCTAACTATGCTGCTTCTAAGGCCGGTTTGATTGGTTTTACCAAGTCTGTGGCGCGTGAAGTGGCCAATCGCAATATCAGGGTTAACGCTATCGCGCCTGGAATGATTGAGTCCGATATGACAGCGGTTCTATCAGACAAGGTAAAAGATGCCATGCTGGCACAAATTCCTATGAAAGCATTTGGGCAGGCAGAGCAGGTTGCAGATTTAACAGTATTTTTAGCAGGCCAAGATTATCTAACTGGTCAAGTGGTTGCCATTGATGGCGGCCTCAGTATGTAGCAGAAGCTAGAGGTAAAAAAGATGAAACTAAATCGCGTAGTAGTAACAGGTTATGGAGTGACATCTCCAATCGGAAATACACCAGAAGAATTTTGGAATAGTTTGACAACTGGAAAAATCGGAATTGGTCAAATTACGAAATTTGATCATAGTGACTTTGATGTGCATAATGCGGCAGAAATCCAAGATTTTCCTTTTGATAAATACTTTGTAAAGAAAGATACCAATCGTTTCGATAACTATTCTTTATATGCCTTGTATGCAGCCCAAGAAGCTGTCAACCATGCTAATTTGGATGTAGAGGCTCTTGATAAAGATCGTTTTGGTGTTATTGTTGCCTCTGGTATTGGTGGAATTAAGGAAATTGAAGATCAAGTGCTTCGTCTCAACGAAAAAGGGCCAAAACGTGTGAAACCATTGACCCTTCCAAAAGCCTTGCCAAATATGGCTTCAGGAAATGTTGCCATGCGTTTTGGAGCAAACGGTGTTTGTAAATCCATCAATACTGCCTGCGCTTCATCAAATGATGCGATTGGAGATGCCTTCCGCTCAATTAAGTTTGGCTTTCAAGATGTTATGTTGGTAGGTGGTTCAGAAGCCTCTATCACACCTTTTGCTATTGCTGGTTTCCAAGCCCTAACTGCTCTCTCAACTACAGAGGACCCAACTCGTGCTTCCATTCCATTTGATAAGGACCGTAATGGTTTTGTCATGGGTGAAGGTTCTGGGATGTTGGTTCTTGAAAGTCTGGAACACGCTGAAAAACGTGGGGCTACTATCCTTGCTGAAGTGGTTGGTTATGGAAATACTTGTGATGCCTACCACATGACTTCACCACATCCAGAAGGTCAGGGAGCTATCAAGGCCATCAAATTAGCCTTGGAAGAAGCTGAGATTTCCCCAGAGCAAGTAGCCTATGTCAATGCTCACGGAACGTCAACTCCTGCTAATGAAAAAGGAGAAAGTGGTGCGATCGTAGCTGTTCTTGGTAAGGAAGTACCTGTATCATCAACCAAATCATTCACAGGACATTTGCTGGGGGCTGCAGGTGCAGTAGAAGCTATCGTCACCATCGAAGCTATGCGTCATAACTTTGTACCAATGACAGCTGGAACAAGTGAAGTATCAGATTATATCGAAGCCAATGTCGTTTATGGACAAGGCTTGGAGCAAGAAATTCCATACGCTATTTCAAATACCTTTGGTTTTGGTGGCCACAATGCAGTTCTTGCTTTCAAACGTTGGGAGAATAAATAAGTATGAATTTAAACGATATTAAAGATTTGATGGCTCAATTTGACCAATCAAGTTTGAGAGAATTTTCTTATAAAAATGGGACGGATGAGTTGCAGTTTAGCAAGAATGAAGCTAGACTCGTATCCGAAGTTGCAGCTCAAGTCGCTCCAGCGCCCATTCTAGCAACACCAAGTCCAGCGGCTCCTACATCTGCTCCAGCAGAGACTGTAACAGAAGAAGTTCAAGCTGTAGCTGAAACAAGCGTGGCTGCTGAGGGAGATCTTGTAGAGAGCCCACTTGTTGGGGTGGCTTACTTGGCTGCTGGACCAGATAAACCTGCCTTCGTTTCAGTTGGCGATAGTGTCAAAAAAGGCCAAACACTGGTCATTATCGAAGCCATGAAAGTCATGAATGAAATTCCAGCACCTAAGGATGGTGTGGTAACGGAAATTCTCGTTTCTAACGAAGAAATGGTTGAGTTTGGTAAAGGATTGGTACGTATCAAATGATCGATATTCAAGGAATCAAAGAAGCCCTTCCCCACCGTTATCCTATGCTCCTAGTGGACCGTGTGTTGGAAGTGAGCGAGGATACTATTGTTGCTATCAAAAATGTGACCATCAACGAGCCCTTCTTTAATGGTCATTTCCCTCAATATCCAGTTATGCCAGGTGTTCTGATTATGGAAGCCTTGGCGCAAACAGCTGGTGTCTTGGAGTTATCAAAACCTGAAAATAAAGGGAAACTGGTCTTTTACGCTGGTATGGATAAGGTCAAATTTAAGAAGCAAGTTGTACCAGGTGACCAATTAGTTATGACGGCAACGTTTGTAAAACGTCGCGGTACCATTGCCGTGGTTGAAGCAAAGGCTGAAGTGGATGGCAAGCTTGCAGCTAGTGGTACTCTTACCTTTGCAATAGGGAACTAAGGAGGTTCTCCATGTTTCGAAAAATTTTAATTGCCAATCGTGGTGAAATTGCGGTTCGTATTATCCGTGCGGCGCGTGAATTGGGGATCGCAACGGTGGCGGTTTATTCAACTGCTGATAAGGAAGCCCTTCATACGCTTTTGGCAGATGAAGCAGTTTGTATTGGTCCTGGCAAGGCAACAGAGTCTTATCTCAATATCAATGCGGTTCTATCAGCTGCAGTCTTGACAGAAGCAGAAGCCATCCACCCAGGTTTTGGATTTCTCAGTGAAAATTCCAAATTTGCAACTATGTGTGAAGAAGTGGGGATTAAGTTTATCGGTCCATCTGGTCATGTCATGGATATGATGGGAGACAAAATCAATGCGCGCGCTCAGATGATTAAAGCAGGCGTGCCTGTCATTCCAGGTTCAGATGGAGAAGTGCATAACTCTGAAGAAGCTTTGATTGTTGCTGAAAAAATTGGCTATCCTGTTATGCTCAAGGCTTCAGCAGGTGGAGGTGGTAAAGGGATTCGTAAGGTTGAAAAACCAGAAGATCTCGTTTCAGCCTTTGAAACTGCTTCTAGCGAAGCCAAGGCCAACTATGGCAATGGTGCCATGTACATTGAACGGGTTATCTATCCAGCTCGCCACATCGAGGTTCAAATCCTAGGAGATGAACACGGAAATGTGATTCACTTGGGTGAACGAGATTGTTCTCTTCAACGAAATAATCAAAAGGTTTTAGAAGAAAGTCCTTCAATTGCAATCGGAAAAACGTTGCGCCATGAAATCGGTGCTGCTGCTGTTCGAGCGGCAGAGTCTGTGGGTTATGAGAATGCAGGGACCATTGAGTTTCTTCTTGATGAAGCAAGTAGCAATTTCTACTTCATGGAAATGAATACTCGTGTACAAGTAGAACATCCAGTAACAGAATTTGTTTCAGGTGTGGATATCGTTAAGGAACAGATTCGCATTGCAGCAGGTCAGCCTTTGTCTGTTAAGCAAGAAGATATTGTCCTACGCGGTCATGCCATCGAGTGTCGTATCAATGCAGAAAATCCAGCCTTTAACTTTGCCCCAAGTCCAGGTAAAATTACCAATCTCTATCTGCCAAGTGGTGGAGTTGGCTTGCGCGTGGATTCAGCAGTTTATCCAGGCTATACCATTCCACCTTATTATGATAGTATGATTGCTAAAATCATCGTTCACGGTGAAAATCGTTTTGATGCACTTATGAAAATGCAACGTGCCCTCTATGAATTAGAGATTGAAGGGGTGCAGACCAATGCAGATTTCCAGCTTGACCTCATTTCAGATCGCAATGTCATTGCTGGAGATTACGATACTTCCTTCTTGATGGAAACCTTCTTACCCAAATATCAAGAAAAAGAATAAAATGACTTCAAGAGTTTAAACCGAAAAGGGGAATCAATGGCTCTATTTAGTAAAAAAGATAAGTATATTCGAATCAATCCCAATCGTTCGGTTAGGGAAAAACCTCAAGCCAAGCCAGAGGTTCCAGATGAATTATTCTCCCAGTGTCCAGGCTGTAAGCATACCATTTATCAGAAGGATCTGGGAAGTGAGCGTATCTGTCCACATTGTAGCTATACCTTTCGTATTTCTGCCCAAGAACGCTTGGCTTTAACGATTGATATGGGAACCTTCAAGGAATTGTTTACAGGGATTGAAAGCAAGGATCCCTTGCATTTCCCTGGTTATCAAAAGAAACTGGCATCTATGCGAGAAAAAACAGGGCTGGATGAAGCTGTTGTGACAGGAACTGCTCTTATTAAAGGTCAGACTGTGGCTCTTGGGATTATGGATTCTAACTTTATCATGGCTTCTATGGGTACAGTTGTAGGTGAGAAAATCACTCGTTTGTTTGAGTATGCGACTGTCGAAAAATTGCCAGTTGTCCTCTTCACAGCCTCTGGTGGCGCCCGTATGCAGGAAGGAATCATGAGTCTCATGCAGATGGCCAAGATTTCTGCAGCGGTTAAACGCCATTCAAATGCTGGTCTCTTTTACCTGACCATTTTAACAGATCCAACGACAGGTGGTGTGACAGCTTCTTTCGCTATGGAAGGCGATATTATTCTGGCTGAACCACAGAGCTTGGTCGGTTTTGCTGGGCGTCGTGTCATTGAAAATACGGTTCGTGAAAGCTTGCCTGAGGATTTCCAAAAGGCAGAATTCCTATTGGAACATGGCTTTGTGGATGCTATTGTCAAAAGAAGAGACTTGCCAGATACGATTGCTAGCCTAGTCAGATTGCATGGAAGGAGTCCAAGATGAATATTGCAAAAATAGTCAGAGAAGCGCGTGAGCAGAGTCGCTTGACAAGCTTGGACTTTGCGACAGGCATTTTTGATGACTTTATCCAATTACATGGTGATCGTTCTTTTCGCGATGATGGTGCAGTTGTTGGTGGTATTGGCTGGCTTGGAGACCAAGCTGTAACAATGGTTGGTATCCAAAAAGGCAAGAGTTTACAAGATAACCTCAAACGGAATTTTGGCCAACCACATCCAGAAGGCTACCGCAAGGCTCTACGGTTGATGAAACAGGCTGAAAAATTTGGCCGTCCAGTTGTGACCTTTATCAATACAGCAGGTGCCTATCCTGGTGTCGGCGCGGAAGAACGCGGTCAAGGGGAAGCCATTGCTCGTAATCTCATGGAAATGAGTGATCTGAAAGTTCCTATTATTGCTATTATTATCGGTGAAGGTGGTTCAGGTGGTGCTTTGGCTCTAGCCGTTGCGGATCGTGTTTGGATGCTGGAAAATTCTATCTATGCTATTCTCAGTCCAGAAGGCTTTGCTTCCATTTTATGGAAGGACGGCACTCGTGCCATGGAAGCGGCAGAGCTGATGAAAATCACTTCGCATGAACTGTTAGAAATGGACGTGGTGGATAAGGTGATTTCTGAAGCAGGACTTTCTAGTAAAGAACTGATTAAGAGTGTCAAAAAAGAACTCCAAGCTGAGCTAGCTAGACTTTCGCAAAAACCGCTATCAGAGTTGTTGGAAGAACGCTATAAACGATTTAGAAAATACTAAAAATGACTAAATGAGACTAGAAAGGTCTCATTTTTTATAGAAAAATGCAGTTCAGTCTGAAAAAATGACAGTTGAGGAGAAGACTAATAAAATAGACAAAAAAGATGTATACTGTAGGTGTAAGCTTACAAAAATTTATTTTAAGGATGTACTTGCGATGACAGGTACAGAAACATTTACAGTTATTTCAATTGAAGACTTAGACCAAGTTTCAGGTGGTGGCATGATTTGGTTGGTTGATGATTATTATTGGAGTTGGCCTTATGCTTATAGCATTGCAACTGACTCGAGTGCAATACTGAATCATGCGACTAGACGTGCTAATGGCATTGGCTACTGATAAATTAAAGGAGTAAGTATGAAAAAACTAGGGCATTTGGGAGTCTTTACATCACTGGTATTTCTATCGGTTTATCTACCAGAGTTAGGGGTTGTGCAAATCACTAAGTTTTTAGGATGGGGGATAGATGGATATTTTACCTTTTTAACAGTTGAAGTAACAGCTCTTTTGCTATTATTTATCTACTGGCTCCAAAAGAAAGAGATGCTCTATATTTTTGAGAAAAAGGGTTCAAAGAAGTCAAGATTCTTTTACCTTGTAGTTGGTCTAGTGGCTACTTATTTTGATCGTCAATTGGTGAATGCTTTTCAGTTGCAGTTTCATCACCTAATTGATAACAAGTATATCTTTCAAGACCTACTTTCGGTCCTATACTCCAATGGGCAACCAACTTTTCTATCAACTGTTCTCAGTTTTAGTTTAACAGTAGTCGTCGGACCTATATTGGAGGAACTGATTCATAGAGGGTATTTTATGAATACCTTTTTCCACCAGTCCAAGTACTATCTGGATGTTATTCTATCTGCTCTTATCTTTGGACTTAGTCATTTGATCCTAACTCACCGAGATCCTATCAGTTTAATTATTTATAGTTTAGGCGGTCTCTTCTATGCCCTAGTATATCGGTGGACAAAGAACTTAAAAATCACCATCCTGTGCCATAGTTTTTTCAACTTTCTCATTTATGCAAAACCCATCTGGATTTTTGTTTATAATTATGTCTATTACCAGTTTTTAAGATAGTGGGAGGCAAAGAAAAGGAGGTTGGGCAAAAACTCGACTTCAGGAGAAAATGAAGTAAATCTTCCCACAATAAAACGCATAGTACAAGGTTTCTCAATACCTGATACTATGCGTTTTTCTGATTTCAAAGACTTTTTGCCCAGCCTCTTTTTCTATATTTAATTTTCTTCAGTTACAAATTGACTAAGCAGTCCGTTGATAAAGCGGGCTGATTTTTGATCTGAAAAATTCTTAGCGAGTTCAATGGCTTCATTGACTGCTACCAGCTGAGGTGTATCAAATGATGTGATTTCAAAGATACCCAAGCGTAGTAAGTTTTTTTCGACCAAGGTCAAGCGTTCAACTGTCCAGCCTGATTTGAGGTGCTGGTTGATTTGTTTATCCAACTCTTCTTTTTGAGCTTGGATACCAGAAACCAAGTTTAGAAGAAAGGCTGGGATTTGCACATCTTCATCTTCACGGTCATGTGTGTAGGCAAAGCGACAAGCTGTTTCCATATCTGTTCCGAATTCAAGGCTCATAAGAGCTTGAAAAGCGCATTTACGAAGTTCACGTCTGGATTCTAATAGTGGACTAGTCATTGAGGAAGTCCTCGTCAAACAGATCTTTCAACTCAGGTTTTGGTGTTTTGTCTGGAACGATTCCCGCAACGTGAATATTGACAACAGCAAGTTCCACATCAGCCATATTACGAACAGCGTCCTTAACAGCTTTTTGGATAGCCATAGCAACTTTAGGTACTTTCACACCGTACTCAAGGTAGAGATAGATGTCAGCAGTTAGCTCTTCGTTGCTTTCTTTTAAGTAGACGCCACGACCAAGAGAGAGTTTTGATAGGGTGTCAGATACGGATTTATTTGAAAATGAGTGGACACCATCAACTTTAGCAGTTGCGATGGCAATGATTTTTTCAAGTACACGTGGAGCGATAACGATTTCGCCAAATTGTTGTTCTTCAATTCCCATAGAATGACCTCTTTCTAGAGATTAGGCACGAGAAACGTAAGTTCCTTCTGCAGTGTTGATGATCAATTTTTGTCCAGCTTCGATGAAGTCAGGAACGTTGACAACAAGTCCAGTTTCCATAGTCGCTGGTTTACCAGAACCTGTAACTGTAGCACCTTTGATAGATGGTTGTGTTTCAGCGACTGTCAATTCAACAGTAGTTGGTACAGTTACACCGATCACTTCAGTTCCGTAGAATTGGATTTTTACATCAGAGTTTTCAAGGATGTAAAGCAATTCATTTTCAACGTTTACGACTGGGATTTCGTATTGGTCGTAAGTTTCAGTATTCATGAAGTAGGCAGTTTCATCCATTTTGTACAAGTATTGAGCTGGAACAGTCTCGATAATAGCTTGTTCGAATTTTTCTTCTGGACGGTAGCTTGTATCAAATGTAGAACCAGTACGGACATCACGCAATTTCATACGCATGATTGTGTTCCCTTTACCTGGTTTGTGGTGGCTAGCTTCCAAAACGCGGATCAATTTTCCGTCTGCAGTTTCAAATGTCATACCAGCTTTCAATTTGCTTGCTTCAATCATGTTTTTACCTCTTTAATAAATATTATTACTCTTCATTTTACCATAAAATCTTCTGGAAATAAAGCCAAAATAGTTATTGGGAGATGGTAGGGGAGAAAAAGAATATTGCCTCGTCAGGTGGAGTGGTTAATGTTAAAGAGTATCCACTATATTTCTTCTCATACTCAATGGAAATCAAAGAGCAAACTAGGAAGCTAGCCGCAGGCTGCTCAAAACACTGTTTTGAGGTTGTGGATAGAACTGACGAAGTCAGTAACCATATATACGGTAATGTGACGCTGACGTGGTTTGAAGAGATTTTCGAAGAGTATTATATTTCAAAAGGCCGAAGTAAGTTTACTCCGACCTGTTAGTATTGTCTTAAAAAGATTGATTTTTATTCTGGTTCTACCAAAATTTTAATTTGTGACTTATCTTGAGTTAATTCGATAAAGCCTTCTTCGACGATATTTTCCAATTTAATTTTCTTAGTAACTAATTTTTCAGCAGAGAAGTAGCCTTGTTCCATCAATTCTAATACTTTAGGGAAGATATGACGATAAGCAATGATTCCTTTTAGTGTCTTTTCTTGGATTGCAAATTCATTCGGATTGATATTTGCTTCTCGTTCCCAGATAGAGACAACCATACACTCACCTGCCTTATGTACGGCAGCTAAGGCTTGTCCTAAAACTACTGGCACACCTGTTACTTCATAAGAAACATCTACTCCACCGTTTGTTAAACGATGAATAGCTTCAACAGCTGTTTCACCTTCTTCCGGACGGACAACGATAGCTCCTAACTCTTCAGCTTTTGCTTGACGTTCAGGTGATAGTTCAACAGCATAAATCTTAGAAGCACCCGCTGCACGAAGGGCTTCTACAATTAAGAGACCAATCGGACCTAAGCCAAAGACAGCAGCAGTATCACCAGCTTTTAGTGCTGATTGACGAACTGCATAAACTGCAACAGCAGCTGGCTCAGTGAGAGCAGCTTGCTCATAGCTTAAGCTATCTGGAATGACATGTACTAAGTCACCGTCTAAAACACAATATTTGGCAAATCCACCGTCTGCAGCCAGACCAACAAAATTAAGATTTGGATCCAAATTATAATCACCAACTAAGTTATTCTTAGCTAGAATTGGTTCTACAGCAACACGATCACCAACTTTAACACGGGTAACATCGCTTCCGACTTCTATGATTTCACCAGAAAATTCATGTCCCAGTGTTACCGGTGCTTTTTGACCAGAATAGACGTGCTCATCTGTTGGGATAAAGATAGGGCCATCTAAAAATTCATGGAGGTCAGTACCACAAATTCCTGTGAACTTAACTGCAACTTTTACTTGGTGCGGAAGTACTTCAGGAACTTCTACTTCTTGAATACGAACATCTTTCGCTGCATGCCAGCGAGCTGCCTTCATTGTAGCCATATAAATAACTCCTTTTTGTTGCGATTTTTAGTTTTCCTTTTAGGAAACTTTACACGTAATATTGTAAACGCTTTCCTTCTGTTTGTCAAGAAAAAACCAACCCCAGGGCTGGTTTCTTTCAAATTTTAATCTTCTTTCAACTTCGCCAATTCTTGGGCAAGGAGTTTAAGGGCAACTTGTGGGTTGGCTTGGCCTTTGGTTGCTTTCATAAGGAATCCTGTAAAGGCCTTATCTGCGTTGCGTTTGCCTGACTTGAAGTCGGCAACAGCAGCTTCGTTATCCGCAAAGACTTGGTGGATAATTGGAATCAAGACAGCTGGATCTGAGATTTGAACCATACCTGCTTTCTCAACGTATTCACGCGCACCACCACCATTTTTAGCTAGGTGGACAAAGACTTTCTTGGCAATCTTAGAAGAGATAGTGCCGTCTTCGATGATGGCAATCATTTCAACCAAGTTTTCTGGCGTTAGTTCGATTTGTTCCAGTGTCTTGCCTTCAGCATTCAAGAATTGAGCAACTTCCCCTTGGAGCCAGTTAGAGACTTGTTTAGCATCACCGCCAAGGGCAACAGCTTTTTCAAAGAAGTCAGAAGTGACTTTGTTTGCAGTCAACTGGCTAGCATCGTAGTCTGACAAGCCAAGGTCAGAGACGTAGCGAGTACGGCGTTCTTTTGGAAACTCTGGCAACTCTGTTCGCATGTCCTCAATCCACTCGTCAGAGATTTCAAAGAGTGGTAGGTCTGGTTCTGGGAAGTAGCGGTAGTCTGCAGCACCTTCTTTGACACGCATGAGGATGGTTGCCTTGTTAGCTTCGTCATAACGGCGTGTTTCTTGGCGGATTTGACCACCTGAGCGAAGAATTTCAGCTTGACGTTGGACTTCGTATTCAAGACCCTTGCGAACATTTGAGAAGGAGTTGAGGTTTTTCAACTCTGTCTTGGTACCGAATTTCTCTTGACCATACGGACGAAGAGAGATATTGGCATCCACACGCATAGAACCTTCTTCCATCTTAACGTCAGAAATGCCAGAGTACTGGATGACTTCCTTGAGGGCTGTCAGATAAGCGTAGGCTTCTTCTGGCGAACGCATATCGGCTTCAGATACAATCTCAATTAAAGGCACCCCTTGGCGGTTGAGGTCAACATAAGAGTAGCCATCTGTACCGTGGGTGTTTTTACCAGCGTCTTCTTCTAGGTGGGCACGTTCGATACCGATTTTCTTAGTCGTACCGTCTTCAAGCTCCACTTCAATCCAACCGTTATAACCGATTGGCTCATCAAACTGAGAAATTTGGTAGGCCTTTGGATTATCAGGGTAGAAGTAGTTTTTGCGGTCAAAGTGCATCTTTTTATGGATGTCCATGTTGAGGGCAAGAGCAGCCTTGATACCGGCATCGACAACACCTTTGTTGAGAACCGGCAGAACTCCTGGGAAAGACCAGTCAATCACGTTAGTGTTGGCGTTTTGGTCATTTCCAAAGTGGGCAGAAGTAGGTGAGAAGATTTTTGAATTGGTGTTGAGCTCTACGTGGACTTCAAGTCCGATGACTGTTTCAAAGTTCATTAGTTGTCACCTCCAAAAATCACGGGTTGTTGTTTGTGGTAGTCTGTTGTTGCTTCAAAGGCAGCAGCAGCTTGGTAAATGGTTTCCTCAGAGTACTTAGGACCAATCAGTTGTAGACCAACAGGTAGTCCTTGAGAAAATCCAGCAGGAATCGAAATCCCTGGAAGACCTGCCAAGTTGACTGGTATTGTCAAAAGGTCAGCCAAGTACATGGCAACTGGGTTGTGGTTGAGTGAGTCCAAGTCATAGGCAACACTAGGAGCAGTTGGACCCAAAATCAAGTCGTAATCCGCGAAGACTTTTTCGAAATCTTGGATGATGAGGGTACGGACTTGACCAGCCTTCTTGTAGTAGGCATCGTAGTAACCTGATGAAAGACTGAAAGTACCTAGCATGATACGGCGTTTCACTTCTTCACCGAAACCTTGGCTACGGCTGTTCACATAGATTTCATCAAGATTAGTCGCATCTTCTGCGCGGTAGCCGTAACGGATACCGTCAAAACGTTGCAAGTTTGATGAAGCTTCAGATGAAGCGATGATGTAGTAAACTGCAACACCGTATTTAGAGTGAGGAAGGCTGACTTCTTCAACGATAGCACCCAGTTTTTCAAAGTGTTTGGCGACGTTTAGGATTCTTTCCTTAACCTCTGGGTCAATCCCTTCACCAAGGTATTCTTTAGGTAAAGCGATTTTCATGCCCTTGATGTCTTGACCGATTTTTGAAGTAAAGTCGGCAATACGGACAGGAGCAGAAGTAGAGTCTTTAGCATCTTTGCTGGCAATAGCGTTGAGCAAGAGGGCGTTTTCCTTAACAGTTGGTGCGAAAGGTCCAATCTGGTCTAATGAGCTACCGAAGGCAATGAGACCGAAACGAGAAACTGTTCCGTAGGTTGGTTTGAGACCAACGATTCCGTTGAAGGCAGCAGGTTGGCGGATAGAACCACCAGTGTCAGAACCAAGTGACAAGCGGACTTGCCCAGAAGCTACGGCTGCGGCAGAACCACTTGATGATCCACCAGGAACTTTTCCTTGATCCCAAGCGTTTTTAGTGGCACCATAGTGAGAAGTCTCGCCAGAACCACCCATAGCAAACTCGTCCATGTTGGTCTTTCCAACTACAATCATTCCCTTAGCTTTTGCATTGGCAACGGCTGTCGCATCAAAGATAGGCTCGTAGTTGTAGAGCATTTTTGAGGCTGCAGTTGTCAGAATACCGTCTGTAGAGATGTTATCCTTAACAGCAAGCGGAATTCCTGAAAGGACATTATCAGCGTCAATTCCAGCTTCATCAATAGCCTTAGCTTGAGCAAGGGCTTGCTCCTCAGCGATAGTAACAAAAGCATTGATAGCTGTCTCGCGAGATTTGATATCTTCAAGCGTTGCTTGGGTCAATTCAGTTGCAGAAATTTCCTTAGACACAAGGAGATTGTGCAAGTCTTCAATTGTTTTATTGTTGAAAGTCATTAGGCATCTCCTCCATCGTCTAGGATAGCTGGTACCTTGATATAGTAGTTATCTTTTTCAGGTACGTTTTTAAACAAGCGATCACGGTCTGTTCCTTCTTCGGCCACATCAGGGCGGAGTACAGTCTTGCGGTCAGCCATGGTCGTAGTAGGTGCGACACCAGTTGTGTCAACTTCGCCCAGCAATTCAACCATGTCAACAATCTTAGACAAGGTAGTCGCAAAGGCAGCAGTTTCTTCTTCAGAGAACCTTAATTTTGAAAGATTGGCAACGTGTGTTACCTCTTCTTGCGTAATTTTCATCTTACATCCTTTCGTGAAATGATGATTTTTAGTCTGTTCTATTTTACCATATTTTCCTATAAATAAGGGAGGGATAAGTGAAAAGAAATAGAAATTGAAAAAAATGCTAAAATCCGATATAATGAAGTGTTGAAAGGAATGGTAAAATCCAATGTAGAAATCATTCTTAGCTATTGAAACAAGAAAAATAGAGAATCAAAGAAAGAGAACTTATGAATATTCAAGAAGAAATTAAGAAACGTCGTACCTTTGCCATCATCTCCCACCCTGACGCGGGGAAAACAACCATCACTGAGCAATTGCTCTACTTTGGGGGCGAGATTCGTGAGGCTGGTACGGTAAAAGGGAAGAAAACAGGGACTTTTGCCAAGTCTGACTGGATGGATATCGAGAAACAACGTGGGATTTCGGTGACTTCATCTGTGATGCAATTTGACTACGATGGCAAGCGCGTCAACATCCTCGACACCCCAGGGCACGAGGACTTTTCAGAAGATACCTATCGTACCTTGATGGCGGTGGATGCTGCGGTCATGGTCGTGGACTCTGCCAAGGGGATCGAGGCCCAAACTAAGAAATTATTTGAGGTTGTCAAACACCGTGGCATTCCAGTCTTTACCTTTATGAACAAGCTAGACCGTGACGGACGTGAGCCACTGGACCTCTTGCAAGAGTTGGAAGAAGTCTTGGGCATTGCTAGCTACCCGATGAACTGGCCAATCGGGATGGGGAAAGCCTTTGAAGGCTTATATGACCTTTATAATCAACGCTTGGAGCTCTACAAGGGGGATGAGCGTTTTGCCAGTTTAGAAGATGGGGACAAGCTTTTTGGTAGCAATCCTTTCTACGAGCAAGTCAAGGATGACATTGAGCTTTTAAATGAAGCTGGGAATGAGTTTTCAGAGGAAGCTATTCTGGCTGGAGAATTGACACCTGTCTTCTTCGGTTCAGCTTTGACAAACTTTGGTGTGCAGACCTTCCTTGAAACCTTCCTTAAGTTTGCTCCAGAACCACATGGACACAAGAAAACAGACGGTGAAATTGTAGATCCTTACGACAAGGATTTCTCAGGATTTGTCTTTAAAATCCAAGCCAACATGGATCCTCGTCACCGTGACCGTATCGCCTTTGTTCGTATCGTGTCAGGCGAATTTGAGCGTGGTATGAGTGTTAACCTGCCTCGTACTGGTAAGGGTGCTAAACTGTCGAATGTCACTCAGTTTATGGCGGAAAGTCGTGAGAATGTGACCAACGCTGTAGCAGGTGATATTATCGGTGTTTACGATACAGGGACTTATCAGGTTGGGGATACCTTGACAGTTGGGAAAAATAAGTTTGAATTTGAACCACTGCCAACCTTTACTCCTGAGATTTTCATGAAAGTTTCTGCTAAGAATGTCATGAAGCAAAAATCCTTCCACAAGGGAATCGAGCAATTGGTGCAAGAAGGTGCCATTCAGCTTTATAAGAATTACCAAACAGGCGAGTATATGCTGGGAGCTGTTGGTCAACTTCAGTTTGAAGTCTTCAAACACCGTATGGAAGGAGAGTACAATGCTGAAGTGGTTATGAGCCCAATGGGTAAAAAGACCGTTCGTTGGATCAAGCCTGAGGACTTGGATGAACGCATGTCATCAAGCCGAAATATCTTGGCTAAAGACCGTTTTGACCAACCAGTCTTCCTTTTCGAAAATGACTTTGCCCTCCGTTGGTTTGCGGATAAGTATCCAGACGTAGAGTTGGAGGAGAAGATGTAGATCGCCAAAGTTACTTGATTGTGTAACAATCTAAGTAACTAACGCCAAGTTTCTATGGAACTTGGCTAGGCGCTCCACTAGTAAAGTTTTACGAATAATATCGATTCATAAAACTTTCCGTCGTAACTGGTAGTGAGTGGTCTAGCTAACTGCCTTACTAACTACGTTTGGCAAATAGAATTGATTTGCAAAACTCCGTGTCGTAGTGTAACAATCAGTTTACCTAATCGCTTCACTAGGAAAAATCCACGAATATTATCGATTCGTGGAGTTTTTGTTGTAACGGTTAGAAAGTAAGCCTAGCTAGGTGATTTCCTGAGTTGCTGTAGAAAAGTGCTTGTTTTGTCCTGGATGGAGGTTAATAGTTACTATGGTTCTTTACCTAGACAATCCATTAGGAAAAATACTTGTGTAAACCGTTATTTTAGGACAAGTTGTAGTAAAAAGTTCCATGTTGAAACGTATGCTCCAAGGCTTATGTAAGACCGGATACGATTTGTTCGTTGTGTTGATTTTTGCAGGATGTAACTTGTTAGAGTTTTGGGAGTCGTCATCCTTGTAGATGACATTTTTTGAGAGCAAGTTCAGAGATGTTAAAATAAATTGATTTTTAGTTTGGCTTTTTAATTTCTTTTCCGAATAAATAGATAGAAGCATCAAATCTAGTAAACCTAGATTTAAAAATGTGCTATAATGAAAGGAGGAAGTATGACTGTACGTCATCCGGGCATCAGCCCAACCAATGATTTGGTTGCTAAGAAAATCTTTAGCAATCCAGAAATCACTTGTCAATTTATTCGCGATATGTTGGATTTACCAGCTAAAAATGTGACGATTTTGGAGGGAAGCAATATTCACGTCTTGCCTTCCCTGCCTTATTTAGCGCAGGATTTCTATACCAGTATAGACGTCTTGGCGGAGTTGGACAATGGCACACAGGTTATCATCGAAATCCAAGTCCATCATCAGAATTTTTTCATCAATCGCCTGTGGGCTTACCTGTGCAGTCAGGTCAATCAAAACCTAGAAAAAATTCGCCAACGAGAAGGTGATACCCACCAGAGTTACAAACACATCGCACCAGTTTATGCTATCGCAATTGTGGATAGCAATTACTTCTCAGATGATTTGGCTTTTCATAGCTTTAGCATGCGCGAAGATACGACAGGTGAGGTTTTAACCATAACCAATAATGGACAAGAAAACCATCTGGTTAAGATGGCGTTCTTGGAATTAAAAAAATACAGAGAAACCAGCAAAGACGAGGTTCGCAAGCCGTGGTTGGAGTTTTTCAGCAACAAGCCCTTTACCCAACAACCTGAGCGAGCTATCAGTCAGGCGGACCAACTGCTAGACTATAAGAGCTGGTCCGAGGAGGACAGGAAAATGTTTAGTGAACAACGCAGACGCGAAGAACAAGCATTATTAGCACACGACTATGCCTTGGAACAAGCTGAGGAGAAAGGTTTAGAACGTGGTCTTGAACGTGGGAAAGTTGAAGGAAGGGAAGAAGGAAAAGTCTTTGCTTTCTTAGATTTAGTCCACCAAGGTTTTCTGACATCTGAGGTTGCCAGTCAGCAATTAGGCATGACTGTCGCTGAGTTTGAGGCACTGCTGGAAGAACATAAGTGAGAAGTTTGTAAACTTTACACAATCGGAAAAGAACTAAAAAGGATAGCAAATCACTTGAAACAAGAGGGGGCTATCCTTTGTTTTTATGTTCGATGAAAATTAAAGAGCAGGTCAAAGTTAGATTGCAGTAACTTGAAACTGGAATAGTACAACACAACTTCTAAATTCTTGTTAGAAATTTGATTTGAATTCCCTAATCAATTTATTCATATTCTATTTCGACCTCATAGGAAGAGAACAAGGTGATTAGACCATTCGGGCTACTTTTAGCTATTATAGTGAATTGAATCTACAATAGTACAACGCGATTCATAAAACCTTGAGCTCACGAATGAGGTAGGGTGAACACTCAATTTTAGATTTCTAATTATACATATGAATGCACCAGTTGGATTTTGATTGCTCAATTCAAGCTGCATCATGGGTGATGAGCACACTGTTACGCTTTTATATCATGAAGAAATAAATTAATATATAAGCTGTATTTATAAATTAAAAAGAATATCCTGATAAGCAAAATTCCTTTGTATAAGGGTTTTGTTTTTTAATCTAAGCACTTGAAAAAATTTTTGGTTTGTCTTGAGAAAAACCATAGAATAATCATGCATAAAAACAGGAATATAAACCAAGAATGAGCTGATTTACACTCATTTACGTGTCTGTGTAAAAAACTTATCTTATAATATATATAAAATAGTAAAATGCTTTTTTTTTTTAGGTAAAAATACGTTCAAGTTTCTTGCTATTTTGGGTTTCTTGTTCTATAATATAGTATGGTATCTTATTTATATTTATAAATGAAAACAATACTTGAAAGGAAGCTTTACAATGTTTTTTAGACGACAAGAAGGTAAATATAGAGAAACAGATCGTGTGACTCGTTTCAAATTGATTAAGTCGGGTAAGCATTGGTTGCGAGCTGCGATTTCTCAATTTGGCCTTTTTAAAGTCTTGCGTGGTGGTGTAGATACTGCCCAGGTAACAACTGAAGTTATTGAAGAGCAAGCATCCACTACACTGACTGGACTGGATATTTTGAAGGGGATAGCTGCAGTTGGGACGGTGTTTGGAGGAGCAGTTGCGACACAAACAACTGTTTATGCCAATGATGCCCTCGAAAAGACAGTAGAGGCCAAGGAAACACTTGCAAATACAGACACAGTAACTTTGGGAACAGTGAAAGATCAGGAGAGGGCTCAAGCCGACAGCTTATCAGTTTCTGTTAACCAAAGCCAATCCATGTCTGAGGAGGCTTCCAAGAATGCAAGTAAACATCTTTCAGAAAGTGAAAGTCAATCAGTAAATCTTTCCACAAGTGAATCAATATCAGCTTCTGGAACTGCTAGTGCATCAGAGTCAGTCCTAACAAGTGATTCTCAATCTCAAGTTGGATCGACTTCTGAGCTTTTGCAGTCACTAACATCGGCAACAGCATCAAATAAAGAGACAGCTGTTCGTCAGGGAAATGTAACTAACACAAAAGTTGCTGAAGATCGCAAACGTTTATCCGAAATCTCGGCTGAAATGGAGAAACTCCTAGCTCAGTCTGCGGGTCTATCTGGTACTGATGTAGCAGTTGCTAAGGTGAATGCGGCTGTATTAGCTATCGAAGAAGCTCTTAAAAATCCAGATGCTGATTTGACAGATGTTATCAAACAGGCGGAAGCTGCACGAAACTCAATTCGGATTGTTATAAACCGTGCTAACAATGGTGCACAAAGTCCATTTCGTGGTAAACTAATGCCGACGGGAGTAGGATTCCGCTCAACTCCAGAGGAGGAAGCCTCAGCAAGTGAAAGTACCTCAGAATCAGAAAGTACCTCAGTAAGTGAGTCGGCTTCTAAGAGCGCCTCAGCAAGTGAAAGTACCTCAGAATCAGAAAGTACCTCAGTAAGTGAGTCGGCTTCTA
>NZ_JAQFJG010000015.1 GCF_030439915.1 Streptococcus sp. SPS1
TATTCTAAGCATTTCAGCAGAAAAAATGAATATTTCAGAGAAAGTTATAACATAGATATCTGAAATAAGCTAAACTATTTGTATCAAGATAAAGGAGGAAGTTATGAAAGCATTTAAAAAGTTGTTCAAACGTCATACATGGAATTTCGGTATTGTTAGCATTAGCTACAAAGTCAATCGTCGCGTGACAATTTAGTCTTAACTGGAAGCAGATTTTCTATTCTAAGCATTTCAGCAGAAAAAATGAACATTTCAGAGCAAGATTTAACATAGACATCTGAAATCAGCTAAACTATTTGTATCAAGATAAAGGAGGAAATTATGAAAGTATTTAAAAAGTTGTTCAAACGTCATACATGGAATTTCGGTATTGTTAGCATTAGCTACAAAGTCAATCGTCGCGTAACAATCTAGTCTTAACTGAAAGCAAATGTTCTATTCTAAGCATTTCAGCAGAAAAAATGAACATTTCAGAGGAAGATTTAACATAGACATCTGAAATCAGCTAAACTATTTGTATCAAGATAAAGGAGGAAATTATGAAAGTATTTAAAACATTGTTCAAACGTCATACATGGAATTTCGGTATTGTTAGCATTAGCTACAAAGTCAATCGTCGTGTGACAATCTAATCTTAACTGAAAGCAGATTTTCTATTCTAAGCATTTCAGCAGAAAAAATGAATATTTCAGAGAAAGTTATAACATAGATATCTGAAATCAGCTAAACTATTTGTATCAAGATAAAGGAGGAAGTTATGAAAGCATTTAAAAAGTTGTTTAAACGTCATACATGGAATTTCGGTATTGTTAGCATTAGCTACAAAGTCAATCGTCGCGTAACAATTTAATAAGCAGAATAACTAGTCTAATTAGATTAGTTATCAATCAGAGGAGATTATAAAGTCTCTTCTGATTGATAACTAAAGGAGATAATAAAATGAGCATAAATTTATTTACAATTTTTAGGACAATATGGTTAAGATCAGAAACAAAATTTTTATTTGCTTTTTCTCTACTTCCATTAGTAGTTCCTCTACTGACAAATAGTCCAGATATGGAAGTTTTTTATGTAGCAGGAGATAATGCAAGTTTTAGTTTTTTTGTTAGCATTGTATTTCAATCACAATTTAAACTTGTTTTACCAACATTAATTTTTTCTTATATGATTTATTCTACTTTTCGAGATGAATTTAATTCTGGAATAATGTTTCTATACAAAGATTTACCGAAAAATAGAATTTTTCAAGCTAAATTATTTTCTTTAACGGTTTTATACTGTCTATATACTTTAGTTACTTTCTGTACATCATTGATAATTTTCTTTTTATTTTTAAATAAATCAAATATGCTATTATCAGGTGATGAATTGTTAAGTAAAGAAATCTTAAGCATTTTCAGTATATTCTTTTCTAATTTAGTATCTATTTTAATGATGTCTTATACCTCGCTAAAAACGAATAGAGCAGTAACAATAGTTATCTCAATTTTCTTTGTTTTAGCTTCAATACTTTCTTCTAAGATGGGATGGATGGGTTATCTATTTCCCAATGTGTATATATCGCTATCAAATGTAAGTGCTTTTACAAGTTTAGCTGCTATGTGTTTGTTGAGCATGGTCTATATGACAGTTTTCTATATTTTATCGTATAAAAAATTTAAAAAAATGGAGTTTTAGAGAATGAATGATAAAACGACAAAATTATCTACTGCGATAGTAGCTTTAGGAATTTTGATGTTATCTATTGTTTTATATAGTATTGCTATGACTGGCTTAGTTTTTGTAGACAAAGAACAACTAGTCAGTGTTTATTTTTATCTTTTAGTTGTTTTGATGCCAGCTTGTTTTATCATACTACCAAATTATATAGCTAAAAAATATAATTTATATGCTAGTTGTGAAATTAAATTTTCGTGGTATAAATTTATTTTTTTAACAGCCTCACTATTTCTTATCAATCTATTTTTTATTAAAGGTGAAGAATTTTGGTATCAAATGGTTATTGCTAGTTGTGAAGAGTTCCTGTTTCGCTATTGTTTATATCGTATTTTACGAAATAATTTTTCTAAACCTCAGACATTACTAATATGCTCTTTACTATTTGGGATTTTACTACATTTGAATTATGACATTATAGATAATTTATTGATTCGGAGTCCAATTGGTTTTATACTAGGACTTGTGACTATGCGTTTTGGATTGCATTATTCTATTGCAGCGCATTGGTTTATAAACTTATTAGCTGCATTATTTCAATAAGGAGAAAATATGATTTCAATATTGTTACTTTGCTTGTATTATACAGTATCTACACTATTTTTATTATTTTATTTACCAAATTTATCAGTTATGATACTTGCTTTAATTTTGTATTTATTCCCGATTATTATTCATGGTTACGTATTATATAATAGTAAAAATAAAAAGGATTTAATTTATAAAAGTATCAGTTTGCCTATCATTTCAAGTGTGGCTTATATGATTTTTGCTATTTTGTCTGAAAGAATGTCCATTTGGAAAGTATTTGTGGAAAGAAATATCGTTGTATCAGATGAAATGACGGTACAGATAGCTCAATCTCCTCTGGAGATGTCTCAGATTATTTTTGTGGTAATTTTATATCTTTCTATATCAATTGTTACTTACTATATAAAGAGTCAGAAAAATAAAAAGGGAGTGAAAAATGTTAACAATTCATAATTTATCTAAAAAATTTGCAGGAAATGATTTCTATTCATTGAAAAATGTTAATTTGGAAATAAATAAGGGAGAAATTGTGGGATTGATAGGTAAGAATGGGGCAGGAAAATCCACCCTCATGAAATTAATCGCCAAATCCCTGAAGCCGACGGAAGGTGAAATTTATTATAATGAAGTTGAACTGAGTTCAAAAGATTGTTTACTTCAGGATGTAGGTATTATGATTGATCCTGTATTTTATCCTGAAATGACAGTTGAAGATAATCTAAAATTTTATTTGAGATTGCATAATAAAAAGGAACTTTACAAAAATATTGAACCGACATTGAGATTAGTAGAGCTATGGGAAGTAAGGAAAAGAAAACCGAAGAATTTTTCTTTTGGAATGAAGCAAAGAACAGCTTTGGCAATAGCTCTTGTTGCAGAACCTAATTTTTTAATTTTAGATGAACCCTTTGTAGGATTGGATCCTATAGGTGTTCAAAAATTGATTCTTATTTTGAAAGAATGGGCTAGTCATAGAAAGATATCGATGTTGATATCGAGTCATCAATTGAGTGAATTAGAATCTCTGTGTGATCGTTATGTATACATAGAATCTGGTTGTTTAGCTGATGAATTTTCTAAACCATCTGGAAGAGATGTATTGATTGAGTTGATAGATGATGTAAACAGTTCAATTCTGGAATCTTATCTGTCAGATACTGTTTATTTAGAGGATCAGTATTTAGTCCTTTCTTCGCAATGTAGTAGAGAAGAATTAAATAAAGTCTTACAATTTTTGGGTGAAAAACAGATGATTTCTTCGATTAGTATGAAAGAAAATCAGTTAAAGGATATTTTTATGGAAAGGTAGTGAAATGAAAGATATTTTTTTGGCTGTATTCAGCACAACATGGAATAGAAAAGAAAGTAAGCTCTTTTTACTTTTTAGTCTAATTCCTATTCTATATTTAGCTTCTACATTTATGGAAACAAGTTTTATGAATGTAACTTCAATAGAAACTGGCGCAAAATTAAGTTTTTTAGAAATGTATGATGGTATTTTTAATCTTTCTTTCAATTCAACTCTACCAACCTTATCCTTATTTCTACTAATTTTGTCTGTAGTGAGAAGTGATATAGAATTACACCGACTTTTCTTATATAAGGATATAGAGAGGAAAAAGATTTTATTATCAAAAATACTCAGTATACTATCTTTATTTGCTTTATTTGTTTTGATTTTTTCTTTGCTAATGTTTGGTGTTTATTATTTAAGAGTTATCCATCTTCCCTTCGCTTCAGGAGAATTTTTAGGTCAGGATAGTTTGTTGGCTATATTCTCTATTTTTGGAACGATTTTACATCATGTTTTTTATATATTTCTACTAACTATGATATCGCTGTTTTTCAGTAATATTGCAAGTATTGTAAGTGGCATTATTCTACTCATTTTTACAGGGATTTTACCTCTATTTGGTAAAATTGGTTTGATTTTCCCAAATGGTTTTCGTTTATTAGCCGAGGAGGGGAATTTTCACTTAGCCTATATTGGAATTATTTCAATAACAACATTCTACTCACTTATTCTATTTTATTTTAGCTTAAAGAAATTTAGAAAGGTAGAATTTTAAAATGATAAAGCAAAAACAGTTTTATCAATATTTATTTCATTGTTTAGACAAACCAAGGTTCTTTATAGGTTTGTTCTTAAGTTTTATTAGCGCAGGAATGGGATTACTGATCCCTCAGTTTATAGGGAAAATGATGGATATGTCATTTTTGACATTTATTTTATCAAATCCGCTAATGCTAATAGGGATGCTATTATTCTTTTTATTTGTTTATACTTTACAGGCGATATCTTCTTATTTACTGGGAATGAGTGGAAATCAGGCTATGAAAAAGATGCAGGAAAGTCTTCATAGGAAAATTTTATCTTTATCAATAACAGATGTTGAAAGATATCAAGCAGGAGATTTATCAAACCGATTAACAAATGATATGTCGGTGGTATTAAAATTAATTTCGGTAACTTTTCCACAGGTCATTATGAATCTATTCATTATTGTGGGGACTGCTTATTTTTTAGTTTCAATTAATTTCTATTTAACGCTAGTTAGTCTAGTACTAATATTGTGCCTATTATTTGTAACGCTTCCTATAAATGCTAAACTAGAAATGTGTTTTTTAGATCATCAAAATTTATTAGGAAAATTAGCAGGAGATTTAGGTCATAAATTTTCTAAATTCAGATTAATAAAGTCAATGAATGGTGAGAAGCAAGAAATAAAGATGATGTCTAAAGTTTTTTCTGAACTGTTCAAGAATTTTAGAAAAATATTAGCAATTTCCTCTTTTCAAAGTGCCTTGTTAAATAGTGTAATCATGTTTTTCATCTTGATTATCATTTTAATAGCTGGATGGCAAGTTCAGAAAGGAATAATGACGATAGTGACACTGACTACTTTCATTATCTATGTCATGCAGTTACTGGAACCGACTTCTGAATTAATCCAGTCTTTAGATGATTTTGCTGAAGTAAAAGGGGTAGGAACACGTGTAGTAGAGTTATTTAATTTAGCTTCAGAAGATAATAATTTCTCTTATGCAGAAGTGAATGACTTCTCTATCTCCTTTGATGCAGTTTCTTTTAGTTATTCAGAACAAGAAAAAAGTGTAATAGATAATCTAAGTTTTCATATTTCATCTGGGCAACATGTTGCGATTATAGGTCCAAGCGGTTCGGGTAAGACAACTATTTTTTCTTTATTGATGAAATTTTATCAATACGATGCTGGAGAAATATTGATTGGGGGAAAAAGATTAAGGGATTTGTCTTCGGAGAATATTCGCGATTTGATTAGTTATACTTCTCAAGATAATACCTTATTTCATGGAACTCTAAGAGAAAATTTGAGTTATGGGAAAAATAGTAAGGTATCGGACGAGAGGATGTATTTTGTTCTAAAAGAATTAGATCTTCTTAGCTTGATGAATCAATTGCCTAAAGGTTTAGAGAGTCATATATCTGATTCTGGTCAAGGTTTATCTGAAGGTCAGAAACAGCGATTTAATATAGCACGTTCATTAATGCTTCCGAGCGATATCTATTTATTTGATGAAATTACTGCAAGCTTGGATGTAGAAACTGAGCGAATTATTACGAAGGCTGTGAATTCATTGACTGAAGGAAAGACACGACTAACAATTGCTCATCGATTATCAACTATCCGTGAAGCTGATATAGTGTTTGTTTTTGACGAGAATGGAAGAATTGTAGATAAGGGTAAACATGAGGAATTACAATTAAGAAATACTAGTTACCAAAGTTATCTACAGGAACTAAATTAAAGACATTAGAAAAAGTAGTTAAGAAATTTCTGATAGAAAAATTCTTAACTACTTTTTTCTTATCTCGAACGTTGTTTTCCAGCGTTGCGATTTTTGTGTTTTTTCTTGCTTGTGATAGCAGTTGGTTGTTCAGGAGTAACGTCTTTTCGTCCACTTGGTGTAGAGAAAGCACGTGCTTTTGGTGGGTTCTTGGCTAGTTCTTCACGGACTTTTTTGCGAAGTTTTGGACGAACGATATAGTTAACGATAAACTGTTGGAGAATCATCATGAAACCACCGACAACCCAGTAAAGTGTGACACTAGCTGGTGAGAAGAGGGAGAAGACGACGATCATGAGTGGGCTCATGTAAATCATTTTCTTGATTTGTTCTCTTTGCATTTCATCTTCTACTCCGTGAAGTGAAAGGAGCGATTGAAGATAGTAAAGGACACCAGCGCAGGCAACCAAAATCATACTTGGAGAACCTAGAGGAATTCCTAGGTAGCTTGCTTGAGCAACCCCTTCAGTATGCTGGGCAGCAAAGTAGATAGCAGAGAAGAAAGGCATTTGAAGGAGGATAGGGAAACATCCTACACCACCAAACATGCTGATGCCGTGCTCTTTTTGAGCTGCAAAGAGAGCTTGTTGAGCTTCGAGTTTTTCTTCTTGAGTAGTTGCTTCTTTGAGACGAGTTTGGTGTGGCTCAAGGACGTGCTTGAGGGCGTTCATCTTTTCAGAGTGAAGCGTTGCCTTCCATGATTGGTAGATACCAAGTGGCAAGATAATCAAGCGCACGATAATGGTTACGATGATGATACCAACCCCAAAACCAAGTCCCTTGTCATTGGCGAAGTACTTGATAGCTTCAGCCATAGGCGCTCCGATAGTATTCCAAATAAATCCTGTTGGCTGGCCTGTGGCTTTATCGACATTGACACAGCCAGTTAAGACTAGCAACATAGCCACTCCCATAGCTGAGAGTGCAAAACGTTTAATAGATTTCACTGTTTTTATTCCTTCTTTAAAAATTATACCTTTCTATTCTACTGTTTTTTTACAAAATATACAATAGTTCTAGAGACCTAATTTGCGATTTTAAAGTCAGAGTAGGGAGGAAAGTTGCTCAGTTTGACATCTAAGTAGCTGACTTTTGAAAAAGGTGTGGGTCCTTTGCGGATTTCTTGGATAAATTTTGCCATGATAGCAGATGAGTCTGCTTGGGCTAAGATTTCCACTGTGCCATCGTCGTTATTCCACACTCGACCTGTGATGCCACCAATTTCAAGCGCCAGGCTGTAAACACCCCAACGAAAGCCGACTCCTTGCACCCTACCTTGGGCAATCATTCTAACCTTTTGCATACCAAACCCCTTTGATTGTGTTATAATATTTCTATGACTATTATAACCTCAAAAGCCAATTCTGTGGTAAAAAATGCCAAGAAATTACACCAAAAAAAATACCGCAAGTCTGCCTATTTGATTGAAGGCTGGCACTTGTTTGAAGAAGCTGTTCAAGCTGGAGTGACGATTGAGAAGATCTTTGCTCTAGAAAATTACCGAGATCAGTTAGTTGCTTTTCCGCAAACTGTCTGGGTGTCAGAGGATATTTTGCTAGATTTGGCGGATTCTCAGACTCCGCAGGGAATTGTTGCGGTGGTTCAAAAAGAAGAAGTAGGGCAAGCTGATTTGAGTCAGGGCAAGTTCTTGTTTTTGGAAGAGGTGCAAGATCCTGGTAATGTGGGAACGATCATTCGGACTGCGGATGCGGCAGGCTATACAGGAGTGATTGTTTCAGATAAGTCGGCAGATATCTACAGTCTCAAGACCTTACGTTCCATGCAAGGCAGTCATTTTCATCTGCCTATTTACCGGATGTCGAGTCAAGCGCTTCTTAAGGAAACCAAAGAGGCAGGTATCCCAGTGCTGGCAACAACCCTATCTAAAGATTCTGTTGATTACAGAGAACTGCCTCCTATAGAAAATTTTGTCTTAGTCATGGGAAATGAGGGGCAAGGAATTAGTTCCCTCATGGCTGAAAGTGCAGACCAGTTGGTCCATATTAGCATGAAGGGGCAGGCCGAGAGTTTGAATGTTGCGGTTGCAGCCGGTATTTTAGTCTTCCATTTAAGCTAATTTTAACTTTTTTTGTTATAATCAAGGAAAGATGTTCATAGAAAAGGAGAAAAGGATGAATCACACTATTATACATGACCGTGCAGGTCTCAATCAATTTTACGCTAAGGTTTATGCTTTTGTTGGTCTGGGAATCGGACTATCTGCTTTGGTGTCAGGCCTTATGTTGACGGTCTTTCAGTCTCAGTTGGTTTACTTTTTGATGCAGGGGCGTCTCTGGTTGACCATTGCTACTTTTGCGGAGTTGGCCTTAGTTTTCGTTGCCAGTAGTATGGCTTCAAGAAATAGTCCAGCTGCTCTTCCAGTATTTTTACTTTACTCGGTTTTAAACGGTTTTACACTCAGTTTTGTGGTGGCCTTCTATACTCCGGGTACAGTTTTATCTGCCTTTGTATCGAGCGCCCTTCTCTTCTTTGTCATGGCGGCAGTTGGTATCTTTACCAAGAAAGATTTGAGTGGCCTTGGTCGGGCTATGATGGCGGCTCTTATCGGTTTGCTGATTGCCATGGTAGTTAATATTTTCTTGGCTAGCGGTTTCTTTGATTATATGATTAGCGTAGCCATGGTTTTGGTTTTCTCAGGGTTGATTGCTTGGGATAACCAAAAAATTCGCTATGTCTATGAGCAATCACAAGGCCGTGTAGCGACAGGCTGGGTTGTGTCAATGGCTCTCAGTATCTATCTTGATTTTATCAATCTTTTCCTAAGTATTCTACGTATCTTCGGTCGCAATGACTAGAAGGTCCATGACATCAGTGTTCCAAGGAGCACTGATTTTTTATATTTTCTCTTTTCTTTTCTTGGAAATAGGTGTATAATGCTTTTAACTAATTTTTGAGGAGTAGTTTATGAAGAAAAGTTTTATCCATCAACAAGAAGAAATTTCCTTTGTCAAAAACACTTTTACCCAATATTTGAAAGATAAGTTAGAAGTTGTCGAAGTTCAAGGTCCTATCTTGAGCAGGGTCGGCGACGGGATGCAGGATAATTTATCAGGTGTGGAGAATGCCGTATCGGTCAAGGTTCTCCAAATCCCTGATGCTACTTATGAAGTGGTACATTCCCTTGCCAAATGGAAACGCCATACCTTGGCTCGTTTTGGTTTCGGTGAGGGTGAAGGTCTTTTCGTCCACATGAAGGCCCTTCGTCCAGATGAAGATTCGCTGGATGCGACGCACTCTGTTTATGTCGACCAGTGGGACTGGGAGAAAGTTATCCCAAATGGTAAACGGAATATCGCTTATCTAAAAGAAACAGTTGAGAAGATTTATAAGGCCATTCGCCTGACAGAGCTAGCTGTTGAAGCTCGCTATGACATCGAGTCAATCTTGCCAAAACAAATCACTTTTATCCATACAGAAGAGTTGGTAGAACGCTACCCAGACTTGACACCGAAAGAACGTGAAAATGCTATTTGTAAAGAATTTGGGGCAGTTTTCTTGATTGGTATCGGTGGTGAATTACCAGACGGTAAACCGCACGATGGACGTGCACCAGACTACGATGACTGGACAAGTGAGTCTGAAAATGGCTACAAGGGTCTGAATGGTGATATTCTTGTCTGGAATGAATCTCTAGGTGGAGCCTTTGAGTTGTCTTCTATGGGGATTCGTGTAGATGAAGAAACCCTTCGCCGTCAGGTAGAAATTACCGGTGATGAAGACCGTTTAGAATTGGAATGGCACAAGGCTTTGTTGAATGGCCTATTCCCATTGACAATCGGTGGGGGAATTGGACAATCTCGGATGGCCATGTTCTTACTTCGCAAGAAACACATCGGAGAAGTGCAAACAAGTGTTTGGCCTCAAGAAGTTCGCGATACTTACGAAAATATTTTATAGAGAATCGAACCGCAAGGTTCGGTTTTCTTTCTCTTTTCGCCCATAATTTGGTATAATAAACGGTATGAAAATCGTATCAGGAATCTATGGGGGACGTCCCCTCAAGACACTAGAAGGAAAGACGACAAGACCTACTTCGGATAAGGTTAGGGGAGCCATTTTTAACATGATTGGTCCCTACTTTGAAGGGGGACGAGTCTTGGACCTGTATGCAGGTAGTGGTGGTTTATCTATCGAGGCAGTATCGCGTGGCATGTCCAGCGCTGTTTTGGTGGAGCGAGACCGTAAGGCTCAGGCTATCGTGGCTGAAAATATTCAGATGACCAAGGAAGTTGGGAAATTTCAACTCCTCAAGATGGATGCAGAAAGGGCACTGGAACAGGTATCTGGCGAATTCGACCTCATTTTCTTAGACCCTCCTTATGCCAAGGAACAAATCGTAGCAGATATTGAAAAAATGGCTGAGAGGGAGCTTTTTTCTGAAGATGTCATGGTCGTGTGTGAGACGGATAAGGCCGTTGAACTTCCAGAAGAAATTGCCTGTCTTGGTATCTGGAAGGAAAAGATTTATGGAATTAGTAAGGTGACAGTCTATGTCAGATAAGATTGGCTTATTCACAGGCTCATTTGATCCGATGACAAATGGGCATCTGGATATGGTTGAGCGAGCTAGCAAACTTTTTGATAAGCTCTATGTCGGTATTTTTTTTAATCCTCACAAACAAGGATTTCTCCCTATCGAAAATCGTAAACGAGGGCTAGAAACGGCTTTGAAACATTTGGAAAATGTTGAAGTTGTGTCTTCTCATGATGAATTGGTGGTTGATGTTGCAAAAAGACTGGGGGCTACTTGTCTAGTGCGTGGTTTGAGGAATGCAGCGGATTTGCAATATGAAGCCAGTTTTGATTACTACAACCATCAACTGTCTCCTAATATAGAGACCATTTATCTACATAGTCGACCTGAACATCTCTATATTAGTTCATCAGGCGTTAGAGAGCTTTTGAAGTTTGGTCAGGATATTGCCTGCTATGTTCCTGAGAGTATTTTGGAGGAAATAAGAAATGAAAAAAAAGATTAGATGGCCCTTATATGTCATTGCGGCCTTGATTGTGACTTTCTTGGCATTTGTAGTGCCCTTGCCCTACTATATAGAAGTTCCAGGTGGTTCGGAAGATATTCGCCAAGTCCTTAAAGTAAATGACACAGAAGATAAGGAAGCTGGGGCCTATCAATTCGTTACGGTTGGTGTCCAGCACGCTACTTTAGCCCATATGATTTATGCGTGGTTGACGCCTTTTACAGATATTCGTAGTGCCCAAGAGACTACAGGTGGCTCTTCCGATATTGAATTTATGCGGATCAATCAATTCTACATGCAAACATCACAAAATATGGCCAAGTATCAAGGTCTAAAAACAGCTGGTAAGGATATCGAACTCAAGTACTTTGGGGTTTATGTCTTGAATGTGACGGATAATTCAACCTTTAAAGGGATTCTCAATATCTCTGATACGGTCACAGCAGTCAATGATCAGACCTTTGATAGTTCCAAAGACTTGATTGATTACGTCAGTTCTCAAAAATTAGGGGACTCCGTCAAGGTCACCTATGAAGAGGATGGGCAAACCAAATCTGCAGAAGGAAAGATTATCAGCTTGGAAAATGGCAAAAATGGGATTGGAATCGGTTTGATTGACCGTACAGAAGTGACCAGTGATGTCCCAATTCGCTTTTCAACAGCTGGTATCGGTGGTCCAAGTGCAGGTCTCATGTTTAGTCTGGCCATCTATACTCAAATAGCTGACCCTGGCCTTCGTAATGGTCGTATCGTTGCCGGTACAGGAACCATTGACCGCGATGGGAATGTGGGGGACATTGGAGGTATTGATAAGAAAGTTGTAGCTTCGGCTAGAGAAGGTGCCGCGATTTTCTTTGCCCCAGATAACCCTGTTAGCGAAGAAGAACAAAAAGCACATCCTGATGCGAAAAACAACTACCAAACAGCCCTAGAAGCGGCTAAAATAATCAAGACAGATATGAAAATTGTGCCAGTTAAAACCCTACAGGATGCAATTGATTACTTGAAAAACAATCCCTAATTTCTAAGGGAAGTTTCCAAACTAGCGCACAAACAGAGAAGATGGTATAATAGTCAAATGGTTCAATTATTATTCACTCTAAGCAGTCACATGCTCTTTATTTATGTGAGTTTTTACCTTTTAAAGGATCTTGTTAGATGGGAAAAGGTTTTAAAAGTGACAACTGAGAATACAGGAAAAGTTCGTTTACTAGTAGCCTTTTTCAGCATTGTCATGGGCTACATCCTGAGTTCTTTCTTTATCAGCCTGTATCAGTTGTGGCAAGAAGCGCTTAGAGGATTATTATAAAATCAAGAGTAAAGGAAACGAGTATGGACAAAATTGTGGTTCAAGGTGGCGATAATCGTCTGGTAGGAAGTGTAACCATCGAAGGAGCAAAGAATGCAGTCTTGCCCTTGTTGGCAGCGACTATTCTAGCAAGTGAAGGAAAGACAGTCTTACAGAATGTACCGATCTTGTCGGATGTCTTTATTATGAATCAGGTGGTTCGTGGTTTGAATGCCAAGGTTGACTTTGATGAGGAAGCCCATCTTGTTGAGGTGGATGCTACTGGCGACATCACTGAGGAAGCCCCTTATAAGTATGTCAGCAAGATGCGTGCATCTATCGTTGTCTTGGGACCAATTCTTGCCCGTGTAGGTCATGCCAAGGTATCCATGCCAGGTGGTTGTACCATTGGTAGCCGTCCTATTGATCTTCATTTGAAAGGTCTGGAAGCTATGGGGGCGAAGATTAGTCAGACGGCTGGTTATATCGAAGCCAAGGCTGATCGCTTACATGGAGCTCATATCTATATGGACTTTCCAAGTGTTGGTGCAACGCAGAACTTGATGATGGCAGCGACTCTAGCTGATGGGGTGACAGTGATTGAAAATGCTGCGCGTGAGCCTGAGATTGTGGACCTAGCCATTCTCCTCAATGAAATGGGAGCTAAGGTTAAGGGTGCTGGTACAGAGACCATTACCATTACCGGTGTTGAGAAACTTCATGGTACGACTCACAATGTAGTCCAAGACCGTATCGAAGCAGGAACCTTTATGGTAGCTGCTGCTATGACTGGTGGTGATGTCTTGATTAAAGACGCTGTTTGGGAGCACAACCGTCCCTTGATTGCCAAATTGCTTGAAATGGGAGTGGAAGTGACAGAGGAGACTGAAGGGATTCGTGTCCGTTCTCAACTAGAAAATCTAAAAGCTGTCCATGTAAAAACCTTGCCCCACCCAGGATTTCCAACAGATATGCAGGCCCAATTTACAGCCTTGATGACCGTCGCAAAAGGAGAATCAACTATGGTGGAGACAGTTTTTGAAAATCGTTTCCAACACTTAGAAGAAATGCGCCGTATGGGCTTGCACTCGGAGATTATCCGTGATACAGCTCGTATTGTTGGTGGACAGCCTTTGCAGGGAGCAGAAGTTCTTTCAACTGACCTTCGTGCCAGTGCAGCCTTGATTTTGACAGGTTTGGTAGCACAAGGAGAAACCGTGGTTGGTAAATTGGTTCACTTGGATAGAGGTTACTACCGTTTTCATGAGAAGTTGGCACAGCTAGGTGCTAATATTCAGCGGATTGAGGCAAGTGATGAAGATGAATAAGAAATCAAGCTACGTAATCAAGCGTTTACTTTTAGTCATTTTGGTACTGTTTTTAGGTGCTCTAGCTCTAGGAATCGGTTTAATGGTAGGTTATGGAATCTTGGGCAAGGGTCAAGATCCATGGGCTATCCTGTCTCCGGCAAAATGGCAGGAATTGATTCATAAATTTACAGGAAATTAGGCTGGGAGACCAGCCTTTTTATAAAGATAAGGAGAAATATGAACAAAAAAACAAGACAGACACTAATCGGACTGCTAGTGTTATTGCTTTTGTCTGCGGGAAGCTATTATATCAAGCAGACTGAACTAGGCAATCAGGCTGCTAAGACAAAAATAAGTCAGAAAAGTCAATCACCAGACGCGCCTGGTCAAGCATTGGCAGAAAGTGTCTTAACAGACGCAGTCAAAAGCCAAATAAAAGGGAGTCTTGAGTGGAATGGCTCAGGTGCTTTTATCGTCAATGGCAATAAAACAAATCTAGATGCCAAGGTTTCAAGTAAGCCCTACGCTGATAATAAAACAAAGACGGTGGGCAAGGAAACGGTACCAACCGTGGCTAATGCTCTCTTGTCTAAGGCTACTCGCCAGTACAAGAATCGTGAAGAAACTGGGAATGGTTCGACTTCTTGGACTCCTCCAGGTTGGCATCAGGTCAAGAATCTAAAGGGTACTTATACCCATGCGGTCGATAGAGGTCACTTGTTAGGCTATGCCTTAATCGGTGGCTTGGATGGTTTTGATGCCTCGACAAGCAATCCTAAAAATATTGCTGTTCAGACAGCCTGGGCAAATCAGGCACAAGCCGAGGATTCGACTGGTCAAAACTACTATGAAAGCAAGGTGCGTAAAGCCTTGGACCAAAACAAGCGTGTTCGTTACCGTGTAACCCTTTACTACGCTTCAAACGAGGATTTAGTTCCCTCAGCTTCACAGATTGAAGCCAAGTCTTCGGATGGAGAATTGGAATTTAATGTCCTAGTTCCCAATGTTCAAAAAGGGCTTCAACTGGATTACCGAACTGGAGAAGTCACTGTAACTCAGTAAAATACAAAATAAACTCCTATGTCACTTGTGAATGTAGGAGTTCTTTTTTGGACAATTTAAGTAGAACTAGAATAGACACTGAGAAAAAATAATATGTACTGAGCTAATTTTTGTGATATAATAAGTGACAAGATACTATTTTAGGAGAAGAACTATGGAAGACCCAAGTAGTCAGAATTTGTTGCTACAATTTGTTTTATTGTTTATCTTGACGGTATTAAATGCCTTTTTCTCAGCCACAGAAATGGCCATGGTTTCACTTAACCGTGCGCGGGTTGAACAAAAGGCAGAAGAAGGAGATAGACGTTATATCCGTCTGCTGAAGGTACTAGAAAATCCTAACCACTTTTTATCAACCATTCAAGTAGGGATTACCCTGATTACGATCTTATCAGGGGCGAGTTTAGCTGTTACTCTAGGACGTGTGATTGCCTCTTGGCTTGGGAATGGCGAAACAGCACAAGCCGTGGCAACTTTTCTATCCTTGGCATTTTTGACCTATATTTCCATCGTTTTTGGGGAATTGTATCCTAAGAGAATCGCTCTTAATCTAAAGGATGCCTTGGCGATTCGTACAGCGCCAGTTATCATTGGGCTGGGGAAACTAGTTAGTCCCTTTGTTTGGCTCTTGTCTGCATCTACCAATCTCTTGAGTCGCTTGACTCCTATGACCTTTGACGATGCTGACGAAAAAATGACCCGTGATGAAATTGAGTACATGTTGACAAATAGTGAAGAAACACTAGATGCTGACGAAATTGAAATGTTACAGGGGATTTTTTCACTGGACGAATTAATGGCCAGAGAAGTCATGGTTCCTCGGACAGATGCTTTTATGGTGGATATTCAGGATGATAGTCAAAGCATTATCCAAAGTATTTTAAAACAAAACTTTTCCCGTATACCAGTTTATGATGGGGATAAGGACAATGTAATTGGAATCATTCACACCAAGAGTCTCCTTAAGGCTGGTTTTGTGGACGGTTTTGATAATATTGTTTGGAAGAGAATTTTACAAGATCCACTTTTTGTTCCTGAAACCATTTTTGTGGATGACTTGCTAAAGGAATTGCGTAATACCCAAAGACAAATGGCAATTTTGCTGGATGAATACGGTGGTATGGCTGGTTTGGTGACCTTGGAAGACCTTTTAGAGGAAATTGTTGGTGAAATTGATGATGAAACGGACAAAGCAGCAATAGATGTTCATCAGATTGGCGAGGACACCTACATTGTTCAAGGAACTATGACCCTCAATGATTTCAATAATTACTTTGATGTTGAACTGGAAAGTGATGACGTTGATACCATCGCTGGTTATTATTTGACAGGAATTGGAACCATTCCAACGACTGAGAAACTCAGCTATGAATTGGTCAGCCAAAACAAACAGCTTATCTTAACCAATGATAAAGTGAAAAATGGACGTGTTACCAAGGTAAAAGTTCAAATTACAGAAGTCGAAATAGAAGAAGAAACAGAGTAAACTAGAGGCTTTTGTCACCAGGCGTGACGAAGCTTTTTTCAGTTGATTTCATGAGGGAATTATGTCATGGAAAGAACTTTGCCCCAAAAGTTTTTCAAAATTATCCGTATTTATCAGAAGAAAAATAAAAAAGCCCTTCAAATTGGGCTTTCTGTTCATTTGAAACCTGATAAATCAAGTTATAGAAGGCGGTAGACGGATTTGAACCGACGATCAAGCTTTTGCAGAGCCGTGCCTTACCACTTGGCTATACCGCCTTAACGTTTATTATTATACCTTGAAAATGATTTTCAGTCAATAGCTTTTTCAGATTTTTTGTGTCAATAAGCCTAAATATTCTGAAAATTCGTTTACTTTTCTTGAAATCTATGATATAATTGATGATGACCTATACTTTATTACGAGGAGTGAAGAAATGAAAAAAAGTCAAGTGCTTGCTGTAGCAGGAGCTACCTTATTAGCGTCAGGAGTTCTAGCTGCGTGTTCAAACACTAGTTCAAATAATGCGAAACTAGCAAAAGATTACCAATATGTTTATCAAACAGATCCAGAAACTTTGGATTATATTGTCAGCAATATCGATTCAACATCATTCATCACAACAAATGCTGTAGATGGTTTGTTGGCTAATGATAAATATGGTAATCTGGTTCCTTCTATTGCTGAATCATGGACAGTTTCAAAAGATGGTTTGACTTATACCTATAAAATCCGTAAGGATGCTAAATGGGTAACTGCAGAAGGAGAAGAATATGCTCCTGTCACTGCTAAAGACTTCGTTACTGGTTTGAAACATGCGGTAGATGGGAAATCAAAAGGACTTTCAATCGTTAGCTCTTCTATTAAGGGATTAGAAGCCTATATCAAGGGTGAAACAAGCGATTTTTCAACCGTCGGAGTAAAAGCACTCGATGACCAAACACTAGAGTATACCTTGAACCAGCCAGAAACTTTCTGGAATGACAAGACCACTAGTGGTGTTTTGATGCCAGTTAATGAAGAATTCTTAGCTTCAAAAGGGGAAGGTTTTGGTTCTCCAACAGATGCCAACTCTATTCTTTATAACGGTCCATTTGTCTTGAAGGCTGTAACTCCTAAATCATCTATCGAGATGGCTAAAAATGACGCTTACTGGGATAAAGAAAATGTAAAAATTGAGAATGTTAAGTTCACTTTCTGGGACGGTAAGGATCAAGATGTAATTGCCAAAGGTTTTTCTGATGGTCAATATAGCAAGGCTCGTATCTTCCCTACAAGTTCTACATATGAAAAATATGCAGCTGACTTCAAAGATAACATTTACTTTAACGAACCAGGTGCTGGTGTTGCAACTGTCAGCTTGAACTATGGCCGTACAACTTATAACCACACTGCTAAGACAAGTGATGCCCAAAAGACATCTACTCAAAAAGCTTTGTTAAATAAGGAGTTCCGTCAAGCCTTGAACTTTGCGGTCGATCGCAGTTCTTATTCAGCTCAAACAAATGGTACTGATGGAGCTGCAGTAGCCATCCGTAATACATTTGCACCATATAACCTTCAAGTTGGTAAGAAAATATTTGGTGAATTGGTACAAGATAGCTTGGCTAAGACGAATTCTTCTACTTGGTCAAACGTATCTCTAGCAGATTCTCAAAATGGACTTTACAATGAAGAAAAAGCTAAAGACGTCTTTGCTAAAGCAAAATCAAGCCTACAAGCTGAAGGTGTTGAATTCCCAATCCACTTGGATGCCTTGGTTATCCAAGAATCAACAGCGGTTGTAAACCGTGTTCAATCATTGAAACAATCAATTGAAAAAGTATTGGGTTCAGATAATGTTGTTGTAGACTTGCAACAAATGACTCAAGCAGAAGCTTTACCAATTTCATTTAGTGCTCCAACAGCTAAAGAGCAAGATTGGGATATCCACACCTTGCTAGGATGGAACCCTGACTATCAAGATCCTTCTACTTTCTTGGATCAGTTTGTCATCAAGGGAGGAAACACTCGCCTTTACCTTGGTATTGACCAAAACACTGATGCATCAGTAGTAAGCAAACTTGCTTTAGCTGACTATGGAAAATTACTTGATGATGCAAACAGCGAAAACCAAGATGTTCAAAAACGTTATGAAAAATACGCGGTAGCACAAGCTTGGTTGACTGACAATGCTTTGACAATTCCAGTAATGGCTTCTCCTAAAGAAACAGCCGTTTCATATGTTTCAAAAGTTCTACCATTTAGCTCATCATATTCTGAATCTGGTCTTAAAGGTGAAAATTCAGGATACTTGAAGTACACTGAAGTTGGTGAAAAAGCAATCACCAAAGAAGAGTATGAAAAAGCTCGTGAAAAATGGTTGAAAGAAAAAGCTGAATCAAATGAGAAAGCTCAAAAAGAATTGGCAAGTCATGTGAAGTAAATAATTTCTAATAGAACTTTCTCTCCATGAGGAGAAGGTTCTTTTGGGATTTTTAAAGGAAATAATATGAAAAAATATATTTTTATGCGTGTTTTGCGGTCATTGGTTTCGATTTTCTTAGTAACGACTTTGACCTACACGATTATCTATACCTTGGTTCCTCGAAAATTGATTTTCAAGCAGGACCCTAACTATAATAAAATTGCGACAACGGCTGATAAACGTGATAACTATGAAAATACTGTGTTTGAGCGTATGGGCTACATTGAGTATTACGATACTAAGGAGTTGCAAGAAAAGGCAAGTAGCATGGATTCTTCTGTAACAGTAGAGGCAAATGCGACCAATAAAGCTATTTATGAAAAGTACATCAATCAATTAGGTCATGGTTGGACTTTGGGAGAATTTACTGAAAGTGGTCAATTTTATGCTACTCGTGAAATTCCAATTTTTGAACGTGTTTTTCACTTCTATGCTAACTTGATTGACATTGACCATACAAATAAAATTCAAGACCCTGAAAATCCAGACTTGAAACGCTACCTTCGTTTCGAAAATGATCCAGCTATCGGATGGTCATTGGTCGGTTCGGGTACTAAACATAAATATCTCTTGTACTTCAACAGTCAGTTCCCATTTGTGCATCAAAATTTTGTGAATATCAATTTAGGTGACTCTTATCCAACCTATGCTAATACACCAGTTCTTCAGGTTATTACTCAAGGTCAAGGACAAACCAAAACTGCCCAAGTTCAGTTCCCAACAGGTAAGAAAACGTCTTCTGTAAATATTTACTCAAGAACCTACAAGTCACCTAGCCAGGCTGATTCTCGTGAAGTAGCTAGCTATGGGAAAGATGATCCTTATACAGCGACTGAAAGTAATTACCAATATCCATCTATGATTGTCAGCTCTGCTATTGCTGGTTTGATTGGTTTGGTGATTTCTTATGCGATTGCCGTGCCACTTGGTTCAGCCATGGCTCGTTTCAAGAACACTTGGATCGATAGCTTCTCAACAGGGGCTTTGACCTTCTTGATGGCACTTCCAACAATCGCCCTTGTTTATATTGTTCGATTGATTGGTTCCTCAATTGGTTTACCAGATTCATTCCCTATCTTAGGGGCTGGAGATTGGCGTTCTTATGTTTTACCAGCAGTCATCCTTGGTTTGTTGGGTGCTCCTGGTACAGCCATTTGGATTCGTCGTTACATGATTGACTTGCAATCTCAAGACTTTGTTCGTTTCGCTCGTGCAAAAGGTTTGTCTGAAAAAGAAATTTCAAACAAACACATCTTTAAAAATGCCATGGTTCCGCTGGTTTCAGGAATTCCTGGTGCTGTTATCGGGGTTATCGGTGGTGCAACCCTTACTGAAACAGTCTTCGCCTTCCCAGGTATGGGTAAAATGTTGATTGACTCTGTAAAAGCATCTAATAACTCTATGGTCGTAGGTCTTGTCTTCATCTTTACATGTATTTCTATCTTCTCACTTCTTTTGGGAGATATTTGGATGACGATTATTGACCCACGTATTAAATTGACTGAGAAAGGAGGCAAATAATGTCTACAATCGATAAAGAAAAATTTCAGTTTGTAAAACGTGACGATTTTGCCTCTGAAACTATTGATGCGCCAGCATATTCTTACTGGAAGTCAGTGTTTAGACAATTTATGAAGAAAAAATCAACTGTAGTTATGTTGGGAATCTTGGTAGCTATCATTTTGATGAGTTTCATCTACCCAATGTTTTCTAAGTTTGATTTCAATGATGTCAGCAAGGTAAACGACTTTAGTGCTCGTTATATCAAGCCAAATGCTGAGCATTGGTTCGGTACAGACAGTAACGGTAAATCGCTCTTTGACGGTGTCTGGTTCGGAGCTCGTAACTCTATCCTCATTTCTGTGATTGCGACAGTGATTAACTTGGTTATCGGTGTTTTTGTCGGTGGTATTTGGGGAATTTCAAAATCAGTTGACCGCGTGATGATGGAAGTTTATAATGTCATCTCAAACATCCCATCTCTTTTGATTGTCATTGTCTTGACTTACTCAATCGGAGCTGGATTCTGGAATTTGATTTTTGCCATGAGTGTAACAACATGGATTGGAATTGCCTTCATGATCCGTGTGCAAATCTTGCGTTATCGTGATTTGGAATACAACTTGGCGTCACGTACTTTGGGAACACCAACCTTGAAGATTGTTGCCAAAAACATTATGCCACAATTGGTATCTGTTATTGTGACAACCATGACTCAAATGCTTCCAAGCTTTATCTCATACGAAGCCTTCTTGTCTTTCTTCGGTCTTGGATTACCAATTACAGTGCCAAGTTTGGGTCGTTTGATTTCGGATTATTCACAAAACGTAACAACCAATGCTTACTTGTTCTGGATTCCATTGACAACTCTTGTCTTGGTATCCTTGTCCCTTTTCGTAGTTGGTCAAAACTTAGCGGATGCTAGTGATCCACGTACACATAGATAGGAGTAGAAATGACAAAAGAAAAAAATGTAATTTTGACTGCTCGCGATATTGTCGTGGAATTTGACGTTCGTGACAAAGTATTGACAGCCATTCGCGGCGTTTCCCTTGAGCTAGTTGAAGGAGAAGTATTGGCTTTGGTAGGTGAGTCAGGATCAGGGAAATCTGTTTTGACAAAGACCTTCACAGGTATGCTCGAAGAAAATGGTCGCATTGCCCAAGGAAGTATTGACTACCGTGGTCAGGACTTGACAGCCTTGTCTTCTCATAAAGATTGGGAACAAATTCGTGGTGCTAAGATTGCGACGATCTTCCAGGACCCAATGACTAGTTTGGACCCAATTAAAACAATTGGTAGTCAGATTACAGAAGTTATTGTAAAACACCAAGGAAAAACAGCTAAAGAAGCAAAAGAATTGGCCATTGACTACATGAATAAGGTTGGGATTCCAGACGCAGATAGACGTTTTGATGAATACCCATTCCAATATTCTGGAGGAATGCGTCAACGTATCGTTATTGCCATTGCCCTTGCCTGCCGACCTGATGTCTTGATCTGTGATGAGCCAACGACTGCCTTGGATGTGACTATCCAAGCACAGATTATTGATTTGCTGAAATCTTTACAAAACGAGTATCATTTCACAACAATCTTTATCACCCACGACCTTGGTGTGGTAGCAAGTATTGCGGATAAGGTAGCGGTTATGTATGCAGGAGAAATCGTTGAATATGGAACGGTTGAGGAAGTCTTCTATGACCCTCGCCATCCATATACATGGAGTCTCTTGTCTAGCTTACCTCAGCTTGCTGATGATAAAGGGGATCTTTACTCAATCCCAGGAACACCTCCGTCACTTTATACTGATCTGAAAGGGGATGCCTTTGCCTTGCGTTCTGACTATGCAATGAAGATTGACTTCGAACAAAAAGCTCCTCAATTCTCAGTATCAGAGACACATTGGGCTAAAACTTGGCTTCTTCATGAGGATGCTCCAAAAGTAGAAAAACCAGCTGTGATTGCAAATCTCCATGATAAGATTCGTGAAAAAATGGGATTTGCCCATCTGGAAGACTAGGAGGAAGGAAATGTCTGAAAAATTAGTAGAAATCAAAGATTTAGAAATTTCCTTCGGTGAAGGAAGTAAGAAGTTTGTTGCGGTTAAAAATGCTAACTTCTTTATCAACAAGGGAGAAACCTTCTCGCTTGTAGGTGAGTCAGGTAGTGGGAAAACAACTATTGGTCGTGCTATCATCGGTCTCAATGATACAAGTAATGGAGATATCATTTTTGAGGGTCAAAAGATTAATGGTAAGAAATCGCGTGAACAAGCTGCGGAATTGATTCGTCGTATCCAGATGATTTTCCAAGACCCTGCGGCAAGTTTGAATGAACGTGCGACTGTTGATTATATTATTTCTGAAGGTCTTTACAATCACCATTTGTTTAAGGATGAAGAAGAACGTAAAGAGAAAGTTAAAAATATTATCCGTGAAGTGGGGCTTCTTGCTGAGCATTTGACTCGTTACCCTCATGAATTTTCAGGTGGTCAACGTCAACGTATCGGTATTGCCCGTGCCTTGGTTATGCAACCAGACTTTGTTATTGCGGATGAGCCCATTTCAGCCTTGGACGTTTCTGTTCGTGCCCAAGTCTTGAACTTGCTCAAAAAATTCCAAAAAGAACTTGGTTTGACCTATCTCTTTATCGCCCATGACTTGTCTGTCGTTCGTTTTATTTCAGATCGTATCGCAGTTATTTACAAGGGTGTTATTGTAGAGGTTGCAGAAACAGAAGAATTGTTTAACAATCCAATTCACCCATATACTCAAGCCTTGCTTTCAGCGGTACCAATCCCAGATCCAATCTTGGAACGCAAGAAGGTCTTGAAGGTTTACGACCCAAGTCAACACGACTATGAGACTGATAAGCCGTCTATGGTAGAAATCCGTCCAGGTCACTATGTTTGGGCTAACCAAGCCGAATTGGCACGTTACCAACAAGGGTTAAACTAATAATGGTTTTATAATTTCCATGTCAACTTTTATGGAAATTATAAACCTTTTTTTGTTGGACTGATTTGAAAAAACTTTGAAAGCGGCTTGAAAGAATTTTCGAAAAATTTTAAAAAATTCTGAAATATTCTTGACAGCTGATAAAAAAGGTGGTAAGATAGGAAACATCAAAAAAGAAAGCAGAAAAAGAAATGAATAAAAGACAAGCTGTAACGATGAATCAAAACTTTTACTTTAGCTACTTTAGATAGTGTTTGTAGACATGTCACCATGGATGCAAACAGTTCAAGCAATTTGTTTGTATCTATGTGGCTAAGATTTTTGATTGTAGTCCATATAGATGAATATCTAAATGGACTAGCTAAGTTGTAACTTGTTAGATTATTTCAAGCATCCGTTTAGGTATTATCTAGGCGGTTTTTTGTTTTATACTCTTCGAAAATCTCTTCAAACCACGTCAACGTCGCCTTGCCGTAGGTATGGTTACTGACTTCGTCAGTTCTATCCACAACCTCAAAACACTGTTTTGAGCAACCTGCGGCTAGTTTCCTAGTTTGCTCTCTGATTTTCATTGAGTATTATCTTTTCTGAGAAGGAGTTTCATTATGAAAGTTGTTCGAAAATTGCTAGCACCCCTCTTGGTTGTAGGGATCCTCTTGACCTCTCTGATTAGTTTGCATCAGTTGAAGGCAGATAAGAAAAAAGATGTTTTTCGTATCGGTATTTCGCAGTTTATTACTCATCAATCTTTGGACGCTACTAGAGAAGGTTTTGTGGATGAGTTGGCCAAGCAAGGCTATATTGAAGGGAAAAATATCGAGATTGATTTGCAAAATGCACAGGGAGAACAACGAAATCTTAAAACGATTTCCCAGCAACTAGCAGAATCTAGTGATGTCGTTCTAGCCATCGCAACACCTTCTGCCCAGAGCTTGGCCAATACGACGCAAACGACACCTGTTATCTTTTCAGCTGTAACAGATCCTGTCAGTGCCAAGTTGGTTGAGTCAAGAGAACACCCTGGGGGCAATGTGACTGGGACAAGTGACCAGTCATCAGATGCCATTTCAACTCAAATCAATTTGATAAAGAAAGTGTTGCCAAAAGCTAAAACGATTGGAATCCTCTATACTCAGAGCGAGCCAAACTCAGTTGTCCAAAAGGATGAAGCTAAGCGCCTTCTGGAAGAAAAAGGCTTTACCGTTGTTGAAAAAACAATCTTGGACAGTAACAACGTCAAGGCTGCAGCAGAGAGTTTGATGGCAGAGGTGGATATGGTTTTTGTCCCAACGGATAATATCGTTTCGTCAACCATGGAAACAGTCAAGCAGGTTTCTATTAAACATAAGGTTCCAGTATTCGGTGGTTCAACAGAAATGATTGCGGTTGGTGGCTTGTATAACTACGGAACCAATTATGAAGAACTGGGACGGCAGACAGCTCGCATGCTGGTTCGTGTCTTAAAAGGTGAGAAGCCAGAAAATATAGCAGTTGAGTTGCCTGAAAAGCTGGAATTGCATACAAATCAAGAAATGGCAGATGCACTAGGAATTGATATTAGTAAGTTAGAAGGCAAGGAATAAGGAGGTTTGAGATGAATTTTGTATTATCTAGTTTATCAGAAGGTTTGCTATGGTCGATTATGGCTATTGGGGTCTACTTGACTTTCCGTATTTTGGATATTGCGGATATGACTGCTGAAGGAGCCTTTCCACTGGGGGCGGCTGTCGTCGTATCTCAGATACAGGCAGGGACAAATCCTTGGATTGCGACTTTACTTGCTTTGCTGGCAGGTATGGTAGCAGGTCTAGTATCAGGAATGCTTCACACCAAGATGAAAATTCCAGCTCTCTTGACAGGGATTGTGACCTTGACAGGGCTTTATTCAATCAATATTAAAATCATGGGAAGCGTGCCCAATCTTTCCTTGGGAGATTCTTCGACTGTCTTTAAACAGTTGGCTAGCTTGGGATTGACAAATGAAGAAGCTGTTTTCTCATTCAGTTTAGCCTGTCTCTTACTTGTTTGTTTGGTCTTGACTCTTTTGATGAAAACAGAGATTGGCTTGGTCTTGCGTTCGACTGGAGACAATATTCCGATGAGTGAGGCTAATGGAGTCAATGTAGACACCATGAAGATTGTTGGTTACATGATTTCAAACGGTTTGATTGCCTTATGTGGTTCCTTGTTTGCCCAAAATGATGGATTTTCAGATGTGACTTCTGGGACAGGAACCATTGTTGTTGGTTTGAGTGCAGTGATTATTGCGGAAGTCTTGATACATGACTTGACCATTGGAGGCCGCTTATTATCCATCGGAATTGGTGCTATTGTTTATCGTTTGATTATTTTAAATATCTATGAAATTCCAAATCTAGATCAAAACCTGGTTCGTCTCTTTAATGCAATCTTACTCGCCTTAGTTTTATTTGCACCAGAATTGCAAAAGAGATTAAAGATTCGTGGTTTGAAACTGAGAAATGAATAGGAGGAGAAAGTTATGGCAAGTTTGTTAACACTTGAAAATATTCACAAAACATTTGAAGCAGGGACGGTCAACGAGAACCATGTCCTCAAAGGATTAGATTTAGAGGTTGAAGAGGGAGATTTTATCTCTGTAATTGGTGGAAATGGAGCAGGGAAATCCACTTTGATGAATATCTTGGCAGGCAATCTATCGGTGGATGAAGGGGATCTTTTATTGGCAGGCAAATCCATTAAAAATCTGAGTGTAAGAAAGAGAGCCAAGGATATCGCCCGTGTTTTTCAAGATCCTAAGATGGGAACAGCTTCTCGTTTGACGATTGAGGAGAATATGGCTATTGCTTTGAGACGCGGGCAGAAGAGAGGGCTTGGTTGGGGCGTGAAGGAGAAGGATAGAATCCAGTTCCAAGAGGCCTTGAAGGAGTTGAATATTGGTCTTGAAAACCGCTTGAAAGTGGATACTCAATACCTCTCAGGAGGACAAAGACAGGCCTTGACCCTAGTCATGGCAGCTCTGGTGAAACCCAAACTTTTGCTTTTGGATGAACATACTGCGGCACTTGATCCAAAAACCAGTCAAATGGTGATGGACTTAACGCAAAAGATTGTGGAACACCATCGGTTGACTACTTTGATGATTACCCACGATATGAACCATGCGATTGAATACGGAAATCGTCTCATTATGCTCTATCAAGGCAAGATAGTGGTGGATGTCAAGGGAGAGGAGAAAAAGCATCTGACGGTTGAAGACCTTATGCATCTCTTCCAGAAAAATAGTGGCCAAAGTCTAGTCAGTGATGAATTGGTTTTGGGATAAAGAAAAAGGCTGAGATGTGGCTCAATAATTTTTATGTCACAGAAGTGGAAACAGACTTACGAGTAGCCTACCAAAATGGACAGATTTTACTTTCAAACTATGAAGATGCAGAAGTGTCTGAAAAAATTCTACTCAAACCGTATCAAACACTGGCTATCTATGTAAACTAAACTCAGTAAGGAGCCCTCTTTTGCATAAAATCAGGGTTCTTTTTGCTGTCTATTCCCTCCCTGAAAGCGTAAAACAAACTAGTCAGGGTGGCTAGTTTGTGGTATAATGAAAGAGACTCAAAAAGAAACAGGAGAAAAATGATGGATTTACTTTTAGCAATTGTATTGATTGTGCTAGCTTTTCTAGGAGGAGCTCTTGGAGGAATGTACTTGGTTCGTAAGCAAATTGAAAAAGAATTCGCTGACAACCCACGTTTGAATGCTGAAGCAGTTCGTACTCTTTTGAGTGCAAATGGTCAAAAACCAAGCGAAGCTAAGGTACAACAAGTTTACCACCAAATCATCCGCCAACAAAAGGCAGCCCTTGCTAACAATAAAAAGAAAAAATAAATAAGGAAAAGTCTGGGATGAAAGTTCCAGACTTCTCACTATGTTGCCTATGGTTTAGGGATGGGACTTTTTCCTTGCATTCTATTGATATTTGATTATGATTAGGAGAGAGTTGTTGATTAGGATGTCCTTCAGTTCATAAGGATCAATAATCATAATGAACTATCAATCAGAAAAAAGACTAGAAAGAAGACTGTATGGATAATCGACCAATTGGTTTTTTGGATTCGGGTGTCGGGGGCTTGACCGTTGTGCGCGAGCTCATGCGCCAGCTTCCCCATGAAGAAATCGTCTATATTGGAGATTCGGCGCGGGCACCCTATGGTCCCCGTCCTGCTGAGCAAATTCGTGAATATACTTGGCAGTTGGTCAACTTTCTCTTGACCAAGGATGTCAAAATGATTGTCATTGCTTGTAATACTGCGACTGCGGTCGTCTGGGAAGAAATCAAGGCTCAACTAGACATTCCCGTCCTAGGTGTGATTTTGCCAGGAGCTTCGGCAGCTATCAAGTCCAGCCAAGGTGGGAAAATCGGAGTCATTGGAACGCCCATGACGGTACAATCAGATATCTATCGTCAGAAAATTCATGATCTGGCTCCGGACTTACAGGTGGAGAGTTTGGCCTGTCCCAAGTTTGCCCCCTTGGTGGAGTCGGGTGCCCTGTCAACCAGTGTCACCAAGAAAGTAGTTTATGAAACCTTGCGTCCCTTGGTAGGAAAGGTGGATAGCCTGATTTTGGGTTGTACCCATTATCCACTCCTCAGACCTATTATTCAAAATGTCATGGGGCCCAAGGTTCAACTTATCGATAGTGGGGCAGAGTGTGTACGGGACATTTCAGTCTTACTCAATTATTTTGAAATCAATCGTGGTCGCGATGCTGGACCACTTCATCACCGTTTTTACACAACAGCCAGCAGCCAAAGTTTTGCACAAATTGGTGAAGAATGGTTGGAAAAAGAGATTTATGTGGAGCATGTAGAATTATGACAAATAAAATTTATGAATATAAGGATGACCAGGACTGGTATGTCGGCTCATATAGTATTTTTGGTGGTGTCCGGACATTGACTGATGAAGACTTGGATTTTCCTCTATTTGAGTTTGCCCAAAGATTTCGAGATGAGGAACAAGGTTTTCCTATTTCTGTGATTGTTTTACGCTATGGTTCTCTCTACCGTTTATTGTCTTTTGTGGTAGATATCCTCAACCAAGAAATGGGACGAAATCTGGAAGTCATCCAACGTCAGGGAGCTTTTCTCTTGATTGAAAATGGGCAACTCCTGCATGTAGCATTGCCTAAAGAAGGGGTCAATGTTCATGATTTCTTTGAGACAAGCAAGGTCAGAGAAACCTTATTGATTGCGACTCGAAACGAAGGCAAGACCAAAGAGTTCCGAGCTATCTTTGATAAGTTAGGCTACGATGTGGAAAATCTTAATGACTATCCTGACCTGCCTGAAGTAGCAGAAACGGGCATGACCTTTGAAGAAAATGCCCGCCTCAAGGCAGAAACCATTTCTCAATTAACGGGCAAGATGGTTCTGGCAGATGATTCTGGACTTAAAGTTGATGTCCTTGGTGGCTTGCCAGGTGTCTGGTCAGCTCGTTTCGCAGGAGTGGGAGCTACTGACCGTGAAAACAATGCCAAACTCTTGCACGAATTGGCCATGGTCTTTGAACTCAAGGACCGCTCGGCTCAATTCCATACAACCCTAGTCGTAGCCAGTCCAAACAAGGAAAGCTTGGTTGTTGAAGCAGACTGGCCAGGCTACATTAACTTTGAACCTAAGGGTGAAAATGGCTTCGGCTATGACCCTCTCTTCCTTGTAGGAGAGACAGGTAAGTCCTCAGCTGAATTAACCCTTGAAGAAAAAAATAGTCAATCTCACCGTGCCTTAGCCGTTAAGAAACTTTTGGAGGTATTTCCATCATGGCAAAGCAAACCATCATTGTAATGAGCGATTCACATGGCGATAGCTTGATTGTGGAAGAAATGCGTGATCGCTATGTGGGCAAAGTTGACGCCGTTTTTCATAACGGCGATTCTGAACTGCGTCCTGATTCTCCACTTTGGGAGGGCATCCGTGTAGTTAAAGGGAACATGGACTTCTACGCCGGCTACCCAGAACGTTTGGTGACCGAGCTTGGTTCGACCAAGATTATCCAAACCCATGGTCACCTGTTTGACATCAATTTCCACTTTCAAAAGTTGGACTACTGGGCTCAGGAAGAAGAGGCCGATATCTGCCTTTATGGTCACTTGCATGTGCCAAATGCTTGGATGGAAGGAAAGACTCTTTTTCTAAATCCAGGTTCTATCAGTCAACCACGTGGGACCATCAGAGAATGTCTCTATGCTCGTGTGGAGATTGATGACAGTTATTTCAAAGTGGACTTTTTGACACGAGACCATGAGGTGTATCCAGGCTTGTCCAAGGAGTTTAGCCGATGATTGCCAAGGAGTTTGAAACTTTCTTGTTGGGGCAGGAGGAAACTTTTTTGACCCCTGCTGAAAATCTGGCCGTGTTGATTGATACCCATAATGCAGATCACGCGACCCTCTTGCTCAGTCAGATGACCTATACCCGTGTTCCTGTTGTAACAGATGAAAAACAGTTTGTTGGGACGATTGGGCTCAGAGATATTATGGCTTATCAGATGGAGCATGACTTGAGTCAAGAGATCATGGCAGATACGGATATCGTTCATATGACGAGAACGGACGTAGCGGTTGTTTCGCCTGATTTTACCATTACAGAGGTCTTGCACAAATTAGTGGATGAGTCCTTCTTGCCGGTTGTGGATGCGTCTGGTATTTTCCAAGGGATTATCACGCGCAAGTCTATCCTCAAGGCAGTCAATGCCCTCTTGCATGATTTTAGTAAGGAATATGAGATTCGATGCAAATGAGAGATGGGATTTCAGCCTTTTTAGAAGAAAAGCAGGGCTTGTCTGTCAATTCCAAGCAGTCCTATAAGTATGATTTGGAGCAATTTTTAGACATTGTGGGCGAGCGGATTTCTGAGACCAGTCTCAAGATTTACCAAGTCCAACTAGCCAATCTAAAAATTAGCGCCCAGAAGCGAAAGATTTCGGCCTGTAATCAATTTCTCTACTTCCTCTATCAAAAAGGAGAAGTGGATAGCTTTTATCGTTTGGAATTAGCCAAACAAGCTGAAAAGAAGACCTCAAAACCAGAACTGTTAAACCTAGACTCTTTTTGGCAGGAAAGTAATTATCCAGAGGGGCGTTTACTAGCTCTTCTTATCTTAGAAATGGGGCTCTTGCCGAGTGAGATTTTAGCTCTCAAGGTTGAGGATATCAATCTGGACTTTCAAGTGTTGCGAATCAAGAAGGCTTCCCAACAGAGGATTGTCACCATTCCTACAACCTTGCTTTCAGAGTTGGAACCCTTGATGGGGCAGACCTATCTTTTTGAAAGGGGAGGGAAAGCCTATTCTCGTCAGTGGGCCTTTCGTCAGCTAGAATCCTTTGTCAAGGAGAAAGGTTTTTCGGCCTTATCAGCCCAAGCCTTGCGGGAACAGTTTATTCTAAGACAAATTGAAAAGCAGGTCGATTTGTACGAAATTGCAAAAAAACTAGGATTAAAAACAGTCCTGACCTTAGAAAAATATAGATAATGGATATTAAATTAAAAGATTTTGAAGGGCCCCTAGACTTGCTCTTGCACCTGGTTTCTAAGTACCAGATGGATATCTACGATGTGCCCATTACGGAAGTCATCGAACAGTATCTAGCTTATGTCTCAACCCTGCAGGCCATGCGTCTGGAAGTGACGGGCGAGTACATGGTCATGGCTAGCCAGCTCATGCTGATCAAGAGTCGCAAACTACTTCCAAAGGTAGCAGAAGTGACAGACTTGGAGGATGACCTAGAGCAGGATCTTCTCTCTCAAATTGAAGAATACCGTAAGTTTAAGCTCTTGGGTGAGCACTTGGAAGCCAAGCACCAAGATCGGGCTCAGTATTATTCTAAAGCACCGACAGAGTTGATTTACGAAGATGCGGAGCTTGTGCATGACAAGACGACCATTGACCTCTTTTTGGCTTTTTCAAATATCCTAGCCAAGAAAAAAGAGGAGTTTGCACAGAATCACACGACTATCTTGCGGGACGAGTATAAGATTGAGGACATGATGGTTATCGTGAAAGAGTCCTTGGCTGGACGAGATCAATTGCGCTTGCAGGATTTGTTTAAGGAAACCCAGAATCTCCAAGAGGTCATCACCCTCTTTTTGGCAACCCTAGAGTTAATCAAAACCCAGGAGCTGATTCTTGTGCAAGAGGAAAGTTTCGGAGATATTTATCTCATGGAAAAGAAGGAAGAAAGTCAAGCGGCCCAAAGCTAGACTTGATAGAGAGGAAAGATGAGTACTTTAGCAAAAATAGAAGCGCTCTTGTTTGTAGCGGGTGAAGATGGGATTAGAGTCCGCCAGTTAGCTGAACTCCTCTCTCTACCACCGACAGGCATCCAACAGAGTTTAGAAAAATTAACCCAAAAGTATGAAAAGGATCCAGATTCCAGTTTGGCTCTGATTGAGACAGGGGGCGCTTATAGATTGGTGACCAAGCCTCAATTTGCAGAGATTTTGAAGGAATACTCTAAGGCGCCTATCAACCAGAGTTTGTCTCGGGCTGCCCTTGAGACCTTGTCCATCGTTGCCTACAAACAACCCATCACACGGATAGAAATTGATGCCATCCGTGGAGTCAACTCGAGTGGGGCCTTGGCAAAGTTGCAGGCTTTTGACTTGATACGAGAAGACGGGAAAAAAGAAGTGTTGGGTCGCCCCAATCTCTATGTGACTACGGATTATTTCCTAGATTACATGGGGATAAATCATTTGGAAGAATTACCAGTGATTGATGAGCTTGAGATTCAAGCCCAAGAAAGCCAATTATTTGGTGAAAGGATAGAAGAAGATGAGAATCAATAAGTATATTGCCCACGCAGGTGTGGCCAGTAGGAGAAAAGCAGAAGAGCTGATCAAGCAAGGTTTGGTGACGGTTAACGGCCAAGTGGTACGTGAACTAGCAACCACTATCAAGTCAGGCGACAAGGTCGAAGTTGAAGGCCAGCCTATCTACAACGAAGAAAAGGTTTACTATCTGCTTAACAAACCACGTGGTGTGATTTCCAGTGTGACAGATGACAAGGGCCGCAAGACGGTTGTCGACCTCTTGCCCAACGTGAAGGAGCGCATATACCCTGTAGGTCGTTTGGACTGGGATACATCAGGAGTCTTGATTTTGACCAATGATGGGGATTTTACGGATGAAATGATTCACCCTCGTAATGAGATTGACAAGGTTTATGTCGCGCGTGTTAAAGGTGTGGCCAATAAGGATAATCTCCGCCCCTTGACCCGTGGACTTGAGATTGATGGCAAGAAAACCAAGCCGGCTGTCTATGAGATTCTCAAAGTGGACCCAGTCAAAAACCGCTCTGTGGTGCAGTTGACCATCCATGAAGGGCGTAACCACCAGGTTAAAAAGATGTTTGAAGCTGTCGGTCTCCAAGTGGACAAGTTGTCACGGACCCGTTTTGGACATCTAGACTTGACAGGACTCCGTCCAGGAGAATCGCGTCGTCTTAATAAAAAAGAAATCAGCCAACTACACACCATGGCTGTAACCAAGAAATAATGAAACGAATTTTAATAGCGCCTGTGTGCTTTTACCAACGGTTTATCTCGCCAGCCTTTCCCCCCTCTTGTCGCTTTGAGCCGACTTGTTCAAACTACATGATTGAGGCTATTGAAAAACATGGCTTTAAGGGTGTCTTGATGGGCTTGGTTCGGATTTTGCGTTGCCATCCCTGGTCGAAAACAGGTAAGGACCCAGTCCCAGACCATTTTTCTTTAAAGAGAAATGCAAAATAATATTCAATGAAAATCAAAGAACAAACTAGGAAACTAGCCGCAGGCTGCTCAAAACAGTGTTTTGAGGTTGTGGATAGAACTGACGAAGTCAGCTCAAAACAGTGTTTTGAGGTTGTAGATGAAACTGACGAAGTCAGTAACCATACCTACGGCAAGGCGACGTTGACGTGCTTTGAAGAGATTTTCGAAGAGTATAAATTGGATTCTAATATATAAAACACAGATAGATGATACTTGGTATTTATCAAGTGCCATCTATCTGTGTTTTTATTTATGATTGATGTTTCTGCTATTTATTCCAAAATGTTTTTGCCTTCTTTAACACGCCAATGATAATCCGATAAAATAATATCTTCAAGAGAGTAGCTAGCCTTCCAATCAAGATATTTTTTAGCTTTTGATGCGTCTGCTAGGACGCTAGCTGGGTCACCAGCACGGCGAGCAACAATTTCGTGTGGTATTTTTTGATTCAGTAATTCTTCAGCAGTTTTAAAGATTTCTTTGACGGTATAACCTTTTTCAGTTCCTAAGTTAAAGATTTGAGAAGAACTGTCTTCTTGAAATAGGTAGTTCATTCCTTTAACATGAGCCTGTGCAAGATCCAAGACATGAATGTAATCCCGAATACATGAACCATCACGTGTATCGTAGTCATCTCCAAATATTTTTAGGCTATCATTTTGTCCCAATGCGGTCTTGTTGATATTTGGAATGATATGAGTTGGATTTTTCACACGCAGACCGTTTGAGGCATCCATTTCAGCCCCAGCTACATTAAAGTAACGGAAAATAACATATTTCCAGTCGTAGCGATTGGCCATCCAGTAAATCATTCGTTCACCCATCAGTTTTGTTTCTGCATAAGGGTTGACAGGGTCGAGCAGGGTATCTTCAGTTGCAGCCTTGTCAATACAGTTATTACCATAAAGAGAAGCAGTCGAAGAGAACATGATTTTTTGAATGCCAACTTCAGATAAGACTTTGAGAACTTGGTTCATACCAGCAACATTGGCAGTGAAGTATTTACTTGGATTTTCAATACTTTCGCTCACAACAATCTCACCTGCACAATGGAGAACAGCATCAATCTTATTTTCTTCCAAATAAGTTTTTAAGGCGCTAGCATTATAAACATCCAGTTGTTTAAAGCTAGCACGACTATCCACAGCTGAACGATTTCCTGTAGAGAGATTATCGAGGACATGTACCTGATAGCCAGCATTTAAAAGAGCTTTAACGGTATGGGAGCCAATGTAGCCAGCCCCACCTGTAACAAGAATTGTTTTGGTCATGATTTTTTCCTTTACCTATTTTTGTACTATTTTAAAGAAAGAAGAAGGCGAAGTCAACTATTTTCTGCAAATTTCATGAAAAAATTGAACAAATATAGTATTGAATTGTTTTTTGTTTGGGAATTAATAGTTGGGTTAATCTTGGAATAGTTCTTAGATTTTACCTCACATGCAAGAAAATACAATCTTTTTCTAAGATAGAGCAGGACTAAGATACTAACTTAGAAATCCACCTTCCCACTATCCTTCTCCTATAAAAAGTGGTAAAATGGATGGAAGAAAGAAGGAACTGAAATGACAACATTATTTTCAAAAATCAAAGAAGTAACAGAACTAGCTGCGATCTCAGGTCATGAGGCGCCTGTCCGTGCTTATCTTCGTGAAAAGTTAACACCGCACGTGGATGAAGTGGTGACAGATGGCTTGGGTGGTATTTTTGGTATCAAACATTCAGAAGCTGCAGATGCACCGCGTGTCTTGGTCGCTTCTCACATGGATGAAGTTGGTTTTATGGTCAGCGAGATTAAGCCAGACGGTACATTCCGTGTCGTAGAAATCGGTGGCTGGAACCCTATGGTAGTCAGCAGCCAACGTTTCAAACTTCTGACTCGTGATGGTCGTGAAATTCCTGTGATTTCAGGCTCTGTTCCTCCACATTTGACTCGTGGAAAGGGTGGACCAACCATGCCTGCTATTGCAGATATCGTCTTTGATGGTGGTTTTGCGGATAAGGCTGAGGCAGAAAGCTTTGGCATCCGTCCTGGCGACACCATCGTACCAGATAGTTCTGCAATCTTAACAGCCAATGAAAAAAATATCATCTCAAAAGCTTGGGACAATCGCTATGGAGTTCTCATGGTGAGCGAGCTAGCTGAAGCCTTGTCAGGTCAAAAACTTGGCAATGAACTCTATCTTGGCTCTAACGTCCAAGAAGAAGTTGGTCTTCGTGGTGCTCATACTTCCACAACTAAGTTTGACCCAGAAGTTTTCCTAGCAGTTGACTGCTCACCTGCTGGTGATGTTTATGGGGGTCAAGGCAAGATTGGAGATGGAACCTTGATTCGTTTCTACGACCCAGGTCACTTGCTTCTCCCAGGAATGAAGGATTTCCTTTTGACAACAGCTGAAGAAGCTGGTATCAAGTACCAATACTACTGTGGTAAAGGCGGAACGGACGCTGGCGCAGCCCATCTGAAAAATGGTGGTGTCCCATCTACAACAATCGGTGTTTGCGCTCGTTATATCCACTCTCATCAAACCCTCTACGCTATGGATGACTTCCTAGAAGCTCAAGCTTTCTTGCAAGCCTTGGTGAAGAAATTGGATCGTTCAACAGTTGATTTGATTAAAAATTATTAAACCATAAGGGAGGTGGTAGGGATGGTAGAACCAAACCTAGAAAGTCTTGTAAAAGATCTTTACAATCATGCCCGACATGATTTGAGTGAGGATTTAGTTGATGCTCTCCTAGAGACTGCTAAAAAACTGCCTACTACAAATGAGCAATTGCTGGCCGTCCGTCTCTCAGGACTCGTCAATCGTGAATTGCTCAAGAATCCCAGACATCCGGCACCTGAGTTGCTCAACTTGGCTCGTTTTATCAAAAGAGAAGAGGCCAAGTACAGAGGAACTGCAGCTTCTGCGCTTATGTACGGAGAGCTCTTTAAAATGCTTTGATTCCATTGTGAATCAAAGCATTTTTCTATATAGTAGAAAAGAAATTCTTACTTAGGAAAAAGTAAAAAGCCATCCAATTATGATGGATAGCTTCTTGGTTCTTAGATTTGTTCTGCAAAAACCTTTTCAGCTAGATTCATAGCGTGGTCTGATACACGGGTGTAGTGTGAGATGATGTCGATAAAGTTGACCCCAGCTTGTGTTGAACATTCGCCTTTATTGAGGCGTTTGATGTGAGTTTTTCTGAGAACACGTTCTATCTTATTGATTGCTTCATGACGTTCTACAAGACTGCGTGCTTTTTCAATGTCATTGTTTTCCACACTATACAGAGCATCTTTGATAAAGTCACTAGTTTGACGGTAAACTTCCTCTAATTCTTTCAAGGCGGCATCAGAAAATTCAACATTTTTCCGTTGAAGATAGTCAGTCAGATTGAGTAGAGCCTCTGCGTGGTCTCCAATCCGTTCCAAATCACGAGAGGAATCAAGAATATTGGTGAGCACTTCGCTTTCTTTTTGGCTGAGAGCTTCGCTTGAAAGGGCAATGAGATAACGTGTTAATTGCTCATCGATGGTGTTAATGGCTTCTTCGGTTTTATGCCCTTTTTCAGCAACTTTTTCATCCAAGTCAATGATATACTTATAGGAAAGGTCAAAGGCTTTAGCAGCGTAGTTTCCTAAGTGCAAGAGCTCTTTCTTAGCATTTCCGAGAGCGATAGATGGGGCTTGTTTGATGAAATGTTCATCAAGATATAAGGGTTCGTATTTGACAACCTCGTCCTCTCCAGGAATAATCTTGGTTACAAAGTAAGCCAGAGCTCCGATAAATGGAAATTGGACAATGGTATTGGTAATATTAAAGGTTCCGTGAGCAAAGGCGATGGTCATTTCCGGTGCTAGATTTAGCGTAGATTCAAACCAATGAATCAAGCCAGTGAAAGGTACAAGGAAGACAATACAGATAACCGTACCAATCACGTTAAAGGCGACATGGGCACCAGCAACACGTTTGGCGGCGATATTGGCTCCAAGAGAAGCAATAATAGCTGTAATGGTCGTTCCGATATTATCACCAAATAGAACTGGCAAAGCTCCCTGTAGGTCAATCAGATTGCTGGCGTAGAGGTTTTGTAAAATCCCGATGGTAGCCGAGGAAGCTTGAATTAGCAAGGTCAAGCCGGTACCGACAAAGACACCCAAAACAGGATTCTTACTTAGCTCAATCATATAGTCTTTAAAGACCTGTAAATCTTTGAGTGGAGCCATTGCACCGCTCATGAGATTGAGGGCGAAAAAGATACCACCGACACCAAAGAGGATGCGTCCGATATTATTGACTGTCCGATTTTTTGTAAAGAAGAGGCAGACAGCACCGATAAAGAGCATAGGCAGGGCATAGTCACCTAGTTTAAACCCAATAAGAAAGGATGTGACTGTTGTCCCAATATTAGCCCCCATGACAATTCCGATAGCCTGACGTAAGGTTAGGAGACCGGCACTGACTAGGCCGACTGTGATAACTGTTACACCAGAACTAGACTGAATTAGAGCAGTCATCCCAATACCAACCAGAACTCCAAAGAAAGGATTGCTAGTATATTTGTCAATGTAAAAACGAAGGCGATCTCCAGCAGCTTGTTGCAAACCGTCCCCCATGGTCTTGATACTATATAAGAATAGTCCCAGACCACCTAAAAAGTGAAATAAAATTTCCTGCCAATTAATGGACATTTCTTTTTCCTCCGAAAAATAATAACGGAATATCTCCTATTCTATTTTAAAGGATAAAAGTAAATCTAACAAGTGTTAAGCTAAGATTTTAGAAAGAAAAATTGTCAGAAAAAGTAAAAATAATAGACTCTAGCATGTCACAAAGATTAAATATCGAAAAATCTTGTGAAATCTTTCCTTATATTTCCAAAGTGTGATATAATAGTTTCGAATAAAATAAATAAAGGGGTTTTTGTAACATGGCAAAACTTACTGTTAAAGACGTTGACTTGAAAGGTAAAAAAGTCCTCGTTCGTGTTGACTTCAACGTACCATTGAAAGATGGCGTAATCACTAACGACAACCGTATCACAGCAGCTCTTCCAACTATTAAGTACATCATCGAACAAGGTGGACGTGCAATTCTTTTCTCTCACCTTGGACGTGTGAAAGAAGAAGCTGATAAAGCTGGTAAATCACTTGCTCCTGTAGCAGAAGACTTGGCAGCAAAACTTGGTCAAGACGTTGTGTTCCCAGGTGTTACTCGTGGTGCTGAATTGGAAGCAGCTATCAACGCTCTTGAAGATGGACAAGTTCTTTTGGTTGAAAACACTCGTTACGAAGATGTTGACGGCAAGAAAGAATCTAAAAACGATCCTGAACTTGGTAAATATTGGGCATCACTTGGAGATGGTATCTTCGTAAACGATGCATTCGGTACAGCTCACCGTGCACACGCATCTAACGTTGGTATCTCAGCAAACGTTGAAAAAGCAGTTGCTGGTTTCCTTCTTGAAAACGAAATTGCCTACATCCAAGAAGCAGTTGAAACTCCAGAACGTCCATTCGTGGCTATCCTTGGTGGTTCAAAAGTTTCAGACAAGATCGGTGTTATCGAAAACTTGCTTGAAAAAGCTGATAAAGTCCTTATCGGTGGTGGTATGACTTACACATTCTACAAAGCACAAGGTATCGAAATCGGTAACTCACTTGTAGAAGAAGACAAATTGGATGTTGCGAAAGCTCTTCTTGAAAAAGCAAACGGTAAATTGATCTTGCCAGTTGACTCAAAAGAAGCTAATGCATTTGCTGGCTACACTGAAGTGCGTGACACTGAAGGTGAAGCAGTTTCTGAAGGCTTCCTTGGTCTTGACATCGGTCCAAAATCTATCGCTAAATTTGACGAAGCTTTGACTGGTGCCAAAACAGTTGTATGGAACGGACCTATGGGTGTATTTGAAAACCCAGATTTCCAAGCTGGTACAATTGGTGTGATGGACGCTATCGTGAAACAACCAGGTGTTAAATCAATCATTGGTGGTGGTGACTCAGCTGCCGCAGCGATTAACCTTGGCCGTGCAGACAAGTTCTCATGGATCTCTACTGGTGGTGGAGCTTCAATGGAACTCCTTGAAGGTAAAGTTCTTCCAGGACTTGCAGCCTTGACAGAAAAATAAGATTTTATAAACAAATCAAAGAAGAGAGGGATGAAAGTTCCTCTTTTCTTTTACTTAAAATAAAAACGCTTCCTCTCAACTATTACTCATAAAAATCACCGATTTATGATAAAATGGAAATAGAAAGTTGAGATTATGAGTTATTTTAAAAAATATAAATTCGATAAATCCCAGTTCAAACTTGGTATGCGAACCTTTAAAACAGGTATTGCTGTTTTTCTAGTTCTCTTGATTTTTGGCTTTTTTGGCTGGAAAGGTCTTCAAATTGGTGCTTTAACAGCTGTGTTTAGCCTGAGGGAGAGTTTTGATAAGAGTGTCCATTTTGGGACTTCGCGTATTCTAGGAAATAGTATCGGTGGCCTCTATGCCTTGGTTTTCTTCCTAATAAATAGTTTTTTCCACGAAGCCTTTTGGGTGACCTTAGTTGTTGTTCCAATCTGCACCATGTTAACCATTATGACAAATGTAGCCATGAATAACAAAGCAGGGGTTATTGGTGGTGTAGCAGCTATGTTAATCATTACCCTATCGATTCCGAGCGGCGAAACAATTTTGTACGTGTTTGCGCGTGTATCAGAAACGTTCATGGGAGTTTTTGTCGCAATTCTTGTAAATTACGATATTGATCGTATTCGGCTCTTTTTAGAGAAAAAAGAAAAATAATGTTACATTTTATAACATTATCAATTGACGTTTGTCTTTTTTTAGACTATAATAGACAGAAAGAAGGAAATTGTAAATGAAGGAAAAAGAATTTCGCCGAAATATGGCTGTTTTTCCTATCGGCAGTGTTATGAAGTTGACCGATCTATCGGCGCGTCAGATTCGTTATTATGAAGATCAAGAGTTGATCAAACCTGATCGAAACGAAGGAAACCGTCGCATGTATTCCTTGAATGACATGGATCGTCTACTTGAAATTAAAGATTATATCTCTGAAGGTTATAATATCGCTGCCATTAAGAAAAAATATGCTGAACGTGAAGCGAAATCCAAGAAAGCGGTGAGTCAGACTGAGGTGCGCCGTGCACTTCACAATGAACTCCTCCAACAGGGGCGCTTTGCTTCAGTACAGTCACCTTTTGGTCGCGGTTAGGCAACCGTAAGTAGTCATACATTAAGGAGAAAACTCATGCCAATCACAGCTGCAGATATTCGTCGTGAAGTCAAGGAAAAAAATGTTACCTTTATTCGTCTCATGTTTTCAGATATTTTGGGAACCATGAAAAACGTCGAAATTCCTGCTACAGATGAACAATTAGATAAGGTCTTGTCAAATAAGGCTATGTTTGATGGATCTTCTATTGAAGGTTTTGTACGTATCAATGAGTCAGATATGTACTTGTACCCAGACTTGGATACATGGACAGTCTTCCCTTGGGGAGATGAAAATGGAAGTGTTGCAGGTTTGATCTGTGATGTCTATACAACAGAAGGTGAACCATTTGCAGGAGACCCTCGTGGCAATTTGAAACGAGCTCTTCGTCACATGGAAGAAGTGGGATTCAAGTCCTTCAACCTTGGACCAGAACCAGAATTCTTCCTATTTAAGTTGGATGAAAATGGAGACCCAACACTTGAAGTAAATGACAAGGGCGGCTACTTTGATTTGGCGCCTACTGACCTTGCGGATAATACACGTCGTGAAATCGTTAATGTCTTGACCAAAATGGGATTTGAAGTAGAAGCCAGCCACCACGAGGTTGCAGTTGGTCAACACGAGATTGACTTTAAGTACGATGAAGTTCTTCGTGCTTGTGATAAGATTCAAATCTTTAAACTTGTTGTTAAAACCATTGCTCGCAAACATGGCCTTTACGCAACCTTTATGGCGAAACCAAAATTTGGTATTGCTGGATCAGGTATGCACTGTAATATGTCCTTGTTTGATGCAGAAGGAAATAATGCCTTCTTTGATCCAAATGATCCAAAAGGAATGCAGTTGTCAGAAACAGCCTATCATTTCCTTGGTGGTTTGATCAAGCATGCCTACAACTATACTGCTATCATGAATCCAACGGTTAACTCATACAAACGTTTGGTTCCAGGTTATGAAGCGCCTGTTTACATTGCTTGGGCTGGTCGTAATCGTTCGCCACTTGTGCGCGTGCCTGCTTCACGTGGTATGGGAACTCGTCTTGAGTTGCGTTCAGTGGATCCAATGGCGAACCCATACATCGCTATGGCGGTTCTGTTGGAAGTTGGTTTGCATGGTATTGAAAACAAAATCGAAGCACCAGCTCCTATCGAAGAAAATATCTACATCATGACAGCAGAAGAGCGTAAGGAAGCTGGTATTACAGACCTTCCATCAACTCTTCACAACGCTTTGAAAGCTTTGACAGAAGATGAGGTTGTCAGAGCAGCTCTTGGAGAACATATCTATACTAGTTTCCTTGAAGCCAAACGAATCGAATGGGCAAGTTATGCAACCTTCGTTTCACAATGGGAAATTGATAACTATTTAGATCTTTACTAATGGAGAAGAAAGATCGCCTCAGGGCCAATGTCATTAAGTTAAGAAGAGTCTGGGGCAAAAAGTTTTCACCCACAAAAAAGCTAGAGATTTCCCATTGGGGAACTCTAGCTTTTTAATTATGTGACTATTAGTCCGTCTCGCTCCGCTAGGTGCGAGACAAAAAACCACCCGCTATGCGGGTGCGCGTCGAAGGTTATACCAAAAAAACTCCGAACGCGATACAATAAAGGTGTTCAAGCCAATTGTAAAGCGAAAGGAGAAAAATATGGCACAAAAGGCTCATAGTTTATCGCACACAAAGTTGCACTGTTCTATCACATTGTGTTCAACCCTAAGTATAGACGAAGAGTCGTCTATAATCAATATCGAAGTAGTTTAGGCGAAATATTTCATCGCTTGTGTAGTTATAAAGGAGTTGAAATTATCGAGGGTCACTTAATGCCAGACCATGTACACATGTTAGTAAGTATTCCACCAAG
>NZ_JAQFJG010000016.1 GCF_030439915.1 Streptococcus sp. SPS1
CAGGAACAAGATATAGTTGGAAAGCTGATGCAACACCAGACACAGCAACACCAGGAAACAAACCAGGAACAGTTATCGTAACGTATCCAGATGGAACAACAGATGAAGTTCCGGTTACTGTAATCGTCAAAGAACAAAAAGACGAATACAATCCAGGTGCGAAGACTCCAAACCAAGAAGTCAGCCATAACGCAGTTCCAGATGCGGAAACAAGTGTAGATACATCAGGATTACCAGCAGGAACAAGATATAGTTGGAAAGCTGATGCAACACCAGACACAGCAACACCAGGAAACAAACCAGGAACAGTTATCGTAACGTATCCAGATGGAACAACAGATGAAGTTCCGGTTACTGTAATCGTAAGAAAAGTGAGTCCAGCTAGACCAACAGGTGACGGTCAACAAAGACCAGCTACACCATCTGACGATACGAATCCTAGACCGAATACTGTTACCCCTGCTGAGGTGCAAGCTGCTCAACCAAGTCAAACAGTTGAAGTACCTGCTCAATTGCCGAATGAAGTGTCAGAAACGAATCCATCAGTTTCTCAACCACAAGCAGTATTGCCAAATACTGGTACACAAGAAGACCGTGCTACAGGTGCATTCGGAGTTCTCTCTCTTCTTGGCGCATTTGGTTTGCTATTTGCCAAAAAGAAAAAAGACGATGAAGAGGAAGCTTAAATAGAGGATCTCATCTGATCCTTAGTAGCTTTTCCTGCATAAAGTCTTTGTAAATCAAAAAGAACTAGAAAAATCACTCATTTGTGAGAATTCTAGTTCTTTTTTCGTATTTCATAAACATTTCATATTTGGGTTTTATAATAGTCTTACAAATATGGAGGTGACAAATGAATCCAATCCAAAGAGCTTGGGCTTATGTCAGCAGAAAACGACTGAGAAGTTTTATTTTATTTCTGATTTTATTGGTCCTATTAGGCGGAATTTCAGCCTGTTTGACTCTGATGAAGTCCAATAAAACAGTGGAAACCAATCTTTACAAATCACTCAACACATCTTTTTCTATTAAGAAGATAGAAAGTGGTCAGACTTTCAAGCTGTCGGACCTAGTATCTGTAAGCAAGATTAAGGGACTGGAAAATGTTTCTCCTGAACTGGAGACGATTGCAAAACTAAAAGACAAGGAAGCGGTGAGTGGCGAGCAGAGCGTGGAGCGTGATGATTTGTCAGCTGCGGACAAGAACTTGGTTAGCTTAACGGCTCTTGAAGATTCAGCCAAGGATGTTACTTTTACTAGTTCGGCTTTCAATCTAAAAGAAGGGCGACACCTTCAAAAAGGGGATTCCAATAAAATTCTGATCCACGAAGAGTTGGCTAAGAAGAACGGTCTTTCGCTTCATGACAAGCTTCGCTTAGATGCTGGACAGTCAGAAGCTGGTAAAGGACAAACTGTCGAGTTTGAAATCGTCGGCATCTTCTCTGGTAAAAAACAAGAGAAATTTACAGGCTTGTCTTCCGACTTCAGTGAAAACCAGGTCTTTACAGACTATGAAAGTAGCCAAAGCCTTTTGGGAAATGGTGAATCTCTAGTCAGTGCAGCTCGCTTCTATGTAGAAAATCCTAAGGAAATGGACGGACTCATGAAGCAGGTAGAAAACTTGTCTTTGGAAAATCAAGGCTATCAAGTCGAAAAGGAAAACAAGGCTTTTGAACAAATCAAAGACTCAGTTGCTACCTTCCAAACCTTTCTGACCATCTTCCTTTATGGGATGTTGATAGCAGGAGCAGGGGCCTTAATTCTTGTTTTGTCTCTCTGGTTGAGAGAAAGGGTCTACGAAGTGGGAATTTTACTGGCACTTGGAAAAGGCAAGAGCTCAATCTTTCTACAGTTCTGTTTAGAGGTAGTTTTGGTATCTCTTGGTGCTTTGCTTCCAGCATTTGTTGCAGGAAACGGAATCACAACTTACCTACTCCAAACTCTACTAGCAAGTGGAGATCAGGCAAGCTTACAAGATACACTAGCCAAAGCAAGCAGTTTATCAACTAGCATCTTATCTTTTGCAGAATCCTATGTTTTTCTAGTTCTGCTTAGTTGCTTATCTGTAGCCCTTTGTTTCCTATTCTTATTTAGAAAATCACCGAAAGAAATTTTATCATCTATTAGTTAAGAAGGAGAAATCATGACTTTATTACAATTACAAGATCTTACCTACCGTTATAAGAACACTGCTGAGGCAGTTTTATATCAGATCAATTATAATTTTGAACCCGGGAAATTTTACAGTATTATTGGTGAGTCAGGAGCAGGGAAATCCACTCTCTTGTCCCTACTTGCTGGTCTAGATAGTCCGGTTGAAGGTTCTATCCTTTTTCAAGGAGAGGATATTCGTAAGAAGGGCTATTCTTACCATCGTATGCACCATATTTCCTTGGTTTTTCAAAATTATAACTTGATAGATTATCTTTCTCCACTGGAAAATATCCGCTTGGTCAACAAAAAGGCAAGCAAGGATACACTGCTTGAGCTTGGTTTGGATGAAAGTCAGATCAAGCGAAATGTTCTCCAGTTATCAGGCGGTCAACAGCAACGTGTTGCCATTGCTCGTAGTTTGGTCTCAGAAGCTCCAGTTATTCTAGCGGATGAGCCAACGGGAAATCTGGACCCTAAAACTGCTGGAGATATTGTCGAACTGCTCAAATCACTTGCCCAGAAAACAGGTAAATGTGTCATCGTCGTAACTCACAGCAAAGAAGTGGCACAAGCATCAGATATTACACTTGAGTTGAAGGATAAGAAACTGACTGAAACTCGCAATACTACGAAATAATATGAGCTTTTTCTGTTAGAACTATAAAATAGAACAACATCTAGAAAGGGAACCTATGTTACACAACGCATTTGCCTATGTTACAAGGAAGTTTTTCAAATCGATTGTCATCTTCCTGATTATTCTCCTCATGGCGAGCTTGAGTTTAGTCGGCTTGTCGATCAAGGGAGCTACTGCCAAGGCTTCTCAGGAGACTTTTAAAAATATCACCAACAGCTTCTCCATGCAAATCAATCGTCGCGTCAATCAAGGAACGCCACGTGGTGCTGGGAATATCAAGGGTGAGGACATCAAAAAAATCACCGAAAACAAGGCCATCGAGTCTTATGTGAAACGCATCAACGCTATCGGAGATTTGACTGGCTATGAACTTATCGAAACACCAGATACCAAGAAAAATCTAACACCTGACCGTGCCAAACATTTTGGAAGCAGCTTGATGATTACAGGTGTCAATGACTCCTCTAAAGAAGACAAGTTTGTCTCTGGTTCTTATAAGCTGGTCGAAGGTGAGCACCTAACCAACGATGATAAGAACAAGATCCTCATGCATAAGGACTTGGCAGCCAAACACGGCTGGAAAGTCGGGGATAAGGTCAAGTTGGACTCCAATGTCTATGATGCTGACAATGAAAAAGGTGCCAAGGAAACAGTCGAAGTGACAATCAAGGGACTCTTTGATGGTCACAACAAGTCGGCAGTAACCTACTCGCAAGAACTCTATGAAAATACAGCTATCACAGATATCCATACGGCTGCTAAACTTTATGGATACACAGAAGACACAGCTATTTATGGGGACGCAACCTTCTTTGTAACAGCGGACAAGAACTTGGATGATGTTATGAAAGAGTTGAGTGGCATCAGTGGCATCAACTGGAAGAGCTACACACTGGTGAAGAGCTCCTCTAACTACCCAGCTCTTGAGCAATCCATCTCTGGTATGTACAAGATGGCCAACCTCCTCTTCTGGGGTAGCTTGAGCTTCTCAGTCCTTCTCCTTGCCCTCTTGCTCAGCCTTTGGATCAATGCCCGTCGCAAGGAAGTGGGAATTCTCCTCTCTATCGGTCTCAAGCAGGCAAGTATCTTGGGTCAATTTATCACCGAATCCATCTTGATTGCCATCCCTGCTCTTGTTTCTGCTTACTTCCTAGCCAACTACACAGCTCGTGCGATTGGAAATACTGTTCTTGCCAATGTGACTTCAGGTGTTGCCAAACAGGCTAGCAAGGCGGCTCAAGCCTCTAACCTTGGTGGTGGTGCAGAAGTAGATGGCTTTAGCAAGACCTTGTCGAGCTTAGACATTTCCATTCAGACATCAGACTTTATCATCGTCTTTGTCCTAGCCTTGGTTCTAGTGGTTCTCGTTATGGCGCTTGCTTCAAGCAATCTCCTTAGAAAACAACCAAAAGAGCTTTTGCTGGATGGTGAATAATACTGATACTAGACTGAAAAATGAGGCTAGCAACTGAAAGTTTTAAAATGATACATGAAGCAGAAAGCAGTGGTGAAAATCATTGCTTTCAGTTGCTTTCTTTGTACTTTAGTGTTAAATATGATATACTAAAGTTATGGAATTTATTAGAAAGGAGTTTCGTAACTTATATATGGAATTGTGCATAAAAATCCATAGAAATCTTATCTTGGAAATAGATAGATAAATCTGTAGAAGCCTATCCATATCGCAAACATAGGCTAGTAGACCTAGGCAGGGTCTACTTTGGAAAATATAGAATAGTGAGGAAAAATAAACATTATGAGACAAACAAATGTTAGAGGAAGCTTGTCCCTCCGTGGTTTTAGAAAATTAAGAACGGGTGCAATTGTTGCGACAGGTGTCATTTTGCTAGGTCTGGGCTTTTTAGCTCCAACTGTGTCAGCCAGTGAACAAGATGGTGTCTGGGTAGCCAGAACAGTTGCAGAAGTAAAAGCTGACCTTCAAAAAGAAGGTGATTTATTTAAGTATGTCATTAAGTGGGGAGATACATTAAGTGTTATCAGCGAAGCAAGTAATATCCCTGTAGATGTACTCCAAGAAATGAATCAAGCTTCAGGCAAGAATTTATTCTTACCACATAATGAATTGTACTTTACTGAAGCTGAAACAGTTTCAGATACAGTCACAAAACACAAGATTGTCATCAAAGAAAGTGGTGCAAGTGGCGAAGTTCGCACTTACGAAGTCTTGCTCAAGAAAGACAAAGAGACCAAAGCTGTTACTTTTGAATTAACAGATGTCACTGAGAAAGTTGAAAAAATGGCTGTGAACTATAGCCCAGTCTATCAGCCTGTATCAGCTCCAGTAGTGGAAAGAGCGAAAGAATCGGGTGAAAAGCCTGCCTCAGAAGCACCAGCAGAGACAAGCCCAGAAGTTAAAGAAGCAACAGAAGCTCCAGCAGAATCAACTGAAGCAAAAGCAACAGAACCAGAGGTAGCGAAACCAGCTACACCAAAAGCAGAAGCTCCAACAGAATCAACTGAAGCAAAAGCAACAGAACCAGAGGTAGCAAACCCAGCTACACCAAAAACGGAAGCTCCAGTAGAATCAACTGAAGCGAAAGTAGCAGAGCCAGAGGTAGCAAACCCAGCTACGCCAAAAACGGAAGCTCCAGTAGAATCAACTGAAGCAAAAGCAACAGAACCAGAGGTAGCAAAACCAGAGGTAGCAAAACCAGTTACACCAAAAGCAGAAGCTCCAACAGAATCAACTGAAGCAAAAGCAACAGAGCCAGAGGTAGCCAAACCGGCTGAAGCAAAAGCAACAGAGCCAGAGGCAGTAAAACCAGCTACACCAAAAGCAGAAGCTCCAACAGAATCAACTGAAGCGAAAGTAGCAGAGCCAGAGGTAGCTAAACCAGCTGAACCAAATGCAGAAACTCCAACGCCGAAAGTTGAAGAGCCAACTACTCCAGCACCGAAAGCGGAAGAGCCAGTGACTCCAGCACCGAAAGAAGAGAAGCCATCGACTCCAGCACCGAAAGCGGAAGAGCCAACTACTCCAGCGCCGAAAACTGAAGAAGAAAAGTTATTAGAGGAAACTAAACAGGATAGCATAAGAGAAAATATTGACGAAGTTGTTAATATTAAATTAGCGGAAATTGAAAAGATTGAAAATTCAGATGAAAAAGAAAAATTAAAAGCAAAATTATATGAGTTAAGAAAGAATGCAGTAGATGACATTAAAAATGCTAAAGATGAAGAAGAGGCATTAATACTTACAGAAAAACATCAAAATATAATTAATTCTCTTAAAATAGCTGGTGAAAAATATACAAAACCAAATTTTGATAAGGATAATTTATCAAATGGACGTAATGATGGAACTACGATTGAAGGTGGTAGTACAGCAATAGGTCACGGTTCAGGAGAAGCACCTTCAGGAGCAACGCAACCAGCCTCAGCAGAAGGAACAGATAACTCATCAGCACCAACAGCCCAACCACAACCTTCATCAACTTCAGAAGGGACTACAGGCCCCAGAAATGCCCCATCGGTTCAAGCAAGAGCAAGAAGAGTAGCACGTTCAACATCAGAACCAGATGGAACCGTAAATATTAGTTATAACTTCGCTGGAATGCCAGATATTCATGGTTTCCTATCTGACCCGGGAGAAAATAACACTGTCACAATTCCTGCTGGAACGAGTGAAGCACAGGCAAAAGAGCTAGTAAAAGAAAAAATTCAAGCCAAGATAAAAGACCTAGCTGCTAGAAGGTATCATGTGAAAAATGACATTATTTTTGAACAAGATACTACTGTGAAAAATTATAACTACGTAGTCACATTCACTAAGGAGGTTACAGGAACTTCAGGTTTCAGAATGGCTCCAGCAGTTCAACCACGCGCTAGCAGAAATCGTAGAAGTATAGAACAGCCAGCTCCTCAAAAGGTTAAAGTCAATGTTTTTTATAACTTTGATCAAATGAAGGATATTGCAGGTTTCTTAGGAGATATCAATGGAACTCCTCTTGAAGTCGCAGCTGGTTCAACAAATGAACAGGTGAAAGCAGCGGTCAAGAGCCAAGTTGATGCTAAGAAAGAAGAGTTGCGCAACCACGGCTATACTTTCAAAGAGGACTATGTCTATCAAGCTAATGGGAAAGATTATAATTACGTTGTAACATTTTCAAAATCAACTAAATAATTTTCAGTCCATAGAGAACCAAATGCAAGCAGAGAGAGCGATAGGCTCTCTTTGTTTTATCTAGTGGTCAGTTGCTTACAGACAAAAGGCCAGCAAGAGACTATAATAGAAAATAGAGTAGGTATTTATTCTAAGAAAAATAAAAAATAGAGAGCAGTTAAAGTATGAAAATTTTAATTGTAGAAGATGAAGAGATGATCCGTGAGGGGATCAGTGACTATTTGACGGATTGTGGCTATGAAACCATTGAGGCGGCGGATGGTCAGGAAGCCTTAGAAAAATTTTCCAGCTATGAAGTAGCCTTAGTTTTACTGGATATCCAGATGCCCAAGCTTAATGGCCTAGAAGTCCTAGCTGAGATTCGCAAAACCAGCCAAGTCCCTGTCTTGATGTTAACAGCCTTTCAGGATGAGGAATACAAGATGAGTGCCTTTGCTTCTCTGGCAGATGGCTATCTGGAAAAACCTTTTTCTCTGTCCCTCTTAAAAGTAAGGGTGGACGCGATTTTCAAGCGCTATTATGATACGGGACGAATCTTCTCCTATAAGGATACCAAGGTGGACTTTGAAAGCTACAGTGCAAGCCTCGCAGGTCAAGAAGTGCCTATCAATGCTAAAGAGTTGGAAATTCTTGATTATTTAGTGAAAAATGAAGGACGAGCCTTGACTCGTTCTCAGATAATCGATGCGGTCTGGAAAGCGACAGATGAGGTTCCTTTTGACCGTGTCATTGATGTCTATATCAAGGAACTGCGGAAAAAGCTAGACTTGGATTGTATCCTCACTGTGCGCAATGTTGGTTATAAATTGGAGCGAAAATGAAACGAACAGGTTTATTTACAAAGATATTTATCTACACCTTCTCGATTTTTAGTGTTCTGGTTATCTGCCTTCATTTAGCTATTTATTTTCTTTTTCCTTCGACTTATCTGAGCCATCGTCAGGAAACCATTGGCCAGAAAGCGACAGCCATTGCCCAATCCCTAGAGGGAAAGGATAGGCAGAGCATCGAGCAAGTGTTAGACTTGTATTCTCAGACTAGTGAGATCAAGGGGGCCGTCAAGGGCGAGATGACCGAGGATAAGTTAGAAGTCAAGGACAATCTTCCTCTGGACACAGACCGCCAGACTACCTCCCTCTTTATCGAGGAGCGTGAGGTGAAAACGCAAGATGGTAGCACCATGACTCTCCAGTTTCTAGCTTCCATGGATTTACAAAAGGAAGCAGAGCAAATCAGTCTTCAGTTTCTTCCCTATACCTTGCTGGCATCCTTTCTGATTTCTCTTTTGGTAGCTTATATCTACGCTCGGACCATTGTTGCCCCGATTTTGGAAATCAAGCGGGTGACCCGTCGGATGATGGATTTGGATGCCCAAGTGCGATTGCGCGTGGATTCTAAGGATGAGATCGGTGATCTCAAAGAACAAATCAATAGCCTCTACCAGCACCTTTTGACTGTCATTGCGGACTTGCATGACAAAAATGAAGCCATTCTCCAGCTGGAAAAGATGAAGGTCGAATTCCTACGAGGAGCTTCTCATGAATTGAAAACACCGCTGGCTAGCCTCAAAATCCTGATTGAAAACATGAAAGAAAATGTCGGTCGTTATAAGGATAGAGACCACTATCTAGGAGTTGCCTTGGGGATTGTGGATGAACTCAATCACCACGTTCTGCAGATACTTTCTCTCTCGTCTGTGCAAGAATTAAGAGATGATAGGGAAGAAATTGACCTCCTCCAGATGACGCAAAGTCTAGTCAAGGATTATGCCTTGCTAGCCAAGGAAAGAGAACTCCAGGTAGACAATAGTTTAACCCATCAGCAAGCTTATCTAAATCCATCAGTCATGAAGTTGATTCTGTCTAATCTCATTAGTAATGCCATTAAGCACTCCACTCTAGGTGGCTTGGTCCGCATTGGAGAAAGAGAAGGGGAATTCTTTATAGAAAATAGCTGCAGTCCAGAAGAACAAGAAAAACTAGCCCAATCTTTTTCTGACAATGCTAGTCGCAAGGTCAAGGGGTCTGGGATGGGGCTCTTTGTGGTTAAGAGTCTATTGGAACATGAAAAATTAGCTTATCGTTTCGAGATGGAGGAAAATCGTCTAACCTTCTTCATAGCTTTTCCAAAAGTAGCCCAAGACTAGGGATAGAAAGGGTTTACATAGATGGAGCTAGAAGAAATTCAATCGAAACTGCGGGAAAAACTAGATTTTTTTGTCAAAAAGTGATAAAATGAACAATGTAAATGGGATGACCCATAAAAATATACAGGAGGCCTGATAAAATGGCAATCGTTTCAGCAGAAAAATTTGTCCAAGCAGCTCGTGACAACGGTTATGCAGTTGGTGGATTTAACACAAACAACCTTGAGTGGACTCAAGCTATCTTGCGCGCAGCAGAAGCTAAAAAAGCTCCAGTTTTGATCCAAACTTCAATGGGTGCTGCTAAATACATGGGTGGTTACAAAGTTGCTCGCAACTTGATCGCTAACCTTGTTGAATCAATGGGGATCACTGTACCAGTAGCTATCCACCTTGACCACGGTCACTACGAAGATGCACTTGAGTGTATCGAAGTTGGTTACACTTCAATCATGTTTGACGGTTCACACCTTCCAGTTGAAGAAAACCTTAAATTGGCTAAAGAAGTTGTTGAAAAAGCACACGCTAAAGGTATCTCAGTAGAAGCTGAAGTTGGTACTATCGGTGGTGAAGAGGACGGAATCATCGGTAAAGGTGAATTGGCTCCAATCGAAGACGCTAAAGCAATGGTTGAAACTGGTATCGACTTCTTGGCAGCTGGTATCGGTAACATCCACGGTCCTTACCCAGCAAACTGGGAAGGTCTTGACCTTGACCACTTGCAAAAATTGACAGAAGCTCTTCCAGGATTCCCAATCGTATTGCACGGTGGTTCAGGTATTCCTGATGAGCAAATCCAAGCAGCTATCAAACTTGGTGTTGCTAAAGTTAACGTTAACACAGAATGCCAAATCGCATTCGCTAACGCAACTCGTAAATTTGCTCGTGACTACGAAGCAAACGAAGCAGAATACGACAAGAAAAAACTCTTCGACCCACGTAAATTCTTGGCTGACGGTGTAAAAGCTATCCAAGCATCAGTTGAAGAACGTATCGACGTATTCGGTTCAGAAGGTAAAGCTTAATCTAGCTGAATAATACAGATAAAACCTACCTATTGGGTGGGTTTTTTGGTGTGAATATATTGTAGAAGAACCAATCTTAAGTTGCTTAAAGGATTTATTTTTTGTACAATAATGCTAAGAAAAAACTAAAACAATGTAGTCTTGCCTTTCTTAGTTTCATTCTTTTGTTTTTACTCGCTACATTCATCTTTCATCGTATCAGTTTGGAAAAGGAAAAAGCCTCACTGACACCTATGGGACAACAAGTTCTCGTCGATGGACATCAAATGAATGTTTACGTTGAAGGGAATGGTCCTGAGACTATAGTAGTTCTCTCAGGTGCTGGTATTGCTTCTCCTATATTGGACTTTAAAGAAGTATCGGAATCCTTATCGAAACGGTATAAGGTAGTCATCGTGGAGCGAGCAGGATATGGTTATAGTGATGATAGCAATCATTCAAGAGATGTGATAGAGGTTTTGTCTGAGACGCGTCAAGCTCTTTCACAAGCAAATGTCAAAGGTCCTTTTATCATTTTGTCTCATTCCATGGCTAGTCTTGAGAGTTTAGCTTGGCAGGAAAAATATCCTGATGAAGTAAAAACCTTGGTTGGGTTAGATTGGGCACTGCCAGCTAGTTATGAGAATTTAAAGCAAAATCAGGCCTTAATCACTGTGGTATTTTGGAATAGCAAGATTGGCCTATTACGCTACTTTCCTGAGTCCTTTTATATAAAAAATCCAACTCTGATTGAAACTGAACGAAAACAATATAAAATTCTAGCTTATAAGTAGTTGATATCACAAGTCATGCTTCATGAATCCCAAACGGTAAAGGAAAATGCCAAGAAAGTTCCCTCAAGCATCAATCTGAAAATTCCCACCTTATTACTGGTGTCTAACGGTGAACGCACTAGTTTTAGCCAATCAGAATGGCAGCATTTTGCAGAGGAATTTGTAAGTGACCAGCCTAATGTGAAAGTCATATATATGAATGTACCACACGACCTTTATCATTATAAAAATCATAAGGGTATATGCAAAATGGTATAATTAACATAGAAAAGTAACTATGAATTTATATTCTACAATCTTATTTTGAAAGTAAATAAGGAGAAAATTTATGGATAATACATTTATAAGATTAAAATCTTTTTTAGAAGATACGAACAATTTTGAAGAACTTTTAGAATCCGATACTCTTATATGGGTCGATCATAGAGAATATGATGAAGATATCATCTCTTATGTGAATGAAAAACTAGAAGATAAGATAGAAATAGTATTAAAAGATAATGGGAAACCTTATGGAGAAGATATTTATTTAAAACATAAAGATAAGTCATTTATGATACCATATAAGGAAAAAATGGATAGAGATACAACCATTAAATCTATAAATGAGTTTATTCAACCCAAGTATGAAATTCGTTTTTGTATTGAAAGTCTTGGGAATGATACTTTGGCATTTGTGGTATTAACTAAAGATTTATGGAAACAATTAGAAAATGAATTCGACAAAGAAAAAGTGAGCTATTATTTTGAAGAAATAAATTTCAAATGCAAGATGTTTGATATGGATGTGGATACTATTTTTAAAATACGTGGTGAAAGATTAGGAATAGCGTAGAACGATAAATTTTTAAAGGAGTATATATGAATACAACAAAAGAATGGATTGAAAAATATGAAACAGTAAAACATTTATTAGTTGCTCCTATGAACTATGCAGAAGTTTTTGAAAAAAATGAAATTCATGGAAAAAAATTATTTGTTTTAGAAATGGGAGAAATCATATTTCCTACGGGAGAACTTTTGGTAAGAGATCCTTTGGTTTGGCTGAGTAGAGCAGAAAAACCTTACTTAACCAAAGTACCAAGAGGAAAGTATAGCATTGAAACTTTGGTAGCAGAAATCAAGGAAGAACACTATCGTTATGTACTTACAAGAGTAAAATTTAATGAAAATAAGCCTGTGATTTATTACGAAGCTTTAAAAGGTGATGAAAACCTAGAAGGTGTAGATAATGAAAGTATTTTTGGATTTATGGTTGATGCAGGATTGGCAACTATAGTTGATGTAGAAACAAGAGATAAATATTGTGATTTTGTAGAGAAGTGGTATAAAGAAAATACTGAAAAAAATATTTATAATGATTTTTTTGCAAAGGAATTTAAAGAAAATGCCATGAAAAATCCAAAATTTCAAAGAGAAGATGGAGACTGGATAAACTTTAAAATTCCTAATACAGATTTATCAATTCCTATGATTCAGTCTGGTTTTGGAGATGGACAGTATCCTGTATATTTTGGGTACGATGAAAAGGGAAATCTTTGTGATATTGTTTTAGAGTATATACCGATAAATTAATTTCAAAGGGAGATATATGAACTATTTATTAAATAAAGAAGATTTGATTTTATATGAATCCAAGTATGTTTCGACTTATGAATTTGATGATGAAAATATTAATGTAACCATTTATAAAGACGATTTCACACAGGAAGAAATTGATTTTACTAACAAGCTAATTAATCTTTATGAGAAGAATTTACCTAAAATAGCTTTGGCTTGTGTAAATTCAGATACTTTTAAATATTGTTTTCCCGAAGAAACTGTAGAAAGTATTATCCCTAAACTTGGGAATCCGATATTTAGAAGAATGAGAAATACAACATTATTAACATTTACGGAGCATACTATTGACAATGATCATATTTTAGATATTGAATTTGAGGGCTTGTATGAAGATATTTTTGATGTAGGAATTGATGGCTAAAATTAACAAATATTGTAGTGGTGATAAATATTTTACTTAAAGAATATAATATTAAAAATATCGAAGCCTATATGAAAGTTAGGGGATAAAATGAAAAAATTTGATACAGAATACATTAGCAATAAAAAAAGCGGATATAGAAGAAATTAAAGAGATTATAAAAAATCTGTTTACAGAAAATAGTGAGAAGTGGATATCTATCATTGACACTTCTAAGAAAAATCCTAACTATATTCAAGTTCATTCAGATATAGGAATACTCGATGATTTAAAACTTGTAGTGAAGTTTATTAAGTCTAATTTAAATTATGAAGCAAATGCTATAGATGAATTAGATTTTTACATAATAGAATATAGAAAATATGAACATAAAAAGAACTTTAAGCATTATCGAGCTTTCTTTGATAAATCAGAAACTATTATTTCTTATCTTGAAAAGTATTTAAACGATGAAGAAATTGATGCAGAAAAATGGATAGATGTAACAAGTGAATTTACAGAATAAATAAAAATTGTAATGAGGTAGAATATGGAAAAAATAAAACATGAATTTTTTGGAGAATTAGATTTAGTAAATGGATTAGACGATGGTATGGGATTTAGTAACGATGTTGTTGTATTGTGGGAAGAAGAGGTAAATGGAATTAATACAACACTTTGGTATGGTAAACCAGCTAAAATCACAACAGAATTATTAGATAATTTTACGAAGTTTTTACAAAATTTTGATGAATATAACATAAAAGCTAGAAAAGTAATAGGTGAATATCTATTAGAAGATAATACATATATTACATTTCATAAAGAAGAATTAGAACTTGATTTACCAGAAGATGTAAATGAATTTGTACAATGTATGAAAGTTACGAATATTGGATTATGGACAGATGGAGAGAATGTAATGATTGTAGATTATATGATTTCTCCAGAAGAAAGTGATGAAATTTTAGCTGTTAAATTTGATGATAGTCTTGATATTATAGATATTTCTTGGGAAAGTTAAAATTTAAAATTAAAGGGTAACTATTAGAACATTTTGAAAATATCGTGAATTGTCAAGTCAAGTGCAACAAACGCTAACTTTTCCTATATACCTAATTTAACTTCATATTTACAATGTATTTTGATTCAAAACAAATAAATATACTAATAACCCCCTAGGGGGTTCGCGCCAAATTTTTGGCGCTTTTTTTTCTTTCCAAATAGACTTGATTGATAAGATTCGTCTATTTCGCTTCTAACTGTTCTAAGAGTTCGCTTGAGCTTAAGAAGCCCAATAGTTTTCTTGAGCGATGATTGATGGCAGCTACATATACCTGTAGTTCCTCATCTGTTAATGTATTAAATAACTGCCCTTAATGTTCATTTGTGCCTCTTTCATGAGAAGAGTAAGGATGTGCATAAAATACATCTTCTACACACTTTAATGCTCCTAATTTAGAAAATTCTACACCGTTATCAGCTGTAATAGTTTTAAAATCTAATTCTTGATATTGCGTAACGATTTTATTGATTTCATGATTAACAAGATCTGCGGACTTAAAGGGTAATTTTCTAGCAATCGCAAATCTAGTCTTTCTTTCAACAAGCGTTAGTAGAACAGCTTCATTGATAAATTTCTTCCCTATTATTAAATCAATCTCCCAATGTCCAAATTCTGAACGAGTTTGAATAACCTCAGGACGTTCATCAATGGATTTACCAGCTAATCGTTTATGAGTAGATGAACGTTTTTTCGTTCTTGGTTTCATTCTAGTAGCACGAGGTGAATCGATTCGTTTAATCTCTAGTAATCCTTGATTGCTGTAGTTATAAAGAGTTTTGGTACTTGGAATAACTTCATCCTCACAAACTTTCTCATATCTTTTTACAAATGATTCAACACTATGTATACAAACTTTTTTCTTCATTTCTTTTGTAAACTTTGTTAGAAACCGTTTAGACGTCTTATTTAGTTTAAGGTAATAAGAATTTTTTCGATTATTTTTATAACGTGCTTGTCCAGTTTCGGCAAAATATTCCTTGTAATAAATGATCTTTTCGTTTTGATTCTTCATTTGTGTAGCAGTACCACGTTTTAATTCACGACTAATCGTAGAATGATTTCTACCAAGTTCTCGTGCAATTTCTGATTGAGATTTTCCTTGTTTATGAAGCAACTCAATATTTCCTCTTTCAATGGCTGAAAGATGATTGTAAGATGATTTTGTGGTATTATTTTGTTTAGACATAACTATCTCTCCTATGCTTTGTTTTCGTCGACTTAAGTATATCAGATAGTTATTTTTTTGTTGCACTTCATTTTACAATTCAGCATTTATAGAAGATCTAGAAAACATGTATAAAGAAGCTTCTCGAGTATTGAAAAAGGGTGGACTGTTAATGGTCGGATTTATGAATCCTTGGATATACATGTATAATGCTGACATTGTATGGGACAAACCCGATGAGGAATTATTTTTGAAGTTTCCACTCCCTTTTAATTCAAAAGAGCTTGAAGAGGAAGGCAAGATAACCATAAATCCAGAATATGGATATGAATTTAGACATACCTTAGAAACTCAGATTAGAGGACAACTTAAAAATGGTCTTGCTATGATAGATTTTTATGAATCATGTGATAAAAGAAATAGATTAACCCGTTATGGAAATGACTATATTGCTACATTTTGCATTAAATTATAATCTTATAGAACATACTTCAAGAGCATGGCCCGTTTTATGTTCCGTAAGGGTTAAAATCTAAATCTCAGTTTGTCGAAGTAAAATAATTAAATAAAATTAGAGAGAGGAAGTAAAAGTAGCAAATTGCAGATACTTCCTTTTTTGTTGTCAGAAATTCAAAAACGGAAAGTAGAATTTTTGGAAGAACTAAAAAATATTAGCACAAAGAGAAAGATTGGAAAGACAACCGATGAGCTTATTGTATATTTCAATGAAAATGCAACTGAAACAATCCAAGATAGACTGACAAGAATAATACTGAAGGAACTTAGGAGAAAATTGGATGAAAAGATGATTTTGAATTAAAAATACCACTTTAAGAGAAAAATTTTCAATTTCACAAATTTTAGGCAAACGCTTGCATTCTAGTTTTTATTGGACTATAATAGGTTGGTATAAAACCTTCTGTAGCAATAAAATGTAGAAGGTGTAGAAAGTAAGGATTTAGATTACTTGTATTGGAAAATACAATGTTGCTATTCCTTACCATAGGGAGATAGATATGGCAATGATAGAAGTGGAACATCTTCAGAAAAATTTTGTGAAGACTGTTAAGGAACCGGGCTTGAAGGGTGCTTTGCGCTCCTTCATTCATCCTGAAAAGCAGACCTTTGAAGCGGTTAAGGATTTGACCTTTGAGGTGCCCAAGGGGCAGATTTTAGGCTTTATCGGGGCTAATGGTGCTGGGAAGTCGACAACCATCAAAATGCTGACTGGGATTTTGAAACCGACATCTGGTTTTTGTCGGATTAACGGCAAGATTCCCCAGGACAATCGTCAAGATTACGTCAAAGATATTGGGGTTGTTTTTGGACAACGCACCCAGCTATGGTGGGATTTGGCACTGCAAGAGACCTACACGGTTTTGAAAGAGATTTATGATGTGCCAGACTCGCTCTTTCATAAGCGCATGGACTTTTTGAATGAAGTCTTGGATTTGAAGGATTTTATCAAGGATCCCGTGAGGACTCTTTCACTGGGACAACGGATGCGGGCGGATATAGCGGCTTCCTTGCTCCACAATCCCAAGGTTCTCTTTTTAGATGAGCCGACCATTGGCTTGGACGTTTCGGTCAAGGACAACATTCGTCGGGCCATTACTCAGATCAATCAAGAGGAAGAGACAACCATTCTCTTGACCACCCACGACCTGAGCGACATTGAGCAACTTTGTGATCGAATTTTCATGATTGACAAGGGTCAGGAGATTTTTGATGGGACGGTTAGCCAGCTCAAGGAAACCTTTGGTAAGATGAAGACTCTCTCTTTTGAACTGGTACCAGGTCAAAGTCATCTCGTCTCTCACTATGAAGGCCTGCCTGATATGACCGTTGATAGACAAGGAAATACTCTCAATATTGAATTCGATAGTTCCCGCTACCAATCAGCTGACATTATCAAGCAAACCCTGTCTGATTTTGAAATCCGCGATTTGAAGATGGTGGATACGGATATTGAGGATATTATCCGTCGCTTCTACCGAAAGGAGCTCTAAGATGGTCAAATTGTGGAGACGTTATAAACCCTTTATCAATGCAGGTGTTCAGGAATTGATCACCTATCGAGTCAATTTCATTCTTTATCGGATTGGGGATGTCATGGGGGCTTTTGTGGCCTTTTATCTCTGGAAGGCAGTCTTTGATTCCTCCCAGGAGTCTTTGATTCAGGGCTTCAGTATGGCGGATATCACCCTCTACATCATCATGAGTTTTGTGACAAATCTTCTGACTAGGTCAGATTCGTCCTTTATGATTGGGGAGGAGGTCAAGGATGGTTCCATCATCATGCGCTTGTTGCGACCAGTGCATTTTGCAGCTTCTTATCTTTTCACAGAACTTGGTTCCAAGTGGTTGATTTTTATCAGCGTAGGATTGCCATTTTTAAGTGTCATCGTGTTAATGAAAATCTTATCTGGGCAAGGGATTGCAGAAGTGCTGGGATTAACTGTCCTTTATCTTTTTAGCCTAACGATCGCCTATCTGATTAACTTTTTCTTTAATATCTGCTTTGGATTTTCTGCCTTTGTGTTTAAAAATCTTTGGGGTTCCAACCTACTTAAGACTTCCATAGTGGCTTTCATGTCTGGAAGTTTGATTCCCTTGGCTTTCTTTCCAAAGGTTGTTTCAGATATTCTGTCCTTCTTGCCTTTTTCATCCTTGATTTACACTCCGGTCATGATTATCGTTGGGAAATATGATGCCAATCAGATTCTTCAGGCGCTCGCTTTGCAGTTTTTCTGGCTCTTAGTGATGGTGGGTTTGTCTCAGTTGATTTGGAAACGAGTCCAGTCATTCATTACCATTCAGGGAGGTTAGTATGAAAAAATATCAACGCATGCATCTGATTTTTATCAGACAATATATCAAGCAAATCATGGAATACAAGGTGGATTTTGTGGTTGGTGTCCTGGGAGTTTTCTTGACTCAAGGCTTGAATCTCTTGTTTCTCAATGTCATCTTTCAACACATCCCATCCCTAGAAGGTTGGACTTTTCAAGAAATTGCCTTTATTTATGGATTTTCCTTGATTCCTAAGGGACTGGACCATCTCTTTTTTGACAATCTCTGGGCACTGGGGCAACGCTTAGTGCGAAAAGGAGAGTTTGACAAGTATCTGACTCGTCCTATCAATCCCCTCTTCCACATCCTAGTCGAGACCTTTCAGATTGATGCCTTGGGTGAACTTTTGGTCGGTGGAATTTTACTAGCGACAACAGTATCAAGCATTGCTTGGACTCTTCCAAAATTCCTGCTTTTCCTAGTCTGCATTCCTTTTGCGACCTTGATTTATACTTCCTTGAAAATTGCGACAGCTAGTATCGCTTTTTGGACCAAGCAGTCAGGTGCTATGATTTACATTTTTTATATGTTCAATGACTTTGCCAAGTACCCGATTTCGATTTACAATTCTCTTCTTCGTTGGTTAATCAGTTTTATTGTACCTTTTGCCTTTACGGCCTACTATCCTGCCAGCTATTTCTTGCAGAACAAGGATGTAATCTTTAACATCGGAGGTTTGATTTTGATTTCCCTTGTCTTTTTTGGTATTTCCCTTAAACTCTGGGACAGGGGCTTGGATTCTTACGAAAGTGCTGGGTCCTAAGATGAAGAAACTCAAAGCCTTGTCTCAGGACAGGCTTTTTCTAATAGAGATGAAAATTCCTTGACATCTATTCTCAGAGTGCTATACTGTAAGTGTAATCGCCGATTTAGCTCAGTTGGTAGAGCAAGGCACTCGTAAAGCCTAGGTCACAGGTTCGATCCCTGCAATCGGCAAAGTGAAGAAGCTCATTAGGGCTTCTTTTTCTTTTTAAAGAAAATCAGACCACTTAGACCGGTATAGAGACCAGATAGGCAAAAGAACTTGTTCTTGAAACTGACCTCTGCTATAATGATTTTTGTAAGGAACAGGAGGCGTCACTATCAGATAACTCAAGTTCCTAAAAAAGAAATTGGAGATAAAGAAATGAAAAAATTATTAGGGATTGTATTTTTACTAGCAGCAGCGACAGTAGTGTATTTTGGTTCTGTTGGATGGCCAAATTTGGATGTCAACCTATGGTCACTGATTCCGGTAGGCTTGTTCCTCTTTTTCACTCTAGAGAATCTTTTGAAAAAGGATTACAAGGCTAGTCTGATGTGTTTCATTATTGCCTTTATCATCGCAAATGCAATTTTGGACCTTGTGCCAATTTCAAGCGGCTTGGTGATTGGAGCAGGTGTGCTGGCCTGTGTAGGTATTGGTTACCTCCTTCCTGATAAAGAAGGAAAATAATACTCTTCGAAAATCTCTTCAAACCACGTCAGCTTCGCCTTGCCGTATATATGGTTACTGACTTCGTCAGTTCTATCCACAACCTCAAAACAGTGTTTTGAGCTGACTTCGTCAGTTCTATCTACAACCTAAAAGCAGTGCTTTTAGCAGCCTGCGGCTAGCTTCCTAGTTTGCTTTTTGATTTTCATTGAGTATAAGAATTATTAAAAAAGATATAAAGAAAAAACACTTCAATCACTGTATTTCAGCTTGATTGAGGTGTTTTTGATTTCATTTTTTTATTTCTGAGCCATCAATTCAACAATCATCTCTATATACATGACAAGGGTTAATAAGAATCCTGCACGCCAGAAGAATTTGATGAATTTAGGATAGTAAAAGCTGCGTTTTTTTAAAAGGAAGAAAAAGACGAGAATAATGGCTAGGAGTGAGAGGGCTAGGCCTAGTCTAGGGAGGAAATTATGGGTAAAGGTTTTAGCTGTAATTAAGTAATACTCAAATACCAAGACTGGAAAAGCCAAATCCGCAAAGTTTCGTCCTAGTTTTTTTAATCTAAAAAGTTTGGTTATGATAATGCAGACGACTAAGGTCAGTATCAATAATAAAATAGATGCTAATTTCATTAAAATCATATCCATATTGTATCATAAAAAATGGCTAATGGAAACGAGAAACAGAGGAATTTATAGGAAAGTCAGGCTTTTGAGATTGTGGGTGATTTTTGTTATAATGAAAGTTATGAAATCTTATAATACCTTGAATGATTATTATCGAAAACTTTTTGGAGAAAAGACTTTTAAAGTCCCTATTGATGCGGGGTTTGACTGTCCCAATCGTGATGGGACTGTGGCTCATGGAGGCTGTACTTTTTGTACGGTTTCAGGTTCTGGAGATGCTATTGTAGCACCAGATTCGCCTATCCGTGAGCAATTTTATAAGGAAATTGACTTTATGCACCGCAAGTGGCCAGATGTGCAGAAGTATCTGGTTTATTTTCAAAATTTTACCAATACCCATGAAAAGGTGGAAGTTATTCGAGAGCGCTATGAACAGGCTATCAACGAGCCAGGTGTGGTAGGAATCAATATCGGAACGCGCCCAGACTGTTTACCAGACGAAACCATTGAATATTTGGCTGAGTTATCGGAGCGCATGCATGTGACGGTAGAATTGGGCTTACAGACCACTTATGAAACAACCTCTGACCTGATTAACCGTGCTCATTCCTATGAATTGTACGTAGAAACGGTCAAGCGTTTGAGAAAGTATCCCAAGATTGAGATTGTTTCCCATTTGATCAATGGACTTCCTGGCGAAACACATGAAATGATGATTGAAAATGTTCGTCGCTGTGTCACGGATAACAATATTCAAGGGATTAAACTGCATTTGCTTCACCTGATGACCAATACACGTATGCAACGAGATTACCACGAAGGACGCTTGCAGTTGATGAGTCAGGACGAATATGTCAAGGTCATCTGTGACCAACTGGAAATCATTCCCAAGCATATCGTCATCCATCGCATCACAGGAGATGCACCTAGGGATATGCTGATTGGCCCTATGTGGAGCCTCAATAAATGGGAAGTTCTAAATGCTATTGAAACTGAAATGCGACGTCGTGGAAGTGTGCAAGGATGCAAGGCTGTAAAACAGGAGTTTGAAAATGAAAAGACCACTTGAGATGGCACATGATTTTTTGGCTGAGGTAGTGACTCAGGATGATATCGTAGTGGATGCGACTATGGGAAATGGTCATGACACGCTTTTTCTAGCCAAACTAGCCAAGAAAGTCTATTCCTTTGATATTCAGGAACAAGCCTTGGAAAAGACGCAAGAGCGTTTGAACCAGGCTGGAATGAGAAATGCCCAGTTAATCTTGCAAGGCCATGAGACACTAGACCAGTTTGTGACAGAAGCCAAGGCAGGAATTTTCAATCTGGGCTATTTGCCATCAGCTGATAAGTCTGTCATCACCCGACCTCAGACAACTATTGAAGCATTAGAAAAGCTGTGTCATTTGCTTGTCAAAGGTGGACGAATTGCTATCATGATCTACTATGGTCATGAAGGAGGCGACCTCGAGAGGGATGCTGTCTTGGATTTTGTTGGACAGTTGAACCAACAAGAGTACACAGTTGCTATTTACCGAACTCTTAATCAAGTCAACAACCCACCGTTTTTAGTAATGATTGAAAAATTAGAGAGATATAGACATGGATAAACAATACCTACGTGAAAAGCTGGATGCCATGCGCCAGAATTTTGTCGAGTCAACCCATCACGAACGAGCGGTGGGCGTGCTAGACCAAGCACATATGAGCAAAAAAATGCATAAAATCAAGAAAAAATTAGTTGCTCTTGAAATGGAACGGTGCCAGAGAAAAATTGAGCACAAAGATTGTTCCAAGATTGACCAAAAAATCAAAGAGCAGAAGGAGATTTTTGAATCTTGTTGTAAAAAAGATTAAGGAGGGCGTGCGTGGAATTACTGATTTACCTCATCCTATTTTTACTGGTCTTGATTGTCTCGAGTACAACCAATAAGCTCCTGCCCTTTTTGCCTCTCCCTTTGGTGCAGATTCTTTTGGGAATTGTGATTGGTCTCTTTTTACCCAATACCGACTTTCATCTCAATACGGAGTTGTTTTTGGCACTGGTTATTGGGCCCTTGCTTTTCCGAGAGTCCGAAGAAGCGGATATTACAGCTATTTTAAAACACTGGCGAATTATTGTCTATCTCATATTTCCAGTGATTTTTATCTCGACCCTGAGTTTAGGTGGCTTGGCCCATCTTCTTTGGCTCAGCCTTCCCTTGGCGGCTTGCTTGGCTGTTGGGGCAGCCCTTGGGCCAACGGACTTGGTGGCCTTTGCCTCTCTTTCGGAGCGCTTTAGCTTTCCTAAGCGCGTCTCCAATATCCTTAAGGGTGAAGGACTTTTGAATGATGCTTCTGGTTTGGTGGCTTTTCAGGTAGCTTTGACAGCTTGGACAACAGGAGCTTTTTCCCTTAGGCAAGCGAGTAGTTCGCTCATCTTTTCAATCCTAGGCGGTTTTTTGATTGGCTTTTTAACAGCCATGACCAACCGTTTTCTCCATACCTTCTTGCTAAGTGTGAGAGCAACAGATATTGCTAGTGAGCTCCTTCTGGAATTGAGTTTGCCTCTGGTGACCTTCTTTCTAGCAGAAGAGGTACACGTTTCAGGGATTATCGCCGTTGTGGTTGCTGGGATTTTAAAGGCAAGCCGTTTTAAGAAAATTACGCTCCTCGAAGCCCAAGTGGATACGGTGACCGAGACGGTCTGGCACACAGTCAACTTTATGCTCAACGGTTCTGTCTTTGTGATTTTAGGGATGGAGCTGGAAATGATAGCAGAGCCTATCTTGACCAATCCAATCTATAATCCCTTACTGTTATTGGGATCTCTTGTTGCCCTTACCTTTGTCCTCTTTGCCATTCGTTTTGTCATGATTTATGGCTATTATGCCTATAGGACCCGACGTCTCAAGAAAAAGCTAAATAAGTATATGAAGGACATGCTTCTCTTGACCTTCTCAGGTGTTAAGGGAACGGTGTCGATTGCTACGATTCTTCTGATACCAAGTAATCTAGAGCAGGAGTATCCTCTCTTACTTTTCCTCGTCGCAGGTGTGACACTTGTAAGCTTTTTAACAGGTCTCTTGGTCTTGCCCCATCTTTCGGATGAACAGGAAGAAAGCAAGGATTATCTCATGCATATTGCCATTTTGAATGAAGTAACGCTAGAGTTGGAAAAAGAGTTGGAAGGCACGAGAAATAAGCTCCCTCTCTATGCGGCTATTGACAATTACCATGGACGTATTGAAAATCTCATCCTGAGTCAAGAAAATAAGGGGGCTCAAGAAGACTGGGCTGCTTTGAAACTCTTGATTCTTAGTATTGAAAGTGATGGATTGGAACAGGCCTATGAAGAGGGGAACATTAGCAATCGTGCTTACCGAGTTTACCAACGTTATCTGAAAAATATAGAACGAGGAATCAATCGTAAGTTTGCGTCACGATTGACCTATTATTTCCTTGTTTCTTTGCGGATTTTACGTTTTCTCCTTCATGAAGTTTTTACTCTCGGAAAGACCTTCCGTAGTTGGAAGGACAAGGAGCAAAGCCGTCTCCGTGCTCTTGATTATGACCAAATTGCAGAGCTCTATCTTGCCAATACAGAGATGATTATTGAAAGTTTGGAAAACCTGAAGGGAGTCTATAGACGCTCTTTGATTAGTTTTATGCAGGAGTCCCGTCTTCGAGAAACAGCTATTATCACCAGTGGTGCCTTTGTCGAACGGGTTATCAATCGCGTTAAGCCTAACAATATCGATGAAATGCTGAGAGGATATTATCTGGAGCGCAAGTTGATTTTCGAATACGAAGAAAAACGATTGATTACGACCAAGTATGCCAAGAAATTACGACAAAATGTCAATAACTTAGAGAACTATTCCTTGAAGGAAGCTGCCAATACCCTGCCTTATGATATGGTGGAATTGGTAAGAAGAAATTAGTTAATACTCTTCGAAAATCTCTTCAAACCACGTCAGCGTCGCCTTGGATTATATATGTGACTGACTTCGTCAGTTTCATCTACAACCTCAAAGCAGGGCTTTGAGCAACCTGCGGCTAGCTTCCTAGTTTGCTCTTTGATTTTCATTGAGTATAAGATTGTAAGTGAAGGAGTGTGACATGAAAAAGTGGTGGAAAGAGCTGATAGACAAGCCTTTATTAAAAGCTTTTTTGTATTATTATCAAGCATCAGATAGTGAGTTGACCAGTGTCGCAGTAGCCTACTATTGGTTGATTTCGATTTTCCCCCTGCTTTTGGTGGTGGTCAATATCCTCCCCTATTTCCAGATTCCTGTGGGAGAATTTCTGGGATTTGTGAAAGACGTCCTGCCCCCAAGCCTATATGAAGGTGTGGAAAAAATAGCCAGAGAAGTCTTGACGCAACCTTCAACAGGTTTATTGAGTTTTTCTGTTTTATCGGCGTTATGGAGTTTTTCAAAATCTATGAATTTCTTGCAAAAAGCTTTTAACAAGGCTTATGGCGTCGAAAAGAGTCGTGGACTTATTTCCCATCAGATGGTAAGTCTCCTAGTCAGTTTTGGTTTACAGCTCCTCTTTGCTTTTGCCTTGTTTTTGAGTTTGTTTGGGCAGATGATTTTGGATTTACTTGCTCATTATTGGACAAAAGATGGCATTATCTATCAGGCTTTACAAGGTTTGGCAGGTCCTCTGACTTACGCTCTCCTCTTTGCTATCTTGGTCATGCTTTATTATTTTCTTCCCAATCTATCTAACAGGAAACTTAGTTATACCCTACCAGGCAGTGCCTTTGTTCTCTTAGTGATTTTAGTTCTACTAACTCTGTTCTCTAGTTATCTCAATTACTATGTCCATCATTTAGTGGACGTCCGAATTTTAGGTTCAGTTCTTCTTGTTGTTATGATGTTTTGGTTTATCTTGATTGCTAAAATTGTTATCCTAGGCGCGGTTATCAATGCCAGTGTGCAGAGTTTGAAAGATCCGGCCTTTAAAAAAGACTAACTATTTATCCATTACAAAAGCGCATACTATCAAGGTTTTATAATACCTGATAATATGCGCTTTTTGATTATGACAATTAATAAATAAACATGGCATCACCGAAACTGAAGAAGCGGTAGTGTTCTTGGATGGCATGGTGGTAGGCATCTAAGACTAATTCACGGCCTGCAAAGGCAGAAACCAACATGACCAGAGTTGATTTTGGCAGGTGGAAGTTGGTTGAGAAGGCATCCACGACCTTCCACTCATACCCAGGTTTGATAAAGATATTGGTCCAGCCAGAATCTGCTTGGATTTGCCCATCAAACTTGGAACCAATAGTCTCCAAGGTGCGGATAGAAGTGGTTCCGACAGCGATGACGCGACCACCATTTTCCTTAACAGAGCGAAGGGTGGCAGCAGCTTCCTCAGAAAGTTGGTAGAATTCTGAGTGCATTTCGTGTTCGTCCAGATTGTCAACTGAAACGGGTCTAAAGGTTCCGAGTCCGACATGAAGAGTCAGATAAACCAGATGAACACCCTTAGCTTGGATTTCTGCCAGTAGTTCTTTGGTGAAATGAAGACCAGCAGTAGGTGCAGCAGCAGAGCCACTTTCCTTGGCGTAAACTGTTTGATAGCGTTCACGGTCATCCAGTTTTTCATGGATATAAGGCGGTAGCGGCATTTCACCCAGACTTTCCAAAACTTCTAGGAAAATTCCTTGGTATTCAAAGCGGACAATGCGGCCCCCGTGGGTCAATTCTTCCGTAACGACTGCGCTGAGGCGACCATCACCAAAGCTGACACGAGTGCCAACTTTGAGGCGTTTGGCAGGTTTTGCCAGGACTTCCCACTCATCTCCAGCAGTATTTTTGAGCAGGAGAAGTTCCACATGGCCTCCTGTTTCTTCCTTTTGACCATAGAGGCGGGCAGGGAGAACGCGGGTGTCGTTCATGACAAGGGCATCACCAGGTTCCAGCATATCAATAATAGAGTGGAAGTGTTTATCCTGCATTTCTCCCGTCTCACGATTGACGATGAGGAGTTTAGAGGAATCACGTTTTTCAAGGGGCGTTTGGGCAATCAATTCCTCGGGTAAGTGGAAATCAAAATCAGCTGTATTCATATATCTGTTCATTCTTTCTAAGTTCTAATCCTATCCATTATAACATGTTTCAAGTTTGGACGCTCTTTTTTTAGAAATTAAATCGTTTTCACTTGACAAAAATTGGTCTATACCATATAATAAATATAGATAGAAATGGAGGATGAAAAGATGAAAGTTATTAAAGTTGAAAACCAAATCGAAGGTGGAAAAGTTGCTTTTGAGATTTTGAAGGAAAAATTGGCCAACGGCGCTCAAACTCTAGGACTTGCGACAGGAAGCAGTCCACTTGAATTTTACAAGGAAATTGTTGAGAGTGACCTTGATTTTTCAAATCTAACCAGTGTCAACCTTGATGAGTATGTAGGCCTTGAAGGCGACAATCCTCAGTCTTATCGTCACTTCATGCAAGAAAACTTGTTCAACCAAAAACCATTTAAAGAAAGTTTCTTGCCTCGTGGTGTTAAGGACAATGCTGAAGCTGAAGTTGAACGCTACAACCAAATTTTGGCTGACCATCCAGTTGACCTCCAAATCTTGGGAATCGGTCGCAATGGACATATCGGATTTAATGAACCTGGTACTCCATTTGACAGTCAAACGCATCTAGTCGAACTGGACCAGTCTACTATCGAAGCAAACGCACGTTTCTTTGACAAGATTGAAGACGTCCCAACCCAAGCCATTTCAATGGGGATTAAGAATATCTTGGATGCCAAGTCTATCCTTCTCTTTGCTTACGGTGAGTCAAAAGCAGAAGCCATCGCTGGAACAGTATCAGGACCGGTGACTGAGAATCTACCAGCAAGTAGCCTCCAAAATCACCCTGATGTGACCATTATTGCGGATGCTGAAGCGCTCAGCTTACTTGAAAAATAAAAAGCAATGTTCTATTGAACGCTTTCAACTCTTGTATAAATGTAAGAAAAAATCAAAATTAAACCGCATTTTTGCTTGACAATTATTCCTTTTACGTGTAGAATAAAATAGATATTGAACTTGAAGGGAGTGAAAAAAATGTCTAAAACAGTAGTACGTAAGAATGAATCTCTTGACGACGCACTTCGTCGTTTCAAACGTGCGGTTACTAAAGCTGGTACTCTTCAAGAAACACGCAAACGTGAATTCTATGAAAAACCTTCTGTAAAACGTAAACGTAAATCAGAAGCAGCTCGTAAACGTAAAAAATTCTAATTGAAATGAAAGGCTAGAGAAATCTAGTCCTTTTTCTTTTAATACTCTTCGAAAATCTCTTCAAACCACGTCAACGTCGCCTTGCCGTATGTATGTGACTGACTTCGTCAGTTCTATCCACAACCTCAAAGCAGTGCTTTGAGCTGACTTCGTCAGTCTTATATACAACCTCAAAACAGTGTTTTGAGCAGCCTACGGCTAGTTTCCTAGTTTGCTCTTTGATTTTCATTGAGTATAAATAAATACTCCAAATCCTGCAAAAATCTCAAATATCCTCTTACAATTTGATATAATAGTAAAAAGAACTCGATTGAAGGAGGAAATGATGTCGGTTTTAGTAAAAGAAGTGATTGAAAAGCTTAGACTAGACATTGTCTATGGCGAACCAGAATTGCTTGAAAAGGAAATCAATACAGCGGATATTACGCGACCTGGTCTTGAAATGACAGGCTACTTTGACTACTACACGCCAGAGCGGATTCAGCTCTTGGGGATGAAGGAGTGGTCTTATCTGATTAGCATGCCTTCCAACAGCCGTTATGAAGTTTTGAAAAAAATGTTTCTACCTGAGACACCTGCGGTCATTGTTGCCCGTGGTTTGGTGGTTCCAGAGGAGATGTTAAAGGCAGCCAGAGAATGTAAGATTGCCATTTTAACCAGCCGTACGGCTACTAGTCGTTTGTCTGGAGAGTTATCTAGCTATCTGGATTCTCGTTTGGCAGAACGGACCAGTGTGCATGGAGTCTTGATGGATATCTATGGGATGGGTGTCTTGATTCAGGGAGATAGTGGAATCGGTAAGAGTGAGACAGGTTTAGAGCTTGTCAAACGTGGTCACCGCTTGGTAGCTGATGACCGGGTCGATATCTTTGCCAAGGATGAGATTACTCTTTGGGGTGAACCGGCTGAAATCTTGAGACACCTGATTGAAATTCGTGGGGTTGGGATTATCGATGTTATGAGTCTCTACGGTGCCAGTGCTGTCAAGGATTCTTCACAGGTTCAGCTTGCTGTCTATTTGGAAAATTACGATACGCATAAAACTTTTGATCGTCTTGGCAATAATCCAGAGGAACTCGAAATTTCTGGCGTAGCCATTCCTCGTATCCGTATTCCAGTTAAAACAGGTCGTAATATTTCTGTCGTGATTGAGGCTGCTGCCATGAATTATCGTGCAAAGGAAATGGGCTTTGATGCGACTCGTTTGTTCGAAGAACGCTTGACAAATCTCATCGCTCGAAATGAGGTGCAAAATGCTTGATCCAATTGCTATTCAACTAGGACCCCTAGCCATTCGTTGGTATGCCTTGTGTATTGTGACAGGCTTGATTCTTGCGGTTTATTTGACCATGAAAGAAGCGCCTAGAAAGAAGATTATACCAGACGATATTTTAGATTTTATCTTGATAGCCTTTCCTTTGGCTATTTTAGGAGCTCGTCTCTACTATGTCATTTTCCGTTTTGATTATTATAGTCAGAATGTCGGAGAGATTTTTGCCATTTGGAATGGTGGTTTGGCCATTTATGGCGGTTTGATTACAGGGGCTCTTGTCCTCTATATCTTTGCTGATCGTAAACTCATTAACACTTGGGATTTCCTAGATATCGCGGCGCCTAGCGTCATGATTGCCCAAAGTTTGGGTCGCTGGGGTAATTTCTTTAACCAAGAAGCCTATGGTGTAGCAGTAGATAATTTGGATTATCTACCTGGCTTTATCCGTGACCAGATGTATATTGAGGGGAGCTACCGTCAACCGACTTTCCTTTATGAGTCTCTATGGAATCTGCTTGGCTTTGCCTTGATTCTGATATTGAGACGAAAATGGAAGAGCCTCAGACGAGGTCATATCACTGCTTTCTACTTGATTTGGTATGGTTTCGGTCGTATGGTCATCGAAGGCATGCGGACAGATAGTCTCATGTTCTTTGGCCTTCGGGTATCGCAATGGCTATCAGTTGTCCTTATCGGACTGGGTATTTTTATCATTCTATATCAAAATCGAAAGAAGGCCCCTTACTATATTTCAGAGGAGGAAAACTAAATGTTAGAAGTTGCATATATTCTTGTAGCCCTTGCTTTGATTGTATTTTTAGTGTATCTAATCATTACTGTGCAAAAGCTTGGACGTGTTATCGATGAAACAGAAAAGACGATTAAAACATTAACTTCAGATGTAGATGTGACCTTGCATTATACCAATGAGTTGCTGGCTAAGGTCAATGTCTTGGCAGATGATATCAATGTCAAGATGGCAACGATTGATCCACTCTTTAGTGCTGTTGCAGATTTGTCTCTATCTGTTTCAGACCTCAATGACCATGCGCGTGTCTTGAGCAAGAAAGCTTCATCAGCTGGTTCAAAAACACTCAAGACTGGGGCAAGTTTGTCAGCTCTTCGTCTTGCAAGTAAATTTTTCAAAAAATAAAAAGGAGAATCCTTATGGGTAAACTATCCTCAATCCTTTTAGGAACCGTTTCAGGTGCAGCTCTTGCCTTGTTTTTAACAAGTGACAAGGGCAAACAAGTTTGCAGTCAGGCTCAAGATTTTCTGGATGATTTGAGAGAAGATCCAGAGTATGCCAAGGAGCAGGTCTGTGAAAAACTGACAGAAGTTAAGGAGCAAGCTACAGATTTTGTTCTGAAAACCAAAGAACAGGTTGAGTCAGGTGAAATCACTGTGGACAGCATCCTTGCTCAAGCCAAATCATGTGCTCGCCAAGCGACAGAAGCATCAAAAGATCGATTCAATAATCTCAAAGAGCAATGGCAAGAAAAGGCCGAAACTCTTGATGAATTAGAAGAGATTGTGATTGATATCAAAGAAGAAAAAATCTAGATTTGACAGAGAGGGAAACCTCTCTTTTTGTTTGGAATGATATAATATGTTGATATTTTATAAATAAATAAAAATTTTTAACTTTATTTGATAGAATAAATCGTTTTATATTTGTGTAAATATAGTAAAACTGGTATAATTGAGCTGTGATGGCTGTGATGGCTGTGATGGCTGTGATGGCTGTGATGGCTGTGATGGCTGTGATGGCTGTGATGGCTGTGATAGCTGTGATGTTTAAATATATCATCATGGTGAATTTTTGTAGATATACTCTATTAGGAGTTTAGCTATAAGAATTGCTTTTTATTTTATATTTTTTTATTTAAGGAGAAGCCATGGGAAAGAAATTGGATTCAATAAATAGAGTAGAGCGTCACCAACGTGAAAAGGTTTTACGCTTTTCTATTCGTAAATATAGCTTTGGTGCAGCTTCAGTAGCTGTTGCGGCACTACTGTTTTTGTCTGGGCATCAGGCTGCCCGAGTTGAAGCTGCTCAAATTTCAGATAAGACGGAGTCATCTAAGAAAGAGGACAACGATTCTGCAGCAGTCAATTTGTCTAAACCTAAAGCAGAAGATAATCGAACTACAAATTTATTAAGCACTGATACGAATACGTCAGGGGAATTAACTAGAAATTCAACTGATAATTTATCTGAAAATAGAACTACTACCATTAATACAGAAGTAGGAGAAAAACAAACACTAGATAAAACGAAATTACAAGAGAAAATTACAGAAGTTCAAGGACTCTTGGATAAGGTCAACAAGGAAAAAGCTCCAGCTTCAACCCTTGCTGCAATCCAGGCAGATTTAGAAACAGCTAATAGTGTGCTTAATAACAATAGTCTTGAGTTGACACAAGCGGAAATTGATGCGGCAACTAAAAAGTTAGAAGAGCAAATCTTTATTTTACGTTCAATGCCTAAGGTTGATTCTCCTGAGAAAATAGAAGGGGAAAATACAATTGCTGATTCAGGTTCTCGTGGTCCACGTAATGGAGATAAGACGAAAGAAGGTTCTGATTTCAGATCAGTCCCCATTGATACTACAACTAATCGTGGGGAGCTAGGAATTGTTGTAGCCAACTCTGGATTTATTACAGGGTATGCAACACCATCTTCAACAATTGAGATTAAGAGAAATGGTCAAACAGTAGTGACTACTACACTTGATGATTCGGGAGCTTTCAAATTAAATGCTCCAGGTATTGAAGTTGGAGATACAGTTGAATTAGTGGTTAATAGACAGACTGTTGCTACTACTACAGTAAAACAAACAGATACAGTAACTTTTAACGACAGTTTAGCTTATATTGCTCAAGTCGATGGATATACAGCGGCAGAAGCTGATGTTAAAGTAACAGTTGGAGAAAAAACTTATAACACTAAATCCCAAACAAATGGATATTTCACAGTTGATGTAGATACTAATTTGATGGTAAAAGATGCTGTTGTTACAGCAGTAGTAACTAAAAATGGCAAAGAAGTTGCTCGCGGGACAAGTACGGTTCGTGAAACAAAAGTAACAGACTTTGGGGTTGGTTGGACTAAAAACCCGATGATTGACTACTCACACCGTGATGTATATTCGCCAGATACGAAGCAATATGCTTTCGTAAGTAAAGGGACTGCTGATCAAGCGTATGAGAACATTCGTGTTTACCGTGAAGAACGTATTGAAAAAGATGGGAAAAGATATTATTACTGGATCTTAGATTCAGGACCAAGACCAAATGGATTAGACGGTATTTCTAAAAAAACTCTAAGCAGGCAGAGCCTGCTAACTCATGACAGAAAAAGAAGTTTAGCTTATAATGAAGATGAACAATACAAATCCGTGGTGTCTAATAGGGCTTTTCCTAGCCTGTTAAAAAAACT
>NZ_JAQFJG010000017.1 GCF_030439915.1 Streptococcus sp. SPS1
CAAGCCCGCTACAGCAACCTTGTGGTCTACTAGAGCGGATGCGTTGATACCGTCTTTTTCCTCGGCAAATACGTCTGAATTTCCTACATCAACGGCTCCAGATTGAACCTGAGACAGACCTGTACCATATCCTCCACCTTGGACGTTGACTGTTTTTCCAACGTGCAGAGAGCCAAATTCATCTGCTGCTGCCTCGACCAAGGGCTGAAGAGCCGTTGAGCCAACAGCTGTCATGGATTCTCCACGATCAATCCAGCTAGCACATCCCGCCAAAGAACCTGCCAGCAAAAGAGCCGCAAGGGATAGAGCGAGTTTTTTCCTTTTTTTCACTGTTTTTCTCCTTGAAAATAATGGTGAATGCTGTGAATTTTTTCAACTATTTATTTATGTTTTTCTTTTGATAATTGGGAGCCAACTAAAGTTCTTATACTCAATGAAAATCAAAGAGCAAACTAGGAAACTAGCCGCAGGCTGTACTTGAGTACGGCAAGGCGACGTTGACGCGGTTTGAATTTGATTTTCGAAGAGTATTAGCTTGGTTTAACTAGAAATTTGCTTAGTTACCTTTCCACCAATTTTGACTTAAAATGAAAGACAATTTGAAAAAAATCCATACTTCCACTATAACATAGACAAGCTACTTTGACTAGCATTTTCACTTGAATCTGAGGCCTTTAGGAAAATAATTTTTCAAAACATTTCCAGTCACCTTAGCAAAGCCCAAACCATTGCCTTGAACCAAAACTTGGTACCAACCATTTGGCATACTTTCCGCCAGCTGAACGGTTTCTCCAGCCACATACTTTACAAACGCTTCTTGGTCAATTTCAACTGACTGCTTGACCTGACTCGGTTTCAAGGCTAGACCAAGAGCGAAACTGGGTTCAAAGCGTTTCTTCTTAAAAGTACCCAAATGCAGACCATTCCGAGCAATCTTGAGTTTTCCTAAATCTGGCAAGAGTTCTGGCAAGAGATAAAGCTGGTCTCCAAAAGTCTGCAAGATACCCGGTAGATTGACCTGCAAATGTTTTTGGGCAAATTCCTGCCACAAGGCAACTTGTTCACGGCTGAGATTGCTCTTACTTGCCTTACATTTAGGTGCTGTATTTTCTCCTTTAAATTGCAAATGGGCTACAAACTGACCTTCTCCCTTAAACTGATGAGGATACATCCGAGCCGTTTCTGGCAGGTCAATACCAGCTACCATTCCATTGATATGCTCTACTGGCAACAAGTCAAAATCATAGTCCTCCAGTAGCCAATTGACAATCTCTTCGTTTTCCTCAGGAGCCCAGGTACAGGTTGAATAAACCAAGCGACCACCTTCAGCTAGCATGGTTACTGCATCTGCCAGAATTTCTCTTTGCAAGCTAGCGCATTGACTCGGATAATCTAATCTCCAATAGTCCATAGCATCTGGTTGCTTACGAAACATTCCTTCACCAGAGCACGGGGCATCAAGAACGATTAGGTCAAAATAGCCTTTAAAAACCTTAGCCAAACGGTCAGCAGATTCATTGGTCACCACGACATTTGTCGCCCCAAATCTCTCCATGTTTTCTACTAAAATCTTAGCCCGTTTGCTTGAAATTTCATTGGAAACGAGAAGACCCTCCCCTGCTAGATAGGCTGCTAGCTGAGTTGATTTACCACCTGGAGCAGCGGCCAAATCCAAGACCTTCATCCCAGGACTGGGCTTGGCTACCTGAGCCACCATCTGAGCAGCGGGTTCTTGCGAATAAACTAAACCAGTAGCATGCTCAGGCGATTTCCCTGAAACCTTCCCATAATGTCCCCAAGGAGTTTGAGGAATGTCATCAGGAAAGGAAACTGGCGCTTCTTTTAAAGGATTGACCCGAAAAGCCGAAACCGCTTCCTCCTCAAAAGAGGCAAGAAAATCTCTTGCCTCATCTCCTAGTATCTCTTCATATTTTTCAACAAATCCTTCTGGAAATTGCATTTAAGTTCTTTTCCTTTCGTAAATATAGGACTGAATTTCCTCCAGCATCTCAAGAGGCACCATCATGACCGGCTGTCTGGTTTGAAAATCAGGAGCTTTACCAGAAAGGGTCACCACCCGATAGCCCAGACCTTCCCCTAAAATACTAGCTGCAGCATAATCCCATGGTTGCAGATAAGTGACATAGGTCAATAAACGCCCTGACAAAATCTTGGCAAAACTAATGGCCGCACTCCCATAGACACGAACACCAAGTACTGCTCGACTCAAATCAGCCAGCCCCCATTCGTTGGTTTCCAGCATGCCACTATTTCCCGCAATGAGAAAATCTCCAAGTGGTTTGGCTTTAAAGGGAGCTAGGAGCTTATCGTTTCGACAAACTGGAAAGGCTCCACCACCATGGTAACAATCCCCTTTGACAACATCATAAATCAGTCCAAACTGCCCCTGACCATTTTCAAAATAAGCCATCATGACAGCAAAATCTTCCTGCTGAGCCACAAAATTATTGGTACCATCAATGGGATCAATGACCCAAACCTTGCCCTCTTGAACCGAGGCTCGCAGACAACCTTCTTCAGCACAAATCTTATCCTCAGGATAACGGGACAGAATCTCACCAACCAAGAGTTCCTGAACTTCCTTGTCCAATCTGGTCACCAAATCCGTTGGAGAGGACTTGGTCTCAATCTGCAAGTCTTCCTGCATATGGTCAAGTATATACTGGCCTGCCTTCTTGACGAGCTCTTTGGCAAATTCAAATTTACTTTCCAAGAGAAATCTTTCCTTCCCCTTTTTCCTTGGCAGCCTGAACTGCTCGGTAAAGCGAATAGCCACTAACTGTTTCAAATTCTCGTCCCAAACGTTTTTCTTCGCTCTTGCTTGGCACGACCGCCTTGAATCCCTTATAAGAGTCCAGTAACTTTTTAGCCTCTACCTTGCCTTCATAGGCAGCTTCAACATCATTAAAAAAAGAAAGCACTGAAGCAAGTTCTTCAGTGCTCCACGACAAATCTAGTGGGTAACTATACTGTTTGTTCATTAACTAATACCAGCTCTCATTCTTGCTTCTTTTAGTTCTTGCTTACGGTAACTACGAGGGAGAAAAGCACGAATCTCATCTTCATTAAAACCGATTTGCATGCGTTTGGCATCGATAATAATGGGACGACGCAAAAGACTAGGATACTGCTCAATCAAATGAAGCAATTCCGATACCGAGATACTCTCTACATCAATATTCAGTTTTTGAAAAATTTTTGAACGAGTTGAAATGATGTCATCAGTACCATTTTCGGTCAAGGAAAGGATGTGTTGCAATTCTTTTCTTGTTAAAGGACTGGTCATAATATTGTGTTCCACAAAGGGAACCTTATGTTTTTCTAACCAGGCCTTAGCCTTACGACATGATGTACAGCTCGGTGATAGAAATAGTGTAATCATGCTTTTCTCTTCTTATCTATACTTTGCTACTTCTATTATACAAAAAAATAAAGCGCTTGACTAGAGATTTTTAGAAAAAAAGCCTATTTTTTCAAGAAAAATAGACTGTTCGCGAACGATTGATACAATTGGATTTGGTTAATTCACTCTTAACAATGATTTCAAATGATATACATTTTTATATATATAAATTAAAAACATCTTTCTTTTCACTTCTTACGACTTTTTAGACACAGATAGCCAAAGAAGCTTTCATAGAGGGCAAAAAAGAGAAGAAAAGCATGAAGGAAAAAGGTCTCTGGCAAAATCAGAATAACTGGATCCTTGGCTGGGTCAAAAAGCCAGGTATCATCTCCCACAAAGAGAATTTGATGGAAAAGAGTAAAGAATTGGTCAAAACCAATCAAAACTCCCCCAACTCCAATCATCACAGGTAAGACTACTAGGGCCAGAAGCCCTTTACTAAATAGAGACAAGAAGCCCTTTTTCACAATCCCTTTGACAAAGAAATAGAAACTTGGCAGTGTCACTAGAGCTACTAGCTGAACAAAGTGAAAGAGGTTCTTGACCACCGCAAAGTGGTGCAAACCAGCTACTGACGAACGAAAATCAGGCATCTGCAAGACCTGACTAAAAGGATTGGTCAGGTAATCCATCAAGATATGAAAGTTATATTGAATGGTTTCTGGTTTTAGATAAACTCGATCCGTCAAGTTCAGCCACTGAATTTCCAGCGGATAAAAAATCCAAGCCAAATAAATGGTCAAAAGGATTGAGAGGGAGAGGAGAAAAAGCATAGAGCTCCAAAAGGTCAGTTTAGTTTTCATCAAAATCCCACTCCGCAAGGCTAGAAACCACATGTGTCGGTGCGATTGGTAGGTCTGCTACTTCTTCTGCCTTGGTAAAACCTGTCGTCACCAAGAGCGTTGGAATACCATTGTCAATCCCTGCTCGAATATCAGTCAGGTAATTGTCCCCAACCATGATTAATTCTTCACGTTCCAAACCTAAGTACTCAACCGCCTTGTTCATAATGATAGCATTTGGTTTCCCGATATAAACCGGCCTCACTCGTGTCGCCACTTCAAGAAGTGTAATCAGTGAACCAGCACCAGGCAAAAGACCACGCTCTGTTGGAATGTTGAGGTCAGGATTGGTTCCGATAAAGTGAGCTCCCTTTTGAATCGCAAGAGTTGCTGTGGCAAATTTTTCATAGTCTACTTGCCAGTCCAGGCCTACTACCACATAGGCTGGATTATCCTTGTCTTCCACATAACCAGCCGCCTTGATGGCTTCCTTGAGCCCTGCTTCTCCGATGACATAGACGGTCTTTTCAAGACCCAAGTCATTCATATAGTCGATGGTTGCCAAAGTCGCTGTGTAGACAGTCGATAGGGGCGTATCGATATTAAAATTCTGAGCCAACATCTCCTGAACACTCTCTGGAGTTCGGGTTGTATTGTTAGTCACAAAGAGATAGGGAATGTTCCGCTTTTGCAATTCATGGACAAAAGCCTCTCCTGCCGGGATTCTGTCCTTCCCCTTATAAATGGTTCCGTCTAAATCAATTAAATAGCCTTTATATTTCATCTATTTCTCCCTAATCCTTTTTTATTTCTTGCCAAGTGATGATAGCTTGGGCATTGGTAGCACCGTCGCTTGTAATCTCATGCTTGCTTTTCAGTCCAGTCCGTTCAACAGCTGATGTAATCACCCCACCTGGTCGAACTTCCTTGACATACTTGAGATTGATTTTCTTGGGAATATATTGGGTCAAAAAATCAGCTCCCATAACCTCAAAAATCCAGTCCAAATATTTACTGTTATTGACATGGCCATTCATATCCAAATCGTAAAAACGGACATGGTAATCCTTGCTGATTGGCTCTTCCAAAGTCTCATACTTTGGCCCACGTATAAGCTTTTTATCAAAATCAGACTGATACGGAGCCACAATATCAGGTTCAACAGCATGGACTTTTCGACTGTCTCGATCCATGAGAACAAAGGTCGCCATCATGTGGATAAGGTCCTGACCTGCTTCATCATAAATGGTAAAGCGACGGTAGCAAAAGAGTCGATTGTAGCTCAGGGCTTCCGTTTCGATGGTGATTTCTTCCGCAAAACGAGGCAAACGAACCACCTCAATATCATAGTCTGTGATAATCCAGACCAGATTATAGTCTTCCAAAATAGCCTTATCACTAACTCCAAGTTCAATAGACTGCATCCCTGAAACTTGTAGGGACAGCAAAATCACATCTGGAAGTTTGATATGACCGTTCATATCAGCCATATCAAAAGGAATTTTCATGTTCATTTGATAAGTTAAGCCCATCATCCTACTCCAAAATAAATCGTTCTGCTACGGTGTCTCCTAAAAAGAGACCTCTTTTTGTCATGCGAACTCGGTCACCCTCTATTTGCATGAGACCTTGTTGAACCAAGTCTCTGACAATTTTTCCATAAATTCCTTCAAAAGACTGGCCAAATTTTTCCTCAAATCGCGCCATGGAGACTCCTGATTTCTTGCGGAGACCCAAGAACATTTCCTCTTCCATTTGATCCTTTTGACTCAGGTGCTCCTCTGTGATACGCGCATTGCCTTCTTCAACTGCATTGAGATAATGACGAATCGGACCATGATTTTTATATCGAATACCATTGACATAACCAGATGCCCCGGCACCGATGCCATAGTATTCAGCATTGTCCCAGTACATAAGATTGTGGCGACTTTCAAAACCGGGTTTGGAGAAATTGGAAATCTCATAATGCTCAAAACCAGCTCGCTCTAGCTCTGCAATGATGTACTCAAACATCTCAGCTTCCAGTTCCTCCTTAGGCAGAGGCAATTTCCCTCGTCGCATCCGATTCATAAAAACCGTATGGTTTTCTAAAATCAAGCTATACAGGCTCATATGAGGAATATCCAGTCCAATGGCCTTAGCCACATTTTCCTTGACCTGCTCCATGGTTTGACCTGGCAGCGCATAAATCAAATCGATGGAGATATTGTCAAAACCAGCCAGTTTCAGGCGGTCGATATTTTCATAAATATCCTTCTCCAAATGACTGCGCCCAATCTTTTTCAGCATCTTATCATCAAAGGTCTGCACACCTAGCGAAACACGATTGACAGCCGAGTTCTTCAAAACAGCAATTTTATCCGCATCCAAGTCCCCTGGATTTGCCTCAATGGTCAACTCTTCTAAGACAGACAGGTCCAAGTTTTTAGTCAAGCCCTTCAATAACACCTCTAGTTGCGTAGCCGACAGGGCTGTCGGTGTTCCACCACCGATATAGAGGGTTCTCAACTTTTGAATATCATAAGAACGAAACTCTTCTAACAGATGCTCTAAATAACTGTCGACTGGCTGATTCTTGATAAAAACTTTTGAAAAGTCACAATAATAACAAATCTGGGTACAAAATGGAATGTGCACATAGGCTGACGTTGGTTTTTTCTGCATAGTAATTATTATACCACAAAAGCGAACAATACTTAGAATTCCCTTTAACAAAATCCTAGCATTGTTCGCTTTCTTTATCTAAACATTCTTTGTATTTTATGACGAACACGATTCCCAGAACCAATCTAGTTTGTCTTTACAATACAAAAGAATGAATGTTCATTTGACTAAATTTTTAGTCTTCTTTTTTCTTTCTAAGAGCAAGTCCGAGACCACTTAGAATACCAAGAAGTCCTAGAGATGCAAGAGTCGCATTTGATTCTGTTCCTGTATTTGGCAATACATTTTGAGAATCATTTGATTTAGCTCCGTTATCACTAGCATCTGTAGTATCTTCATGATCTGCATTCGGTGTAACTGCATCTGGAATTGGAGTTGTTGGTGCAGGCATAGGCGCAGGTGTATCTTGACCAGAACCTCCATTAGTGTCAGGTTTGACTGGCGTATCAGGTGTCACTGGTGCAACTGGATTTGTATCTGTTGGTGTTGCTGGTGTTACCTTAGCTGGAGTTTCTACTGGAACTTCTACAGCTGGTTGACCTGGTTCAGTAATCTTACCTGTACCTGGAACTTTACCGTCTGGTAATTCACTGTTTGGTATTGTAGCTTTTCCGTCTTGTCCAATTATTACGACAATTGGTGTGCCATTCTTACCTGGAATTTCTACCTTCGTTCCTGGTGGATATGTTGAACCATCTGGTTTCTTAGGCGTTACTGTAACGTCACCTGTATTTGGATCTTGATAAACATCTAGTGTTGGTATCTTACGGGCTGGGGTTGTTACAATTACTTCTACAGGATCTTTTCCTGGTTCAGTAATCGTTCCTTTTCCTGGTTCTATTCCATCTGGTAAATCTTTATTAGGTATAGTTCCTTTTCCGTCTTTTCCAATTATTACGACGATAGGTTTACCATTCTTACCTGGTATTTCTACCTTAGTATTTTCTGGATATAGTGTTCCATCTGGTTTCTTAGGTGTTACCGTCACATCCCCTGTATTTGGATCTTGATTCAACTCTACTGTTGGTGTCTTACGAGCTGGGGTTGTTACATCCACCGGATTAGATGGTTTCTTATTCGGCTCCGTTACAATTCCTTTTCCTGTAATATCTTCTTTTGGAAGTTTATCGTTTGGAACTGTTCCTGATCCCTTATCTCCAATGGTTACAATAATTGATGTTCCATTTTCTCCTGGAATCACAACCTTAGTTCCTGATGGATATGTTGTTTTATCTGGTTTTTTAGGTGTAACTACTGCATCTCCATTTGGATTTCTTGTAATTTCAATCTTACCTGGTTGCTCTGTTTGAGGAGCAAGTGGATTGATTTTACCTGGTGTTAGCACCTGAGCTTCCGTAGTTGGTTTTCCTGGTTCTGTAATCTTACCTGTTCCAGGTACATTTCCATCTGGTAAGTCGTTATTTGGAACTGTTCCTGTTCCACCTTGTCCGATTTCTACTACAATTGGATTACCATTTTTACCTGGTATTTCGACCTTCGTTCCTGGTGGATATGTTGAACCATCTGGTTTCATAGGAATCACTGTTACATCTCCAGTTTTTGGATCTTGATCCAAACGTATCACTGATGGTTTGCGAGCAGGTGTTATCACATCCACTGGTTGTGATGGTCTAGCTCCTGGCTCTGTTACTGTTCCTTTTCCTGGAACATCTTGTTTTGGAAGTTTGTCATTCGGAACTATTCCAAAACCATCTTTCCCAATTGTCACGACTATTGTTGTGCCATTTTCTCCTGGAATTTTCACAGTTGTTCCTGGTTGATATGGTATTCCATCCGCTTTCTTCGGTGTAACAATCGCATCTCCATTTGGTTTTCTTGTGATGTCAATTTCAGTTGGTTGTTCTGTAGCTGGATGATTTGGATTGATTTTTTTCGGTGTTTCTACCTTAACATCTACCTCAGTTTTACCATCTTCTTTAATCTTACCTGTTCCTGGAGTATCCTCATCAGGTAAATCATTATTCGGAACTGTACCTTTGCCATCTTTGTCAAGTGTTACTTCAATAGTTTTTCCATCTTTTCCTGGAATTTCTACCTTAGTATTTTCTGGATACAGTGTTCCATCTGGTTTCTTAGGTGTTACCGTTACATCTCCAGTATTTGGATTTTGTTCCATTTCCACTGTTGGTGTCTTACGAGCTGGTGTTGTTACCGCTACCGGTTGTGATGGTTTCTTATTCGGTTCTGTTACTGTTCCTTTTCCTGGTACTTCATATTTTGGAAGTTGATCATTCGGTACTTCTCCTGAGCCATTTTCTCCTATTGTTACTACGATGCTTGTTCCATTTTCTCCTGGAATTTTCACTTTAGTATCTTTAGGATAATTTTTTCCATCTGTGGTCTTAGGTGTAACTACAGCATCTCCATTTGGTTTTCTTGTGATTTCAATTGTACCTAATTCTGCCGTTTCTGGCGCAGTAGGGTCAATTTTTTTCGGTGTTTCTACCTTAATCTCTACCTCTGGTTTGCCATCTTCTTTAATCTTACCTGTTCCTGGAGTATCTGTTTCTGGTAAATCATTATTAGGAACTTTTCCTGTACCATCTTTTCCAATTGTTACAGTGATTGGATTTCCATCTTTCCCTGGAATTTCTACCTTAGTTCCTGATGGATATGTTGTTCCATCTGGTTTTTTCGGTGTTACTGTGACATCTCCAGTTTTTGGATCTTGATCTAATTGTAGTGTTGGAACCTTTTTAGCCGGTGTTGTAATATCCACTGGTTGTGATGGTTTTTGATTTGGTTCTTTAATGATAGCTGTTCCTGGTACATCTCTTTCTGGTAAATCACCATTTGCAACTGTTCCTGTTCCATCATTTCCGATTGTTACATCAATCGTTTTTCCATCTTTGCCTGGGATTGTTACAGTAGTTCCTGTAGGATATGGGGAACCGTCTGGTTTCTTAGGTGTTACTGTCACATCTCCAGTGCTTGGATTTTGAGTCAAGTCTACCGTTGGTGTCTTACGAGCTGGTGTTGTTACGTCTACTGGTTTTGATGGTTCTTTATTTGGCTCTGTTACGACACCTTGCCCTGGTACTTCACCTTTTGGAAGTTGATCATTTGGCACTATTCCAAAACCTTCTTCACCTATCGTTACTACTATTGTTGTTCCATTTTCTCCTGGAATTTCTACCTTCGTATCTTCAGGGTAAAGTGTTCCGTCTGGTTTAGTTGGTGTTACTACTACATCACCATTGTCCTTACGAGTAATTCCTATCTTAGGAGTTTGTGTTGTAGCAACTTTTGGATCTGTTCCGTTTTTCTTTTCTTCCTCATCTGAAATTCCATCATTATCATCATCCGTATCTGTAACATCTGGATCTCCATCTCCATCTGTATCACGTTGGATAATAACTGGTACTTCTACACGTATTTCTTCATCCCCATTCTTCACTTTAACTGGAATGTTTACTTTACGTTCTTCATCACTACCCCAATCCGTTACGCTTGGTCTTCCTGTTAATTTACCATCTTTATCAACACTTAATCCATTTACTGGGTTTTCTGTTGTAATTGTTGAACCGTCTTTATTCGGTGTGACAACTTTCGGTAATGTTGAAGGAACTGGTGTCTTTTCTGTAACTTTAACTGGATCTGACACTTTTGCAGTTAGATTGTCTGCATTTTTTGGATCTGTTCCATTTGCTTTTTCAACTTCATCTGGAATTCCATCGTTATCATCATCTGTATCTGTAACATCTGGATCTCCGTCTCCATCTGTGTCACGTTGGATTGTTACTCGAACTGTTACGTCTTTTTCTTCCGTTACTTCTTCTTTACCATTTTCTGTGAATTTTTCTAAAACTTTAGTAACTTTAACAGGAATATCGATAGTACGTTCTTCTTCCTCTTTACCCCAATTATTTACTGTTGGTCTTCCTTCTAGTTCTCCTTTATCATTGACTTTTAGACCGTTCACTTGTCCTGTTCCATCTGTTGGATTTGTTACAATTGTTGAACCTTCTTTATTTGGTGTGACAACTTTTGTTGGAGTAACTGAAGTTTTCTCCTTGACTTTGTCTGGATTTGTAACTACTACGTCTAAGTCATTTACAGCTTTTGGATCTGTTCCGTTTTGTTCCTCTACAGTATCTGGGATTCCATCGTTATCATCATCTGTGTCTTCTGAATCAGGGATGCCATCTCCATCTGTATCCCGTTGGATAATAACTGGAACTTTTACAATAGTTTCTTTTCCACCATTCGTAACTTTAACCGGAATTAAGATATTACGTTCTTCTTCGTCTTTTTTCCAATTATCTACTGACGGTGTTCCTTCTAGCTTACCTTCATTGTTGACTTTTAGGCCATTCACCGATCCATCTGGATTATCTGTCGTAATCGTCGAATTTGGCATATTTGGTATTACGACTGTTGTTGGAGTAACTGGTTTGTTCTCTTTAACTTTTTCAGGTTTCGTAACTCTTGCTGTTAGTTTGTCAGGAACTTTTGGATTTGTATGATTACTCTTTTCTACATCATCTGGAATGCCATCATTGTCATCATCTGTATCTAAAACGTCTGGTGTTCCATCTCCATCTGTATCACGTTGGATTGTGACTGGAACTTCATCGGTAACAGTTTCTGTAACAGTTTCTTTACCATTTGCCGTTACTTTTTCAACATCTTTTGTAACTTTAACCGGAATGTTGATAGTTTTTTCTTCATCATCGCCCCAATTGTCAACTGTTGGTGTACCTGTTAATTTACCTTCTCCATTAACAGTCAGACCATTTACTTTTCCTGAATTATCTGTTGTAGTAGTTGTAATTGTTGCGCCCTTTTTATTTGGTGTGACAACTTCTTTTGGAGTAACTTCTTTTTTCTCCAGCACTACATTCGGTTTTGTAACTGCTACTTTTAGACCATCTGCAACTTTTGGATTTGTTCCATTTCTCTTTTCATCTTCATCTGAAATGCCATCGTTATCATCATCTGGATCGTCAACATCTGCTATTCCGTCTCCGTCTGTATCACGTTGGATTGTCACTGGAACATGTACCGTAACTTCTTCTTTTTCTCTCGTAATCTTAACAGGAATTGTGATATTGCGTTCTTCTTCTCCGCCGTTCCAATTATTAACTGTTGGTGTTCCTTCTAATTTACCTTCTCCATTAACGATTAAACCTTTTTCTGGATTTGATGGTTCAATTGTTGCATCTTTTTTATTCGGTGTTACAACTTTTGGTAAAGGTGTCGGTACTGGAGTTTTTTCTTTTACTTTAGCTGGTGCTGTAACGATTCCTGTCAGATCATTTTTAACTTTTGGATCTGTTCCATTTCTCTTTTCATCGTCATCTGAAATTCCATCGTTATCATCATCTTTATCTGTAACATCTGGATCACCATCTCCGTCTGTATCACGTTGGATTTTAACCGGTACAATTACGTTAGCTTCTTCCGAACCCTTCTTAACTTTTACTGGGATAGTAATATCACGTTCTTCTTCACCTTCACCCCATTTGCCTACTGTCGGTCTTCCTGTTAATTTACCATTGTTATCAACTCTCAAGCCATTTACAGGATCTGGTGTTTCTATCGTTGAGTTTTCTTTATTTGGTTTTACTACTTCTGGTATATTAACATCTTTATTTTCAATAACAGTAGATGGTTTGACTACTCCTGTTAGACCGTATGACGTTGGATTTTCTGGTGTGTCAGGAGTTTTCGGATCTGTTCTTTTTTTCTTTTCTTCCTCATCCGTCATTCCGTCACCGTCATCATCTGAATCTGTAGTGTCTGGTTCTCCATCTCCATCTGTATCACGTAGAATTGTAACTGGTACATTTACGGTGATTTCTTCAGTTCCATTTGTAACTTTCACCGGAATTGTGATAGCGCGTTTTTCTTCGTCTTTGCCCCAATTTTCTACTTTTGGTATTCCTGTTAATTTACCTTCTCCATTAACTGTTAAACCATTTTCTGCTTTTTCTGTTGCAATCGTTGAGCCATCTTTATTTGGTGTGACAACTTTTTTAGAGTCTACTGCACGTTTCTCCAAAACTTCATTTGGTTTCGTAACTTCTGCTGTTAAATTCGTAGGTACACTAATATTCACACTAACGTTATCTCTTGTTTTGTCTGGATATTCTACCACAACAACTGCAGAAACAGTTTGCCCTCCTTGACTCGTATCTGGTGTAGTTAACCAAGTATATTTTGTTCCTTGTGGAAGGTCAGTTTTATTCGCAATACTATCCTCTGCCTTAGGTACTGAATTTTTAGGAACAGTTTGGTCTTTTCCTAATGGGTTATACTGCTCATTTTGCCCTTTGACTACAATTTCAATTGTTTTCTCAGCCTTATTATCATTTTTATCATAAGCTGTAATCGTTACTTTGGCAGTTCCAGGTGTTCCAGTTGGAGTTCCTACAATTTTGCCATCTTCGAATCTTAGTCCTTCTGGTAAGTCTTTTACTTCGATTGGAGTATTTTCACGCATTCCAACTCCGCCATCGTTATCTTTAGCTGTTACTGGAATTGGCGTAATTTCCTCACGACTTGTAACTGTTGCTCCATCCGCCGAAATAGTTGGTCCTATCTTGTCACGTGGAGTTACAACAAATGAGAAAATCACTGGTTTAGCCTTGTTCTCTGCATCATCTTTCGCACCAAATATAATAGTATTTTGCTTACCAACATCTCCCTCTATAGTATTAATTGTAATCTCTATTACTTTTTCTGCTTCTGTTTCTTTTACATACTTAGTCGTTACCGTTCCAGGTGTACCCTGTGTATTAAGTCTTCCAGATTGAAGTGCTTTAGTTAAAAAGTCAGTACTTGTTCCAGTTAAGTCAAAAGTCACCTTTTTATCATCTTTTGCTGTTACTGTAAAGGTTATAGTTCCGCCTTCTACTACTGTTACATTATTAGTCGATAGAGTTAAAACTGGTGGTTCATTATCTGGTGTTTTTGCTTTGGCTGTTGCCGGATCTGAATCATCACTCGTTCCATTTTTTGTGATAGCTGTTACAACTGTTTCATTTTTTACTTTTTCAGCAGGGATTGTGATTTCACCTGTGTCTGCATTGATTTGAATTTCTGGATCACCTGAAGTCCATTGACCAAATTTGTCTTTCGTTCCTACTACTTCTTTTGGTAAATCATCTTCTCCTGTGTAAGTAACTGTAATTTTATCTGCTTTTTCAGGGTCTTGTGGTTTTGCTGTTACAGATCCATCCTCTTTTGCTACTACTGTTGGAGTTGCGGGTTTTGGTGCTTTTGCAGTTTCTGTTGCTGGGTCTGAATCAACACTATTGCCATTTTTTGTGATGGCTGTTACTACAGTATTATCTCTTACCTTGTCAGCTGGAATTGTGATTTCACCAGTTTGAGCATTAATGTTTACACCTGGATTGTTCGCAACAGTCCATGTACCGTCATTCCCTTTATTTCCTACTACTGTTACTTTTGACCCATCTTCTCCTGTATAAGTAACCGTAATTGTATCTGCTTTGGCTGGATCTTGTGGTTTAGCTGTTACAACACCAGTATTTGGTGCAGTTACGATTGGTTTTTCAGGTTTTGGTGCTTTTGCAGTTGCTTTTGCTGGAGTTGACTCATCACTGTTTCCATTTGTTGTAACTGCAGTTACTTCTGTATTATCTTGTACTTTATCAGCTGGGATTGTGACTTCACCTGTATCTGCATCGATTTGAACATCTGGATTATCAACAATCGTCCATTTACCATTTTCACCCTTATTTCCTTCAGCTGTCTTTTTCGAACCATCTTCTCCTGTGTAGCTAACTTTAATTTTATCTACTTTTGTTGAATCTTGTGGTTTAGCTGTTACAGCCCCATCTTCTTTTGCTGTTGCTGATGGAGCTTCTGGAGTTTGAGCTTTATCTTCTAAAACATTCACAGGAGCATCTACAATAAATGTTCCACGTTGCGGAATGATAACCTCAACTTTCCCGTAAACAGGTTGATTCGGTTCTGTAGCTTTTGATACATCAGGATCTTTAAACCAACGATAAGTTGTACCCTTTGGCAATTTATCTGTATTTTCAATACTATTAATTGCAGGTGGAACGACACCTTTATTAGTCGTTTGTGGCTTAGATTTTGGTTTTAAGTCGTATTTTTCTGCTTCTTCTGGTTTCAACGGTAATACACCGATAATGGCATTTTCACCAGTTATATAACGCTTATATCCTCCTTCTGTATATCCTCCATACGCAAGGAAGGGATCATTTGCTAAACGTTTTTTCATTTCCGCAAGCATCGGATCATTTGGATTTTTATTTCCCCAATCCGACATAATACTATTGTTTAGTTCTTCACCTTCAAGGATTTTCGTTTTGAAAGTGATAATTGAACGTTGTCCTGCCGAAACGTTCATTTTATCTTCAATAACTCCTCGGGCAAGATTATAGTCAAGTCCGTTTTTATTAATCCCTAACATATCACTAACACGAGAAGCTGCATCTGGATTACGATCCGTGCCATCTTTTGGATCATCATGATAAATATTCCATCTCCAATTATTAGACGGATTTATATAGTCCATCCAAGCATCCATATTTTCACCATATGTTGCTCCTGAACGACGTTCTCCGTTTTTAACATAAGCACGATAAGCGGATTTGTCATGCTCCCAAGCTGTTGCACTAGCATAATCCTTGTGGAAAGTCTGTTTTCCATCTTGGTATTTTGTATAAGTAAATTCATACGGATCTCCAACTGTACGTGGAATCGCAAGTGAGATTTTATTTGAAAAAAGACAGTAAAAAAGCGCAAAAAATCACTTCCTGTGCTATACTGTAATTGAAATTTTTTTAGTTTGGGCGTTAGAACTGTTTCCTCAGTCCTATCGCCTTTTCTTTTTGATAA
>NZ_JAQFJG010000018.1 GCF_030439915.1 Streptococcus sp. SPS1
TCAAAAAGAAAAGGCGATAGGACTGAGGAAACAGTTCTAACGCCCAAACTAAAAAAATTTCAATTACAGTATAGCACAGGAAGTGATTTTTTGCGCTTTTTTACTGTCTTTTTTCAAATAAAATACATCACAAAAAAAGGAGAGACTAGATATCTCTTTCAAACATACCTGGGCATAGACCCTGCAACTGGAAAAGAAAAACGCACAACACGACGTGGTTTTAAAACCATAAAAGAGGCAAAAGCTGCTGAACGTGACCTTCTCTTAGACGTTGAAGAGAATGGTTTCTCAAACAGTGAAGATTTCCAGAACCCTACTTTCGCTGAAGTCGCTGAATTATGGCTTGATAGCTATAAAAATACTGTGAAACCAACAACCTATCAGAACGTTAAGAAAAAACTTGATGTTATGATTGACTTGTATTTTACAGATATGAAAATCCAGCAGATCAGTGTAGCTTATTGTCAAAAGGTTGCTATCAAGTTAAGTAATCGCTATATCCTCTATGCTAATTACTATTCTGTCATCAGCCGTATTTTCAAGTATGCCACTTCTATTGACATTATTAAGTCAAATCCCTTAGACAAGATTATCAAGCCTAAAAATAGGCCATTAAAGGGCAAGGAAAACCACTATACAAAACAGGAGCTAACAGAGTTTCTTAAAGTTTGCAAAGAAGATTGTAAGCCTGTAGAGTATACCTTTTATCATTTACTAGCTTTTACGGGCTTGAGATGTGGTGAGGCTCTTGGACTCATGTGGTCAGATGTTGACTTTGAAAATAAACGATTAAGCATTTCTCGGACAGCTGTCGTTGTTAATAAAAAACAAACTGTTCAGGACCCTAAAACCAAAATGAGTAAGAGGGTTATCACTTTAGATGATGAAACTCTAAATGTATTGAAATTCTGGAAGCGTCAGCAGATAAAAGAATATTTTCGGGCTAGTGTGCCTTACAAGCATGACTCAAATTATATCTTTACGAATAGTTTCGGAGGTTGGATTTCTCCTTCAGCTGTGAAAGAGAGACTTAGAAGATTCTTTTGTGAACATAACGATATCAAAAAAATCACACCTCATGGTTTTAGGCACACACACGCTTCTCTCCTCTTTGAAGCTGGCGTTACAGCTAAAATCATTTCGGACAGATTAGGTCATAACAATGTTCAAACCACCCTTGATATGTACACCCACATAAATGATAATCAACGTGTTGAAGTCGTTGATCAGCTTATGGATTTCATCCGCTCCAGCTAAAAGTAGAGTCGTATTCAATCTCGTATTCACTTTTGATCAACATGCTAAAAACCACTGATTTCAATGGTCTAGGAAGCTGTGAGCAGTTTATGTAATAAACGGCTGAGTTCTGTTCTTTCAGACTCTGTTAAGATACTTTCCATCTCTTCCTTAACCTTGATATGCTGCAAAGGTGGATTCACCACTAACTGCTCCTTGGCATACTTCGTAGCTTCTACCAACACTTCCCGCTGATTTTCAGGATTGCGATGACGCTCCACTAAACCTTCCTTTTCTAAAATCTTGAAATGTCGTGTCAAGGCAGCTTGATCAATCTTCAAACGCTCCTGAACCGCCATTTGGTTACAAGGGGAATACTCCAGTAAAAACAGTAAAATCTGATACCGTGTCAAACTAATCCCAAGCCTTTTTTCAAACAATTGCGTACTCGCTTGCTCAGACAAGCGGAGTTGATAAAGTAAATCTTGAATCTCTATCATTTCTTTCCTTTTTTCTTGATTTATCAATAGTTGACTAATCAATTATATTGCAAAGTAAAATAAATTGCAAGAATGTTGCTTGGATTATTACAAGATGATAACTTTCCATTTTCCATTCAAATTGACAAAGAAAAAAACGAACGAGAATCGCTTCCTATCACGAAAGCTAGATCTCATTCGTCAAAACGATATTACTAAATCGGTTTTATCCATTCATTGAAACGTGAACGTGATCATAGTGATTTTCTGTCACGCTACCACGGTCTGGCATTGGGTTCCAAGTGTTAGCTGGTCCATATTTGCTATCGAATGGAGCATAGAAACGTTGTTTCCAGATGATGTAACTAATTCCACGGCTAGCCATGTTTTGAATAGCGTATTCCGCAATCTTATCCCCTAGTTCTGAGCTTTCTGGTACCATAAAGTCAATAGCTAAACCTTTTCCGTGATCTCCACTGTCTCCTGGACGGTAACCACTAAAGGATGTAATGCCAAACAAGTTAGCAATTTCTTCTTTAAAGGCCGCTGTTTGTGGTTGAAGACCTGCATTTTCAGATTTCGCTACTGCAAGTCCAGCATAATCGGGCGCAGCTGGAGCTGTGTAAGTTGTTGAAATTATTTTCGTCTCTTCTGGTTGATAAGTAGAAACTACTGGTGTAGCTTCACTTGATGAGACTTCTTTTTCTTCTACTGGAGTTGTAGTTGTTTCCACTGTTGACTCAGCTTGAGGGCTTGCTTGTGTTTCCTGCTTCTCAGCTAGAGTCATTGCCTGAGGAGATGCTTCTTCAACTGAACTAGTTGTTCCAGTTGTTTGCTCCTCTGGCTTAGAAGAGTCTGTAGATGGTGCCACTTCTTCTGCAGCAGTCACTGTCTCTGTAACTTCTGAACTTGATGCCACTTCTTTTGTTCTTGTAGTTTCTACCGCTTTTGGAGCTTCTGCAATCAGTTGAGAAAGGTCTGCAACTTGAACAGTTTGATCATCAACGGTTACTTGATTGGTTGTCAAATCTGCTGTCGCAGTTGTCACTTCTTCACTAGAAGCTGCTTGAGGTGTTTTGATTTCAACTTCTGTGACTTCTTCTGTTTCATTGACAGTCGTTGTCAAAACGGTTTCTGGGAAAATCAGGTCCATATTGGTGATTTTATTCAAATTCGCAAGAACTGTGACATCTACACCCAAGGCTTCTGCAATGGTGCTCAAGGTATCACCATACTGAACGGTATAACTTGTTTTGTTGTCCGTTTTAGTCAAATCGTTTTGGATTTGCTCAACACTACGTGCAGTCCAAAGAACTTCTTCTGCTTGAGTTGCCAATACTGGGGCAAATGACAAGGCTACTGTTGAGGCTAATAATATTCTTTTCTTCATTCTTTCAAATGAGTACCTGTCTATGATAACACAAAAAAAGCAGAAAAAAAAAGCCCTCTCGGGCCTATTTAACAGAACTGTCTATTCCTTGTAACAAACTCGATTACTTGAAATAGTTTGTTAGGTCTCTGTCACAAAACTGACACAATCTTTTTATCGCTCAGACTCAAAAATACGGGAAATATCTGCTAACCCTTGAATCCTATGATTGCCTCCATAAGACGACTCTAAAAAGTTAATACTTTGAATCCCACTATTCTGGGCAAATTCCACATCCAGAGTCCTATCACCTATATAATAGGTTTTCTCAGGATCCAACTGATACTTGTCTAACAGATAGGTAGCCGCTTCCGGATTAGGCTTGCGCGCAAAGCCACTCTGACTGGTTAGAATCTCTGTAAAATAAGATTCCAAACCCAAGTCTCTTAGAATAGTAAAAGCATTGTCTCCCTTATGAGTGTAAACAAATTGCTGAATCCCTGTCTCGTCTGCCCAAGCTAGCACCTCACGCGCACCTGGCATCAAAACTACCTGAGCATTCTTCTCAGCCAGACTCTGGGCACGTACCTGATTTAGCACTTCCACATCTAGCTTTCGCTCTTCTGCTACCTGCACAAGCAAATCCTGCACAGAAAACTTGAGGATAAACTCTCTCACCTTCTCCTTATCATAAGGAATAGAAAACTGACCAAAAGTCTCCTCAATCCCTGATAAAATCGCTTCGTAAGAGTCCAATAAAGTCCCGTCTAAATCCCAAATAAAAGCTGTTTTTTGCATTTCCTATCCTTTCAAGCTCATATAGCGCTGGTAACGATAGCGTAGAAATAACCAGCGAAAACCATTATCCAAGAGAGTCCCTGCCCAAATACCAGGCAAGCCCCAACCAAGCACAATTCCCATCAGATATCCTGTTCCAATGCGGATACACCACATTCCTATACTTGTCGCATAAAAGGGAAGGCGAGCATTGCCCAAACCCTGCCAAACTGCCGTATAGATGACTGTTCCTGTCGTCATAGGAGTTCCAAGTAGTGAAAAAAGTGTTACTAGAACACTGGCCTCAACAGCTAGAGAATCAGTCGTATAGAGATGAGTTAGTGGTATACCCAAAGCATAGATACTGAAGGTCAAGGGTAACATGAGGACCAGAGAAAGCCAAAAAGTTTGCTTGCTCAAACTAGCGACTCTTTTCCAATCATCTTCTCCAACTGCTCGAGCCACTTGCACGACTGTTGCTGTAGCCACACCAAAGGCAGGCATATAGTTAAACTGGGTCAAGACTTCTCCGACTGCATTCCCAGCAACTGCCTCCGTTCCAAAAGAAACAACCAAGGCAATGATAACGACATCACCAGCCCGCATCATAAGCCGCTCTCCAGCTGCTGGTAAAGCCAAGGTCAACAGTTCCTTATCTAAACCAAAAGTTGGCTTCGCATAAGGCAGTTTTAATTGTGACCACAAAATCACAAGACCAACCAAACGAGACAGAATAGTCCCCCAAGCAACACCAGCTATCCCCATATCCAGAACAAAAATAGCTAGACTTGAAAAAAGAATATTCAAGGCATTGGATAAAAAACTAACATAAAGAGGCAAACGTGGATTATCCGTTGCACGAATCAAAGCTCCCAAACTAGTCATTAAACCTAAGAGAACAATCGATCCACCTACAAAAGATAGATACAGTCCACCACTCTCAGCTACATCTCTCTCCGTCCCCAAAACTCCTATCATCTCTTTCCCAGCGAAGATGGACAAAAATCCTAAAAGGAAACTTAATAGTAAGGTAATCTTCAAGGCCTCAGTCACATGATAGGCTAGCATAGATTGATCCTTCTGCCCCAAACTTTTTGAAATAACACTGGAAATAGCAGCTCCCAGAGCGATGAAAATCGCCTGGTAAATCGTGATAATATTGCCAGCTACTGATACACCCGAAATAGCTATCAAGCCCAAGTGGGCTACCAAGTAACTATCCACCATCCCCATGAGCATCTGCAAAAAGTTTTCGCCCATAGCTGGCAAGGCAATATTAAGAATGTCTTTATTTTTCTTAAACAATCCTTCCTCCTGATGAAAAGAAACTCAGTTGGTTTCCCAACCGAGTTTACTCCCTCTGTCTTAAAGCCCAAGATAAGCCTCAACCGCTACTTGCATGTCAGCAGACGTCACAGTTGTCTTATGACGAACAGGAGCTGTTTCAAGGCCATCAACTGCTGGTGGCACAGCCACTCCTGAGATTTCATGTAATTGAGCCAAAGCTTCAAAGTCGCCAAGCCCTGACTTTCCAGTTACAGCTTCTACTGCAACCACTGGGAACTTGTATGGACTCGCTGTTGAAGCAATCACTGTCTTAGTCGCATCGCCAGTAGCAGCTTGGTATTTCTTATAAACTGCCGAGGCAACCGCTGTATGAGGATCCTCGATATAAGAATCTGACTCATAAACACGCTTGATTTCTGCTGCCGTTTCTTCCTCAGTCGCATATTCAGCTGCAAAGAGATCCAAAATCTCTGCATCAAAATTAGTCAACTCATATTGACCTTGTGTATTCAAAGCATTCATGAGTTCAGCTGTCTTAACCGCATCATTACCCAAAAGATGGAAAATCAAACGCTCCAAGTTTGAAGATACCAAAATATCCATAGATGGACTAGTTGTCACCTTAAACTCACGTTTCTTGTCGTAAACACGTGTCTTGAAGAAGTCTGTCAAAACATTGTTGTCATTTGAAGCACAGATTAATTTGCCAACTGGTAGGCCGATTTGTTTGGCATAAAAGGCAGCCAAGATATTTCCAAAGTTTCCTGTTGGTACTGTGAAGTTGACCTTATCACCAGCCACAATCTCACCAGTCTTAACCAACTGAGCATAGGCATAAACATAATAAACAATCTGTGGTACCAAACGACCGATATTCATAGAGTTTGCAGATGAAAATTGCAACTTGTTGGCCGCTAATCTTTCACGAAGAGCCACGTCGTTAAACATGTGCTTCACATTTGTTTGCGCATCGTCAAAGTTACCATCAATAGCAATAACATGAGTATTGTCGCCAGTCTGAGTGGTCATTTGCAACTCTTGTACCTTACTGACACCATCCTTTGGATAAAAGACGATAATCTCAGTACCAGGTACATCCGCAAATCCCGCCATAGCAGCTTTTCCAGTATCACCAGATGTCGCTGTCAAGATAACAATCTTGTTCTCCAAACCATGTTTCTTAGCAGCAGTCGTCATAAAGTATGGCAAAATAGACAAGGCCATATCCTTAAAGGCAATCGTTGAACCATGGAAAAGTTCCAAGTTATATTGCCCGTCTAATTTCACTAATGGTGCGATAGCTAGAGTATCAAACTTGCTATCGTAGGCATTGTTGATACAGTAGTCCAACTCCTCAGCTGTAAAGTCATCTAAAAAGGCTGATAAAACAAGCTTAGCAATTTCTTGGTAAGAAGCATCTTTCAATTTGTCAAAGTCCAAATCTACCTTTGGATAAGTAAGCGGTGTAAACAAACCACCATCCGTTGCCAAACCTTGCAAAATTGCTTGGCTAGCAGTTACTGTATTGTTGGCATCACGCGTTGATTGATAAACTAATGTCATTACTCTCTATCCTTTATCTATAGTCTCTTCCATTATATCATGATTTTTCAGAAAATTCTCCCTTTATAAAAGAAATTATAGTCCCAATTCTTTCTTCAAAGGCTCTAAATAAATCATTTCTTGCTTATTTCTCATCTCCAGTCCTTCCTCAGATAGGATAAGTAAGTCTTTGGAAAATTCAATAATCGTAGTTTCTTCCTCATCTGTAAGCTTTTTCTTAGAAAATTGTCGTCTTAAAAACTTATAATCACAATCAAATTTCTTAAAGAAAGGTGCTGTTTCTAAGTAAGCTACTAACTTATTTAAATTAACCAACAATCCCAAGTGAAAGGCTGCAGAAGCAAAAGTCCTATCAAGTGGCTGTGTACACACACTACGAAACTCAACTGTTCCTCGAGTCGTTAAGTCTTGGTACTGGTAACTACGATGAGTTTCAAAATCCTTCTCTTGAGGGTAAATAAGAATCTCATCCCCATTAAGAGCATATGCTTGGATTTCAGATGTAGCCAAATAGTCCCTTGCCTGAATCGGATAAAAATAATAGGTTTGTCCATCACGTTCCGCAGTAAAAATCGCAGAATGATCTAGATAGTCAAAAAAATCATCTTCATCATCAAAGAGTCTAGCATTAACCCCAACATTCTCTGGATAGATGCCATGCATCGATTCTTCCCAGAAGATGTCCCTTGCAATTTTCGTATCCCAATCCGCACCCGAAAACTCAGAGTTTGCAAATAAATAAGCCTTAACTGCTTCAATTTGGGTAAAAGCATTAATTACCCGTAAGTAGTTAGACTTTGAAACATCCAGCTGGACCTGACTCCCACAGATAAAAGCACCATATTCAGGGAAATGATGTAAGTCTAATTCAATCAAATTCCTACTCAAATTCAAATAATCCATCAACATCTGATAGCGTGGATAAGTCACTGGACAATTCTCATTTTTATCCCAGTTAGGATGAATACCGCAACCAACGATAGCATGATTGGATTCGCCTAATTTTCTCTGAATTACATCCATATAATTATTGAAACGATTTTCGACCTCTTGAATCGTTTCAGCCTTACCAAATGCAAACTCAATCGTAGTATAGGAAACTTCAAACAAAATAGCATCCTGACTTATCGGATCTACTAACTGGATCGGATTGCCAAAATCATCTACCTTTTCGACAGTAAAATCAAAAGAAGAAACTAAATATCGGAATAAGTACTTGATAACTTCAACATCTGTAGCATCCCCTTCCAAGTTTACAACAGGATATTCCAGCTCAATCCCGACAAACAATTCAGGATTTTCTTTAATATTTTTCAGATACCGATGTTTTAATAAATCGATAGAACGAGACATACTTCCCTACACTTTCATAATCTAAATAAAATTTGGATAAGTATTATTATACCAAAAATAATATAAAAAAGGAACGAAGACTTACAACGTTCCTTATCGCTATACTATACCGGCGGCCGGGGTCGAACCGGCACGTCCTTGCGGACACTGGATTTTGAGTTTAGTGTTTAAGTTTTTATATCTTTATAAACCAGTAAAATCAGCGTTATAAAAAAACACTTATATTATTTAAAAAAACAAAATTTTTATTTTTAGTAACCTTTTAGGAACTAGATTGCTTTAATTCCCTTTTTTAAACGTAACACATGGAATGCATCTTCAGCAAGATTACTAAACTTGTAAAAATGCTTGAACGAGAAGGTAGATTATTCGTTTATACATTGTCCTTTTAATGTACAAATGGTATAATACAATACGGAGGTACTAATAATGACACAATTTCAAGTCCGAATATCTGGTGAAGCAGCTTACTATTTAAGAATGCTAAAAGAGAAATATGAAACTTCAGAAGGTATCAATATAACTAAAGCTACCATTTTAACGCGTGCGTTTCAAAATTCAAAGACTGTAACAAACTGGACAAAAGTTGTACAAGATAACTCTATCTCTTTAAAAAATATTTATCCAGTGGAAGAAAAGGAATTAAAATTGAACGTTGCACTGTCCGATGAAGTAGCAGAAGGAATAAAAAAATATAAAGAAATATTACCTAGTGCCACAAATACTCAAAGTGTAACTTTAGGTGTATGTGTTAAATTTCTTCTTAAAGCAGAATTGATGACCCAATTAAATCACGATATTTCAGAACCTGAAAAAGATTTTGACAAGAAATTCTCTATTCTAGAAAAACAGCTTCTTGAAATCGTTGCACCAGTCAACCACAAATTACTTTCTGATACCATATGGAATTTCAAAAATAATTTTATAAAATGAGTCTGGAACAAAAGTCTAATCTTAAATATAAAAAGCGAACAAAACGAGTTATCTGATACTCAGAATTCTGTCTTGTTCGCTTTTTTGTATAATCTATCGATTTTTAAAATTTATAATAAAGAATTCCTAAAATCAAAATCTTTTTGTCCCAGACTCATTCTTTTTTTTTATTAAATTTGTACATTTTGGAAATTAAAGTATACTTTTTTGTTGACTTTCTTCTTTTAATTTTGTACAATTAAAATGTACAAAAAACACTGAGAGGAGGAATAACAATGAACTTTTTTGACCAAGAAGCCTTAGATTACTTCTATGAGGAACTGGAAAGCTACTATGATGAAGACGAACTAGGAGAAGTCTTTGATGGATTCGAAGGATAGCAGGAGGAGGTGCCTCCTCCTGCGAACTAACTTTTAGGAGGAAATTTTATGATACAACTTACAGCATCCACTTGGAATATAAATCTACGTTCAAGAAAAGGAAAACAAATTCCTGAAATGATTGCGCAAGAACTAGCTCAGCAAAATTCAGATATTATCTGTCTGACAGAGTATGTAAAAACAGATAATCATTCTCAATTCTGTTCTAGCCTTCAAACTAATGGTTATACAATCTTTGAAGATGTACGTACTATAGATTTTGGAAATGAAATTCTTATTGCAATAAAGAGTGATTTAGTTAATGATTGCCAAGTCATTACTATCGATAATGATGATAATAATCCAAACTTTTTACACGTTAGAGTGACAATTGAAGGACAAGAATTAAACATTATTGGAGTTCGTATCAAGATAGGAGGGGAAAATGTTTTTGAAGATTTCAAACACAGAAAAACACAACTAGACAAGCTAATCTTCAATTTACCAATTCATGAAAACACAATTATTCTAGGTGACTTTAATAATGGCTTTTTCAAGCAGAATGATGATACTCATTCCTATCAAGGTAAACCTAGAGAATTTTACTCCTATCCATTACTAAAATCAGAAATGAATAAAGCAGGTTTAACTGTACATACTCCGTCTGAGGAGAACTCTTGGAAATATTGTAAATTAGACCATATTATAGGAAATATTCCTATTTCTAATGTGTGTTATTCTTGGAGATTCTTAGAAAATCCTGATTATCAAAATAAAGTCGGTTTCCCCGACCACGCTATTTTATCGGCAACTATATCTTTATAGTTTTCCTTAAAATAATTGCTCATTAGAGGAGGTAATGTAAAATGAGTGATAATTTAAAAGCATATCTATTTCTTTTAGGATTTGTTATATTAGCTGGCATAGCAATTTTTATATTCCCTCAAGGGTATTTCCTTTCGAATTCTATTCTTGTTCTTGGGTGTATTTCACTGCTTATTTCTACATATTATTTCGCAAAAATCAAGCTCTTAGGATTTTACGAAGTTCTAAAAGAGGTCATCGATAAAATAAAAGGTATCTAACTAATATGTTTAAATTAAAACAAAGTGCTGATTTAACAAGAAACAATATAATTTCCTGTTATAAGCTAAAAATAATGCACTGGCTGATACTAAGTATCTCTGCCTGCATTCTATTTTCCACTATTGTTAATATTAGAGCTCCAACTTTTGTTCAAATTCTCTTCATATTTTTAGGTGGATTTATTATCTATAAAATTCATCTGAAAATAAAAATTTTTCGATATAACTTAGAGTATTACCTTATTATACGTGAGAGCTTACTTTATGTACTCCACACAAACAGACTTTATACCACATCTAAAGATAGTTCAGGCTATGAAAAAATCGTCAGAAGTGCAGTATTAGAATACGAGATGGACAGACAAAAAGGTCATGTTCTTATCAAAGCTCTTATAACGGGCGATGAATTTAGTAAAAAAGTTCAATCTCTTGATGATGTACTTTCTGGCGTGCTTAAACTAGAGCTTGAGGAAAAGATTATCCGACCTAGCTATGTAGAATACCATTTTTATTATAAGAAACCTGATAGATTAGTTTTACAATCTCACAACCAAAGACAAGAGATAGACAGCCTTGATATAGATTTAGGATATGGTGTAAATTATAACCCTGTCAAATGCCCACATATTTTAGTATCAGGGGGAACTGGAAGCGGGAAATCCGTGCTTATATCTGTTTTGATTTTAGAATTTCTAAAACGTCAATCAACAGTTTATATAGCTGACCCTAAGAACTCTGACCTAGGTAGCTTGTCTCATTACTTTGGAAATAAATACGTAGCAACCACCCCAAATAATATAGCTCGCATTGTGAGAGTCGTAGTTGAGGAAATGCAGGAACGATATCAAGTCATGCGTGATAACTTTCAGTATGGTTCAAATTTTACTAACCATGGATTTAAGCCAGTATGGCTTATATTTGATGAAATGGGAGCATTTCAAGCTACAGGTTCAGATAAAAAATCAAGAGAGATTATCACTGAAGTTATGGATGGGATTAAACAAATCATTCTACTTGGAAGACAGTCAGGCATTTTTATCCTAGTTTCTGCCCAACAAGTAAATGCTAGTACTACTTTAAGTACTGAACTCAGAGATAATTTAGGATTGAGAATTGCTCTTGGTGCTAATTCTAGTGAAGGCTATCACATGGTCTTTGGTTCGGCTACTCCTGATAAGTTAAAACCTATTGAAGAAAAAGGTTCAGGCTATCTTTATATACAAGGCTCTGGTAAAGAATCTGCCCAATACTGGGAAAGCCCTTATCTTGATACAACTCAATTCGATTTTATAAAAGAACTACAATTATACGTAACAAAGTCAAAATAATTTCAACAGATATTTTTGCTTAAATTCAATAGATTTTCAGCAAAAATATCTGTTCCTCATCGCTCTGCGATGATAGAAAAGAGGTACACATGAAGCTAAATGATTTTTTAAAGCCAGAACTGCTTGGCAACAAATTTATAGCAGTAAAAGGCTATACAAAAGTATTAGACAGAGAGACTAATAAGCCCGTAGCTTTACGACTTAACGTGTCAATTCAAGATGAGGATTCTGATTTCTTTATGGAGATGATACAAGTCAAAGTAAATACATTATCCCCTACTGCTTCTGTTCAAGAAATGGCAAATAATAAAACGTGTCCTGTTACTCTAAAAGATTTAAACGTAGGTCAATACAATGGAAATTTATGGTTTTCTTGTTCTAATGTAATTCTAGTTACTAAATAATGTGTTATAATTATTTCAAAAATTAAAGGAGCTTACTATGCAAATTTTTACTTATAACGATTTTCTAAAAGACAAAGAAATCGTAACTTTTGAACAGGCTGAAATAATTTTAGATGAACTTATAAAATCATCAAACATTTATGACCCTGAATTTCAAGCATACTGGAAAGAACTTATCGAGTACAGTGCGAAGTATGCTGAAATGCGAGGAAAATGGCGAATACTTACAAAAGAAGAGCAAGATACACTTGATGATACAAGAACTAATATTCATAATAGAATTAGAGATAACCTTATATCTATTAGAGGCTTGGCTCAAATCAATAACAAAGATACCTCTTGGTTCGATAAGTTTCATAACGATAGAAAACGTATGGGTGATTTTGCTAATTATATAAATTACATATACGCTGTAAATTCACGTTGATTATAGAAAGAATCTTATATGGCAATTTATTATTCCGTATCTGATATACATGGGCACTACAATGAGTTTATTAAATCGCTCGATAAAATAGATTTATCTGATAAACAAAGTAAACTTATCTTACTTGGAGACTATATTGATTACGGTTCTCAATCTTTTCAAGTCATTTCTAAAATAATTGAACTTGAAAAGATTTATCCAAAACAAATTATTACACTTTTTGGAAATCATGAAGAATGGTTTTATGATTGGTTGATTTTAGATAATCCTACTGCTTCTGCGTTTCCAGAAACAATAAAAAGTTTCTTCTCTCCGGAGGAATTGAACTATATTTTTAAATCGAATACTAACAACTTTGAAACAGGTGTTAGAAATGAAATTAAAAATAATATCAAGTTCAACTCATTCATAAACTGGTTTAAAAAACGATATAGGAATAAACGCTATTATGAAACTGATACCCAAATTTTTGTTCATGCTGGCATTGATGAAGAAGCTGGCAAGCTTTGGAAAGAGCTAACGAGTTCAGAGATGTTTACAAATAAATTTCCTCTTACCACTGGTGGATTTTTAAAAGATATTGTTTCTGGTCATGTTGCTTCTTGGGAAGTAGCTAAAGATAAAACTTACCAAGGTAAGATTTACCATGATAGTAAAAGTCATTACTTTATCGATGGAGATGTAAAGAATAGCAAAACAATACCTGTTATCTGCTATGATACAGTTACAAAATCCTATCAATATTAAATAACATCCTAAAAAAATTTGGCAGAATTTAATTCTATTCTTAGACTAATATCAAAAATAAAGAGGGGAATCTATATGAAGACATTATTAATTGGTGATTTACACTTAAAATCTCAACTGATTTTACCCATTGTTGACAAAATTATCCAAACACATAATATTAAGAGAATCATTTTTCTTGGTGATTACGTTGATTTACATGGTCAAACTAACAATATCCAACTTTATGCCAAAGACCTCACTTTTTTATACTCTTGGAAAATAGATAAAGAGCTAAACGGAATAGATGTAATTAATCTTATAGGTAATCATGATGCTTATTATTTACTGGGAGAACAAGCTCCTTTCTCAATTCAGAATCTAGAGGTCTTTTTCGCAATTCAACAATTATTACAAGATTTGAATTTACAAGTAGCTTATCAACTAGATGATTATTTAGTTAGCCATGCTGGTTTCAATCTGATATTTGACCCAAAAGAATGGCATTTTAACCTCTATACTAAAGAGCATGAAGAAGAATTAGATATTCTAGCTTATACAATAGGACCAATGCGTGGTGGGAAAGCTCTTGGGGGTTCTCCTTTATGGGCACATTTTAGAGAATTAGAACTGCTTCCCAACCAAGACTTTCCTAAACAAATTGTTGGACATACCCCTAAAGAATCTATTGATATTTCTAAAAATGTTATTGGTATAGATACTTTTTCATTATATATTGACAAAGATAATAAATATCAATTTATTGGTAACGGAGATTTGCTCGTTTATGACCAAGGGCATTTTGAGGTCATTTCAACAGACTGGGCAACAGACAAAATATTAAAACAATTACCACAACCACAAATTTAATAGCTACTTCTCATCATGTACCTAAGCAAAACTGCCGACAAGCAGTCGGCAAGGTGGAAATGTGTTTAGCGGAGCGGTGCTTAGGATCACATGATAGAAGTAGGGAGGAGCTTTGCTCCTCCTAGTTTATTTATTATATAGACAATCTTTTGGCGAAAGCTATAATAAGGGTGCATTTTTTATGAGTAATTATAATAAAAAAATCATTCGCACCGCTTCCTATATTGAAATTTGGGAATATGAAAAGCCAATTTTTTCAAAAGGAAAATCAACTATAGATACTAATGCTGAAAACAAGGAAAAATCAAAACGCAGAACATTTGACGAACTAACACCAGAAGAACAAGAAAAACGTCTGGAGCGAATGAAAAAAACTCGCTTAGAAGCAAAGTGGAACTTACTCCGTCTAGTCGATTGTAACTTTGATGATACGACTTCTTTTCTTACCTTAACCACTAAAGAAAATATCAGCGAGAGAAACGAATTCAAAGACTTACTCAAAACATTTATCAAACGCTTTAACTATCACATATTTAAAACTAAAAAAACTCTAAGCAGGCAGAGCCTGCTAACTCATGACAGAAAAAGAAGTTTAGCTTATAATGAAGATGAACAATACAAATCCGTGGTGTCTAATAGGGCTTTTCCTAGCCTGTTAAAAAAA
>NZ_JAQFJG010000019.1 GCF_030439915.1 Streptococcus sp. SPS1
TATGTTTTGTCATAGTAGACCTCATTTCTAACTCAAACGTCTCACACTTAATTCCACCATAAAAATCCGTTTTAGACTAATTTCCACTTTGATTAGGCAAGTGGAAATTACTTTGAGAAGTTACGGATTAAGAATAATTCATAAAAACTTTGTAAAATACTTGCAATTTAGCTGAAATTTGATAAAATAGTAAGGAAAGTTAGACTGTATTGCCTACTGTCTATCTATAAAATATATTTTATTGGAGGCTTTTACTCAAATGGCAAAAGAAAAATACGATCGTAGTAAACCACACGTTAACATTGGTACTATTGGACACGTTGACCACGGTAAAACTACCCTAACTGCAGCTATCACAACTGTTTTGGCACGTCGCTTGCCTTCATCAGTTAACCAACCTAAAGACTATGCGTCTATCGATGCTGCTCCAGAAGAACGCGAACGCGGTATTACTATCAACACTGCGCACGTTGAGTATGAAACTGAAAAACGTCACTACGCTCACATCGACGCTCCAGGACACGCGGACTACGTTAAAAACATGATCACTGGTGCCGCTCAAATGGACGGAGCTATCCTTGTAGTAGCTTCAACTGACGGACCAATGCCACAAACTCGTGAACACATCCTTCTTTCACGTCAGGTTGGTGTTAAACACCTTATCGTCTTCATGAACAAAGTTGACTTGGTTGACGACGAAGAATTGCTTGAATTGGTTGAAATGGAAATCCGTGACCTATTGTCAGAATACGACTTCCCAGGTGACGATCTTCCAGTTATCCAAGGTTCAGCTCTTAAAGCCCTTGAAGGTGACACTAAATACGAAGACATCGTTATGGAATTGATGAACACAGTTGATGAGTACATCCCAGAACCAGAACGTGACACTGATAAACCATTGCTTCTTCCAGTCGAGGACGTATTCTCAATCACTGGACGTGGTACAGTTGCTTCAGGACGTATCGACCGTGGTATCGTTAAAGTCAACGACGAAATCGAAATCGTTGGTATCAAAGAAGAAACTCAAAAAGCAGTTGTTACTGGTGTTGAAATGTTCCGTAAACAACTTGACGAAGGTCTTGCCGGAGATAACGTAGGTGTCCTTCTTCGTGGTGTTCAACGTGATGAAATCGAACGTGGACAAGTTATTGCTAAACCAGGTTCAATCAACCCACACACTAAATTCAAAGGTGAAGTTTACATCCTTACTAAAGAAGAAGGTGGACGTCACACTCCATTCTTCAACAACTACCGTCCACAATTCTACTTCCGTACTACTGACGTTACAGGTTCAATCGAACTTCCAGCAGGTACTGAAATGGTAATGCCTGGTGATAACGTGACAATCGACGTTGAGTTGATCCACCCAATCGCCGTAGAACAAGGTACTACATTCTCTATCCGTGAGGGTGGACGTACTGTTGGTTCAGGTATGGTTACAGAAATCGAAGCTTAATTCGATTTAGTTCCCAGAAGAACAATTATTTAAGTCAGACACTAAAAGAATCTTGCTTTGCAAGGTTCTTTTTTTCAGATATTGAACTAATACTCAATGAAAATCAAAGAGCAAACTAGGAAGTTAGCTGCAGGCTGCTCAAAACACTGTCTTGAGGTTGCAGATAGAACTGACGAAGTCAGCTCAAAACACTGTTTTGAGGTTGTAGATAAGACTGACGAAGTCAGCTCAAAATATGTTTTTGAGGTTGTAGATAAGACTGACGAAGTCAGCTCAAAACACTGTCTTGAGGTTGTAGATAAGACTGACGAAGTCAGCTCAAAACACTGTCTTGAGGTTATAGATAAGACTGAGGAAGTCAGCTCAAAACACTGTTTTGAGGTTGTAGATAAGACTGACGAAGTCAGCTCAAAACATGGTCTTGAGGTTGTAGATAAGACTGACGAAGTCAGCTCAAAACACTGTTTTGAGGTTGTAGATAGAACTGACGAAGTCAGTATCATATACATACGGCAAGGCGAAGCTGACGCGGTTTGAAGAGATTTTCAAAGAGTATAAAATTGAATTGCTTATAAAAAAGCTCCATACACTAGATGTGTATAGAGCAATGGGGGATTATTTGATATAGAGTTCTTGGTTTTTCAAGACAATTTCTCGTACACTTGTAAACTTTTTGAGTTTTTTGATTTCTTCTGGATGGGTTACGAGAGTAATAACATACCCTTCCTTGCCCATACGGCCAGTACGCCCAGCACGGTGAGTGTAAGTTTCGATATCTCTAGGGACATCAAAGTTTACAACACATTCGAGGCTATCGATATCAATTCCACGAGCCAAAAGGTCAGTTGCAAGGAGTAGGGTTAGTTGCTTATCTTTAAACTTTTCTAAGATGACTTTTCTAAATTTGACATTAACATCACTAGCGAGGGAAACAGCCAAGATATCACGATACTGTAATTTTTCTTCTGCACTTCCAAGGTCTGACAGGCTATTGAAGAAGACCAGACCGCGGAAATCCTCCACATGAGCTAGTTTTCGTAGCATATCCACTCGGTGACGTTGGTCTACCTGCATGTAGAAATGCTGGATATTATCCAGTTTTTGGTCAGAGAGATCAATGGTACGTGTATTTGGAGCAATCTTTTCTTGGTCAAACTTGGTTGTCGCACTCATATAGACAAGTTGGTGGTCACGAGGTGCGTAGTGAGTAATTTTCTCGACAAAGTGTATCTGAGAATCATCAAGCAATTGGTCAAATTCATCCAAGATGATGGTTTCTACATTCATCATCTTGATTTTTTTCAATTTAATGAGTTCAAAGATACGGCCAGGGGTTCCAATCAGAATTTCTGGTCCTTTTTTTAAGCGTTCAATCTGGCGTTTCTGACTTGAACCTGATAGGAAGAGTTGGGCTGTCAAGCCGATGGCTTCTGACCACGTTTTACATACATCAAAAATCTGTCCAGCAAGCTCCGTATTTGGTGCTAAAATCAAGAGTTGTTGGGCTTTTTTCTTTTGTAGTCTGAGAAGACTTGGTAGGAGATAAGCTAGGGTCTTGCCTGTTCCTGTTGGGCTTACTCCTAGAAGATTTTCTCCAGCAAGAAGGGGCTCAAATAGTTGAGTTTGAATGGGGGTGAATTCTTGGAAACCGAGTTGGTCACTCAGTTCTTGCCATTCAGTCGGTAGTTTGGTTTTCATTTTTCTGCCTCAAATCTAATGCCAGCAGTCTGGCGCATGGTATATAGTAGCTCATGAACAGAGCCTGCATCATCCAGCCAATTCTGGTAGAGTGTCTGGTCTGGTTGCTGAATCATCTGTGCAAATGCAGCGACTTCCTCAGTCATCGTATGAGGAGCCTGTTGAATAGGGAGATGGACTTGATTTCCTTGGTGGTCGGTAAAAATAGCTGAGCGGATATGCTCAATGGTGTTGAGGGTCAAGGTTCCATCTATCGTATAAATCTCGCAAGGAAGATTGGAAGTAATATTTTTCCCAGACTTGATGTGAACCTGAAAGTCTGGGTAGAAGAGGATACCATCTCCATTTAGATCAATGCTATTGTCAAGCTGTTGAGCTTGATAGGTAGCGTCCTGAGCTTTTCCAAAGAGACGAACAGCAACATAGAGGGGATAAATTCCCAAATCCATAAGAGCTCCACCGGCAAAACGGTCTGAGAAGACATTTGGTGTCTCCCCAGCCAACAAGTTAGGCATTTTGGAAGAATACTTGGCATAGTTGAAATCTGCTCCTAACACTTGCTTGTCTGCTAAAAAGTTTTTGATGATAGTGAAAGCTTTCTCGTGATAATTACGAGCTGCTTCGAAGATAAAACAGCGATTTTTCTCAGCTGTATGTCTCAAATCTAGCCATTCTTGTGGATGTGTGACAGCTGGCTTTTCAAGAATAACATGTTTACCAGCAGACAAGGCAGCTTTTGCCTGAGCAAAATGCAAGGAGTTTGGGCTAGCAATATAGACCACATCAAAGGAGCTCTTGAAGAAGTCCTCTACTTGATCAAAGAGTTGGATATTCTGATAGCGAGAAGCAAAGGTTGCTGCGGTTTCAAGTTTCCTAGAATAGACTGCGACCAGCTGGTATTTTCCACTAGCATGGGCTGCTTCTATGAAGTGGTGGCTGATAGCGCCTGTTCCGATGACACCTAATTTAAGCATAGATACTCCTTTTCCGATTTTAAATCTTTCTTTCATTATAACATAGATAGACGGGACTATCCAACAGAGGGGAAAAAATTTCAAATAAGCTACTAGGTCTTTTCCAAAGAAAGTGGTACAATAATGAGATGAGTAAATGAAATGGGAGGGAAAATGAGGTTATTACCTATAAGAAAAATATCACGTCAGTCTAAGAGGCTAGCGCTTTTTTTGACTTTTTGTGCAGGATATGTAGACGCCTATACTTTTATTGTGCGAGGGAATACTCTTGTAGCTGGACAAACTGGGAATGTCGTCTTTCTTTCAGTAGAATTAATTCAAAATAATGTTTCAGATGTTAGGGATAAGGTTCTCACCTTGCTAGCTTTTATGATGGGGGTCTTTCTATTAACAGTTTATAAGGAAAAATTGAGAATTGTGAAAAAGCCAATTCTGTCACTGATTCCTTTGGCAATTTTATCAATCATTATTGGTTTTGTGCCGCAAACTGTAGATAATATCTATCTAGTACCGCCCTTAGCCTTTTGTATGGGCTTGGTGACAACTGCCTTTGGTGAAGTATCGGGGATTGCTTACAATAATGCCTTTATGACAGGGAATATCAAACGAACGATGCTAGCTTTTGGAGATTATTTCCGAACCAAGCACACTCCTTTTTTACGTGAAGGGATTATCTTTGTAAGCCTGCTTAGTAGTTTTGTCCTTGGCGTTGTCTTTTCAGCCTATTTGACGATTTTCTATCATGAAATGACCATTCTTGGTGTTCCTATTATGATGAGCATTTTTTACCTCAGCATGCTTTTTGCCTCGTGGCGGAAAAAAGTAAAAGAAAAAGCTTTATTTTAGGTGTTATTACTTGTAAGAAAATAGGAGATATGCTATACTTGAAGAGTTGACTATGCACGATCCTGTGCAACCGCACGAACATCGTTGCTTGATTATTCAAGTTTAAGTGGTTCGTCCCACGATGCTAGGCGAGTCTTCACAAAAAATTAGGGGAAACCCATAAAAATCATAGGAGGTGCATAATGAGCACATACGCAATTATCAAAACTGGCGGAAAACAAGTTAAAGTTGAAGTTGGTCAAGCAGTTTACGTTGAAAAATTGAACGTTGAAGCTGGTCAAGAAGTTACTTTTAACGAAGTTGTTCTTGTTGGTGGTGAAAACACTGTTGTCGGAACTCCACTTGTTGCTGGAGCTACTGTAGTTGGAACTGTTGAAAAACAAGGAAAACAAAAGAAAGTTGTTACTTACAAGTACAAACCTAAAAAAGGTAGCCACCGTAAACAAGGTCACCGTCAACCATATACAAAAGTTGTCATCAACGCAATCAACGCTTAATTTTAAGGAGAACACATGATACAAGCAGTCTTTGAGAGAGCCGAAGATGGCGAGCTGAGGAGTGCGGAAATTACTGGACACGCCGAGAGTGGCGAATACGGCTTAGATGTCGTGTGTGCATCGGTTTCTACGCTTGCCATTAACTTTATCAATTCTATTGAGAAATTTGCAGGCTATGAACCAATCCTAGAATTAAACGAAGATGAAGGTGGTTATCTGATGGTTGAAATTCCAAAAGATCTTCCTTCACACCAGAGAGAAATGACCCAGTTATTCTTTGAATCATTTTTCTTAGGTATGGCAAACTTATCGGAGAACTCTTCAGAGTTCGTCCAAACCAGAGTTATCACAGAAAACTAACACGGAGGAAAACATTATGTTAAAAATGACTCTTAACAACTTGCAACTTTTCGCCCACAAAAAAGGTGGAGGTTCTACATCAAACGGACGTGATTCACAAGCAAAACGTCTTGGAGCTAAAGCAGCTGACGGACAAACTGTAACAGGTGGGTCAATCCTTTACCGTCAACGTGGTACACACATCTACCCAGGTGTAAACGTTGGTCGTGGTGGAGACGATACTTTGTTCGCTAAAGTTGAAGGCGTAGTACGCTTTGAACGTAAAGGACGCGATAAAAAACAAGTTTCTGTTTACCCAATCGCTAAATAAAAAGGTCCAGTGAACCTTTTTATCCTGAGCCTTGAACTGTAAAGGCGAGGAAGCTAGAAGTAGCATTAAATAAGGCTTTCCGAGTTTTCGGAGAGCCTGTTTTTGTTTTAGTACCCATTTTGGTACCCATATCTATAGTAGATTGACGTTAGAGTAGTACACACTAACGTCTAAAACATTATTAGAAATCAATTTGACTGTTCCAATATATTTGTTCAGTTTTTATTTCATTTTATTATAAAATCCTACATAGCTTGCGAATTGTTGGAATCATCACTTTGGGGTTTATAAAATTATCTCTTTTGTAAGGAGCTTGTATCATTCTATTAATAGGAATTATAAAGAATTTTACAAAATATCTTGACATTATGTATCAAAATGTATTACAATGTGTTACATAAAGATAGTTAAGGAGATGTTCTATGGCTACAGTATCTGTGCGATTAAACCAGGAAGAAGAAACATTTTTTAAGAGTTATGCTGCTTTGAGTGGTAAAAGTTTGTCTACTTTATTAAAAGAAGCTCTAGCTCAGTCTATTGAAGATGAGTATGACTTGAATATATACAAGAAAGCTTTTGAAGAGTATCAACAAGACAGTGAAACTATATCACATGTTGATTTCAAGAAAGAGTTAGGGTTTTAGATGTATCATGTTGCCTACTCCAAGAAAGCTCAGAAACAGATTCGAAAGTTAGAGCGTCATATTCAAGGATTGCTATTTGCTTGGGTAGATAAGAATCTTGAGGGAACAGATAATCCTCGAAAACATGGGAAAGATTTAACTGGTAATCGAGCGAATGAATGGAGATATAGAATTGGGGATTATCGTTTGATTTGCGATATTCAAGATGATAGGATGGTTATCCTGGCACTTGAGTTTGGTCATCGATGCGATGTCTATAAGTAATTTATCAGCACAGAAATGCTACCGTAGAAAAAAGTAGATTCAAGATTTAATCCCAAAGGTAGGATTGGATTTTCTGCTATATTCAGAACTTTTAGTTTTATTTTGATTTGTTTATTTTCAGAACTGAGATTACTCATCTTTTTCTAAAATTTTAATATTGTTTAGTGTTTTTATGGTGAAAAAAGCTAGTTTGGTATTTGACAACTTAATGATTTTTAAGATAGTCAAAATGATTTGACTATATTCAATCGATAAATAGGTATAAAAATTGCGAATATATACTATAATACCTTTATATTAGAAGTGGAGTAAGAAGAATGAAAGGATGTGAACTGGTATGAAAAAGATGATTACAATTATAGTCTGTTCAGTTTCTTTTCTTATGTTATCTGCTTGCGTTAGTAACAAAAAACTTATTCTTCCTGAACCAGAAACGATATCTGTAATTTATTTGCAGAAAAGTATCTCTGGAGATGTTAAAATTATAAACAAGAAAGATGATATCTCAAAATTGACTAAGGAGATACAGAAACAGTCAAAATCTACCACGTACTCCTAACACGGGAGAGTTATAATCCAAGATTACAAGGTCTTATAGAAATAAGAAATCCTGATAAGGCAATGTCTCTTCAAGACGCTATTCACTTCGCACAGCGACATGGATTCAACTTGCTCTTGGGTGTCAAAACCTCTTTTTAGTATGTCCAAAATTTGGAGAAATAAACAATCAACTAATTTTTATTTTTTTCAAACTTGAACTACCATATTTCTTGAACAGGTTGTTAAGAAAATAGCTGTAATTTACTATGAAAATTATAGTTTTACATGACATTTTTTAGAGAAAGGTATATAATGGTAAGGTAATATCAATTGTTTTTTTGAAAACATCGTGAAAATTACAATTTTATGCTTAGAACTCGAACCTCCCCTTGAATACTAAAATATTTAAGGGGGGGGTATTTTTATAAGTACCCATTTGTAAAAAAGAAATGAGGATGAAAATGAACTTTAAGTCAAGAAAATGTGAAGAAAACGGGAAAAAAGTTTTACGCTATTCTATTAGAAAGCATCATCTGGGAGTAGCTAGTGTGGCAGTAGCTTCGGTATTATTTTTTGCAACTGGTGTGGCGACTGTTCAAGCGGATGGACCAGGAGCAGGCGCAACAGGTTCAACAGGTTCAACAGGTTCAACAGGTTCAACAGGTTCAACAGGTTCAACAGGTTCAACAGGTTCAACAGGTTCAACAGGTGGACCAGCAGCAACAGGAGCAACAGGTGGAGCAGGAACAACAGGACCAACAGGTGGAGCAGGTGCAACAGGACCAACAGGTGGAGCAGGTGCAACAGGAACACCAGGCGCAGCAGGTTCAGCGGGTGCAGCAGGCGCAGCAGGTTCAGCGGGCGCAGCAGGTTCAACAGCAGAACCAGCTAATTATGATGGGAAAGTAAGTCTTATCGGTCAATGGACAAATGAATCACACGAAAAAAAAGATACTGAAAATACATATAAGAATGCTACAGATAAATTAGGTGATCCCTTACCTAATCCGGGACTTTTTCGTGGAGTTGCCAAGACTTTTCTTGGTTGGTCTGATAAACCGCCTGTAGATGGGAAGATAGCTGAAGGAGCAAGACTGTTTTCACCAAAAGATACAGTGTCAACAGCCTTTCCAGATGGATTGAAAGCTGATTCCAAGCTATACGGTGTATATGCCAGTTTAAATGACCAAGATAAGCCTTTCCCATCAGACAGATTCGGTATGGGACTTGCTATTATAGGTGGAATGAATAAATTTAAAATTAACGATAATAAGGTTCATATTGATACGAATGTTAAATCAGAAGATGTATTGCCAAATACTAAACTACATAAGGAAGAAATAGATGGGAACGTTCGAAAAATCATTGACAAAGTGAATCCGGAAAATAATGATACTACTAAGGTTAATGAAGTGGTTTTAAAAGCTGAGTTTGAAATGGATAACACTACAGCGATGACTGTGTATAGAAATCCTCATGTAGGATATGTAGGCCCTGTTTTATCAAACACATACAAAGGTAATAAATTTGAAGTAGATGAAAGAAGAAAGACTTACACATATGTAGACTTAAATGTAAATTTAGAAAAAGGTTTAGTGGTTCCGAAAAAATTATATGCGGAGTTTAATGGTTACTCATGGAGACCTTTATATGCTATAGGAATTAAGGAAGACGGCACAAAAGAAATTCTAAATGTTTATTCAAAAGATGGAACAAATTTAGGAAAAACAAAAGATAGCTTTAATTCATTAGTTAGTAATACAGATCCTAGAGTTACATTTGGTGTTGAAACTAAAGGTTACAATAATATAACATTTAGAATGATTCTTAGATCTTCAAACGGATATGATAGTGATAGACCGGAAAGTGAACGTAATGAGCGTATAGCTGAGAGTGTTATAAAACCAGATGAAGGGAAGTCTATTGCAGAAACGATTATGCGTAATATGACACTTAAAACTCTTTCATCAACAGAGCTTAAAGAATTGTTTCCTGGTAAGAGTCCTGAAGAAATCAATGAGATGGTAGTTCGTATTGCACAAGATAAGGCAAAAGAATTGGCAGCTAAAAAAGAGTTCTTGAGTGTAACAGGATCAGTTGAAGGAAATGTTCGCCCAAATGCAGGTACAATCGGTTGGTTTTCTTCTGCTATAAATTTACCTATTAAAAAAGTAGAAGCTAATGTTTTGGAATTAGGTTATGTGTTACCACCACAGCCATCACCATCACCAGATCCCCAACCGGCACCACAGCCAGAACCGCAACCTAATCCTCAACCGGCACCACAGCCAGAACCGCAACCTAATCCTCAACCGACACCACAGCCAGAACCGCAACCAACCCCAACTCCTACTCCAACTCCTTCAGAGAATTGGAATCAAGGAAGTATTGGAGTGAACAAGCAGGATGAACTACCTCAGACAGGTAGTCAACAAGATGAATGGTTGGTAGCTCTAGGTGGCTTATCTCTCCTAGGTGCTTTGACGGTATTTCCTAAAAAACGAGAAGAATAGGATATGCTAAAAATCGTTTAATACTCAATGAAAATCAAAGAGTAAACTAGGAAGCTAGCCGCAAGCTGTACTTGAGTACGGTAAGGCGACGCTGACGTGGTTTGAATTTGATTTTCGAAGAGTATAAATAATGAAATGATGGAAATATACCCCCTATAATGAAAGAGGCGATTGTGAAGGAAACAATCGCTTCTTTTATTGGGCTTATGATTTTTGGTATTCATATTGAATTTTATAGACAGTAGTTTGATTTGAAAATTTCCATACTTTTTTCCTTTTTGGAAAACTTCTAAAATATGGTATAATGAAAAGATAAAGAAGTTGGGGGTAGAAGATGAACATTCAACAATTACGCTATGTTGTGGCTATTGCAAATAGCGGTACTTTCCGTGAAGCTGCTGAAAAGATGTATGTTAGTCAGCCGAGTCTGTCTATTTCTGTTCGGGATTTGGAAAAAGAATTGGGCTTTAAGATTTTCCGTCGGACCAGCTCAGGAACTTTCTTGACCCGTCGTGGTATGGAATTCTATGAAAAAGCGCAAGAATTGGTTAAAGGATTTGATATTTTTCAAAATCAGTATGCCAATCCTGAAGAAGAAAAAGATGAATTTTCCATTGCCAGTCAGCACTATGACTTCTTGCCACCAACCATTACGGCTTTCTCAGAGCGCTATCCTGACTATAAGAATTTCCGTATTTTTGAATCAACTACTGTTCAAATATTAGATGAAGTGGCGCAAGGGCATAGTGAGATTGGGATTATCTACCTCAACAATCAAAATAAAAAGGGGATTATGCAACGGGTCGAAAAGCTAGGCCTAGAGGTCATCGAATTGATTCCCTTTCATACCCATATTTATCTCCGTGAGGGGCATCCTTTAGCTCAGAAAGAGGAATTGGTCATGGAGGATTTAGTAGATCTACCGACAGTTCGTTTTACTCAAGAGAAAGACGAGTACCTTTATTATTCAGAGAACTTTGTTGATACTAGTGCGAGCTCACAGATGTTCAATGTGACTGACCGTGCTACTTTGAATGGCATTTTGGAGCGGACGGACGCCTATGCGACAGGTTCTGGATTTTTAGATAGTGACAGTGTTAATGGCATCACAGTTATTCGTCTCAAGGATAATTTGGATAATCGCATGGTTTATGTTAAACGTGAGGAAGTGGAGCTTAGTCAAGCTGGGACTCTTTTCGTAGAAGTCGTGCAAGAATATTTTGATCAGAAGAGGAAATCATGAAAAAAAGAGGAATAGTGGCAGTCGTTGTACTGCTTTTGATTGGGCTGGATCAGTTGGTAAAATCCTACATCGTCTGGCAGATTCCACTGGGTGAAGTGCGCTCTTGGATTCCTAATTTCGTTAGCTTGACCTACCTGCAAAATCGAGGGGCAGCCTTTTCTATCTTACAAGATCAGCAGTTGTTATTTGCTGTCATTACTCTGGTTGTCGTGGTAGGTGCCATTTGGTATCTACATAAACACATGGAGGACTCACTTTGGATGGTTTTGGGTTTGACCTTGATTATCGCAGGTGGTCTTGGAAACTTTATTGACAGGATCAGTCAGGGATTTGTTGTGGATATGATCCACCTTGACTTTATCAATTTTGCAATTTTCAATGTGGCAGATAGCTATCTGACGGTTGGAGTGATTATTTTATTGATTGCAATGCTAAAAGAGGAAATAAATGGAAATTAAAATTGAAACTGGTGGCCTGCGTTTAGATAAGGCTTTGTCAGATTTGACAGAATTATCACGCAGTCTCGCGAATGAACAAATCAAATCAGGACAGGTCTTGGTTAATGGTCAAGTCAAGAAAGCTAAATACACAGTCCAAGAGGGCGATGTTGTCACCTATCATGTGCCAGAACCAGAGGTTTTAGAGTATGTAGCTGAGAATCTTCCGCTAGACATCATCTACCAAGATGAGGATGTGGCTGTCGTTAATAAGCCTCAGGGGATGGTTGTGCATCCGAGTGCTGGTCATACCAGTGGAACCCTGGTAAATGCCCTCATGTATCATATTAAGGACTTGTCTGGTATCAATGGGGTTTTGCGTCCGGGAATTGTTCACCGTATTGATAAGGATACGTCAGGTCTTCTTATGATTGCTAAAAATGATGAGGCGCATTTAGCACTTGCTCAAGAACTTAAGGATAAAAAGTCTTTACGTAAATATTGGGCGATTGTTCATGGAAATCTGCCCAATGATCGCGGTGTCATTGAAGCACCGATTGGCCGTAGTGAAAAAGATCGTAAGAAACAAGCTGTGACTGCTAAAGGGAAACCAGCCGTGACTCGTTTCCATGTCTTGGAACGCTTTGGCGATTATAGCTTGGTAGAGTTGCAGCTGGAGACAGGGCGTACCCATCAAATCCGTGTTCACATGGCTTATATCGGCCATCCAGTCGCTGGGGATGAAGTCTATGGTCCACGTAAGACTTTGAAAGGGCATGGACAATTTCTTCATGCCAAGACTCTAGGTTTTACTCATCCGAGAACAGGTGAGACCTTGGAATTTACAGCAGATATCCCAGAGATTTTTAAGGAAACATTGGAGAGATTGAGGAAGTAAGAATGAAAAAGAAATTGATTAGTTTAGCACTTGCAGGCGCTTTTTTAGGCTTGTCATGGTATGGAAATGTTCAAGCTCAAGAAAATTCAGGAAATAAAATCCACTTTATAAATGTTCATGAAGGTGGTAGTGATGCGATTATTCTTGAAAGCAATGGACATTTTGCCATGGTGGATACAGGAGAAGATTATGATTTCCCAGATGGAAGTGATTCTCGTTATCCATGGAGACAGGGTATCAATACAACTTATAAGCATGTTCTAACAGACCGTGTCTTTCGTCGTTTGAAGGAATTGGGTGTCCAAAAACTTGATTTTATTTTGGTAACCCATACCCACAGTGACCATATTGGAAATGTTGATGAATTACTGTCTACCTATCCAGTTGACCGAGTCTATCTTAAGAAATATAGTGATAATCGTATTACTAAGCCTGAACGTCTTTGGGATAATCTGTATGGATATGATAAGGTTTTACAGACTACTACCGAAAAAGGTGTTTCAGTGATTCAAAACATCACACAAGGAGATGCTCATTTTCAGTTTGGGGACATGGATATTCAGCTCTATAATTATGAAAATGAATATGATGAGAATGGAAATCTTAAACCTGTTTGGGATGACAATTCCAATTCCTTGATTAGTGTAGTGAAAGTTAATGGCAAGAAAATTTACCTTGGGGGCGACTTAGATAATGTTCATGGAGCAGAAGACAAGTATGGTCCTCTCATTGGAAAAGTTGATTTGATGAAGTTTAATCATCATTTAGATACAAAAAATTCTAATACAAAAAATTTTATAAGAAATTTGTCTCCTGAGATAATTGTTCAAACTTCCTCCTCACCAATTGGTTCGTATGATAGCGGTCAAGAAATAAATAGGGAATATATTAGCTGGCTTGAATCAATGGGAATTCAACATATAAACGCAACCAGCAAAGACTATGATGCGACAGTTTTTGATATTCGAAAAGACGGTTTTGTCAATATTTCAACATCCTACAAGCCGATTCCAAGTTTTCAAGCTGGCTGGCATAAGAGTGCATATGGGAATTGGTGGTATCAAGCACCTGATTCTACAGGAGAGTATGCTGTCGGTTGGAATGAAATTAAGGGTGAATGGTATTACTTTAACCAAACGGGTATCTTATTACAGAATCAATGGAAAAAATGGAACAATCGTTGGTTCTATTTGACAGACTCTGGTACTGCTGCAAAAAATTGGAAAAAAATCGATGGAATCTGGTATTATTTTAACAAAGAAAACCAGATGGAAACTGGTTGGATTCAAGATAAAGAACAGTGGTATTATTTGGATTTTGATGGTTCTATGAAGACAGGTTGGCTTCAATATAAGGGGCAATGGTATTACTTTGCTCAATCAGGAGAAATGAAAACGGGCTGGGTAAAAGATAAAGAAACCTGGTACTATATGGATTCTACTGGTATCATGAAGACAGGTGAGATAGAAGTTGCAGGTCAACATTATTATCTGGAAGATTCAGGAGCTATGAAGCAAGGCTGGCTTAAAAAGGCAAATGCTTGGTACTTCTACAAGACAGACGGTTCACGAGCTGTTGGTTGGATCAAGGACAAGGATAAATGGTACTTCTTGAAAGAAAATGGTCAATTACTTGTGAACGGTAAGACACCAGAAGGCTATACTGTTGATTCAAGTGGTGCCTGGTTAGTGGATGTTCCGATCGAGAAATCTGCTACAACTAAAGACACAAGTAATTCAGAAATTAAAGAATCTAGTGAAGTAGTGAAAAAAGATCTTGAAAATAAAGAAACGAGTCAACATGAAAGTGTTACAAGTTCTTCAACTAGTCAAGATTTGACTTCTTCAACTTCACAAAGCTCTGAAACGAGTGCAAACAAATCGGAATCAGAACAGTAGTAAAAAGAAGTAAAAAGAAGGTTTTAGGGTAAATTCCCAAACTAACTTCCACCGCTAATCCAAGTGGAAGTTAGTCTGATAAAAATCGTAAAAACCAGTGGAAATCCGTGTCAGGGTAAGTTCCGCTGGTTTTAATCATGCTTGATTTCATCG
>NZ_JAQFJG010000001.1 GCF_030439915.1 Streptococcus sp. SPS1
TTCAGGGCTTACAACTTCTTCATCTTTGGTAGGATTTTCTGTAACAGTTCCGTCAGTAGAATTTACAGTGTAATGAGTCGTTTGTTTCACGATGTTATTATCGCGTTTAATATATTCTACCTTATCTTTAGCGCCATTTGCTGTATGAACAGTCTCAGTACTATTTGCAGTAACTTTTCCGGTTTGACGATTGACATCATATGTCGTCACACGTTTCATGACATCATCGCCCTGTTTATAGTATTCTGTCTTGTCTGCGACACTCGTTATACCTGGGTTGCCTAAACTTTCAGGGCTTACAACTTCTTCATCTTTGGTAGGATTTTCTGTAACAGTTCCGTCAGTAGAATTTACAGTGTAATGAGTCGTTTGTTTCACGATGTTATTATCGCGTTTAATATATTCTACCTTATCTGCCGGAGCAACTGCTTTCGTAGCTGTCCTTACGTTACTATAAAAGGAGCCCTTAGTTCTTGGTCTATAATCCTCATGATAAACTCCACTGGAATCTGCTAATTCTATAACAGTTAAAGCCTTAAAACCACCCGTCCCTAATTTAGTAGCCTTATAATCATCTTTAGTGATGGTAACTTCCCTACTTGATCCATTACCATCATTATTTGGAGATACATCTTTTGAGGCAATGATATTCGAGTAAGCAGGGTCAGGTTCATATCCGTCACCATAATCTTGCCCTCCTTGACCTACCAAGTAGACTTTCATTTTAGCCCCTTGAGGTAATTTAGGAACAGCCGGAATACTAACTTTTATATCCGGCCTATAATTTCCTGTTACTTCTGCTTTTCCTTTTAATTCTTCATTAGTAGTAATTATATTTGGTTTTTTAAAAATAGCATAGTACCCAAATTGGAATTCTTTATATGTATTCTTTGTTTCAACTCTTACAGTTACAACCCAACCACCACTTCTTGGAGTATTCCCTTCAAATGATACTGTTGCTTCATTTGAAGACTTATTTTCCTTTACTGTGAACGGGAAGCCTTGATCATGGTCTTTCGAGACTGTTATGGCTGTAATAGGTCCATCACCAGATATAGCCTTCACTTGAATACCAGTTCCTGTAAAGCCAAGTCCTTCTGGATAAGATATGATTTTTGTATTAGTAATATTACCCTTCGAATTCACTAATCCCATTTGTATTGTTGTTGATTCAGTTTTGGCGGCTTCACGTTTTCTTCTCCTAAAGTTATTAGCTCCTTCTATTTCGTCTTTGTCTATCTGATTACCATCCAGTAACTTGTGAGCTTTTTCGACAAGTTCTCCAGAAATCTTTCCGTCGTCTGAAAGTCCTAACTTTTCGTTGATGGTATCTGCTAAGTTTTTAAAATCTGCTGCCGACTCAGGATTGGATTCTTTCAATCTTTTAGATGCATCTATCAATTTATCATATAACTGATACCCGTCTTCTTCTTGAGATTGATCTATCTTATCTTCTCTATTAGCTTCTTCTTTGATAATTGAGGATTTTTCTTCCAACTCTGGTTGTACTTCTTTTTTATCTTTTTCTTCCTCAAACACGGGAGATGATTCACCAGACACAGGTTTAACTACACCATCAACTTTTTCGTCACCTGTATTCTCTACTGTTGACTTAGCTTTTCCTTCACTATCTTTAGATGGAGTTCCTGGCTCTTTTTTCTCTGTCTCTTGAGTGTTTGGCTTAGCTCCTTCTTGTTCTACGTTAAGATTTTGATTGCTTGTATCTGATGGCGGTAAGACAGATGGATTCCCAGTGTTGCCATTTCCATCCTGACTGACCACTTCTGTATTTGCTTCCGCCGCCTGGACTTCTGTCGCTGGATTAGCTACAAAAAAGACAGATCCTAGCAAGACTGAGGCTGCTCCGATTGAAAACTTGCGTATAGAAAAGCGTTGGCGCTCATTCATTTTAAACTGTTTCATGGTTTTTTACCTTTCTTTCTACCCTGTCCATCTAGTCTCAAACCTCATCTAATGATTCCAGACTCGTTTTAAAAACAGGAAAACAGGACTTCATATCATCCTAAGCAGACAACAAAAATCCCAGCTTTTTTATTACAACTTCATTATATCAACTTAGTTCCCTTCCTTCAACCGCGCTTTGTTTTAGAAAATCAGTAATTATATATATATATATATGCACGCCTTTGTTTAATAGGGTTTATAGATGTTTTTTATAAAATTCAATATATTTTTGGTTAGTTTTCAGAATTTTTACTTTTTGATGACAATTAATCAATGTTCCATTTAAGCAATCTCACCTAAACCTATTCTCTATCTTTTCTTAGTGATAACTTTCATATATGAGATAAATGAAAGACTATAGTGCAAAAAAATGGTACAATGTAGTATGTACTTGGAACTATTAAGCTACACAGTAAAGTAGTTGCAAGACACAATCTACTCACTATTTAAAAAATATAAGGGAATTAACCCTTGATATGAAAGGAATTTTAGAAATCTTATGATGAACATGCAAAACATGATGCGCCAAGCACAAAAACTTCAAAAACAAATGGAACAAAGCCAAGCTGAACTTGCTGCTATGCAATTTGTTGGCAAATCTGCTCAAGACCTTGTCCAAGCGACCTTAACTGGAGATAAGAAAGTTGTCAGCATTGACTTCAATCCAGCTGTCGTTGACCCAGAAGACCTTGAAACTCTTTCTGATATGACCGTTCAAGCCATCAACTCTGCTCTTGAACAAATCGATGAGACTACCAAGAAAAAACTGGGTGCTTTCGCTGGGAAATTGCCATTCTAATCATAAGAAAAACAAGCATTCAAGAGAATACTTGCCTATCGTCGGAGGAACAACTGTTCCTCTTTTTACTTACTAAAAATTAAAGAATTCCATGGCCTGTTTAAAAAGCAATTCAGTATACTCTGGGTCTTCTTGGGCAATGGTAACCTGGTCTTGAATCATTTCCAAGTCATCTGTTATCATACCATCTGCTCCTAACTGAACAGATTTATCAAAGGACTCTGAACTATTGATGGTCCAAACGTACAATTTCTGATCGGTATTCCAAAGCTTGTTGACAAAATTTTCATCCAAAGTTGAATACTCCATGGTATAACCTGTAGCTTTCGTTCTTGGGAAAATACTATTGTAAGGTAGGATGAAATAAACTGGAATTTGTGAGTCATAGGCCAACACCTGGTCAATCACATGGTAGTCCAAGGATTGCATTTGGTGACCATTCTGCTTAATGATGACTCCATATTTGTCCATAAAGCGTTTCATCATATCTGGACTATCTTTTCGACTGGTTTTAATTTCAATGAGGAGTTTTTGATGCAATTCATTGGCTTTGTTGAGATAAGCATCAAAACTAGACACCTTGCTATGATAGCCATTTTCTGAAATATCGAGTTTGGTTAATTCTTCCAAGGTTAAATCCTGAGGATTGGCATTAACTCCTGTCAGATTCTTGATATTGGCATCATGCATCATGACAAACTGCCCATCTTTTGTTTCCTGAACATCTGTCTCAACGAAATCTGGAGATAACTGAGCGGTTTTTTCTAGTGATTGGACGGTATTTTGAACACCATTTTTATCTGAAACACCGCGATGAGAGATAATTAAAGGTTTATGTGAAACTGGAGCTTCTAAATAAACATAACCCTCAAGAGCGAAAAAGATACAAGCACAGCCCATCACTCCCCATCTCATCCAGTGGTCTTTCTTTCTCCTTGGTGTGATTTCTAATTCTTCCCCTGTCAAAAAGGAAACAAACTTAATAAGGAAATAGGTCAAGGCCATATAGTGGAAATTCTTAATCAAGACAAAATTGATAATTCCTAGTACAAGAGATTCCTTATGGGTCACTCCATCCATCAGTACCTGACTCGCTAAGATTGGAATCAAGAGAAGAATGAAAAATAGATACGTTTTGACGATAATCCAAAGCAAGTTCCAAATATAAAACCAGGATTGCCTTTTCGTCTTCTCAAGACTGTATCTGACTGCTTCTTTGACTGTTTTCTTCTCAAACAAAAGCTGGGGTAGGGCAAACATCAAACGTATTGAAATGTAAAACAGCAGCAAGGCTAGAACAGTGATTACCAAACCGACCAACCAGTACTTATCTTCTACATAGGCTACTATGAATTCCGGAATGACGATTTTATTGAGGTAATAAATCTTTAAAATCTTTCGAATCAATGGAAAAAGCATCATGACATAAAAGAAAATAAAGGCCATTTTTGAAATCGTCACTTGCTTCATAAACAAGAAACTTTGGCGAAAGACCTTGCGACTGTACTCCAGCAAAGTTCTCTTTTCATGATAGAGGAGGTGTCGAGCTCCGATAAAGAGAAGTCCTATCTGGTAATAGGCGATCAGTAAATTAACGATTACCAAAACAAATAAAGCAAGACTAACAAAGGGAGAACCCTTTATAATGGCAAAAATATTGTTGTAAGAAAGAAAGAGATAGCCTGTCTGACGGAGCAAAAGTCCAGCAATCCAAGAATTTGATGGTAACCAGACAAACTCAATCATCATGAATATCAAGAAAAATAGAAAGAGGATTTTATCAAGATTGAGGTAAATCTGTTTAAAACCCAATTTTTTAGGTTTTTCAGGTTTCATAGGCACTCCTAGTCAAATAATTGAGACAAGTCCAAGCCACCAAAAGGATTGTTTGATAGGCTACTTTCCGTCTCTAACAATTCTCTAGCTTGATCCGACTCTAAGAAGGATTCGTAAACACGCGCCGTCATCCGAGCATCCTCTAAACTATTATGGGACTGACCTTGAAATCCAAGAAATGAGGCAACAGTTTGCAATTTGAGATTGGCAATACCGTGTAAATCCGAACTACGACGTTCAAAAGCTTCATCATACAGATCCACCTTGTACTGCTGGCTGTAGTCTAAACCATGCTCTGCTAGAATAGGCAAATCACTTTTAGCAGCATTGTAGCCTACCATCGGCAAAGCACCCACAAAATCTTGGAAATCTTTTATAACTTCCTCCACTGGAGGAGCATCTTTTAAGGTTTCGGCTGTAATCCCAGTCAATCCATTGATAAAACTCTTTAGAGGCACACTAGTATGAACATAGGAATCATAGGCATCGATTTCCTGACCATCTCTAAAACGCACTGCCGATACTTGAATCAAGTGTGTTTGTCCTTCGTGCTGATTAAATTCTAAGTCAAAAGCAATGTAATCTTCTAATCGTTCCATTTTCTACCTCTCCTATACTGTTATTTTATACTCTTAGAAAATCTCTTCAAACCGCGTCAGCTTCGCCTTGCCGTAGATATAGTTACTGACTTCGTCAGTTTCATCCGCAACCTCAAAAACATGTTTTGAGCTGACTTCGTCAGTCTTATCTACAACCTCAAAGCAGCGCTTTGAGCAGCCTGCAGCTCGCTTCCTAGTTTGCTCTTTGATTTTCATTGAGTATTAATTGAGCAACTATACTATTTAGAAACAAAAGAAGCCATCAGGTTAGCATTTAACCTAAACAGCTCCTTGATTATCCTCCAAATAAACGAGCAAAAAAGCCTTTCTTAGTTGATTGGACTTCTTCTTTTGCTTGGTCCAGCTCTAGCTTAAGATTTTCTTGATCCTTCATGGCTTGAAGTGTCAATTGTTGCTGCTGATCGAGTTGTTTGTCTTTCTCAGCAATCTGACGGTCTTTGATGCGCATTTGCTCGTCTTTTTCTGATAACTGACGATCCTTGGCTTTTAATTGTTCATAGAGACGAAGAATTTCTGCATTCTTCTCATCAACCAAAATCTCCATCAGTTCACGTTGCTTGACATCTTCACTGACAGGCTCATCTTCAAAAATCGTTTTTTTATAGATTTCTTCTAGCTTAATCAAGCCACTTCTGGTAACGACTGTTACCCCTTTGTCATTTTTATCTGTGTCTTCTTCTGGTAATTCTTTGACACGGTTATTGATTGCTTGGCGAGATAATCCTAAGACCTCTGCAATCTCACTGACGGTCATTTCAATACTCATAATATCCTCTGAAACGTTTTCTAGCTTTTCTTTATTTAAATCTTATCATAAGCTAGAAAAACTGTCAAATTTTCGCTTAATCTAAAGCCTTCAAAAAGGCTAATAAGACTTGGGCAGAGCGACGTCCAGCTTCTATAATAAACTCATCAAAAGAGATGTTTGCTTCATGGTTGGCATTGTCACTCATAGCTCGAATGACTAAGACTGGAAGATTAAGAGCATGCGCTGCCTGAGCAATAGCTGCCCCCTCCATCTCCACGGCTAAAACTTCTGGAAAATGGGACTTAATCGCTTCTATCTTGTCATTTCCTGCAACAAAACTATCTCCTGTAGCAATCAAACCAAGATGCCAGTTTTGATCCAATTGAGATAAACTCTCTTGGATTTTGGCAACAAAGGTTTTGTCTGATTCGAAATAAAGCGGTTGTTGCGCCATTTGTCCATAAGCATAGCCAAAAGCTGTGACATCCACATCATGATAGACTAATTTGTCAGCAATCACAACATCCCCAACAGCGATACCTTCTGCTACTGCCCCAGCTGAACCTGTATTGATAAGAGCATCCACTTGAAAATGATCAGCCAAAATCGCCACACTCATAGCAGACATGACCTTACCAATTCCACTTTCTACAAGAACGACTTCATGCGAGGCAATGGTGCCTGTATGATAGGTATTCCCCAAAACAACTTGCTCTTGGGCATTTTCTAAATGCTGTACCAAATAAGCTAGTTCTTCTGGCATAGCCGCAATAATTCCTATTTTCATTTCAATTCCTTTTCTATTACAAAAGTTTCATTGCTAAGACAAGCAAAATTAAGAGAAAGATGACTGCAAATAAAATCTTATTTAACTTAGAATTGAAGACATTTCTCTTGGTATTTTCAATGCGACGGCTTTTATGAATAGACGGTTCGACCTGAATCTTCAAGGTTTCCTGGCTAAAACCATGATCCTTAGGATTGGCATAACCAAAACGGGAAGAAGAGGTTGGTAAAATCTTAGTCTCCTCATTATCATCTAGCAAAGGAGGACCTGAAATTTTTTCGCCTCTATTAGCTCTTTCAATCATTTCATCCGTTAATAAAGGTTTCCCCATACTGACCTCCTCTATTTTTTGTGCAATTCCCAATATTGAACAGCCATAATTGTCTTGGCATCACAGATATGACCTGATTGGATTAATTCCTTGGCTTCTTCTAAGCTCACTTCAAGGACTTCCAAGGTTTCATCTTCATCCTGCGGACGCGGATTTTCCACTTTTGTCAAATCACTGGCTAGGTATAGTTTTAACTTTTCATTACAAAAGCCAATGGCTGAGTAAAAATCATATAAGAGTTCTAATTTCCCTGTATAGGCTGTTTCTTCCTCTAATTCACGCAGAGCTGCTGCAATAGGGTCTGTATTTTCTCCTACTTCCAATTTTCCAGCTGGAATTTCGTAAGAGACAGCCTCAATAGCTTTGCGGTACTGCTTGACCAAGATAAGTTTTTGCTCATCCGTTACTGCTAAAACACAGACAGCTCCATTGTGAAAAATCAAATCCCGCTGGGCAGTTCCCTTGCCTTCTGGTAATTCAACCTGATCTTGGACCAGTTTAAAAATTGGCCCTTGATAGATTTCTTTTCGGCTAAGCGTTTTTTCTTCAAATTCCATGACAGACTCCTACTGATTCTTAGGATGATGAGGAAGGCGAGTTGCATATTCGTCTTTGTTAACCTGACGACCGCGTCCAATGGCAATCGCATCTGCTGGCACGTCTTTGGTAATAGTTGAACCAGCTCCAACAAGAGAATTGTCACCTAACTCAACTGGGGCAATAATGGTTGAATTTGATCCAACAAAGACATTGTTGCCAATGACTGTCTTGTATTTATTTTTACCGTCATAGTTGACTGTAATGGTTCCAGCACCGAAATTAACGTTACTGCCCACTTCACAGTTTCCGATATAAGTCAAATGACCAGCCTTGGTATTCTCGCCGATAGAAGACCCTTTCACCTCAACAAAGTTTCCAATATGGACTTGGGCACCCAGACTTGAACCTGGACGAATGTGGGCACAAGGTCCAACAGTTACGCCGTCTGCAACACTACTTTCTTCAATCATAGAATTGGTAATGACAGCTCCTACTCCGATAGTGCTATCCACTACATACGTTCCATTTGTCAAAACAGTCTCAGCACCAATTTTCGTTTGACCTTTCAAGGTAACATTGGCTTCGATTTGAACTTCAGGCGCAATCTCAACATCAATATCAATATAAGTTGCTTCTGGGTTGACAAAGCTAACACCGTTGACCATATGTTGGTGATTGATGCGACGACGCATAACCGACTCAGCTGTCGCAAGAGCCACACGATCATTTACCCCAAGACTTTCATCAAAATCTTTCAAAGTATAAGCGCCAACTTTTTCACCAGCTTCACGGAAAATGCCAATGACATCTGTGATATAGTATTCTCCTTGAGCATTATTGGTATTGATATTTTTCAAAGCCTCAAACAAACGCTCGTTGTCAAAGACATATGTTCCAGTGTTGATTTCCTTGATTTGTTTTTCAAAATCTGTGGCATCCTTTTGCTCAACAATGCGAAGAACCTCAGCATTGTCATTACGAACAATTCGTCCATAGCCGAAAGGATTATCTGTTTCAGCAGTCAAGATAGTCGCCACATTTTTATGATTGATGTGGAAATCAATCAAGTTTTTCAGGCTTTCACCAGTGATTAAAGGAGTATCTCCTGCGATGACCAAGGTGTGCCCTGACAAACCTTCTAAGATAGGCTCTGTCATCATAACTGCATGGCCAGTCCCTAACTGTTCAGATTGAGTCACAAATTCTGTCTGTCCAGCCAAGACCTGCTCAACCAATTCTGCCTTGTGTCCCACAACTGTTACTGTCTTTTCAGGTTGGATAGCTCCCACGCTACGGAAAACATGTTCCAACATAGAAATACCCGCAACCTTGTGCAAAACTTTTGGCAAATCAGATTTCATGCGAGTCCCTTTACCCGCTGCTAAAATAATGGCATAATTTGACATAATCTTCTCTTTTCTCTAGAAATTCCCTTTTATTATACCATATTTCAAATCATTCCGCGCTCTTGAATGAAAAAATGCTCTAAAGTCTCTTCTTTAACCCATTTTTTTTGATTTTTTTTCATTTTTAGGGTAAAATTATGAGATATGAGAAAACAAATTCATCCACTTATTTTATTTAGTTTTTTGGGGATTATGATGTTCATTTTAATCATCAATCGCCCACTTAATGATAACCAATCCTTTAAAACAAAATCCAACATAGCGCAGATTGAAGCACAGGCTTTGAAACACTTAGACAAACCGATTATTGACCTCTCTGGCTGGCAGCGTCCTGAGGAAATCAACTACGATGCCCTCTCACAAAATATTTCAGGCGCTATTGTTCGTGTTCACAGTGGTGCTCAAACGACAAAAGAAAATGATGCTTCCTTTATCAATGGAATAGACAAGGCCTATAAGAGTCATATCACTGAACTTCAAAAGCGGAATGTCCCCGTTGGGGTCTACGCTTATGTAGCTGGAAAAAGTGTCCAAGAAATGGAAAAAGCCGCTGAAGTTTTCTACAATGCTGCCTCTCCTTACAGCCCTAGTTACTATTGGCTAGACGTAGAAGACAAAACCATGTCCAATATGAACGAGGGTGTTGAAGCTTTTCGAGCAAAACTAGCATCACTAGGTGCTAAAAACATCGGCATCTACGTTGGGGTCTATTTCATGGAAGAACATAGTATTGAGACAGGCAAGTTTACCTCTGTTTGGATTCCGTCCTACGGCTCAAACTCAGGATTTTTGGAGAGCAGTCCTAAAACTGATTTAGATTATGATATTCACCAATACACATCTAAAGGGAAAATTGCCGGCTTTGACCACAATTTGGATATCAACGTCATCTCTCCCTTAAAAAATAAAGAAGAAACCTTTCGAAAACTCTTTTTAAAACCTTAAAAGCATTTGTTTAGCATTTGCTTTTTCTTTTTGTGTTTGATTGTGATACAATATAGTAAGGATTTTTTGAAATAGAAATAGTTGGAGGAAATATATGCTCTCATGGTTAGCGCGCATTATTAAAGGGATTGTGATTGCTCTTGGATTTATCTTACCAGGAATTTCCGGAGGGGTTCTAGCAGCAATCTTAGGCATTTACGAACGGATGATTGGCTTTCTGGCCCATCCCTTTAAAGACTTTAAAGAAAATGTTTTGTACTTTATTCCAGTTGCCATCGGTATGCTTCTGGGAATCGGCTTATTTTCCTACCCGATTGAATACCTGCTTGAAAATTATCAGGTCTTTGTCTTATGGAGCTTTGCGGGAGCTATTATCGGTACAGTTCCTAGCCTCCTCAAAGAATCAACTCGAGAATCTGACCGAGACAAGATTGATTTAGCTTGGTTCTGGACAACCTTTATCATTTCTGGATTAGGACTCTATGCCTTAAATTTTGTCGTTGGAACCTTAAGCGCCAGCTTTCTTAACTTCGTCCTAGCAGGCGCACTATTGGCCCTTGGCGTCTTGGTTCCTGGCCTCAGTCCATCAAATTTACTTTTGATTTTGGGACTCTATGCTCCTATGTTGACTGGTTTTAAAACTTTTGACCTCTTGGGAACCTTCTTCCCGATTGGAATCGGGGCAGGTGGAACTCTCATCATTTTTTCAAAATTGATGGATTATGCCTTAAACAACTACCACTCACGCGTCTATCATTTCATCATCGGTATCGTCCTATCAAGTACCCTTTTGATCTTGATTCCAAATGCAGGAAACGCTGAGAGTATCCAATACACCGGTATTTCACTTGTTGGATATGTCATCATCGCCTTCTTCTTTGCACTGGGAATCTGGCTTGGTATTTGGATGAGCCAATTGGAGGATAAATATAAATAATGGCAAAAAAAGTTAAAATCAAAAAAACATTGGTGGAACAAATCCTATCTAAAGCAGGTATCCCACATCAAGGGATTCGAATCAATGCACTTGAAGGAGAACTTCCTCAAGGTTATGAACGAGATCAGATTTTCAAAACCTTGGCTCTTTTAGGAGACAAGACAGGACCGATTATCGGAATTGTCCCTATCACTCAGCACTTGTCTGAAAAGAAACTAGCTAAAATTTCCGGCAATAAAAAAGTGAGCATGATTCCACAAAAGGACTTGGAAAAAACAACTGGTTACATTCATGGAGCCAATAATCCTGTTGGTATTCGTCAAAAACATAATTACCCCATTTTTATCGATAAAATCGCTCTCGACTTGAATCAAATGATTGTTTCTGCAGGCGAAGTCGGACACAGCATTATCGTCGCGCCACAAGACTTGGCTAGCTTTGTAAAGGCAGACTTTGCCGATATTTTGGAGGACAGCAAGTAATGAAACTCTACTTTGTCCGCCACGGTCGTACTGTCTGGAACCAAGAAGGTCGTTTTCAAGGCGCTAGTGGAGATTCTCCCCTTCTTCCTGAATCCATTGAAACCCTAAAACAACTTGGCCAATATCTCAAGGAAATTCCTTTTAATCAGATTTATTCAAGCGATTTACCTCGAGCGGTCAGATCTGCCGAGATTATCCAAAGTCAACTCAGGACCCCCTGTCCTTTAGAAAGTGTTCCGAATCTCCGTGAATGGCAGCTGGGGAAGTTGGAGGGTTTGAAAATTGCAACCTTGGAAGCTATTTACCCGCAACAAATCAAAGCTTTCCGATCTAATCTTGCTCAATTTGACACTCAAATGTTTGGAGCCGAATCCCTCTATAGCACAACACAACGAACTATCCAATTTATCAAATCATTAAAAGATAGTCCAGCTGAGCGTATTCTAATTGTCGGTCACGGCGCCAATCTTACTGCCAGTCTTCGTACTCTTCTAGGATATAAAGAACCACTTCTTCGTAAAGATGGAGGCCTTGCAAATGCCAGCCTGACCGTTATAGAAACCCATGATTTTGAAACATTCACTCTCGATACTTGGAATGATACTTCTTATCAATAACAGAACTTGATTTTATACTCAATGAAAATCAAAGAGCAAACTAGGAAACTAGCCGCAGTCTGCTCAAAGCACTGCTTTGAGGTTGTCGATGAAACTGACGAAGTCAGCTCAAAACATGGTTTTGAGGTTTCAGATAAAACTGACGAAGTCAGGAACATACATACGGCAAGGCGACGTTGACGTGGTTTAAAGAGATTTTCGAAGAGTATTAGCGTCAGGTTCTTTTTAGTTTTGAAAGATTATCCGTGAATTTCTTGGCTATTTATGATAAAATGGGAGTATCGCAAAAAAAGACTCATCGTATTCAATTTTGAGTAAAACTAGGAGGATCCCATGTCAACAGAACATATGGAAGAACTAAATGACCAGCAGATCGTTCGCCGTGAAAAAATGGCTGCGCTCCGTGAGCAAGGAATTGATCCTTTCGGAAAACGCTTTGAACGCACTGCAAATTCACAAGAATTAAAAGATAAATATGCCGACCTCGATAAAGAACAATTACATGATAAAAATGAAACAGCAACTATCGCAGGACGCTTGGTAACCAAACGTGGTAAAGGAAAAGTTGGCTTTGCCCACCTTCAAGACCGCGAAGGTCAAATCCAGATCTACGTTCGTAAGGATGCTGTCGGTGAAGAAAACTACGAAATCTTCAAAAAAGCAGACCTTGGTGACTTCCTTGGTGTCGAAGGTGAAGTGATGCGTACAGATATGGGAGAACTCTCTATCAAGGCAACCCACATCACACACTTGTCTAAGGCTCTTCGTCCTCTTCCTGAAAAATTCCATGGTTTGACAGACGTTGAAACAATTTACCGTAAACGTTACCTTGACTTGATTTCTAACCGTGAAAGCTTTGAACGCTTTGTCACTCGTTCAAAAATCATCTCTGAAATCCGTCGTTACCTTGACCAAAAAGGTTTCCTTGAAGTGGAAACACCTGTTCTTCACAACGAAGCTGGTGGTGCTGCGGCTCGTCCATTTATCACCCACCACAATGCCCAAAACATTGACATGGTGCTTCGTATCGCGACTGAGCTTCACTTGAAACGCCTTATCGTGGGTGGTATGGAACGCGTCTATGAAATTGGCCGTATCTTCCGTAACGAGGGAATGGATGCTACTCATAACCCTGAGTTTACTTCTATCGAAGTTTACCAAGCTTATGCTGACTTCCAAGACATCATGGACTTGACGGAAGGCATTATCCAGCATGCTGCTAAATCAGTCAAAGGCGATGGTCCAGTTAACTATCAAGGTACTGAAATCAAGATTAACGAGCCATTTAAACGTGTTCATATGGTGGATGCTATCAAAGAAATTACTGGTGTCGATTTCTGGCAAGACATGACTTTGGAAGAAGCTAAAGCTATCGCTGCTGAGAAAAAAGTTCCTGTTGAGAAACACTATACTGAGGTTGGTCACATCATCAATGCCTTCTTTGAAGAGTTTGTTGAAGAAACTTTAATCCAACCAACCTTTGTCTATGGACATCCAGTAGCTGTATCTCCACTTGCTAAGAAGAATCCTGAAGACGAACGCTTTACTGACCGTTTCGAGCTCTTCATCATGACTAAGGAGTACGGTAATGCCTTTACTGAGTTGAACGACCCAATCGACCAACTTAGCCGTTTTGAAGCCCAAGCTAAAGCCAAAGAACTTGGTGACGATGAAGCGACAGGTATCGACTACGACTACATCGAGGCTCTTGAATACGGTATGCCACCAACAGGTGGTTTGGGAATCGGTATCGACCGTCTCTGCATGCTCCTCACTGATACAACTACTATCCGTGATGTATTGCTCTTCCCAACAATGAAATAAACTCTTATCCTCTGGTACTTATCAGAGGATTTTTTTGATGAAAAAAACTACGTTTTGCTAATCAAAACGCAGTCTCAGCCACTATTTTATCTTACTGTCCTTCTTTTACTTCTTTGGTTGCTACATCTTCTCCAAACCATTTTTGGCTGATTTCTTGGAATTTACCGTCCTTGTAAAGACTAGAAAAAGCTTCATTTATCTTCTTAACCAAGGTTGTATCTTCCTTACGGGCTCCAACTGCAAAAGCTTCTGTTTCTAGTCCAACTGTAAAGACATTATAATCGTTTAAAACACCTTCTGCTTCTAAATAATAGTTTGCATAGACACGATCAATCAATAGACCGTCAATTCGATCATTTTTCAAATCAATCAAGGCTTCATTAAAGGTTTGGTATTGATTCGCTTCCTTATTAGCGACAATATCCTTTAAAATCGCTGGGTTTGCTTCAAAGTCCGCATAACCAGATGAACCGGCTTGAGCTCCTAATGTCTTTCCAGCCATATCCTTTGCAGTCGTGATACCAGATGATTTCTTCGTAACCAATACCTGCTCATTCTTCATATATGAGTTACTGAAAGCTACCTTTTCACGGCGTTCGTCTGTAGCGGAATAGCCATTCCAAATCAGATCAATCGTTCCTTTTGTCAATTCAGCTTCTTTCAAATCCCAATCAATCGGTTGCCAATTTACCGTAATTCCGTATTTTTCAAAAACAGCTGTAGCTAAATCAATATCAAATCCTGCATAAGAACCATCTTTCTGAGCAAATCCCATTGGAACAAAAGTACTATCAAATCCAATAGTAATAGACTTGTTAGACTCGTACTTAGACCAATTATCTCCACTAGTTTCGCTAGCATTTTTTCCACAAGCTACTAAGAACAAAGCAGTCATCAGACTGACTAATACAAGCATCCATTTTTTCATCCATTTTTCCTCCTATTTAGGTTCTACTTTCAATAATACATCTGCGATATTTTCCGCGAACTGCAAATCGTGGGTAACCACAATCTGCGTCATCCCAAGTTCCCTATTTTGCAAGATCAGTTTTTCCACTTCCAAGCGCAATTCTGGATCTAGGGCAGAAGTTGGTTCATCGTAGCCAATGATTTCTGGGTCAATCATCATAGCACGCGCCAAAGCCACCCGCTGCTTTTGCCCACCAGATAATGAGAATGGATAGGCGTCTGCATGCCCTGCCAGTCCTAATTGTTCCAAGAGACCACCCGCCTTCTTCTCAGCCTCCTCCTGCTTCATTCCCATGGTCTTCACAGGCGATAAGGTCAAATTGTCCAGAACTGATAAATGAGGGAACAGTTGAAAATCTTGGAAGACAAATCCCAGTAGGTTTCGCTTCTGCAATTCATCCAGCTCTAAAGGTTGTCCATTATAAAAGATTTGCCCTGAATCAATGGTTTCAAGACCCGCAAGCATACGTAAGAGGGTCGTCTTACCTCCACCAGAAGGTCCAACGATAGCCAGGATTTGCTTTTCAGGAATACTTAGACTGAAATTAGACAGGATTTGTTTGTCTCCAAATTTCTTATTGATATTTCGTAATTCTAACATGGCAGCCTCCTATCTATAATAACTGTACTTCTTCTCAACTTTTTTGGAAATAATTGTCACAATCCCAATCAAAATCAAGTAAATGGCTCCTGCCAAGAACATGGGAACCAGACTGGCGTCACGGTTGGCAGCTGTTCGACTAGCCAAGATAAGGTCTGAAATTCCAAGAGCATAGACCAAAGAAGTATCCTTGACCAAACTCATAACTTCATTAAAGACACTAGGAAGAACGATCTTGGTCACTTGGGGCAAGATAATATAGCGCACTGTGGCAAAGGGACTAAACTTCAAGACTTTGGCTGCCTCATACTGTCCTCTTGGAATAGTGTCAATTCCCCCACGGAAAATTTCTGCAAAGTAAGCTGCATAGTTGAGAACAAAGGCAATAATGGCAGCAGGAAGGCGATCTAAACGAATCCCAATACTTGGGAGCACATAATAAATAAAAATCAATTGCAAGAGCAAGGGGGTGCCACGCATAACCCAGATGTAAATGTTAATCAGATAATGGAGGGGCTTCCAATGGACTTGCAAGGCAAAGGCAATCAAAACGCCCAAAGGAATCGAAAATAGCAAGACCAGTGCAAAGACCTGTACAGTCGTGCTCGCACCATTCAGTAAACTCGGTAATATCTCAAATAAATAAGACATACTGCACCTCCTAAAAGTAATTGTTCCTATTATAGCATGAATAAACAAAATAACCAACCATTTTTGCAAAAAAATTCTATCATATACAAATAAAAACCGTAGCTATCAAAAGAGATAAACTACAGTTCTATATGTTTAAATATTCTTACAATCTCTCAAACAGTTCTTGCATTTGCACATCATCTGGAACCAGTTTTAAGTAAGCGTGAGCATGGACTTTGGCTTCTTCAAAATAGCCTAATTCACGCAAGAGATAGATATAGTGTTCCAGAAACTCTGGATTGTCCTTCAAATCTCCTACTAACTCTTGGTAATGCTCATAGGCAGTATCCAAATCGTCCATTTCTTGATAGGAACGAGCAATCATCCATTTGGTCAAGAGATTTTCTAGCTCCTCACTTTGCAAGTCTATAATATCCTCATAACGCTCCTGCTCCAGATAAATAGTGGCTAAACGAAGCAAGATTTCTTCTGTATCCTCAGCGTCTTCTTTTGCAGCAAGAAGATAATTTTCTGCACCACTAGCATCATGCAATTCATAAGAGAATTGCGAAGCAGCTAGCAAGAGGCGAATTTCAAAGGGATTTTTCTCTAAGCCTTGCTTAGCGATACGCAGGGCTTCTTGAACTTGATGTTCCTTATGTAAGGCCTGGCTATAACCATATTCATAGCCTTCAAAGTCAGGAGAAATGGTATCAAGCTGCTTAAAGTAGAGGACGGCCTTTTGGTATTCTTCTCGATCAAAGTAAAGACTAGCCAACTCAAAAGCTGTTAGGTCATCGTATTCTAACTCCAGAGCTTTTTCTAAAAACTCTGTGGCCGTTTCAAATTTCCCTAACTGGGCATAGGCAAAGCCAATCCGTTGATAGGTAGAAATGCCTGTTTGCTCATAAATCGAGCGATTATCTAACTGGGCATAGCCTTGAATGGCCTCTTGGTAATTTTCCAACTCACTATCCAACTCTGCTAAGCCCAATATCAAGAGAGGATCTTCTGAGTAAGTCAAGGCCTCCAATAATTTCTCACGCGCCACATCTGTCAAACCTTCCATCTGGTAAAGGTCTGCCTTCAGAGCCAAAGACGAGACATACCAGTCACTGTCAACTTGGATTTCCTCAAGGTAAGAGAAGGCTTCTTCGATTTGACCATCCTCGCTAGCAATTGCAGCTAGATTAAGATGAACCTCTGGAAAATCCTCTACAATTTTCAGGTAAATTTCCTTGGCCTGAGGATAGAAACCAATCCCTTCAAGATAAGTTGCCAACTCATACAGAAGATCACTTGAATCATTTTCTAAAGCTTCGGCGAAATAATGCTCAGCCTTGGCTAAATCTTGCTCTTCCAAAGCCTGTAACATCTGTTGACTATTGTTCACTTTTGACTTCCTCGCCCTCTACTTCATATAGACCACTGACTACCTTATACCATTCGAAAATGGCTGAAATGACAACCTTAGCAGAGGCATAAACCGGAATACCAAGTAAAACTCCCCAGATACCAAACATAGATCCTGAAGTTAACAAAACAAAGAGAACATTAATGGGATGGATATTTAATTGGCTTCCCAAAATCAGTGGCGAAACAAAACGGCCTTCAATAGTTTGCTCCACGATAAAGACAATCACTACTTTTAAAAGCATGACTGGACCAGCAATCAAGCCCAATACTAGGGCAGGAAGCATGGCTAGGAAGCTACCAAGATAAGGAACCAGATTTAAAATACCAGCAGTAACACCCAGCGTAACCGCATAGCGTAGACCAATAATCTTGAAGAAGATCATAAACATTACTGCTACAATAATAGCCACTGTCACTTGCCCCCGAACATAGTTGGACAACTGTTGATTCACATCTGATAAAACTTGTCCTACAGGTTCTTTCAATTTTCTTGGCATGAATTGGGTCAAATAGTTACGCAGGCCTTTCCCATCACGCAAGAGATAAAAGAGCATGAAAGGAACGATAATCAAGGCAACAATCACTTGAGAAGCTCCGCTAATAAAGGCACTCACCCAGTTGACTGCCTGAGATGAAACTTTACTTGCCCAAACTGTAGCCTGACTAGAGAAGTTTGTCAAAACTTGCTCTAACTGAGGTCTGAAATCATCTGGCAGGTGCTGGGCTACCAATCCATTAACAATCCTATCTATATCTTCTAAGTAAACAGGAACGTTTCTTGCAAAGGTCAAAACCTGACGTTGCAGATTTGGAATGGCGACTGCCAAGCCCCAAATGATAAAGAGAGCGATGATGACAAAGACAATAGTGATAGCTATAACACGATTAACCTTATGCTTCTCCATCCAATCAACAATAGGATTCAGTAAATAGTATAGTAAACCAGACAGAATGACTGGCAACATCACAACTGCTAAAAAGTCTAAAACAGGTGAAAATAGAAAACTAATCTTACTTAAAATAAAAAGATTGAGTCCCAATAATAAGGTTACTAAAAATACCGTAATGGCCTTGTTATCTAAAAACCACTTAAAAAACCAAGATAGGCTAAAATGTTTCTCTTTTGGCTCCATAAATACTTCCTTTCTATCGTTCTCTCATTATACCATTTTTAAATCAAAATAACTCTTTTTTAAAGTGCTTACATGGAGACAGCGACATAAAAAATCTCCTCAAAAGAGGAGATTCAATTATTCTTGAATATGACGGTCTAAGTTCTTCTGATAATCAGCATTTGATTTGGCTTTTTCATCAGCAAATTTCTTGCGGAAATCATCCATTTCTTTAGACGTTACAATCTTGTCTTGTAATTTTTGGTACTTGTAGCTGTTTTCACTTGTCTTATCACCTACCCAACCATCTGCACCGCTACCTGGAACTTTCTTCGTTATTAGCATTTGGGCACCATCTGAGTGTACAGGAATAACCAAGGCACTATCTGTTAACCAAGCTTGTGCTTTAGCATATTTAGAATAACGTTTTTGCAGATCTATTTTCTCACCACTAGCATCCGTAATTAACTCTTTAAACTTATCTAAACCAACAGCTTTGATTGCCGGATTATCTGTACCTGGTGCTACACCAAGTGCTCCTAGAAGAGTTGGACCAGATGTTGGATCAAATACATCTAAATAGGTTGATGGATCTGCATAATCCGGACTCCAACCACTATTTACATTGATATCCCAATCAGTATTGTTAGTCGATGTTGCAAATACTGTCATATTTCCCAATTCATCATCAGAAACTTGTTGAATGTCAATCACTATATTTTCAGAGCCTAAGGCTTCCTCAATGGATTGTTTATAAGATTGGGCTTGACGAATAAAATCTGTCTGAGTAGAGGAAACTGGAAGGTCTAAATGAACGGGGAACTGTACTCCATCGGCTTGAAGTGTTTTCTTAGCAACTTCAAATTTAGCTTTAGCCTTGTCTACATTATGAAGTGAATCCTGGGCATCATCAAGACTGACATCTTTCCATACATCATCTAACTTATCCAGTTCTGCCTTAGCTACTTGCCCAAATGACTGCTCTCCAACTTGGACAAATGTTGGAGGGGTAAAACTTGTACGTAATTTACGAGGTGCCACTTCGTCCCCAAATACTTGAGATACTGCAGCCGTACGATCTGCAGCGAAAGACAAGGATTGACGGAAATCTTTATTCAACAAAGCCTTTTTAGTGGATGATTTTTCCGCATCACTTGTTTTAGCAGTATGGTTATAAGCTACACGATCGATATTAGTTGAGATATAGAAAGTTCCGCCTCTTTGTGGCCCATACACAATATTATCCTTGTATTTTTCTTTTAGACGTTCATAATTGGCAGAATTTTTAAAGAGAGGTGCCGCTGGATAATGTCCTTCATCAAAGCCACGTCCAAGAGAATCGGCATCCTGACCATCAAAGAAAGATAATTTAATATCATCAATAAAGACATTTTGCTTGTCCCAATAGTTTTGATTTTTGGTCATCTCAATAGAAGATTTAGATGTCAAGCCCTTGAGGAGATAGGCACCATTATAAAGAATGCTTGTTACATCAGTCGCCTTCCCAAAGTCATCTCCTTTAGAAGCCAAAAAGTCCTCGCTAATTGGGGCAAGAACGCCCATTGTTGTCTTGGAATTCCAAAAAGATTCTGGATGATTCAAAGTGTAAACAACCGTATAATCATCTATCGCTTTTACACCAACAGTAGAGAAATCTGTTGTTTTCCCATTGACATAATCGTCCAAACCTTGAACTGAGTCTTGAACCAGATAAAGAGCCTGTGATTTCTTATCAGCTGCGTGCTTCAGACCAGTTACAAAGTCCTGAGCTTTGACTTCACCATATTCTTCGCCTTCATTAGTATACCATTTGACACCCTGACGGATTTTATAGGTATAGGTCAAACCATCTTTTGAAACAGTCCAATCTTCTGCAACTGATGGAATTAGATTTCCATATTGATCATTTTCTAGTAAACCATCAATAACATTACCTGTAATTTGTTTGGTGCTAGCAGTTCCAGAAACTGTATAATCCAGAGTCGTAGGATCTGTAGAGAAGACATAGGTATAGGTAACAGGTTTAGTAGCATCTTTACCACCTGTTGAACACGCTGCTAGCATAGCCGTCGAGAGTATAGCTACACCAGCTGCTAGAAAAACTCGTTTTTTCATAGTAAGGACTCCTTTAAACATTTTATGAGTTCATTATAGCACTTTTAAGAAGAAAAGTAAGGAAAACAATCTCAATATTATTATGTTTTTCAAAAAACCAATCAATTATTTTTTAAAGTGCTTACATCTAATTGGATGTCTTTAATTGGCTTGTTTTTGTGATATAATAGTCTTATCTTTATTATAGAGGTAGAGTTATGAAAGAAACTGTTTATTTTGGAACTTATACACGTCGTACTTCCCAAGGGATTTACAAGGCTGACTTTGATACAGAAACTGGTCAGCTTTCAAATCTAGAACTTTTTGCAGCTGAGCCAAGTCCAACCTATCTTGCTTTTGACCAGCACCAACACCTATACACTGTTGGTAGTCAAGACGATAAGGGGGGCATTGCAGCCTATCAAACTGACGGGACTGTGTTAAATCATGTCGTTGAGGAGGGGGCTCCCCACTGTTATGTTGCCGTTGATGAAAAGCGTGATTTGGTTTACGCAGCCAACTATCACAAGGGACAGGTCCTTGTTTATAAACGTCAGGAGGATGGGAGTCTTCTACTTAGTGATATGGATCAACACAGTGGCCAAGGTCCACATAAAAATCAAGCTTTCCCCCATGTTCACTATACAGATTTAACACCTGACCACTATCTAGTGACCTGTGATTTGGGTACTGACCAAGTCGTCACTTATGACCTTGATCAAGAAGGGAAACTGTCTAAACTCTATACCTACAATAGTATTCCTGGAGCTGGTTCTCGTCATATCGTTTTCCATAACCACTATAAAATCGCTTATCTGATTTGTGAACTCAATAGTACTATCGAAGTTTTAATCTACGATGGCGTTGGTGAATTTGAACGCATGCAAGTGATTTCAACTTTACCAGAAGCTTACGAAGGCTTTAATGGAACCGCTGCTATTCGTCTCTCTAAAGACGGTAAATACCTCTACGCTTCTAACCGTGGCCATGATTCTATCGCAGTATATACCATCCTTGCGGACGGTAGCTTAGAGTTGCTAGAAATCGTTCCAACACATGGTAAGACTCCGCGAGATTTTGATTTGACACCCGACCAAAAATTTCTCATTGCTGTCCATCAAGACTCTGACAATGCCACTGTCTTTAAACGTAATTGTGACAATGGTCGTCTAGCAGAACTCTCCAACGACTTCCATGTTCCCGAAGCAGTCTGCATCCGTTTTGCTCCTTAAGAAAACATAAAAAATGAACTTGGAATTTTCAAGTTCATTTTTTTCTTATAGTCTATTTCCGACATTAATACGGTTAATGGCACGTTGCAGTGCAATCTTCGCACGACGTTCTTGGTCAATCAAGTGTTTGTCTTGTGCTTCTTCAATTGCACGTTCTGCACGAAGTTTGGCACGTTCTGCACGACTGATATCGATATCACGAGCACGTTCTGCAGAGTCAGCGACGATTGTGATCATATCATTGGCAATTTCAATAACGCCACCATTTACTGCAATCCAGTTCACGTGATCTTCATCATCAATACGTTTTACCTTTACTTCATCAACTGCTAAAACCGCAATCATATTTTCATGTCGTGGCAAGATCCCCATCTCACCATCCAGAGTTCGAACCGATACATAGCTGGCATGGTGATCATAGACGAGACCATCTGGTGTCACGATCTGGACAGTTAACTGAGCCATAGATCACCTCTTAAAATCCCATTTTTTCAGCTTTTGCAATCACATCTTCGATAGAACCTACACCACGGAAGGCATCTTCTGGTAAGTGGTCGTATTTACCATCAAGGATTTCCTTAAAGCCACGTACAGTTTCAGCAACTGGAACATATGAACCTGGCTGGCCAGTAAATTGTTCCGCAACGTTGAAGTTTTGTGACAAGAAGAACTGGATACGACGGGCACGTGCAACCAAGGTCTTTTCTTCATCAGAAAGCTCATCCATACCGAGGATAGCAATGATATCTTGCAACTCATGGTAACGTTGAAGGACACGTTTTACTTCTGCAGCAACTGCATAGTGCTCTTCTCCAACGATTTCAGGTGCCAAGGCACGTGAACTTGAAGCAAGTGGGTCAACGGCTGGGTAGATACCCAATTGTACCAACTTACGTTCCAAGTTGGTTGTTGAGTCCAAGTGAGCGAAGGCTGTTGCTGGCGCAGGGTCAGTATAGTCATCCGCTGGCACATAGATAGCCTGGATAGAGGTTACAGACCCCTTCTTGGTTGATGTAATACGCTCTTGCAATTGACCCATTTCCGTAGCAAGGGTTGGTTGGTAACCAACGGCTGATGGCATACGACCCAAAAGGGCAGATACTTCTGAACCAGCCTGAGTGAAACGGAAGATATTATCGATAAAGAGAAGTACATCTTGGCCTTCCACATCACGGAAGTATTCAGCGATTGTCAAACCAGTAAGGGCAACACGCATACGTGCTCCTGGTGGCTCATTCATCTGACCAAATACCATGGCTGTTTTCTCGATAACGCCTGATTCTTTCATTTCCCAGTAAAGGTCATTCCCTTCACGAGTACGTTCCCCAACACCGGTAAATACTGAAATACCACCGTGTTCTTGGGCAATGTTGTGAATCAATTCTTGGATTAAGACGGTTTTACCAACTCCGGCACCACCGAAAAGTCCAACTTTACCACCTTTAAGGTAAGGGGCAAGAAGGTCGATAACCTTAATCCCTGTTTCAAGGATTTCAGAAGAGGTAGACAACTCATCAAAAGTTGGAGCTTTTTTATGAATTGGCTGACGCTCTGCGTCTTCTGTAAAAGGAGCTTCCAAGTCAATGGTATCTCCCAAAACATTGAAGACACGTCCCAAAGTTTCTTTACCTACTGGTACAGAGATTGGACGACCTGTATCCAATACTTCCATTCCACGAGTCAAACCATCTGTTGATTCCATGGCGATAGTACGAACCATACCATCTCCCAACTCTAAGGCTACTTCAAGGACGATTTTTGTTTTTCTTTCGTCATTTTTGTAGACGACAAGTGCATTGTTAATCTCAGGAAGTTTTTCCCCTGCTGCAAACAAGACGTCTACAACGGGACCGATAACCTGAGCAATTTTACCTGAACTCATCTCCTTCTCCTATTCTATATAAGATACTGTCGGTTCCTAGTTCAACTAGGTCCTAAGTTCATTTTCATACGAGCTGGACTAGAGCCTATTCTAAGGCACTAGCTCCTGCTACGATTTCTGTAATTTCTTGTGTAATCGCCGCCTGTCTGGCACGGTTATACTGAATTGTCAAATCATTGATGACTTTCTTAGCATTATCAGTCGCTGTTTGCATGGCTGTCATACCAGCAGCATTTTCAGCTGTCTTGGCATCGATAATAGCCCCATATATCATACTTTCAGCAAACTGTGGCAACAACTGCTCCAAAATTTCTTCTCGGCTGGTTTCCAATTCAAAAGTTAAGCTGTAGTCTTCATCCGCTTCATTTGGATCCAAGTCAACAATCGGAAGCATTTGTTCCACACGCATTTGACTGGTTAGCGTGTTGACATGGTGGTTATAGCAGACATAGAGTTCATCAAAGAGTTCATTTTGGTACATTTCAACAGTTTTTGAAATAATCTTACGAACTTGATCAAAGCTAGGCTGATCCGCCAAGCCACGTAATTCATAAAGTGGTTGAATACCACGAGCCTTAAAGAAATCAGCTCCCATTCCACCGATACAGATCATTTCAAAACCTGTACCGTCTGGATGGTATTCTTCTTTCAACTCCATAACAGCTTTCAGAATAGAGGAATTATAACCTCCAACTAAACCGCGGTCTGAAGTAATGACGATATAGCCTGTCTTCTTCACGGGACGGCTAATCAACATCGGATTAGTTGAACCACCAGCTCCATTACCATGAAGGATATCTGTCAAGAGCTTGCGAACCTTCTGAGCGTAAACTTGGAAGTTGCGAGCTGCTTCTTCAGAGCGACCAAGCTTAGCAGCCGATACCATTTGCATGGCATTAGTGATTTGACTCGTATTTTTTGTTGAGGCGATTTTTGTTTTAATATCATTTAGAGATACTGCCATCTGACACCTCTATTCTTATTGGAAGCTGGTTTGATTGAGAAACTCTGTAATCGCAGCATCCAAGACTGCTTCTTCTGGCAAGTCTTTTGTATCACGAATGGTTTCTAAAATCTCTGGATGTTGAGCATCAAAGAAGGCATGGAACTCTTCCTCGAAACGAACAATGTCATCTACTGGAACAGTATCCAAGAAACCATGTGTCAAAGCATAAAGAATGGTTACTTGTTTCTCAACAGGCAATGGTTTGTGAACAGGTTGTTTCAAAACTTCAACTGTACGACGTCCACGGTTCAACTTAGCCTGTGTTGCCGCATCCAAGTCAGAACCAAACTTAGTGAAGGCTTCCAACTCACGATATGAAGCAAGGTCGATACGAAGTGTACCAGCAACCTTTTTCATGGCTTTAATTTGTGCAGAACCACCTACACGAGATACAGATGAACCCGCATCAATGGCTGGACGAATACCCGCATTGAAAAGACCATCACCAAGGAAGATTTGTCCGTCAGTGATAGAAATCACGTTGGTTGCGATATAGGCAGAGATATCTCCTGCTTGTGTCTCGATAAATGGTAGGGCTGTAATTGATCCACCACCAAGTTCATCAGAAACTTTAGCTGAGCGCTCAAGCAAACGGCTGTGAAGATAGAAAACATCCCCTGGGAAGGCTTCACGACCTGGAGGACGACGAAGCAAGAGTGACAGTTCACGATAAGCTACCGCTTGTTTTGATAAATCATCATAAACAATCAAAACATGTTTCCCTTGGTACATAAATTCTTCTGCCATGGCAACCCCAGCATAAGGAGCTAGGAAAAGCAATGGAGATGGTTGTGAAGCAGAGGCTGTCACAACGATTGTGTAATCCAAGGCACCGTACTGACGTAGTGTTTCTACTTGCGTACGAACTGTTGATTCTTTTTGTCCAATCGCAACATAGATACAAATCATATCTTGACCTTTTTGGTTCAAGATTGTATCAATCGCAATGGTTGTTTTCCCTGTCTGACGGTCACCGATAATCAACTCACGTTGACCACGACCAATCGGTACAAGGGCGTCAATAGCTTTCAAACCAGTTTGCAATGGTTCTGATACAGACTTACGTTGCATAACACCAGGAGCTGGCGCTTCTACTGGACGAGTTTTATCAGTGTGGATTTCTCCAAGACCATCAACTGGACGACCGAGTGGATCCACAACACGACCAATCAGACTTTCACCTACTGGGACTTCCATGATTTTCCCTGTACGGCGGATTGTATCGCCTTCACGGATATCTGTAAAGTCACCTAGGATGATAATACCAACGTCTGTTGACTCCAAGTTTTGAGCCATACCATAAGAGCCATTTTCAAAAATCAACAACTCTCCACTCATGGCATTTTCAAGGCCATGAGCACGCGCGATACCATCCCCGATATAGGTTACAACACCTGTTTCAGTCACATCAAAATTGGGTTTGAAATTTTCAATTTGTTGCTTAATTAAAGCGCTGATTTCTTGTGCGTTAATTGCCAAAAGAACACCACTTTCTATTTCAAATTTTCTTTAACAACTTTAAGTTGTTGTTTAATACTCACATCAATTGTCTTGTGATTGGCAAAAATGACAAAACCACCAATGAGACTTTCATCGATTTCTTCTTTTACACTCCGCACTTTCAGAGACATTTTCTTCTCAATCAAAGGGAGCAAGCGACTCTTCTGTTCATCAGTTAGAGGATGAGCAGATGTAATCGTCACTTCAAATCGATTTGTTTCTTTTTCAAGTCGGTCCAAGCAATCTACAAGCACATCATAAAAAAGATTTGCTCTGTGATTGTATGCCAGAACCTGGATCAAGTTTTGCAATAAAGGTGACACAGAGTCTTGGAAGAAAGCAATTGTTTTTTCCTTATCAGACTCGTCTACGGCCACTTTTTTTAAAAAAGAAGGTAAACCTGTTTCTTCAGCAACTTGCTTGATTTGAGTCAAGTCTAAAAAGATACGGTCTTCTTCTCCTTTTTCAAGTACCAATTGGACAAAAGGCATGCTGTATTTTTCAATTACCTTTACTGTTTTCTTGTCCATTAAGCTTCTCCTAGCTGATCGATATACTGATCAATGAGTTCTTTATGGGCATGACCATCAAGGTTTTGTGAGATGATTTTACCAGCCAAGCTGATTGTCAAATCTGCTACCTCACCCTTAACGCTTTGTAAAGCTTCAGCTTTGTTTTGAGCAATTTCTTGGTTTGCTTTTTCTTTTAAGCGTCCTGCTTCTAGTTTAGCATCTGCTAAAATACTAGCCTTACTTTTCTCAGCTGTTTCTTTCGCATTCTCAATGATTGTCTTAGCTTCTTTACGGCTACCAGCCAATTCATCTTCGCGTTTTTGAGCTAATACTTCCGCTTTTTGACGTGCTTCTTCAGCTCTGTCAATATCTGAAGCAATTTTTTCAGCTCTTTCTTCGAAAATGCCTGTAATATTAGACCATGCAAATTTTTTAATCAAGACTAGCAAAAGGATAAAAGAGCCAGCGATTAAAATAAAATTACCAATTAATTCACCTACTGTTACGTGCATCAGTTACTCCTTTCTACTCTTCATCATTAATTTTATTTCCTAGGTACATAGAGGATAATAGTGTAAAGACATAGGCCTGTACACAAGAAATGAACACGGAAAATGCAGTCCAAACTAAGTTTGTCCCAAATGCGATTGGATACCAAAAAATAGCCTGATGTGAAAGTAAGAGAAGCAAACTTGTCATTACTTCACCTGCAAAGATATTCCCAAAAATCCGCAAAGCAAGAGAAAGGAAATTCGTGACTTCTTCAAGTAGATTCATCGGTGTCATAAACGCAGGAGTCACAAAACCTTTTAGGTATTGTTTAATCCCACGACGACGAATCCCCTCAATGTGCGCCATCACAATAATACAGAAAGACAAGACAAGGTCAAATGAAAGATTTGCAGTTGGCGATGTCCAAAGGTTTGTTCCATCTGTTGTTTGAAGTTTAGCCATCAAACCAAGATTATTGGCGATGACCATAAAAAGAAATAAGCATAAGTAAAAGAGTGAGTAATCTTTCATGTAGTGGGAACCAAGGTTAGGTTCTGTAAATCCAATCACAAAATCATAGAGATACTCTAGTACATTTTGTTTACCTTTGGGTTTCAAGGCCATATTACGACTTGCCCAATAGATAAATGCAAAAATCAGAAACACAGACAGCAAAGTCAAGGCTGTCAAAGTTAAATCAAAGGTAACAGGACCAATATTGATGGTTGGATTGATACTTTCTTCCATCTAACATTCTCCCTTCTCCAATTTATATTTCGTTATTTAATAATAAATGAGAAGACAAGAGTTACGAAGAAAGTTCCTTCAATAAAGGCAACCCCTAAAAACATCAAGCTACGAAACTCAGCGATAATATCTGGTTGGCGAGCTACTGATTTCAACAAACCATTCATCAATAACCCTTCACCAAGAGATACACCCATACAGGCAAGACATAGACCAAAAAATGTTAAATTCATGATGAATTCTCCTTTTAATTAAAATTTACTTACTTAGTTTAGTCCTAAAAATTGGATTTGTCAACTTTTTACCAACATTGAAAGCGTTTAATGGAAATTATTTACAATTTTACTATTTTTGAGCTTATTATATAGAAAAAATTGGAAAAAACTTGTAATAAATCCGACCATTATCTAGGTCTTTCTGAAAAATATTGAAAAAATCCGAGATGAAATCTCGGACGAAATTGATATATTTTCTTTAACTTCTTTTCTTTTAGTGAGCAAGATTAAAGGGGAAACAACTAGAAATCTTTCATATCCTGCTTGCTTATTAAGCACGAACTGTGACGCTGGTTCCATCTTCTTTGTAGAGATTGATGAGTCCTTCTTTTAATGCTCGAACCATATCTCCAGCTTGAACGGGTTGTGGGACTTTGATTGTCAAGAGTTCCATTGGATTTGGAGCACGGTCGATTTTATTGCCTTTGGCATCGTGTAAATCTTCGATATAAGTTTCAAAATGACGGAAACCTGGACCATAAAACTCAACTTGGTCGCCTTCGTTAATCACGTTCCGTTGACGAATAGTTGCTGTTTGTGTCGCATCATCATAAGAAACCACTTCTGCGACAAACTTGTACTCAGGAATTTTACGACGAGCACCGAACAACTGCTCATTTTCAGATGGTGTACCGTAGTAGAAACCTGTTGCTAATTCACGTTGGGCAACCTTCCACATCTCGTCCACCAAGTCTTGTTTGATAGCTTCAAACTTTTCAGGACTTTCAAGATAGGCATCCACAGCCGCCTTGTAGCAGTTGGTTACTGTTGATACGTAGTGAATAGACTTCATACGTCCTTCGATTTTTAGACTGTCCACACCATTTTCAATCATATCTGGGATATGGTCAATCATAGACATGTCAACGGCTGACATTGAAAATTCTTCTGGAATTTCACCTTTCAAGCTCTTGCGTTCTTGACCAAATGGCATATCGTAAAGGTCGTATTTCCAACGGCAAGATTGAGAGCAACCACCACGGTTAGCATCACGCATACTCATGTGGTTTGAAAGAGTACAACGACCAGAGTAAGAAATACACATGGCTCCATGGACAAAGGCTTCAATCTCAACATCTGTACGTTTGCGGATTTCAGCTAATTCTTCCATTGAGACCTCACGCGCCAAAACGACACGAGTCAAGCCTAGCTCTTTCCAGAACTCAAGGGTTTCATAGTTAGTAGCACTTGCTTGAGTGGAAAGATGGATTTCAAGACCTGGTGCTTCTGTTGCTGCAATCATAATCAAGGCTGGATCAGACACGATAACTGCCGCAATCCCGATATCACGTAGTTTACGGAACCACTCACCAGCACCAGCTTCATTTCCTTCGTGCATAACCATATTGGCAGCTACATAGACCTTTGCACCGTACTTAGCCGCAAACTGGACACCTTCTTCCATCTGTTCAAAGGTAAAGTTACCTGCACGGCTACGAAGACCATAGGCCTGACCACCGATAAAGACAGCATCTGCTCCATACTGAACAGCCACTTTGAGCTTTTCTAAAGTCCCTGCAGGCGATAAAACCTCAGGACGTTTTAATGTTTTTGTCATGATTTCTCCTATTTGCAATATAAAAGTTTGACGTTTTTCCTTCTCATTTTATAGTAAATAAAGGATAAAATCAAGCCTAGACAAATTGTTTTAACAATTCTAATCTTTTAGGTAACTTCTCAAAGTAACTTCCACTTGCCTGACCAAAGTGGAAATTAGTCTAAAACGGATTTTTATGGTGGAATTAAGTATGAGACGTTTGAGTTAGAAATGAGGCTCACTATGATGACAAAACATAAACAACTTACCCTTTCAGACCGTAATGATATCCAACTAGGCTTAGAACGCGGTGAAACCTTCAAGGCTATCGGGCACCTTATTCTAAAAGACCCAACTACTGTTTCCAAAGAAGTCAAACGAAACAGACAAGTCCGAGAGTCTACATGCCATAACCTTCCTTGCCCTCTACTCGACAAAGCTCCCTTTGTCTGTAACGGCTGCCCTAAAAGAAGACAAAACTGTGGCTATAAGAAGATTTTATACCTCGCTAAACAAGCTCAAAAACAGTACGAACAAACTCTTGTTGAAGCTCGTGAAGGAACTCCCCTTAATTCTCAGACTTTCTGGGACATGGATAAAATCATTTCTGATGGGGTTAAAAAGGGACAACATATCTATCATATCCTCAAAACTCACAACCTTGATGTCAGCTCCTCAACCGTCTATCGACATATCCGAAAAGGATACCTATCTATCGCTCCTATTGACCTAGCCAGAGTCGTTAAATTCAAAGAAAGACGGAAAAGTAAGCTACCTTCCATCCCTAAAGAAGCTAAAAAAGGCCGTTCCTATGAGGATTTCCTAAATTATTTGGCTCTTAAGCAACTGAACTCTTGGCTGGAAATGGATACAGTTATGGGCAGAATGGGAGGTAAAGTCCTACTCACCTTCAATCTATCTTTCTGTAACTTTATCTTCGCTAGACTTCTGGATAATAAAACTGCCCTTGAGGTTACCAAACACCTCTATGACATCAAGAACACTCTTCACCAAGCGGACAAAGATTTCTTCCAACTCTTCCCTGTCATCTTGACAGATAATGGTGGAGAGTTTGCCAGGGTCGATGATATCGAAATGGATGTGCGAGGAGAGAGTAAACTCTTCTTTTGTGACCCTAATCGCTCTGACCAGAAAGGAAGAATTGAGAAAAATCACACGCTGATTCGCGACATTCTACCTAAGGGAACTTCTTTTGACAATTTAACTCAAGAGGATATCAATCTCGTCTGTTCGCATGTCAACAGCGTCAAACGTGCTGCTTTGAATGGAAAGTCAGCCTATGAACTATTTGACTTTACTTACGGAGAAGAAATTCCTAAGCTTCTCGGCATTTCTAAAATACCTGCAGAAGACGTCTGTCAGTCGTCTAAATTACTCCAACATAAGTTCTAAAAACTAACCAAAACCCCCATTCAAACGTCTCACACTAACTTCCACCATAGCGGAACTTAATCTGAAACGCTTTCAGATGAGGGGATTTTGTGCGCTCTTTTTTTCGATTCCTTTTGGCTACAAAAGCGATGAAATCAAGCATGATTAAAACCAGTGGAACTTACCCTGACACGGATTTCCACTGGTTTTTACGATTTTTATCAGACTAACTTCCACTTGGATTAGCGGTGGAACTTAGTTTGGGAATTTAGCTTCTAATCTTTTAGACTTTGCATAATGACTGATAAACTGTCGAAAATTACCCCAGTTTTAACAAGTAGCCAAAAAGTCTAGAAAAGTAAAAACCAGTATCCAAAGATACTGGCTCGTAAAAATACATAAATAAGTCCTTAGATGACTATTCCCACTCTATTGCTCATATAATGGAAAAGGATTGATACAGCCTAGAATATCGCTTTTTTATTTATTATTCTGATATAAAACTGTTAGAATTGATTTGTTGTTTTATACAAAAATATGAATAGATAAGTAGCTAATAAGTTGAATAACATATTTGGAAAAATGGGAAATAGCAATATTACTAGAACTTTTAGAAACAATCAATATTTAAAAAAAGAAAAATGCTCAAAGAATTTATTAAACCATGTTATAATAGATATAGCTATAATTTTATTTATAACAAGGGGATAGAAATGACCGAATTAAAAGAAAAAATCGAAAAATTAGCTAAGAAATATTCTGATAACTTAAACATCAAAGTTCAAGAGAGAGTTCGTGAAATGGCAAAAGATAATAAGAGCCATTATTTGATATACAGAGTTTTAGGTATTTCATTTGAAGAAGGAGAAAATATCGATTTGTATCAAAATAAAGGTCGTTTTTTATACAAATATGCTGGTTCATTTTTAGAAGAAGCTGCAGTACTATGCTTTAACGAAAAATTTGGTACAGAAAATGCTAAAAAAGTTAAAATTCCTAATTCTGAAGGTACAAAACCTAAGACTTTTGAAATTGATTGTTTAGTTGGAGAAAAACACGCATACGAAATAAAATGGCGGGATGCAACTACAGATGGAGACCATATAACTAAAGAACACACTAGAATAAAAGTTATTCATAACAAAGGATATATACCAATTCGGTTAATGTTCTACTATCCAAATAGAACTCAAGCTATAAAAATTCAGCAAACTTTAGAAACATTGTATAACGGTATTGGAGGGAAATATTATTATGGAGATTCTGCCTGGGAACATTTAAGAGCAGTGACCGGTATTGATTTACTTAGTATTCTAACAGATATTGCAGATAAAAAAACAGGGGTAAAATCAAAATGACAGTATTAAAAGGAGATAACTTAGAAATATTAAAAACTATTGAATCCTCAAGTATTGATTTAATCTATATGGACCCTCCTTTCTTTACACAGAAAACCCAAAAATTATCTAATAACAAAAATATTATGTATTCATTCGAAGATACATGGACTTCGATTGAGGATTACAAAGAATTTTTGTCTGTAAGATTAGAAGAATGCAAAAGAGTGCTAAAAAATAGTGGCAGTATTTTCGTTCATTGTGATAAAATTGCAAATCATCATATTAGATTAATTTTAGATAATATCTTTGGAGCAGATATGTTTCAAAGCGAAATTATATGGAACTATAAACGGTGGTCTAATTCAAAAAAGGGATTATTGAACAATCATCAAAACATTTACTTTTATTCAAAGTCAAAAGATTTTAAATTTAATACAATTTTTACAGAGTATTCTTCTACTACAAATATCGACCAAATACTAGTGGAACGAAAACGAGATGGAAACTCTAAAACTATATATAAAGTTGATAATAATGGTAACTATATTCTAGCAAAAGAGAAAAATGGAGTTCCCCTTTCAGATGTTTGGAATATACCATTTCTTAATCCAAAAGCTAAAGAAAGAGTAGGTTATCCTACACAAAAGCCTATTCTGTTATTAGAACAAATTATAAAGATTGCTACTGATAAAAATGATATAGTTTTAGACCCATTCTGTGGAAGTGGAACTACTTTAGTAGCCTCCAAGATTTTGAATAGAAATTATATGGGGATTGATTTATCTGAGGAAGCTATCAATATAACTCAGCAACGTCTGGAAAATGTTATAAAAACAAGTTCAAATTTATTGAATAAAGGAATCGAAGCATATAGAACCAAAACTGAGGAAGAGGAAAACATTCTTAAATTATTACAGGCAAAAATTGTTCAAAGAAATAAAGGAATTGATGGTTTTTTACCTAAACATTTTCAAAAAAAACCGATACCTATAAAAATTCAAAAAAATAATGAATGCCTGAATGAGAGTATCTCTTTATTACAGAATGCTATAAACTCTAAAAAACTTGATTTTGGAGTAGTTATAAAAACTCATTCAGATAATTTACTATTTGATTTTGATACGATTCCTGAAAATATAATAGTAATTGACCATTTTGAACTTACCATCGAAAAATGGTTAAGTAAAAGTCAACAGTTACTATAGTTTGCAAATTATTTACAGAAAGAACAAAAAATGCTCCGAAACACTGATTTCAAAGCATTTTTTGTTAGTTTAAAATTACTCCCACTCAACAGTTGCAGGTGGTTTACTTGTAATATCGTAGACGATACGGTTAACATGATCCACTTCGTTTACGATACGTACTGAGATTTTTTGAAGGACATCCCAAGGAATCTTTGCAAAGTCAGCTGTCATACCATCAATAGAGGTGATGGCACGGATTGCAATTGTGTAGTCATACGTACGACCGTCACCCATAACACCAACTGAACGAACGCCTGTGTTAACAGTGAAGTATTGCCAGATATCGCGGTCAAGACCAGCTTTGGCAATTTCTTCACGGAGGATAGCGTCTGATTCGCGAACGGTTTCAAGTTTCTCTTCAGTGATTTCACCCATGACACGGATAGCAAGACCTGGTCCTGGGAATGGTTGGCGCCATACGATATGGTCTGGCATACCAAGCTCTGTACCAAGGGCACGAACTTCGTCTTTATAGAGGGTGTTCAATGGCTCAATCAATTCAAACTGCATGTCTTCTGGAAGACCACCCACGTTGTGGTGTGACTTGATAGTTTGAGCTGTATCTGTACCAGACTCGATAACGTCTGTATAAAGCGTACCTTGAGCAAGGAATTTCACATCTTTGAGCTTGCTTGCTTCGTCATCGAATACATAGACAAACTCGTTACCGATGATTTTACGTTTTTGTTCAGGGTCAGAAACGCCAGCAAGTTTGTCAAGGAAACGTTTAGCAGCGTCTGCTTTGACGATATTCAAACCAAACTTACCACCAAGCATGTCCATAACTTGGTCCGCTTCTCCTTTACGAAGAAGACCGTGGTCTACAAAGATACAAATCAATTGATCGCCAATAGCCTTTTGGAGAAGAACTCCAACAACTGAAGAGTCAACACCACCTGATAGACCAAGAAGGACACGTTTATCACCAACAGTTTCACGAATTTTTTGGATCTGCATATCAATGAAGTTATCCATTGACCAGTCGCCTTTAGCCTTACAGATGTTAAGAGCAAAGTTACGAAGGATATCATTTCCGTATACAGAATGACGAACTTCTGGGTGGAATTGGATACCGTAAATGTGTTTATCTGGGTTTTCAATGGCTGCATAAGGGCAGTCAGCTGATGTACCTGTACGAACAAAGTCAGCAGGAATCTCAGTAACCGCATCACCATGGCTCATCAAAACAGTCTGCTCGTCTGGTGTTGATTCAAAAAGAGCTGATGGTGTGTGAGTAAGAGTTGATTGACCGTATTCACGATTTCCAGCATCACCTGCAGGGACAACTTTTCCTCCAAGTTTATGAGTTAATAACTGCATACCGTAACAAATTCCCAAAATAGGAATTCCGAGTTCGAAGATTTCTGGGTCAATATCAAATGAACCATCTTCGTATACAGAGTTTGGACCACCTGATAGAATAATTCCTACAGGATTGATTTCACGAACTTCAGCAGCTGAAATTTTATGGCTTTTTAGTTCTGAAAAAACACCAATCTCACGGATACGGCGTGAAATCAGCTGGTTGTACTGGCTACCATAGTCCAATACGATGATTTTTTCTACATCTTGCAAATCAGTTGAAATGTTGCTCATCTTTTTCCTTTCTCAAAAGAAATATCTTTTTCAATATTCTATCACAAATAAGGGCGAATTACCAACTAAACAAGGCGAAGTTTGACTTTTTCTAGTTTATTAGGGTACAATAGAGAAAAGATAGAAATGAAGTGAAAAATATGCTACCCGCTTATATGAAAATCCACGATCAGATTAAAAAGGATATTGACGAGCACCGTTGGTCCATTGGTGAAAGACTTCCCAGTGAAAGAGATTTAGCAGAGCAGTTTGCGGTCAGTCGCATGACCCTCCGCCAAGCTATATCTCTATTAGTTGAAGAAGGTGTTTTAGAGCGCAGAGTTGGAAGTGGCACCTTTGTATCCAGTACACGTGTACAAGAAAAGATGCGAGGGACAACCAGTTTTACTGAAATTGTTAAGTCCCAAGGTAAAGTTCCCTCTAGCCAGCTCATTTCTTACAGAAAAACCATCCCCAATGAGCAGGAAGTTGCCAAGTTAGGAATTTCTCCAACGGAAAATATTATCCGAATGGAACGTGTTCGCTATGCCGACAAAGTTCCTCTGGTTTATGAAGTTGCTTCTATTCCTGAAAAATTCATTAAGGACTTTAAAAAAGAAGAAATCACCAGTCATTTCTTCCAGACTCTACAAAAACATGGCTACCGTATTGGTAAATCACAGCAGACCATCTATGCTCGCCTTGCTAAAGAAAAAATTGCCCACTATTTGGAAGTTGAAAAAGGACACGCTATCCTTGGGCTGACTCAAGTTTCCTACCTAGAAGATGGGACAGCTTTTGAATACGTAAAAAGTCAGTATGTAGGCGAACGATTTGAATTTTATCTTGAAAATAATTAGATTACTAGGCAAAAACTCTCTGTCACGGACGACAAAGAGTCTTTTTATTTTTCTAAGAGTAAATCTTTCAAAGAAATCAGGGTTACAGCAAACAATATCATTGCCATACCAAGAAAATCAATGGGATAAAATTGTTCATTCATGATTAGAAAGGCAAAGAATACAGCCGAAATTGGCTCAATTGAAGCCAACAAGCTTGACTTGACCGGTCCTATCAGACTGGCTCCTTTAAGGAAAGCTGTATAGGCAAAGACAGTCCCGATAAGGATAATACCTGCAAACGCAAGGAGAAAATCAAGACTAGTCGGTATATTGGCCTGTAGAACTCCTGTAAAAGGAAGGGCGACCAAACCAGCTATGACCATTCCCACACCAATGACCAAACTGCTCCCCCACTTCTTAATCAAGGCTATGGGCAAAATGATATAAAGAGCGTAAGTCAGAGCAGAAAAGAGACCCCAGAACAGACCTGCAGGTGTCATAGATAACTGGTCCAGCTGCCCATGAGTAGCGATCAGGAAGGTTCCTCCAATGGCGAATATGATGGAAATAATCTCTCCCAGTGTCGGCGCCACCTTATCCTTGATACAGCTATAAATCAAAATCCCGACAGGACAAACATACTGAAGCACAGTCGCTGTTCCTGCATTGGTTTCCTGAATAGCAGTTAGATAGGCAAACTGGTTGAGAAAAAGACCAATTAGAGCAAAAATGAGAAGAGACAGCAAACTCTTTCTATCCTTTAAAAAGGCCAGCATTCTATCCTTTGCAGTGGCATAAGCCAAGAGCATGAGAATTCCACCAGCGATTAAAAGACGCAAGTTGGTCAAAACCAGAGCCGAAATTCTGTGTGCCATCAGGTATTGGCCACTCGTTCCTGACAAGCCCCAAGCAATCCCAGCCACAACTGTTAGTAAAGTCCCTTTTAAACTATTTGACATGTCTCTCCTTACTCTTCTTTACGAATCAAGTCCATTACTTGATTGCGGTCTACAATCCATTGAGCTCTCTCATCCTTTTCATAGGTACGATTCGATAGGAAAATGGCCGCTTCTTGCTTCTGACGATTCCACATGATAAAGGTACCTGTATAGCCCGTATGGTCTAGCCAATCGCCTTCCAAATTCCATGCCAAAGAACGTTCCTTGTCATCCAAAGGAGAAAAATTTTGACTCAAATCTCTTGCAAAATCATCTGCTAAATAGTGTTCTAAAAAGATTTGTAAATCTTTTACAGTCGAAAACAAACCAGCACTACCAGCATGTCTGCCTAGGAGGCGAGCCTTGGGATCATGTACCAGACCTGCCTCTACACCTCTGACTGTTGGAACAGCAAGCTCAACCGGCCCAAACTGGGTTTCATTCATTCCCCAAAGATTCCAGACTTGTTCTTGTAAAATCACATCCAGGTCTTGATTAAAAATTCTTTCCAAAATAAAACCCAACAGCAAAAAATGGACATCCGAATAAAGAAAGGCTGGCTGACTTCTTCTATTGAGATGAAACATAGCTTCCTTTAATTCAGAAGCTGTTAAAAGATCACGATTGGGAATAAAAGGATCAAGATCTGTTGCGTGAGTCAAGAGCTGGCGAATAGTGATGTCTGGAAAATAACTCTCAGGTAAAAAATCGGCTACTGGTCTGTCAATATCTATTTTACCTTTTTCCCACAAAAAGGTAAAAACTGTGCCAACCCCAACAACCTTGCTAACACTGGCTAGGTCATAAACCAGTTCTGCCTCAGTCTGCAAGCCATGCTCTGGGTCACTCTGGCCTAAATAGAGCTCCGTCCATTGATTGTCCTTAAAATATGCAAAAGAGGCTCCGGGATAAATCCCTGCCTCGATTTGTTCTTCTATTTTTTTAATAATCTTGGTCCACTTCATACTTCTTCAAACCACAATTCAACATTATTTCTATCTTTACCAAGGAAGAATTTTTCAGACTTAGGAATAAAATATTCGGTAGACTCAAACTTCTGGCGAAGACTTGCTATGTCTAATTCATTGACCAAGAACTTAAGCATAGATAAGTCCCAAGTAACCGTATTGTCTACAGTCAAATCCTGCCCCTGTGCTGGGATAAAATCAAGGGATTCCCCAATTTCAGATAGTTCCAAGAAACTATCTACATCCGTTGGGAGGTGTAATTCCATAGAAATTTCAAATTTACTTAAAGAAATTGACTCCAGATCTGTTTGAAATTCTGGCTTTTCTCCTACTTCTACTAGACTTGCTCTGTCATCTTCCGCATGAATCAAAATCAAATCATCTTCTGGTGAAAAAATTTCAAAAGCGTAGCCATTTTGCCCCTTATATAATTGATGAATCGAATTCGTTTTAGATAAGAGTCCTTCGATTTCCAAGGGATTTTCCACCTTGATAATCAATCTAGCCAGTTTTTTTCGTCCCTCTACCTTACGAGTACGCATGCTTGGTGCTTCTTCCAAAACCAGCTTCTCAAGACCTGTTTGATCACCTAGTGATAGAAAGGCCGACTCTTCTAATAAGGCCTTCATGCCAAGGGTTTCAATATAAAATGTTTCATTTAATTTTCTATTATTAACTTTTAAAGTAGGAATAATCCGTACAATTTGATTCACATTCATAAATTCCTCCGTCACTTTTTATTTTAAAGGATTTTAGAATTTTTTACAAGATATTATGCTCAAATTTACCAATTTTTCGTAAAAATTTCACCTAAAAAACCGAGGATTTCCCCGGTTTCAATTTCTTATAGGTAAAGGAATTTGAAAATAGCTACTGCCGCAATTGCTGCTGCGATAGGTGCTACTACTGGTACCCAAGAATACCACCATTTTGAATCACCTTTGTGCTCACCAAGAACTGATTTTGGAAGGAAAGCATGAAGGAGACGTGGTCCCAAGTCACGGGCTGGGTTCAAGGCAGGTCCTGTAGGTCCACCAAGTGATGTTACCAAAGCCATAACAAGGAAACCAAGTGCCAAGTGAGCTACTGAAAGTCCTGAAGCAGTATGTGGTGCTACTTGGGCTTTGATTGCTAAATCAGAAAAGTCAACATTTTGACCTGCTTGACTAGCCATTTGTTTCATGTATTGAAGCACTTCAGAACCAAAGAAGTTTTTAGTCATACCAAGGGCTGCGAAGAAAAGAACAAATGAACCAACAAACTCATTTACAAAACCATTAACAGTTGCTGCAAAATGTGATTCTTTTGTACCATTATCCAAACTTGAAATTGTTGAGAAAGTACCCAAAATGTTGTTTGGATTTTCAGTTTTCAAGTAGTATGGGCGGTGTGTTGCCACAACCAAGGCTTGACCAAAGATAGCACCCAAAACTTGTGCGATGATATAAGGCGCAACTTGTGCCCAAGGGAAGAGACCGCTGATTGCAAGTCCAAGAGTGAAGGCTGGGTTGATGTGGTTTCCAGATACGTTACCAAACATCAAGGCTGGAATCATAACCCCCATACCATAACCAACAGCGATAACGATCCAGCCACTTTGGTGACCTTTCGTACCTTTAAGTTCAACGTTAGCAACTGCACCATTTCCAAGAATGATCAAAATAGCAGTTCCCAAAAATTCAGTGGCATATTTAATTGCCCATGTGAAATCCATTTGATAGATTCTCCTTAAAATTTTTTAGACAATCCTTATTCTATCAATTTTTATATCTTTTAGCAACTACTTTCCCAAAAGATTATATAAGAAAGCGATTTTATTTTTTATATAAAACAAAAGGATTAAGGGAGTGAATTTCCTTAATCCGATAGTTCTTATTCTTGACGTTGTCCGAAATCAGCAATCATCTGATCCATTTCTTGTCGACTCGGAGTTGTCAGCATATAAAGGTAATCTCCTTGAAGTTCTGCGAAGGCCGCTGGCATGATTTTTTTAACCTTGAACTGCTGGCTATATTTGGCAAGCAAGTCCTCCTCAGAATAGACATAGTGAACATTTGCACGGCGAGAAGTAGCCAAACAATACTGCGGTTCAAACTCTGACACTGGGAACTCTTCTCCTGCGACAATCGCCGCATAGCCTCGGTAGAGGTCCAAGGAATGAGCAAAGTTATAAACATCAATGGTAAAACCACCTGCAGGACGGTTATTGTACTCAATGGCAATGTAGTCGTCCCCGTCACGGAAGAACTCAATATGGAAGAAACGTTCTTTCATACCAAATTCTTTGACAATTGCCTCACCATATTTACGTAATTTAGGATCCATATCCTTGAGAACGTAATAAGAATTGTCCATCTTGTACATCATGAGATCAAGCGGTGTATAGGCGTAGTCAAAGGTCGTTGAAAAGACGATTTTACCATCCTTGTCCACAAGACCATCAAAGGTGCAAATTTCGCTAGAGGTGACAAATTTCTCAAAGAAATAAACAGTTGAATGATCCCACTCAGTCTTGAAGTGATTGATATCGTCTTCTGTTTCAAGCTTAAAGGTTGCGGCTGCTCCCACTCCATTATCAGGTTTGGCAATCATTGGAAGGCCGATTTCATTCACAGCTTGATCAACATCTGCTTCCGTCTTGATAACAGCTCCAGGGACCACAGGGACACCTGCTTTTTTGAACAGCTTCTTCATTTCAGACTTAAATTTCGTCTTTTTGAGATCCTCTGGTTTGGCACCAAAGACATTGAATTGTTCTCTGAGTGTTGCATCCAGCTCAAGCCAGTATTCATTATGAGATTCGATGCGATCAATTGGACCATGTTTATAGAAAAGGAAAGCAACTGCACGTTTGACTTCATCTATGTTCTCAAGGTTATCTACACGGAAATACTCGGTCAGGCTATTGCGCAAGGGCTCATCCAATTGCTCGTAAGGCTCTTGACCAATTCCCAAGACTGTGATGCCTTTATTAGCTAGTTCGATGGTAAACTGTTGAAAGTTTTGTGGATAGTAGGGAGAAATAACAAGGTAATTCATAAATAACTCCTTTTATAAATAGAGATTGCCGAGGAAATAAGGCATTTGTTTGCGCCACCATTCCCAGTCGTGGGCGACATCGTGTCCCCATTCAGCAAACCAGGCTGGAATTTGTTTCTGGTCAAAGGCTTCTTTGAGCTTGTAAAAGGATGGTAGACCGTCTTGTTCCCAGGCACCAAGACCCGTACAAAGCACAATCTCTGCCTGACGGTAACGATCAATAAACCAGCCGTCGTTCTGATTCCAGATATAATCTACTGGCGAGTTTTGGTAAATAGCATCGTCATTGTAGTAATCGCCGACAAAGAAACGTGCGTCGTAAACACCACTGAGAGCTATCACCTTGGTAAAGACATCTGGATGCTGGAGGAAGAAATTGAGTGCATGATAGGCTCCCATAGAACAACCTGTCGTCATCATTCCATCAAACCAACCTGTCTTGTGCTTGATAAAAGGAATGGCCTCCTCAATCACATAGCGCTCATAGGCACGATGCATCTCCGCTTGGTCGTGACCGTTTTTCCAAGTGGCCAACCAGCTCTCACTGTCTACACTGGATAGGGTAAAGAACTGAACACGGCCTTCCTCGATAAAGGAAGCACAGGCATCAATCATGCCAAAATCATAGTATTCGTTGTGACTACCACCTGATGAAGCAAAGACCACAACTGGAATCCCAGCATGTCCATAACGATTAAGGTACATTTCACGGTTAAGATTGCCACTCCAGTGGCTAAGGTTTTCAATATGCATTGGCTTTCTCCTTTTCTAACTTACCATTTCTCTGCAAAAAATCTCAGACAGTCTGGTAAATTTTCTGACCAAGGGATTTCACTATGGATGGCACCAGACTGAACTTTCAAAACAAGATTGCCCAAGTGTACTCCCCCCGCTATCAAATCATGGTAATAGCGAAGCGATGAGTCGATATAGGCTTGTTTAATATTACCAGCCATCAATGTCTTGTCTGTATCATCCGCTTCTTCCGTTCCCACATAGATGAAGATGCGCTGGTCAGGCGATAGTTGCTGACGCTCGATGTAGCGATTAAAGGCTTCTTGATGGAGCCAGTTAGCAGATGAAAAGACGCCCAAGCAACCAATTTGGTCTTGGTATTCCAAACCGATAAACTGGGTAATATTCCCTCCTAATGAGGAACCAATCATGGCTGTATGCTGGCGGTCTGCTTTTGTACGGTAGGTCTCATCGATAAATGGCTTGACCACCTCCATAACAAACTCGGCATATTCCACACCCTTACCGCCAAACTGCTGCCCTGGGATAGGAGATTCTTGGAACTTCCAAGCCGCATACTCATTCATCCGCCCCATACCGTCATTATCAATGGCTACGACAATCATGCGACTGATATCAGGATTACGTTTGATGGCTGGGATAATCTTCCATGAGTGACCAATAAAGGATTCTTTACTATAAAAGACATTTTGCCCGTCATGAAAGTAAACAACAGGATAGGAACGATTCGTGTCTTTCTCATAATCTTTAGGCAGAAGAACACGCACACGGCGCTCCTTACCTGTATAAGGAACCTTGAGCTTGTGTTCTTTCATTTTTAGATAAAAGTAGGAATGATTCATTGTCAGAAAACTCTCTATATTCAAAATTTTATTTTATTATATCATAAAAATAGAAAAAAAGTTAGTTTTTCACCTGTTTTTAGAGAAAAAACTAACTTTTTTAACTGATTTTCGCTATTCTTTTGTGTTTTCTGATTAGAGCAGATTGTCAATCAAGTCATCGACTTCATCTTTTTCAGCTTGAGGTGTAATCTCAGTAATCATGATTCCAGTCACAGCTCGCTCAACTAAACCTTCAACATCCATGCGAGTTTCATACTGCTCCGCATTCTTAATCTTAGGATTTGTTTTCGGACGATCTGGCGCAAAAATGGTACAACAGTCTTCAAAAGGCTGGATAGAAATTTCAAAGGTGTCAATTTCCTGAGCAATGTCAATGATTTCCAACTTATCCATTGTCACAACTGGACGGATGATGGGAGTGTTGGTCACAGCGTTAATAGCCTGCATGCTTTCCAAGGTCTGGCTAGCTACTTGACCTAGACTTTCCCCATTGATGATAACCAAACCATTTCGTACCTCACGAATACGGTCGGTAATCCGCATCATAAAGCGACGCGTCAAGGTCATGAGATAGGCTTCTGGCGCCTTGGCCTTGATTTCCTCTTGAATCTCTGTAAAAGGAACTTCGATAAACTGGATATTGCCACCAAACTTAGTTAATTTACGAGTTAAATCTTGGGTTTTCTTAAGAGCACCAGGACTGGTGTAAGGTGGACTAGCAAAGTGAACTGCCTCGATATCCACCCCACGTTTCAAAGCAAGATAACCTGCTACAGGTGAGTCAATCCCTCCCGACAACATGAGCATGCCTTTACCTGAAGTTCCAACTGGCAAACCACCAGCCCCACGAATGGTTTCATAAGAAAGATAGGCAGCTTCTTCACGGATCTCCACCTGAAGATTGATGTCAGGACTTTTCATTTGAGCTTGCACATTTGGAATGGCTTCAAAAACAGCTCCTCCAAGTGTTTGGTTGAGTTCACGACTATCCAACTCAAAGTTGTGGTCGCTACGCTTGCTAGAAATCTTAAAGGTCATGCCTTCCTTGTAGATGTCCTGCATAATCTCTTGGACAGCAGACTTCAGAACTTCTACAGATTTTTCAACCTTATAAACAGGGGAAAAGTTTTGAATTCCAAATACTTGTTTGAGAGATTCTGCAACTGCCGTGTAATCTGCTCCATTGAGGTAAGCATGGGCACGGTCGCGATCTGCTGTTACCTTAACTTGGGGATAGATAGACAAAACGTCTGAAATATTATTACGAAGTTTATTGATGAAACGCATACGGTTTTTACCCTTGGTTGACAGCTCACCGTAGCGAATCATAATTTCTGAATACTGCATGAATGCTCCTATCTTACTTTTCTAGTTTGATTGTAAATCAATTTTAACTTAGTCAAAAACTGCTCGACCTGACTCATATCATTTTCAATATCTAGGCTAAGACGTACAGCTGACTGGGCCTTATCTTTATCCACTCCCATTGCAATCAAGGTGCCTGCAGGTTTTCCAGCCTTGGACGAACAAGCAGAGGTCGTAGAAATAAAAATATCATAGTCTTCAAAAGCGTGAACGATGACTTCACCACGAACACCCTTGATTCCAAAAGTCAGGATATGAGGGGCAAAGTCTTCCTCATCTGAAAAGACAAAAATATCTGGATAGTCCAGAAGTGCTTGACGAATCACTGTCTTCATCTGCCCAGTCTTACTTGTAAAGAAATCTAGCTTCTCCATAGACAAACGGAGAGCCTTGGCTGTCGCTGCAATCCCTGACACATTTTCAGTTGTCGAACGATAATCTCGCTCCTGACCACCACCTGTTAAAAGAGGCGTAATTTTCTTACCAGACTTGATATAGACAAAACCAACACCACGAACTCCGTGGAACTTGTGACCAGAGAAAGTCGCGAAATCCACTCTATCAGTCAGATATTTTTCTGTTGGAATTTTAGCAAGTGCCTGAACCGCATCAACGTGGAAGGAAATAGTCGGCTTATCTGCCAACAATTCTGAAATAGCTTGAATAGGTTGAATCGAGCCAATTTCATTGTTCACAGCCATGATAGAAACAAGGGTCGTATCAGGTCGTATCAAATCTGCCAGCGCCTCAACATCCACAAATCCTTTCTCATCTACCGGAGCAAAATCCACTTCAAATCCTTGACTTTTCAACCAAAGAGCTGATTCCTTGACTGCCGGATGTTCAATGGCTGATACAATGATGTGCTTACCAAACTGAGTCTTTTCAAAGGCTACACCCTTGATAACCCAGTTATCTCCTTCTGTCCCACCAGAAGTAAAGAAGATTTCATCGCTTTTCTTACCGATTAAATCTGCAATCTGTTGTCTGGAAGCATCTAAGATTCGTGTTGCCTGGTCTCCCAAACGATGGAGACTAGATGGATTTCCTAAAATTTTTGAAGCCACCTGAATATAGGTTTCAAGGGCTTCAGGATAGGGCTTGGTTGTCGCCGAATTATCAAAGTAAATCATGTTTTCTCACGCTTTCTAAAATCACTCCTTCTATTGTATCATGAAACGGAGCCTGCGACAAGAAAGGGCATTTCCTCTTTTTTTAAGATTTTTTTAAAGAAATGCGGTATAATAAATTTTAATTAAAGGAGAGAATGTATGTCTAATTATCGTAGAACTTCAAAACCAAAAACAGAACACATTAAAAAAGGCTTTACAGTCTTTCAAAAAACCGTTGCTACAATCGCTAGTATCCTTGGCTTGATTACCGCAAGTATCACGATTATGAACGCATTGGATAATAACAAAAATACTAAAAAAGAACCTACGACAAGCCAGACGACAACAATTGTCAAAGAAATTCAAAAAGAATCCCCTAAGGAAAATACTACTCCCAATAAGGAAAATCACACCACTCAAGAAAAAACACAACAAGAAGAAACGCCAAAATCCAGCGTCAAGGAAGAGAAAAAAGAAGAACAGAAAACAGCAACTCAGGACTCTACTACTCCTACTCCAAGTAAACCTGCCGCTGATAATGAAAAACAGTCCAATACCCCAACTTCAGAAAATAAAACCAATCAATAGCCAGAAAAATAGCTTCCTTCCAAACTTGGAAAGAAGCTATTTTTTATTGTTGCAATACTTTTCTTGGCTTGGTCCCCTCAGCTGGACCAATGACACCTGCCATCTCAAGTTCTTCCATGAGGCGGGTCGCACGGTTAAATCCAACAGACAAACGACGCTGAATCATGGATGCACTGGCTTTCTGGGTTTCGATAACTAAAGCCTTGGCTTCTTCAAAAAGCGGATCCCCACCAGATTCACCATCTGAAAATTCTCCGTCATTTTCAGAAACCTCACCTGGATCAAAGCTCTCATCGTAGTCTGCATCTGCCTGGGCCTTGATGAAGTTTACGATGCGTTCAACATCATCATCCGAGATAAAGGAGCCTTGGAGACGAACTGGATGATTTTCATCAATCGGTTTAAAGAGCATGTCTCCTCGACCAAGTAGTTTTTCTGCTCCATTTTCATCCAAGATGGTACGGGAGTCTGTCCCTGATGAAACCGCAAACGCCACACGAGACGGAACATTGGCCTTAATCAACCCAGAGATGACATCAACAGATGGACGCTGAGTTGCAAGAATCATATGGATACCAGCAGCACGCGCCTTCTGCCCGAGACGGATGATAGCATCTTCCACTTCCTTGCTAGCCACCATCATGAGATCAGCCAACTCATCCACAATCACGACAATGAGCGGTAGCGGAACCTGCTTATACTCAGACTGGGCATTGAACTCTTCTACCTTGGCATTAAAACCTGCAATATTCCGAACTCCCACCTTGGCAAAGAGTTCATAACGATTTTCCATTTCATCTACAACCTTTTGCAGAGCCTTGCTAGCCTTACGTGGATTGGTCACGACTGGAATCAAGAGGTGGGGAATATCATTGTAAACAGACAACTCAACCATCTTGGGATCGACCATCATAAACTTAACTTGGTCTGGTTTTGCCTTCATGAGAATGCTAGCGATAATGCCATTAACTGCTACTGACTTCCCTGAACCCGTTGAACCTGCGACGAGTAAGTGGGGCATTTTAGAAAGGTCAAAAGCTCTTGCGGTTCCATTAACCGCCTTTCCTAGAGGAATTTCCAAGAGATTTTCTGCTTTCGTTTGAGATTGTTCCCATAGTTCGCGGAAAGAAACTGTCGCAATCTCGGAGTTAGGTACTTCGATTCCCACTAAAGATTTCCCTGGGATAGGTGCTTCGATTCGGACATCCTTGGCTGCCAAGGCTAGAGCGAGGTCATCTGCTAGATTGGAAATGCGGTTAACCCGTACACCGACTGCTGGCTTGACTTCATACTTGGTCACTGACGGCCCAATTTCAGCCCGTTCAACCGTTACCTTAATACCAAAGCTAGCAAAGGTTTCTTCTAGGATTTTGATATTTTCCCTAACAATTTTCTTCTCTTTAGACTGGTCTTTGGGTTTATCTGGTGCAAAGAGTTGTAAACTTGGAAGTTTGTATTCAAGGGCTTCTTTGGCTGAAAAATCGACCTGAACATCTTCATCATCTGAGCCATCTTCCTGTTCTAGGAATTCATGTTCAGCTTGAGGTAGGATGATTTCTGGTTCTACCCAGTCTTCTTCTGGAAAAGGTGGAGCGTCAAGTACAACATCTGCTGTCAAAATTTCACCCGTTTCCATATCAACAGGAGGCAAATCGAGCAAGGCTTTTTCGGTCTCTTCTTGTTCTAATCTAGCCTCTTCCTCAGCCTTTTGACGAGCTTTTTCTTCCTGTTTGACAAAGCGTTCCTCTTTTCGACGCTCATGACCTTCCCGCCATTTGACAAATCCTCTACTGAAAAATTCAGCAATATCATAAACAGACCAAGGACTGACTAGGAGAGCACCCACTAAAATCAAGATAGAACCAATAAAGTAAGTGCCGATATTTGAAAAGAGAAAGGCGGTTGGAATATAAAGAGCGACCCCAATCAGGCCCCCTCCAGCAAAACTGGTCGTTCGAAAACCAGTCAAATCAGTCACAACCTGAGCCATGGTCCCTTTTAGAACGGACTTGTCCAAACCATATTTCCAAACCAAGTAGGCCTCAAAAATCAGGAGCAAACCTGCAAATATGGTGAAAAAGCCAGATAAGAGCCCTTCCTGTTTTCGTATCCACTTGAAGAAGAAGAGATAGAGCAGGATACCAAATATTGCCAAATAGGCTAGGCTACCCACCAACAAGCGAATTAAATTGTAAAGAGTTATACCTGCAGCCCCTAATTTGAAAGCTGCGAAAATCAATAAAATCGCGATTCCTAGTGAAATCAACATTCGTTGGATCGCTTCTTTTCTTTCGAGTTCTGCTTTAGACGGTCTCCGTCTTGTTTTACTTGTATTCTTGTTTGCCATTCTTCTATTATACCATATTTCACAAACATTTCGGAAAGAGAAAAAGACTGCACCAAACGGTCCAATCTTTTCATTTTCTATCTAATTTTTATGCTTGTGGTTTGCGTAGGTAACCATAAACCACACCACTTACGATTGCTCCTACCAAGACAGCAACGAGGTAAAGAAGGGCATTAGAAGTAAGGGCGATAACGAAGATTCCTCCGTGTGGCGCCATGAGTTTGATACCAGTAAGACCAACGAGTCCACCTGCTACTGCCGAACCAAGAATGAAGCTTGGAATAGCACGAGCTGGGTCAGCGGCACCAAATGGAATCGCTCCCTCAGTGATAAATGACAAGCCCATGATGATGTTTGTTAAACCAGAGTTGCGTTCTTCCTTAGTAAATTTATCTTTAAAGAGAAGCGTTGCGACAAAGATAGCAAGTGGTGGCACCATTCCTCCAGCCATAACTGCTGCCATAGCAACAGAACCACCTGAAGAAACAGTTGCTGCAAGCGTACCTGTACCAAAGACATAAGCTGCTTTATTGACTGGTCCACCCATATCGACAGCCATCATTCCTCCAAGAACGATACCAAGAAGGACAGCTGAACCTCCTCCAAGACCGCCTAGGAAGTCATTCATAGCAGTGTTGATTGCCGCCATAGGGATATTCACAGCTAGCATGACAAATCCAGTCAAGATTGTTCCAAGAAGTGGCAATAGAAGAATTGATTTAGCACCTTCAAGTGAACGAGGAACTTTAACGTATTTCTTGATAGCAAGAACCAAAGCACCTGCGATAAATCCACCCACAAGGGCACCTAGGAAACCAGATGAGACACCTGCAAGAGTTGAAGTTGCCTCACCACCTGCAGCATAAGGAATTTTACCAAAGGCAAAACCTTCTTTGGCAATAGCACCAGCCACGAAACCTGCTACTAAACCTGGTTTTTCAGCAATAGAATAGGCAACATAACCTGCAAAAACTGGAAGCATCAAACCAAAGGCTGCTCCACCAATTTTCATGAACATAGAAGCTAGTTCATGGTAGGAACCAAGATTACCAAGATTTTCATTTGGAACACCCAAAGCACCATCAATCAAGAAGGCAAGGGCAATCATGATACCACCACCGATAACGAATGGCAACATTTGAGATACACCACTCATCAAGTGTTTGTAGAATGCACCACCAAGGCTTTGTTTTTCGTTGCTTGCTGTTGCAGCTTTGGCTCCATTGGCAGCACGATAAACTTCAGCATCTCCTGAAAGAGCCAAGTTAATCAATTCTTCTGTCTTACGGATACCGTCAGCAACTGGACGATTGATCAATGGTTTGCCATCGAAACGATCCATTTCAACGGCCTTGTCTGCTGCGATGATAACAGCTTTAGCCTTGCGGATATCCTCTGCAGTTAGTTGGTTTCCAACACCGCTAGCTCCGTTGGTTTCAACCTTAATTCCAACACCCATTACAGCAGCCACTTTTTGAAGGGCTTCTTGGGCCATGTAAGTGTGGGCAATACCTGTCGTACAAGCTGTAACAGCTACGATAAAGTCACCAGAGTCATTGGTAGGTGCTTGAACTGGCTCCTCAGCTTTTTCTGAAGCTTGGTCAAAGAGTTCAATGACTTGGTCAGCTGATGTTACTTGACGAAGTTTGTCTGCAAAACCGTCTTTCATCAAGTATTGAGACAATTCTGCCAAGGCTGCTAGGTGAGTGTCATTGGCACCTTCTGGAGCCGCAATCATGAAGAATAGATCAGTTGGTTGCCCGTCCAAGCTCTTGTAGTCAACACCCTTGTTTGACTTAGCAAAGAGAACTGTCGCTTCTTTGACAGCAGCGTTTTTGCTGTGAGGCATTGCGATACCATCTCCTAAACCAGTAGAAGTCAAGGCTTCACGCGCCAAAATTCCTTCTTTGAATGTTTCAAAATCTGTCACATAACCGTGATCTACCAAGCTTTTAATCATCTCTTCGATGACAGCAGTTTTTTCAGTTGCCTGCAAATCCAGCAACATAACATCTTTTCTCAATAGGTCTTGAATTTTCATCTTTTTTCTACCTCAACTTTTTCATATGTTTCTTTAATAAATTCCGCCGTTGCCAAGTCATCCGAGAAGGTGGTTGCCGTTCCGCAAGCTACTCCCCTTTTGAAGGCTTCTACTGCGTCTTTTGATTTGACAAATTCACCTGTAAATCCAGCGACCATAGAATCGCCAGCTCCGACAGAATTTTTGACTGTTCCTTTGATTGGTTTAGCGAAATAAGCTCCCTCAGATGTGACAAGAAGGGCACCATCACCAGCCATAGAGATAATGACGTTTTGAGCACCCTTAACCAGCAATTCTCGAGCATATTTTTCAATTTCATCTAAACTTTCGAGTTCAACTCCAAAGATAGCTCCAAGTTCGTGATTATTTGGTTTAACCAAGAGCGGTTGGTATTCCAAACTATCAATCAAGGTCTGTCCTTCAAAGTCACAAACCACTTGCGCACCCGTCTGACGCGTCAAGGCAATCAAATCCTTGTAGATGACATTGCCTAGATTCTTAGCACTTGAACCAGCAAAGACAACTGTATCTTCTGCTGTCAGACTAGATAAAATAGCTGTCAACTCTTCTAGCTGGGCTGGTTCAACAGTTGGACCCGTTCCGTTGATTTCTGTTTCTTGGTCTGCTTTGATTTTAACATTGATACGAGTATCTTCTGCCACTTGGACAAAACGTGTCTCGATTTCTTCCTCTGCCAAAGTATCTGTAATAAATTTACCAGTAAAGCCACCGATAAATCCAGTCGCTGTATTTGGAATATCCAAGCGTTTCAAGACACGACTGACATTGATTCCTTTCCCACCAGCAAACTTATCATCACTGTCCATACGATTGACACTACCGACTTGGACTTGGTCCAAACGAACGATATAGTCAATGGATGGATTGAGTGTGACTGTATAAATCATACTTCTATTACCTCCGTTTTCTCCTTAATAACCTGCAAGAGCTCATGCCCTTGACTTGTGATAACAATAGCGCGTTTGAGTGGTGCTACCTTGGCAAAGCAAGTTTGTCCAATTTTAGACGAATCCACCAAGACATAGGTCTGTTTGGCATTCTCTAAAATAGCACGCTTCACAGCTCCCTCCTCCATATCAGGAGTCGTATAATAGCCATCGTCCACACCATTCATCCCGATAAAGGCACGGTCAAAGTGCAATTGGTTAATCTGGTTAAGAGCAACGCCCCCGATGCTAGCATCCGTCGCCATCTTGACACTTCCTCCAACCATGACAGTTGGAATTTGCTTTTCAACCAACTGAGCAGCATGGTGAATGGAGTTGGTCACGACTGTAACATTCTTATTGACCAATTCATGAATCAAAAAGGCTGTCGTTGTTCCAGCATCGATAAAGATGACATCTTGTTCCTTGATGAGAGAGGCTGCTTTCTGAGCCAACAACTTCTTCTCTTGAAGGTTTTTGACAGATTTTTCTTGAATGGTTTCTTCTTCCTGCAAGGAATGAGGCAATTCTGCTCCACCATGCACACGACGAAGCTTGTTTTCTGCTTCCAATTCATCCAAGTCTCTTCGAACCGTTGATTCTGACGTTTCTAGCAAACTAACTAATTTTTCTAGAGAAACTACATGATGTTGATTTAACTCCTCTAAAATCAGTTGTTTCCGCTCTGTTTTTAACACCGAATCACCTCCTGTTATCGTTTACACTATTCATTCTATCACACTCTCTTTCAAAGTCAAGCATTTTTTATCATTTTCTTTCAAATTCTATCATTTTTCTCATTTCCAGAATTTTTATTGCAAGATAAGAGGCTTTATGGTAGACTATTTGAGTAAGCATTGGAAGATTACTCAAGAGGCTTAAGAGGCCGTGTTGGAAACGCGGTAGGCGTGTAACAGCGTGCGTGGGTTCGAATCCCATGTCTTCCGTTTATTTTAAAAAAGATACCCAAGAAATCTTGGGTATCTTTTTTCTTATATGCTTGTTTTATAACTCGGGTGAATTTCTTAGAAAATATCAAATAACAATTTCACATTGAGAATTGTTAAGATAATGGAAACGATATAGCCAAGGATGGTATTCCATTTGGCATTGGTAAATTCTCCCATCAGTGATTTCTTAGAAGTTAGATAAATCAGTGGGAAGATTGAAAATGGAAGAGCAATCGAAAGAAAGACTTGTGAATAAACCAATAACTGATCCAATGTTTTTTCCTGATGACCAAACAGAACCGCTACAATCATGACAGGCAACAAGGCAAAGAGACGAGTTGCCAAACGAATGAACCATTGAGGTAATCTCATATGCAAGAAACCTTCCATAACGATTTGTCCAGTCAAGGTACCCGTAATTGTCGAATTTTGACCACTGGCTAATAAAGCCAAGGCAAACAAGGTTGATAAGGTCGAGCTAGCTATAGCTCCTGCAATAGTAGAATCCTGCAAGGCATTATACATTTGAGAGAAGGCAGAAATCTCAGATGCATGGCCGAAAAAGAGAGCCGCTCCTAAGATCAAAAGAAGGGAGTTAACCACAAAGGCCAAGGATAATTGGAGATTTGAATCCCAGGTCATAAAGCGCACGGCTTTTCGAACATCATTCTTGTCCTTGTGATTGATTTTCCGAGTTTGAGACAAGGAAGAATGCAAATAGAGGTTATGGGGCATAACCGTTGCTCCCACGATCCCTAGTGCCAAGGTTAATTGACTTTCATGCCCTGGCAAGGGACTTTCAAATAAGGTTGCATTCGGTAGATAACCCTCAACGATTCCTTGGAAGCTTGGATGTGACAAAGCTACCAGATAGGTAAAAATTGCTAGAATGGTTAAAATCAGTGTTGTCACAATAGCTTCAATCTTCTTAAAGCCAAATTTCATCAGAAGCAATAAGAGAAAAACATCCAACACGGTCAAGAGAATTGCTATCATAATCGGAATCTTAAAGAGAAGATTGAGAGCAATCGCTGAACCTAGAACTTCTGCCAGATCTGTCGCCATCAAGGCTAATTCTAAAATCACCCATAGACTATAACGAAGCCATTTAGGTGAATGATGAGCCGTTGCTTGAGCCAGGTCCATCTGGGTTACAATACCAAGCTTTCCTGCCATCTGCTGAAGTTGCATGGCAATGAGAGATGAAATCAAGATAACAAACAAGAGACTATACTTATAGGAAGCACCACCGACTACACTGGTAATCCAGTTTCCTGGATCCATATAACCAACTGCGACAAGAGCACCCGGACCTAAAAAGGCATTTAAATTTTGCCAGAAATGATTGTTATTTGGAGTATCGATAGATTGATTAATCTCAGAGAGTGACACTTTTTTATGAGAAGACATAGATACTTACCTCTTTCTAAACCTACTTTTTCATTATTTTCTATTAGAGAAAAATAAGATTGACTTTAAACTATTAAAACAATGAAAACTATATGAAAAACATTTAGTTTTTTCATTATTTTTCTTAAGGTACCTTAATATTTTTCTTAAGGCACCTTAATTATAACAGAAAAAATGAAAACTATATGAAAAACATTTAGTTTTTTCATTATTTTTCTTAAGGCACCTTAATTATAACAGAAAATATGATAAAAACTTAAGAAAATTCAGGACTTGATTTAATATTTAGGATACAACAAAATGTTGTATTCTTTTTTTGCAAAAGAATACCAAAGAATAAAATAAAAAACGTTGATTTAACAACGTTTTACCAAGTAATGCAAAAGAATGCAAAGGAATAATGGAGCCGGTGGGAGTCGAACCCACGTCCAAACACCTGCCAACATATTTGTCTACAACCATAGGTTATGTATTAGTTTAACAGTCCCTCGACACATAACTCAAGCCTAGAAACTGCGAGTCTATCAATCTCTTATCAAGCCGCTAGACAAGACTTAATCGTATCTCGCTAATAATAAGACCTGTCATTGAACACGAGCAATCCAAATCGGGTCACGCCTGCTGGTTTTTAGGCAGCTAGAGCGTAAGAAGTGTTATTTTTTGCAGTTATATTTAACTGAGCGTTTACGTCGCCACACGAGTCGCAAAATATGCCTCATAATGCCTGTCGAATCCGTAACGACCCCAAAAGACAATAAAACCATTATACCTTATCTAACTCAAAAATGCAAAAAGGAAATCAACTAACTACACAAGATAGTCTTTCAAGGCTTTGGTCAAAACCTGATAACCAGTAACACTAAGGTGCAGTCCATCAGTTGTATATTCTTTTTTGAGTTGGCCTGCTTGGTCTGTCAAACTATCAAAAACTGGCACAAATTCTACCTGCATATAGGCAGAAGCAATTTCTTGATAGGCTTGATTCCATTTTTGAATTTTTTCATTCGTGCGGATATAGACTGTCTGCTTGTACTCCTCGCCTTCATTAACTGGCAAAATAGAAAGCAATTTTATCTCTGTCAGTGGATAATCACGAGCAATGGATTGAATGATAGCTTCGAGATTATTGAGAGCATCATTCAAAGGCACATCTTTTCCGATATCATTTGTCCCAATCAAAAGGACAATTTTATCTACCGCCCCACCGTACAGATGCGCATCTAGATTCTCTCGTAACAGCCTTGTCTGATAACCTCGAATGCCTCGATTGACAATCGTCTTTGAAGTCCCAAACAACTCCTGCAGAGGATAATATTCGACAATGGAATCCCCAATAAAAAGAACATCTGGTTCAACAACAGAAATGCGATTTAAGTGACGATACTTGTTTTGGATTTTTTCTTGTTCCTTTAGTAACCAATTTTCTAATAACTGTACTGCCACTTCATTCTCCTTTTTCTAACCAGTTTTCCAAGACTTGATAAACTCCTCCTTGGCTATTGGCTGGCGCTAGAGCCGTCGCAACAGCTTTGGCCTTATCATCAGCATTTTCCATCGCATAGGCAATTCCAGCCATTTCAAGCATTTCAACATCATTTTCACTATCGCCAAAAGCCATGATTTGTTGGGAGGTCAAGTCCCAGCGCTTGAGTAATTCTTCCAAGCCCCATGCTTTATGAATTCCAGCTTGGAGGATATCAATGCAACCATAGCCACTGGATACAGCCCGAACACGGCCATCAAAGAGGTCATTGATTTCTTCCAAGACCGAACTCAAACGTTCCTCACCAACAACCATACTCATCTTGAGCACACCACCAAAGAGAGCAGATGTTAATTCATCCACAAACTGCATCCGTTGGTAGAATTTTTCAATCATTTCTGGAGTCATAAAACTTTCAAGGTCTGTAAAAATCGTACCTTCCTTGACGAAACCACCCTTCATCCCCGTTACAACAAACTGGTCCTGACACGCTCGACCCTTGAAATGAGCCAAAGCCTTGTCAACAATGGCATCATCCCAAGTCTGAGCCTGAATCAGTTCATTGTTTTCAAACATACGAGCACCGTTGGCAACCACCAGAACCACTCGATCCACCAAGTGCCCCAGTAGTTGCCTCATGCGGTGAATTTCATTGCCCGTCGCGATGACAAAACGAATGCCCCTTTGATCCAACTGATCTAAAATCTTTTCCAAGCGTGGGAGATCCAGCTGGCCTCTAGCATCCAGCAAGGTTCCATCCATATCTGTCGCAATTACCTTAATCGTCATTTCATTTCCTCTGGATTCAAGCTAGTCCCACTTCAATCCCACATGTTCGTTCATTTCTTTATAGGCTGTATCAATTCGTTCCTTAGTCGCTTCATCTAATTGGTCACGATGACTGCCACCCTCTATGAAATCTTCCAATATATAGGTTTGATAATGATATAGGGGATATCCTTCTGGTGAAAAGGTTCCCTTTGGTGTTCGATTGACCCAAGTAGGATGAGCTTTAGCTGTTCCGATAGTTGTTTTTCCATCCTTCTTCTTAATGGTCACGTCCATGAGAACGCCACGTTCAGTCCACTTAGCATTTTCTTCATCTCCCATAGATTCAATTCGTTGATTGGAAATGAAGTTCCCCATTGAATAGATAATGAGTTTCTTTTCTCCATCTTTTTCAACAATTTCAGATGGCTCCACAACGTGTGGATGCCCTCCAAAGATGATATCCGCCCCCCAATCAATCATCTTGTGATAAAGAGCTTTTTGTTCTTCAGTTGGTTCCAAGCGATACTCCACACCCATCTGAGGCATGATAATGGTGATATCTGCTTCCTTCTCTGCCCGTTCAATTTCAGCCTTCATCTTATCTTCGTTTAAATCTGAAAGATAACGATTATAGTCTTCCTGAGAAATATACTGCTCAATTCCATTGAATCCATAAGAATAGGCCAAAAGAGCAACCTTGATCCCATTCACTTCCTTAATGACCAGCGGAGCCTGATCACGTGGTTCATGCGTATAAACTCCGATTGGAGTGATTCCAGCTTTCTCAATAATATCAGCCGTTGAAATAACTCCCTCAATTTGCGAATCCAAAATATGATTATGAGCTAAATCCAGCACATGATAACCTGCATCCTTAATGGCATCCATAACTTCAGCAGGAGCATTAAAGAGAGGATAACCTGCTAAATAATGATCCTTATTAATGGTTCCTTCAAAGTCACCAATAGCTAAATCTGCTTGCTTAAGCCAAGGTGTCACATACTCAAAATTCTCATGAAAGTCATAGGTACCGTCTTCTTTTTTAGCTGAAAAGAAAAGTCCATCGTGGTAGAGCAAATCTCCGTTGGCCATAATTCTAGCAGATTTTTCCTCTTCCTGCTCCTGAGACTTTTGCTTAGTCCCTTCTTGAGAAATAGTATCTCGTTTTTGACTGGTCAGAGGCATGCCTTGGAAACTTTCAAACAACAAGACCAAGCCCATTGATAAAGCAACTGCTAGCAAGAGTACCGCCACAAATCCTTTATTGCTCCACCTGCGATAACTCCTAAAAAAGTTTACCAAGCCCTTCATAAAACGAAAAGCTAAACCACCCTGATTTCTATCTTGTCTTCTTTTCATCTTCATTCTCCCTACTTTCTTATGCAAGCCTTTTCTTTTTATTATATCATAGATAAGTAATTCTTTCACAATTGATACTCTTCGAAAATCAAATTCAAACCACGTCAGCGTCGCCTTACCGTATATATGTTACTGACTTCGTCAGTTCTATCTGCAACCTCAAAACAGTTTTTTGAGCAACCTGCGGCTAGCTTCCTAGTTTGCTCTTTGATTTTCATTGAGTATGAATTGAACTTCCTATCTATTTTCTATAAATCCTAAAGGCTGTAATACTTTCAATCCTTGTCATTTTGTGTTATCATGTAGAGGTAATGAAAGGAGAGAAAATGTCTGCTATAGAACGTATTACAAAAGCTGCTCACTTAATTGATATGAACGATATTATCCGCGAGGGGAATCCTACTCTACGCGCAGTTGCTGAGGAAGTCACTTTTCCCTTGTCTGACCAAGAAATCATCCTTGGCGAAAAGATGATGCAATTCCTCAAACATTCCCAAGATCCTGTCATGGCTGAAAAAATGGGGCTACGCGGTGGGGTAGGACTGGCTGCTCCTCAGTTGGATATCTCAAAACGCATTATCGCTGTTTTGGTGCCAAATATTGTTGAAGAAGGCGAAACGCCACAGGAAGCCTACGACTTACAAGCCATTATGTACAATCCAAAAATCGTCTCTCACTCTGTTCAAGACGCTGCTCTTGGTGAAGGAGAAGGTTGCCTATCTGTTGACCGCAACGTGCCTGGCTATGTTATTCGCCATGCCCGCGTTACTGTTGACTACTTTGACAAGGATGGAGAAAAACACCGTATCAAGCTCAAAGGCTACAACTCCATCGTTGTTCAGCATGAAATTGACCACATCAACGGAATCATGTTTTACGACCGTATCAATGAAAAAGACCCATTTGAAGTTAAAGATGGTTTACTGATTTTGGAATAAAGAAAATCCCGTTGCAAGACGGGGTTTTGTGTTATAATAGAGGCATGAAAACAAATGATATTGTCTATGGCGTCCACGCCGTTACCGAAGCCCTCCTTGCAAACACAGGAAACAAACTTTACCTCCAAGAAGATCTCCGAGGTAAGAATGTTGAGAAAGTCAAAGAACTGGCTACAGAAAAGAAGGTGTCCATTTCTTGGACTTCAAAAAAATCTCTCTCTGAGATGACTGAAGGTGCTGTCCACCAAGGTTTTGTTCTACGAGTATCTGAATTTGCCTATAGCGAATTAGAACACATCCTAGCAAAAACACGCCAAGAAGAAAATCCACTTCTATTGATTCTGGATGGCTTAACTGACCCTCACAACCTAGGCTCCATCCTGAGAACGGCCGATGCAACCAATGTTTCAGGTGTCATCATTCCCAAGCACCGTGCTGTCGGAGTTACTCCTGTCGTTGCCAAAACGGCCACAGGTGCTATTGAACACGTTCCCATTGCCCGAGTGACCAACCTAAGCCAAACTCTAGACAAACTCAAGGATGAAGGCTTCTGGACCTTTGGAACGGATATGAACGGTACTCCTTGCCACAAGTGGAATACAAAAGGAAAAATCGCCCTCATCATCGGAAATGAAGGAAAAGGCATCTCTAGCAACATCAAAAAACAGGTCGATGAAATGATTACCATTCCGATGAATGGACATGTTCAAAGCCTTAATGCCAGTGTTGCTGCAGCCATTCTCATGTACGAAGTTTTTCGAAATAGACTATAAAAAAGTTTCCAGTCATCTGATTGGAAACTTTTTTATGATTATACTCAATGAAAATCAAATAGAAAACTAGGAAGCTAGCTGTAGACAGCTCAAAACATGTTTTTGAGGTTGTAGATAAGACTGACGAAGTCAGTAACCATACCTACGGCAAAGCGAAACTGACGTGGTTTGAAGAGATTTTCGAAGTGTATTAACTATGTTCGGTGATAAACTTGTAGGCTTCTTGACCAGCGATAGCTCCATCTCCAACCGCTGTTGTTACTTGGCGAAGGTCTTTCAAGCGAACATCTCCAACTGCAAAGATACCGTCAACTGCAGTTTTCATGTGGTTGTCTGTCACAATCCAGCCTGCCTGATCTTGAATATTCAATTCTTTAACAAAATCACTAACAGGGTCCAAACCAACATAGATAAAGACACCACCGAAGGCTTGCTCTGTCACTTGACCTGTTTTCACATTTTCAAAAACGACAGATTCTACTCGGTTTTCACCCTTGATTTCCCTTACTACAGAATCCCAGATAAAGCTGATTTTTTCATTCGCAAAAGCGCGGTCTTGTAAAACCTTTTGAGCACGAAGTTGGTCACGACGGTGAACAATGGTAACAGTCTTAGCAAAACGAGTCAAGAAGAGGGCTTCTTCCACAGCCGAATCTCCACCACCAACTACCAACAAATCTTGGTCACGGAAGAAAGCACCATCACACACAGCACAGTAAGAGACACCACGACTGTTCAGTTCTTCTTCTCCAGGTACTCCTAAAGGACGATGTTTAGAACCAGTTGCTACGATAACGGTACGTGTTTCATATGTTTGGTCATCAGTCATCACTTTCTTAAAATCACCATGGTCTTCTACATTTTCAACATAACCATAAATGTGCTCAACACCAAGATTTTCAAGCGGTTCAAACATCTTTTCTGCCAATTCTGGCCCACTAATATTAGCGTATCCAGGGTAATTTTCGATATCAGAGGTATTATTCATCTGACCACCTGGCAGACCACCTTCAATCAAAGCTACTTTCAGATTGCTTCGAGCAGCATACAAGGCTGCAGTCATACCTGCAGGTCCAGCACCGATAATAATAGTATCGTACATATAGATTCCTTCTTTCTTGTTGTAACTATCTTTATTCTAACTCTTTCTTGTCAATCACGCAAGGATTATGCTTTGAAAACAAGAATTAAACTCATAACCGCAAAGGATAATACTGGAACAACCAAAACTCCAATCATAATCATATCATAGAGATGGGCTTGGCGAGCCTTGGCTGTCTTATCAACTCCCGACATGGCTCTCAGTCCAATCCAAATCCCTAAAAAAATCAGGACGAGGATGGTGGTCAAGATCAAACTCTCGAAATATAAAAAAAATAGTTGCAGTAGCATGATTTCTCTCATTTCTTTCTTTTTTAAAGAGTAAACTCAGCTAGTCCAGCTAACTGAGTTTTCCTTTATCTATTATATCAAATATAAGTCCGTTTGTAACTAGCAAAGAATTCTTTTGTCCGCTCTTCTTTAGGATGGTGGATAATCTCATCCGGTGTTCCAGACTCGATGATTTTCCCCTTATCTAGGAAGAGAATCTTATCAGCCACTTGGGCTACAAAGGACATGTCATGACTTACCAAAATCATGGTTTGACCTGACTTAGCAGCATCTGCAATAGACTTTTCTACTTCACCGACCAATTCTGGGTCAAGGGCTGAAGTTGGTTCGTCTAAGAGCAAGACATCTGGTTTCATGGCAAGAGCACGCGCTAAGACAACCCGTTGCTTCTGTCCACCTGATAAATGGCGAGGGTAATGGTTTTCACGGTCAGAAAGCCCAACCTTAGCCAACTCTTCCTTGGCAATCTTAGTCGCTTCTTGATCAGACAATTTCTTGACAACAACCAAGCCTTCTTTCACATTATCAAGTGCTGTGCGGCGTTCAAACAAATTAAACTGTTGGAAAACCATAGACAACTTACGGCGTAGAGCAAGGATTTCTTCTTGAGTGATCTTAGAAAAATCAACTGAGAAATCATCAATCTGAATAGAGCCACTGTCAGGTGTTTCAAGATAATTGAGACTACGAAGGAAGGTTGATTTTCCAGCTCCTGAAGAACCAATCAAGGCTACAACTTCCCCTTTTTGAATATCCAAGTTCAGATGATCCAAGACAGTCTGTCCTGAAAAGGATTTACTTAAATTCGAAATCTTAATCATTAACGAAGGTCTCCTTTCACATCTGTTTGCACTGTATCAGGTGCAGAAATAGCCATTTTTCTCTCGATGAAACGACCGAGGCTCTCAATTCCAATATTGACTACCCAATAAACAAGGGCAACGGAGATAAAGCGTTCAAAGTAACGATAATCGGCACCACCCAAAATCTGAGCTTGGGCAAATACTTCCACAACACCCGCACTAAAGGCTAGGGAAGTTCCCTTGGTCAAGCCGATTAGGGAATTGATTAAGGTTGGAGTCGCCACAACAGCCGCATTTGGAATAATCACGCGACGATAAACTTGTGCTCGGGTCATCCCCAGACTGCGTGCCGCCTCAATCTCACCAGGATTGACTGAGAGAATGGCTGCACGAATGGTTTCACTGGCATAAGCCGCTTCATTAAAAGCAAAGGCTACAATCGCAAAAGCAGCGGCTGGAATCGCATTGATATTGAGACCAGTTCCCCATTGCTGATTGAGAGCTTTCAAAGCCAAAGGAATTCCGTAGTAGGTCAACATGAGCTGCACTAAAATCGGTGTCCCTTTTAAGAAACTAACAAAGAAGGCCTGCAAGGGATATAAAATCTTGACACGATTGATCTTCACAATGGCAAAAAGAAGCGCCAAAACCAAGCCAAAAAAGGCACCACCAATTGTCAACATAATCGTTGTTGGAAGTTGTTGGACAATTCTCGGGATTCCATCAAAGACCGAACGCAGGCTAAACAGCTTGCCATCCGGAATCAATTGCATCAAGTTTTGGTACCAATCTGATGCTAAAATCGTTGTAACATTCATAAAAATATCCTCTCCTGATAATGATTCATTCTACCATACTTCTGCCGTCAATGAAATTATTTGCTACGGTCAGGTACAGACTTTGTCTACCTACTAGTTTATCATACTTTGAAACAGGGAGGCTATATATTTTATCTATCAAAGAGATAAGTAAAAACTATTTCAATCCCAATTCTTCATAAGGTTTTCGATAACCGATTTGCTTAACAGTTCCATTTTCTACTAAAATGGGCCGTTTTAACAACATACCGTCACTTGCTAGCAACTGAGCTGCTTCTTGGTTTGACAGGCTTCCTACCTTATCTTTCAGCCCTAATTCACGGTATTTGATTCCACTGGTGTTAAAAAATTGCTTCAACTCGAAACCTGAGGTTTCTAGCCAGTTTAAAATCACTTCTTGGCTAGGTGTTTCTTCGACGATATGAACGGCTTTATAGTCCACACCGAGTTGGTTTAATTCTTGTTTTGCTTTTTTACAAGTTGAACATTTTGGGTATTCGATAAATTCTAACATGTCTTTCACTTTCTATTATTTATATCTTTAAAATCTGCGCCTTCATGCTCCAAGAGCCAAGCTTTCTTTTCCACTCCTGCAGCATAACCTGTCAGGCGCTTGCCTGCTCCCAGCACCCGATGACAAGGTACTAGGATAGACCAAGGATTGCGTCCTACTGCTCCACCAATTGCTTGAGCAGAATCCACTTGCAGGTCTTGGGCTATTTGTCCATAGGTCACTGTCTGACCATAAGGAATTTCCTGTAAATAGGACCAAACTCTCTTTTCAAAATTCGTTCCGATTGGAGCCAAGGGCAGGTTGGATAAATCCTGAGGCTTGCCTTTAAAGTAAGCATCTAAGCAAGCAATAACTGGGTCTAAAATGGGATGACTAACAACTTCTTCTATTGTTTCATCTCCTATCCCCCTCTCAAAATGCTTCTGCTCCTGCACCCAAATTCCATACAGATAATGGTCATCAGCTACTAGTGATAGAATACCAATTGGTGAGGAGTAGAGCATTTTTACATACTTCTTTTGCATTATTTCTTTAATTTTTGATAGGCCAAGCGTTCGCCATCAACCGGAACCTTACCAACCTGTTTAAATCCGAGTTTTTCAAAAATATGTTGCATAGCCTTGTTTTCAGCATGCGTATCTGAGCGAAAATCAAGATAGTCAAAACCTTCAATCAAGCCTTCTAAAAAGGTTTGAGCGACTCCCTGTCCCTGCACATCTGCTGCCACAGCGATACGGTGAAAGACTAGGTACTCTGACTCTCCAGCTTGCCAGTTTCCTTCATAAATGGCTTCATAGGCTGCCTCTGGACTCTTGGTCACAGCAGCATAGGCTAGTAGTTCTCCTTCTTCCAAGGCTACGTAGGCTTGACCCGAGATAATATCCTCAATAATAATATCAGCATTTGGATAGCCATTTTGCCACTGGTCACTACCAGCATCTGCTAAACATTTCTTGGCTTCCTCCATCACCTGCATAATGGCATCTACTTCATTTGGAAAAGCTAAACGAATCTCCATCTTTTCTCCTCATTTCTGACTAGTTTCTCCCATCATAGCATAATTTAAGCCTTTTCACAAGCAGTTAAAACTTGACTTCCTGTTTTTATTATTTTATAATCTAGTTATTAAAACTAGATAAAAAGGAGTTGGAAATGAAAACTACCTTTTCCTACCCAAAATGGGCAGAAATCCCAAATATTGACCTCTATCTGGACCAGGTTTTACTCTATGTCAATCAGGTCTGCGCCCCTGTCTCTCCAGATAAGGACAAGGGCCTAACAGCATCCATGGTCAATAACTATGTCAAACATGGTTACCTGACAAAGCCAGACAAGAAAAAATACCAACGCCAACAAATTGCCCGTTTGATTGCTATCACAAGCCTCAAGTCTGTATTTTCTATTCAAGAAATAGCTCAGACACTGAATACTCTCCAAACTCAAGCAAGTTCAGATCAACTCTACGATGCTTTTGTGGACTACATGAACCAAGGAATGGACCCAGCTAACCCCATTATCCAAACCAGCTGCCAAACCGTTAAACTCTATCATCAAACCCTAGACTTAATCCATCATACTCAAGAGGAGGTAATCCAATGAACACTAGTCTTAAACTCAGCAAACAACTCAGTTTTGGAGAAGAAATTGCTAATAGTGTGACCCATGCCGTAGGTGCAGTCATCATGCTCATCTTACTCCCTATTTCATCCACCTATACTTATGAAGCACATGGATTTTTATCCTCTATCGGCGTTTCTATTTTCGTCATCAGTCTCTTTCTCATGTTCCTCTCATCCACTATTTACCACTCTATGACCTATGGTTCGACCCATAAATATGTCTTGAGAATCATTGACCATTCGATGATTTATGTTGCTATTGCAGGCTCATACACACCCGTCGTCTTGACCTTAATGAATAACTGGTTTGGCTATCTGATTATTGCCATCCAATGGGGAACGACCATCTTTGGTATTCTCTATAAAATCTTTGCTAAAAAGGTCAATGAGAAATTTAGCCTTGCTCTTTACCTGATTATGGGCTGGTTGGTTCTGGCTATCATTCCTGCCATTATCAGTCAAACGACACCCGTTTTCTGGACTCTCATGGTAACTGGCGGACTCTGTTATACAGTTGGAGCTGGATTTTATGCCAAGAAAAAACCTTATTTCCACATGATTTGGCATCTCTTTATCCTAGCTGCATCTGCCCTCCAATACATCGCCATTGTTTATTACATGTAAAAAAGTTGAGAAATTCAATCTCAACTTTTTTCTTTACACATATTGATAAAGTACTGGTGCAAGCGAACATCATCAGTCAATTCTGGATGAAAAGAAGTTACCAACATATTTTTTTCTTGGGCTGCAACGATTTGATTATCAACTGTTGCTAGAATTTCTACACCCTCTCCAACACTGCTGATAATTGGACCACGGATAAAGGTCATTGGAATCTGACCGACTCCCTTACATTCTGCTTCCGTATAGAAACTTCCTAATTGGCGCCCATAGGCATTTCGCTCAACCACTATATCCATAGTTCCAAGATGACTCTCTTCCTGAGAAGTAATTTCCTTAGCCAGCAAAATTAAGCCTGCACAGGTTCCAAAGGCTGGTAAACCAGATAAAATGGCTTCTCGAATGGGAATCAGCATGTCCTGGTCTCGTAAGAGCTTGCCCATGGTTGTAGACTCACCACCAGGCAAAATCAAACCCGACAAGCCAGTCTGATCTTGCTGAAAATCCTCTAAATTTCTGATTTCAACACTCTCGACTCCTAATTGCTCTAGTACTTTTGCATGTTCTGCAAAGGCACCTTGCAAGGCCAATATTCCGATTTTCATCTATTTTCCTCGCTCAGCCATGAGAATTTGGATTTCATTTTCATTGATACCAACCATGGCTTCTCCTAAATCTTCAGAGATTTGAGCTAGGATTTGAGGATTACGGAAGTTAGTCACCGCTTTGACAATGGCACTCGCTCGTTTAACAGGATCTCCTGACTTGAAAATACCTGAACCGACAAAGACACCCTCTGCCCCTAATTGCATCATCAACGCAGCATCTGCTGGCGTTGCAACGCCTCCAGCCGCAAAGTTTACAACTGGTAATTTCCCATGTTCATGGACGTATTGAACCAATTCTACAGGGACTTGCAAGTCCTTAGCAGCAACATAAAGTTCGTCCTCACGTAGGTTTTGAATTCGGCGAATTTCCTGATTCATCATACGCATATGCCGAACAGCTTGGACGATATCCCCTGTACCCGGTTCTCCTTTTGTACGAATCATAGAAGCACCCTCAGCGATACGACGCAAGGCTTCACCCAAATCCTTAGCCCCACAAACAAAAGGAACTTGGAATTCTTTCTTGTCCACATGGAAACGGTCGTCTGCTGGAGATAAAACTTCACTCTCATCGATATAGTCAATCTCAATGGCCTCTAAAATCTGAGCTTCAACAAAGTGCCCGATTCTGACCTTGGCCATTACTGGAATACTAACCGCTTCTTGAATTTCCTTAATCATCTTTGGATCACTCATACGGGAAACACCACCAGCTGCACGAATATCAGCTGGAATCCGCTCCAAGGCCATAACAGCAGCCGCACCAGCAGCCTCTGCAATACGGGCTTGTTCAGGGTTCTGAACGTCCATGATTACACCGCCCTTGAGCATCTGTGCCAAGTTTTTATTTAATTCATAACGATTTTCAGTCATTTCTTTTTCCTCATCATTTATATTGGTAGCTACCATTTCATTTTAAGTTAGATTAGAATGAATCACAAGATAAAAAAAAACGTAATTGTATGGGTACAGCTTGGCTAAAAAACTATCTGACCTTAACTTAAGGCCAGATAGCTCATTCATTTTTATTTTTCAGCTGTAAGGGCAGCCATTGTGATGTAGTTGTAAGGTTTGTTGAAGTGTGGCAAGAAGAAGAGGTCTGTCAAGGCCAATTTATCAATTGTTACATGCTCTTGGATAGCAAGTGAGAACATGTGGATCCCCATGCTGATTGCAGAATCGCGTGAAACCATTTGGGCACCAAGAATTTCTCGGCTATCTTTGTCAAAGACAATCTTGATGGCAACTTCATGGTTGTCATGCTTCATAAATTCTGGTTTTTGAAGATCGTTAAAGCCTGTTTCAGTTGCATTGTAACCTGCTGCTTTCGCTTTCTCAAGTGTCAAACCAGTTGAAACCATGTGAAGACCGTAGATAGAGATACCGTTCGAACCTTGAACACCGATTCCTTCCAATTCATGTCCACATGCGTTATATGCACCAACGATACCAGTACGAACAGCATTTGAAGCAAGAGCGATGTAGCTTGTATCTTTACGAGCATTATCATAAACAGTTGCACAGTCACCTACTGCATAAACTCCTGGAATTGATGTTTCTTGTTTCTTGTCTACAAGGAAGGCACCGTTGCGGAATAGTTCAATCTTACCATCAGCAAGAGCTGTGTTTGGACGGAAACCGACTGCAAGAACAACCATATCCACGTCAAAGCTTTCTTTGTCAGTAATCAAGCGTTCAACTTTACCGTCACCCTCGATTGCTTTAACAGTTTGACCAAGAGCCAAGCGAATGTTGTGATCTTCCAAGTTTTTTGCCATCATTTGAGTGAAGTCTTTGTCATAGTAACCATTCAAGACAGTATCTACGATATCAACAAGGACAACTTCTTTTCCAAGACGTTCAAAGGCTTCAGCAAGTTCAACACCGATGTAACCACCACCAACAACGGCAATACGGTCAAGGTGTTGGCTCTTGTCAGCCAATTTGTGAATCACTTCTTCAGCGTTTTGGTACAATTTAACGAACTGTACATTTTCAAGTGTTGCTTTAAATTCGCGGTTTCCTTTAACAATTTCAACACCTTCGATTGGTGGCAAGATTGGTGTAGAGCCTGTAGCGAAAATCAATTTTTCGTATGATTCTTTGTGCTCTTTTCCTTCAACTTCTGCTGTAACAACTTTGTTATCATAGTCGATTGAAAGAACTGGTGAGTTCATGTAAACCTTAGCACCTTTAGCTTCCAATTTTTCTTTATCAGAATAGAACAAGCCTTCAGCACCGTCGATTTGTTCCCCAATCCAAAGGGCCATGCCACAGCCTAGGAAAGAGATATTAGAGTTTTGGTCAAATACAACGATTTCGTTCTCATTTCCAAAATTATCCAACATGGTATTGATACATGCTGTACCAGCGTGGTTAGCACCAACTACAACGATTTTACTCATAAAAAATTTCCTGCCTTCATTCTAAATTTACCTTACTAGTATACCATTTACTGTTAGCGTTTACAAGGGGTTTCCTATTATTTCAGCATTTTTTATCAAAAATAATTCCCCATTTGTCCTGTTTGCAAGCCTCATGAATTTTATGAGCATATTTCTTGACTTTTTCCAAATTTTATTTGTTAAAATTCTAACTTTATGGTATTCTAATAACATGAAAATAAAATGTAAGGGCTTCAATTTAGATAATTATTTGATATTACAACTTATTTTCTATAAGAGAAAGGAGTTGGTAGCTTGCCTCTTCGTTCACATTCCGAACGGCTAATGGGGACTACTATCACTATTTCATTAGTAGATGAGCGAGCCGATAGCTTGCTCCAAAAATCCTTTGACTTGCTCAAAGAGCTCGAATACCGCTTCAATGCCAATAGTCAGGAATCTGAGTTGATGGAAATCAATCATCAAGCTGGAATAGCTCCAGTCAAAGTTCATCCAGACCTGTTTGAACTGATTTCACTTGGGTTAGGGCATAGCTTAGCGCCCTCTAGCCATCTCAACATCAGTATTGGTCCCTTAATTCAAACCTGGCGTATCGGTTTTTCAGATGCCAAGGTCGCCCAGCCTCAAGAAATTGAAGCGGTGCTGCCTCTAATCAATCCTCATGATATCGAGTTAGATTCTTCTGCTTCCACTGTGTTCTTGAAACAGAAAGGAATGAAGATCGATCTTGGTTGTTTAGCCAAAGGATACAGTGCGGATAAGGTTGCTCAATTTCTGAGAGAAGAGGGAGTGACATCTGCCTTAATCAATCTGGGAGGGAATATCCTAACCATTGGAAAAAATCAGGCAAGAGGAAATCAGCCTTGGCAAATCGGAATTCAAGACCCAGCAAATCCGAGGGGAAATCACTTAATGACCATCCCTGTTGTCAATAAATCTGTCGTGACTTCAGGCATTTATGAACGTCACCTGACCGTCGATGGACAAGATTACCATCATATTTTTGACAGTCAAACAGGATATCCTGTTGAAACGGAACTAGCAAGTCTAACAATCATCTCTGATAAATCAGTCGATGGTGAAATCTGGACAACTCGTCTATTTGGAGAAAGACCAGCTTCTATCCTCTGGCAAGTCGAAAGTTTGAAGGGCATCGAAGCTATCCTCATCGATAAGGAAGGTCACCTAAGCTGTTCTTCAGGAATTCCTACTCTATAGAAATAGATGTTTCAGTAGAGTTTTAAAATCGTATTATGTAAAAAGAGAAAGGAAATCTCATGTTAAAACTTATTGCTATTGTTGGAACAAATTCAAAATGTTCTACAAACCGTCAATTGCTTCAATACATGCAAAAACACTTTGCTGACAAAGCTGAAATTGAACTTGTTGAAATCAAGGATATCCCTGTCTTTAACAAGCCAGCTGACAAGCAAGTACCTGCTGAAATATTGGAAATTGCTGCTAAAATTGAAGAAGCAGATGGCGTTATTATCGGTACTCCTGAGTACGACCACTCTATCCCAGCTGTTTTGATGAGCGCTCTTGCTTGGTTGTCTTATGGTATTTACCCACTTTTGAACAAACCAATCATGATTACAGGTGCTTCTTACGGTACACTCGGTTCATCACGTGCTCAAATGCAACTTCGCCAAATCTTGAATGCTCCAGAAATCAAAGCAAGTGTCCTTCCAGATGAATTCTTGCTTTCACATTCTCTTCAAGCCTTCACCCCAAGTGGAGATCTAGTGGATCTTGATGTTATTAAAAAACTGGATGCCACTTTTGACGACTTCCGTATCTTTGTAAAAATTACAGAAAAATTGCGCAACGCACAAGCCCTACTTCGCAAAGATGCTGAAGACTTTGACTGGGAAAATTTGTAAGATAGGAGACCAAAAAGAATGAAATTTGTTGGACTTGTAGGATCAAACTACGATCAATCATATAACCGTAAACTCTTGGAATTCATCCGTCGTCACTTCAAACTCAAATTTGAATTAGAAGTCCTCGAAATTGATGAAGTTCCAATGTTTAACCAAGACGAAAAATGGGACGAAAGCTTCCAATTGCGTCTCTTGTATAACAGAATTACTCGTGCTGATGGTGTCATTATCGCTACTCCTGAGCACAACCACACAATCTCAGCTTCCCTAAAATCTGTTCTTGAATGGCTTTCATACGAGGTTCATCCATTTGAAAACAAACCAGTCATGATTGTGGGAGCTTCTTACTACGACCAAGGTACTTCTCGTGCCCAAGTTCACCTTCGTAAGATTCTTGACGCTCCAGGTGTTAATGCCTATACGCTTCCAGGTAACGAATTCCTTCTTGGTAAAGCCAAAGAAGCATTTGACGCAGAGGGCAATATCACAAATGAAGGAACTGTTAATTTCCTTGAAACATGTTTAGACAACTTTGTAAAATATGTGGGAGTCGTTTCAAAATTGAAAAAACCAAAACCAATTGCACCAGAAGATTTATATTGTACAAATCCAATTGCAACTACCATTCAAGGTGTTGACCCTGATGATCCTGAATGGGTAGAAAAAGCAGCTGAGCTTGTTGGAGCTGTTTCTGGAGATACTTACGTTAAATTAGACCACGGTATCTTGACAGTTAACCAAATTGACATGTTCTTGAAAGCAATGCCATTTGAGTTGACATTTGCAGATGATAATAACCAATTCTTGTACTTTAATAACGCACACCAAGATCCAAATACAATGTTTGGTAAACGTGTACGTGCTCAATCAGGAAACCGTTTAGGAACTGTACACGGTTCATTGCCAGATTCTAGAATGAAAAACGTTGAATGGGTTGTCGGTGTATTACGTAACGGAGATCAAGAATATGTCCGTACAATTGTGCCAGGAACACCTGAAGGTGTTATTAATACCCATAATTACCAAGCAATGTACTATCCAGATGGTTCATATGCTGGAATTAATGAGATTATCTTTAATTTCCAACCATGGCTTGACTGGTACCTCAATACAACTGGTCAACGCCTAGTTGGTGGAAATGCTGCAGCTCCTGCTGGAGGACATGGCGGAGCAGACGCCACATCTGGAGCTTCTGATGCAGGTGATGCTGGAGGCCATGGTGGTGGCGCAGACGCTACATCTGGCGCAAGTAACTAATAATAGTTTTAGGAACCATTTTGGTTCCTTTTTTAGCGAAAAAATAGGAGATAGGATAGAGAATCACTTTGATGACCTCAATCCTATCTCCTATTCAAATAGTTAGTTTACTAACTTAATGACATTGGACTTCCGTCCCGCCCTTCTTATTTTTCGTCAATAACGATTCTTACTTTTTTGTATTCAGCTGGGACAGAGTAGACAATCGTTCTTATCGCAGAAATAGTGCGACCCTTACGACCGATTACACGACCCACATCACTTTGATCAAGATTCAAATGATATTCCAAAAATTCTGGTGTATCTTCAATCTTGATAGTTAAGGCATCTGGTTGTGAAATTAAGGGTTTCACAATCGCAATAATGAGATTTTCAATCGTATCCATCTGTCAACCTACTTTAAACTTATTTTGAGAATTTAGAATCGTGGAATTTTTTCAATACGCCTTCTTTTGAAAGGATGTTACGTACTGTATCTGAAGGTTGAGCTCCATCAGCCAACCATGCAAGAACGCGGTCTTCTTTCAAAGTTACTTGGTTTTCAGCAACAAGTGGGTTGTAAGTTCCAACTGTTTCGATGAAACGTCCGTCACGTGGTGAACGTGAATCTGCTACGTTGATACGGTAGAAAGGTTTTTTCTTAGAACCCATACGAGTCAAACGGATTTTAACTGCCATTTTTAAAGTCTCTTTTCTTATTTTTTATTTCGGTGAAATAGCTGAGCTATTTAGCACATGTTCTATTATAGCAGATTTCTGACAGGTGTCAAGAAAAAAACTTGACAGACCATAAAATTCTTAAACCATTTAGAAATTTGTTAGAAGTAGGAAATAAATGTTTGAAAGAGGCTATCAGTGAATACTATTTTATACTCAATGAAAATCAAAGAGCAAACTAGGAAGCTAGCCGCAGGCTGTACTTGAGTACGGCAAGGCAAAGCTGACGTAGTTTGAATTTGATTTTCGAAGAGTATTAGAAACATTTTATAAAGACCATCAACTCAAACCCTTCATATCGACTGAACGAGATTTGGATACTTGGCTCCTAAATCCCAAGCCCGTTCCCAAACGAAATATGGACTTATTAGCAGATGATTCACTAGCAGGAGATATTATCCTACTCTGGAGAATCCAGTTTGGAACTTTTACCACCGAAACCTGGTTTCCTAAATACTTCGAGTACACTTATGGCATTGATGCCCCTAAACACCTAAAAGCTCTGGTAGTAAAAGGTTATGCTGTCATTGAAACAGCTTTTGATTCACTTGATCATCTGAATGCTACAATGAAAAAGAATATTTTGAAAAGCAAGGGAATTAGAGGACTATCTAAGATGAAGGCTGCAGATCTGGATCAAACTCTCCATGACCACTTCTCAGAAGAAGAATTAGCTAGTCACTTTTCGATTCGTGGCTACAAATTGACTCCAAAGGGGGAGCAGATACTGGAACAGTACCAGGAAATTATCGACCGTCATCCAAAGAAAAATCTCTAATCAAGTGATTTTTTAGTTGATTTTCTCTAAAATTGTCTTGTCACTAACATTTGAAATCCACTTCCTTTTAGGGTACAATGGTAGAAATGAATTTTTGAGAGGAACAGAATGAAAAAACTAGCAACCCTTCTTTTACTATCCACTGTAGCCCTAGCTGGATGTGGCAACATCCAACGTAGTCTGCGTGGTGATGACTATGTAGATTCTAGCTTGGCCGCTGAGGAAAGCTCCAAAGCAGCAGCCCAATCTGCCAAGGAGTTAAATGATGCTTTGACAAACGAAAACGCCAATTTCCCACAACTATCTAAGGAACTTGCTGAAGATGAAGCCGAAGTGATTCTCCACACGAGTCAAGGTGATATTCGCATTAAACTCTTCCCTAAACTGGCTCCTCTAGCGGTTGAAAACTTCCTCACTCATGCCAAGGAAGGGTATTACAATGGTATCACCTTCCACCGTGTTATCGATGGCTTTATGGTTCAAACTGGAGATCCTAAGGGTGATGGCACAGGTGGCCAATCTATCTGGCACGATAAAGACAAGACAAAAGACAAGGGAACTGGTTTTAAAAACGAGATTTCTCCTTATCTTTATAATATCCGTGGTTCACTTTCAATGGCCAATACTGGTCAACCAAATTCCAACGGTAGTCAATTCTTTATCAACCAAAATACAACTGATATTTCTGCCAAACTTCCTACAAGCAAATATCCTAAAAAAATCATCGAAGCCTATAAAGAAGGTGGAAATCCTAGTCTTGATGGAAAACACCCTGTCTTTGGTCAGGTTATCAAGGGTATGGATGTTGTAGATAAAATCGCTAAAGCCGAAAAAGATGAAAAAGACAAACCAACGACTGCTATCACAATCGATAGCATCGAAGTGGTGAAAGACTACGATTTTAAATCTTAAAAACAAAAAAATACAGTATCCCCATTCGGTACTGTATTTCTTTTACTCTCATTCTTAAGTTAGCTTGTTAAAATCCCAGATTTGGTCCATCCAGCCTTCATAGAAGTCTGGTTCGTGGCAGACCATAAGGATAGATCCCTTGTATTCTTTGAGAGCACGTTTGAGTTCATCCTTGGCATCCACATCCAAGTGGTTGGTCGGCTCGTCCAGCACTAAAACGTTGTTTTCACGATTCATCAAGAGACAGAAACGAACCTTGGCTTGTTCCCCACCTGACAAGACCTGAATCTGGCTTTCGATATGCTTGGTTGTCAGGCCACAACGGGCAAGGGCTGCACGGACTTCTGCTTGGTTGAGGGCTGGAAAGGCATTCCAGACAGCTTCAAGAGGAGTTTGGCGATTACCTCCTTCTACTTCCTGTTCAAAATAACCGAGTTCTAGGTAGTCACCGCGTTCCACTTCCCCAGCGATTGGCGGGATAATTCCCAAGAGACTCTTCAAGAGAGTTGTTTTCCCGATACCATTTGCCCCGATAATAGCAACCTTTTGATTGCGTTCAAAGGTAAGATTTAAAGGCTTTGTCAGAGGACGATCATAACCAATTTGCAAATCCTTGGCTTGAAAGATAAAGCGACCTGGTGTACGAGCTGGTTTAAAATCAAAGGATGGTTTTGGTTTCTCACTTTGCAGCTCGATAATATCCATCTTATCCAATTTCTTCTGACGAGACATGGCCATGTTTCGTGTTGCAACACGCGCTTTGTTTCGTGCGACGAAGTCCTTAAGGTCTGCAATTTCTTTTTGTTGACGTTCATAGGCAGCCTCTAGCTGAGATTTCTTCATAGCATAGACTTCTTGGAACTGGTAGTAATCACCAGAATAACGCGTCAACTGTTGATTTTCCACATGATAGACGATATTGATAACATCATTTAGGAATGGAATATCGTGCGAAATGAGGACAAAGGCATTCTCATAGTTTTGGAGATAGCGCTTGAGCCAGTCAATATGCTCAGCATCCAAGTAGTTGGTCGGCTCGTCCAACAGCAAGATATCGGGTTTTTCAAGGAGAAGTTTTGCCAAAAGCACCTTGGTTCTTTGCCCACCTGACAAAGAGGTTACATCTGTATCCATGCCAAAGTCCATAACACCAAGAGCACGCGCTACTTCGTCAATCTTAGCATCCAAGGTATAGAAATCACGACTCTCCAAACGGTCTTGAAGTTCGCCCACTTCTTCCATGAGAGCATCAACATCCGCACCGTCTTCAGCCATTTCCATATAAAGGTCATTGATACGGGCTTCTGCTTTGAAAAGCTCATCAAAAGCCGTACGGAGAATATCACGCACCGACTGCCCTTCAGCAAGGACAGAGTGCTGATCCAAGTAACCGGCAGTCACATATTTGGACCACTCTACCTTTCCTTCGTCTGGCAGCATTTTACCAGTCACGATACTCATAAAGGTTGATTTTCCTTCACCATTGGCACCGACCAGACCGATATGTTCTCCCTTGAGGAGACGGAAGGACACATCTTCAAAAATTGCACGGTCACCAAAACCGTGACTCAGATTTTTAACTTCTAAAATACTCATTTTAATTCCTTATCTTGTTTTTATGTAATCGTTTATAGAGGAGCCAAGCCAGATAGCCACCCAAGGTATTGGTCCACAAATCATCAATTTCAAAGACGCGATTAAAATCAAAGAAAAAGTCCAAGACTAACTGCGTACACTCAATTTCAAAACTCACTAGAAAACTAAAAAGAAGGACCTTTTTTGTTTTCCGCAAGTTTGGAAGGAGATAAAGGAGTTGAAACACCAAAGGAAAAAGCAAGAAGACATTGAGGATATTTTGTAGAAAAATCCAAGATAATTGTCCAATGTCACTCACTTGGCCCAGTTTCCAGAGAGAATTGAAAGGAGTCAAAAGAAAAACCAGGCGTCCAAGATGCTGAATACCTGGAGTTTCCACTCCCACTGGAGATTGTTCTTGAGGAGTAAAGCAAAAATAGACAATACAAATGCTATAGAAAATGACTCCCCAGACCAAAACATGATTATAACTCTTCTTCATCATTAAGGATTGACTGCTGCGACTGCTTTCTGGCGGTCACGTTTCATTGTATTGGAACGCAATTGTCCACAAGCTGCATCAATATCTGTTCCGTGCTCTTGACGAACCACACAGTTAACCCCTTTTTTCTTAAGCGTATCATAGAAGGCCAGGACGCGCTCTTTAGGACTACGGCTATATTGGTCATGCTCACTAACTGGATTGTAAGGAATCAAGTTTACATAAGACAATTTCTTGATGTTCTTGAGCAATTCAGCCAATTCCAAGGCTTGTTCTACACCGTCATTGACTTCATTGAGCATGATGTATTCAAAGGTCACACGGCGATTAGTTGTTTCGATATAGTACTCAATAGCTGCAAAGAGTTTTTCAATAGGAAAGGCACGGTTAATTTTCATGATACTTGAACGCAACTCATTGTTAGGTGCGTGAAGAGAAACGGCAAGATTGACCTGAACCCCTTCATTAGCAAAATCACGAATTTTATGAGCCAAACCTGAGGTTGAAACCGTAATGTGACGAGCACCGATAGCCATTCCCTTGTCATCGTTGATAGTACGAACGAAATTTAAGACATTGTTGTAGTTATCAAATGGTTCACCAATTCCCATGACAACGATATGGCTGACGCGTTCATCCTGTCCACGCTCATCAAAGTATTTCTGAACCAGCATGATTTGCGCTACAATTTCCCCATTATTGAGGTCACGTTGCTTCTTGATCAAACCAGAGGCACAGAAGGTACAACCGATATTACAGCCAACCTGAGTGGTCACACAGACTGACAAACCATAGTGTTGACGCATGAGTACTGTCTCAATCAGCATTCCATCTGGCAATTCAAACAGATATTTAACTGTCCCATCAGCAGACTCTTGCACAATACGTTGTTTCAAGGGATTGACCACAAACTGGTCATTAAGCTTAGCAATCAAATCCTTGGAAAGATTGGTCATCTCTTCAAATGACTGGACACGTTTACGGTAAAGCCATTCCCAAATTTGATCTGCACGGAATTTCTTTTCTCCCTGCTCCAAAACCCATTCCTGCATGGTTTGACGTGTTAAACTATAAATTGACGGTTTCATTTCTACTCCTTATTCTCTACTCACTTCTGACGAATGACAAAATGACGTTGTCCCTTGTCCTCTTTCTGAGAATGCTGGTCTTTCTGACGACGTCTATTTTTCTTATCTGCATTCGGTTTTCGTTTGGTTTGAGTCGGTTTCTTTCCTTTTTTAGAAGGTGTTTCTTCTTCCTTCTTACGCATTTTCTTGTCAAATGATGCTCGCTTAGGGGCTTCATTTTCTAAGACAAAATAGGCACAACCATAACTACAATACTCTAAAAGGTAGTCTTGTAAACGACTGATTTTTTCAAGTTTTTCTTCTGTTCGATCATCCTTATAAAAACCTCGTAGACGAAGCTGTTCGTTGCTCCAGTCTCCCACGATATAATCAAACTTGGTTAAGACTTCTGAAAAACGCTGATTAAAAGCCGTCACATCGAAGGCATCCTTGATGTTTTCCACCAAGGAAAAAGCTATCCCTTCCGTTTCAACCTTGTCCCCGTGTAAATGAAACTCAGGACCAGGAAACTTGTTATAGTTGTATAATTCAGGTGCAATTTCTTTTCGCATAGATATCCTTTTTTCACGATTACTTAATACTTTATTCTACCATAATTTCTAGCAGTTAGCACGTTTCTCATAAAAATAGAAACGATAAACTTTTAGTCTTCATTAAAATACCTAAAGCGTTTATACTATTAAATCTTAAAAAATAGCAGGTATTTAGGACTTTTTAAAAGACTATAAAAGTTCTTAAAAAAGTCCACAAAAAAAGCCCCACAAAAGGGCAATCAATCGATGAGTTCAGCAGGCAAGAAACTAGCACGATCAAACGTGCTTTTTTATTATCTGATAATACTATCATACCACATCTGGAATACACACTCAATTATTAGCAATCCCCCTCGAAATGCAGTATAATGATGGAAAGATAAATTGATATTGACGGTTCACCGAAAAATTGAGATACCATTACAATTACAATCAATGAATAGAGAAAGAGGGATTGATATGGATAAATCAAAAGAGACTTGGGAAATTGATGGTTTTCTATGGCTTCATTGCCCTGTTTGCGGAACTGAAGTTATGGACTATGATATCTGTGATATATGTCGTTGGCATAATACTGGTATTATAAATATTGACGGTGGCCCAAATAAAATGACTCTAGCCGAAGCCAAAGAAGCCTACGCAAGGAGAAAAATCGTAAAAATTCTAGAATTTGATACAGTGTTATTAAAAAACGGTCAAACGGCGACAATTGTCGAAAAGTTAAGTGAAGATACTTTTATTGCTGACATAGGAGACTCCCCGAAAGACTGGGATACCATAACAATTACAATCAATGATATTGAAAAAGTAGTGTATAGAGATAGCTAATATATTTGTATAGTGTTGGGAGTAACCTTAAATGAATAAGACTGGAAAAGAGAATTTAATCATTATTAACGGTAGCGAATATGTCCATTGTCCAGTATGTGGTACTGTTACAGCAGTGTATGATATCTGCGACGTCTGTCAGTGGCAAAATACAGGAGAAACTAATATAGATGGCGGTCCTAATGAAATGACTCTAGCTGAAGCCAAAGAAGCGTATGTTAAGGGAATTCCAATAATATAACAGACTATAGTACCACGAAAGGAGAGACTGATGGAACTTAGAAAATTTAATAACAAGGTTGTCAGAATCACCGATATTGATGGCCAGATATTTAAAGGTGTAGCTCTTTACGAAGACAAAGATGTCCACGATGAAGAATTTGATGGGTTATCCGTTAATTCTGGAACCAGATGGACAAAACTCTTTGAAGATGAAATCAAGGAAATTGAAATTACTGATAAAATCAACCAGTCAAAAAACCCTTAGATTCGTTTCTAAGGGCTGATTTATTTGCAAGGATAGGCAGGACTGTCGAGGCTCCTGCATTTCTCGACCCACTTATAAGTGGCGCGTTGGTGACAGATTCTCAACCTCTATCCTTCATATCTTCATTATAGCACTTTTTTCTCAACTTTCAATCTGTGTATCTGAATTTATTGTCTATCTTTTTCTCTAGTGCCCTTCAACCATATTGTACTTCAACCTCACTCATGATTTCCAGCAAAGTTTTCCCTTTAATCTGTAAAGAAATTAACTCATCAAAAGATGACACTTTAAATTTATTATCTCCAAGTACGACGACAATGTCATAAACAGAATTAGGAAAAATACCACATACTTGACCATTATAATCAAAAGAAGCGTCCCAACCATTGTCATACAATGCTCGTAAATCATCTAATATCGCCATAATATATCTTGATTCTCCTATATAAAATATTCCGCAACTTATCCAAAGCCATACGAAAACTTATCTGGCAATTCTTTTCCTAACTTAATACTTTTACTTAAAGTATCTTTTACAAACGAAGCGAATTGTCCTAGATCATCTCCACAATAGCTATATTCCAAAGTAGTTTTATCGATAGTTGCAATACTCCACTCACAATAGAATACTGCCTCTTAGAGGCTCCATCTTCTATTTTGTACATAGTAATAATTTGTTTATCAATCTTTATCATTTTCTATTTAGTGTAAAATAAGGCACTGGAATTATTCTTGACTCTCAAAAATATAATTGCAACAAGGTATCGAAATCATCTTCGAAAACATTTTGACTATTTTGCTTTATTACCTTTTGCAACTTTCTTTTTACCAATTTACAGACCCTAAACCCTTGATTTTATTGAGTTTTTAAAGAATTACTAAAATAAATATATAGGCATAGATTGCCATTCATTCCCCCTAAAGTTCCTAAAAAATGGAACAAAAAAATAGACTTTTTCAAGTCTATCAAAATAATTTAATGAGTTCAGCAGGCAAGAAACTAGCACGGTCAAACGTGCTTTTTTTATTGCTGGTTGCTGATAGGTATAAAAATGAAAAAAGTCTGACGATTTTGTCAGACTCGAATCATATGACCTAAAAAAGAGAAGAACTATTCTTCCCTCCATATACCATTATTTAGCGGCTGCGTACAATTCATCTACTTTGTTCCAGTTGATTACTGAGAAGAAAGCTTTGATGTAGTCAGGACGCACGTTGCGGTATTTCACGTAGTAAGCATGTTCCCAAACGTCCAAGCCCAAGATTGGTTTTTTACCTTCTGAGATTGGTGTGTCTTGGTTTGCTGTTGAAGTCACTTCAAGTTTCCCTTCTTTGTTGACAACCAACCATGCCCATCCAGAACCGAAACGAGTTGTTGCTGCTGCAGTGAAAGCTGCTTGGAACTCTTCAAATGAACCAAATGTTGCATCGATTGCTGCTGCAAGTTCTGCTGAAGGAGCTGTTTTCTCAGGAGTCATCAATTCCCAGAAAAGAGCATGGTTCAAGTGTCCACCACCATTGTTAATAAGCGCTTGACGGATATCAGCTGGGATAGATTCTACATCAGCAAGCAAGGCTTCAAGGTCTTCACCAATTTCAGGGTGTTTTTCAAGAGCTGCATTGGCATTGTTGACATAAGTTTGATGGTGTTTGTCATGGTGCAAGTGCATTGTTTCCGCATCGATGTATGGTTCCAAAGCGTCGTATGCATATGGAAGATCTGGTAAGATAATAGCCATCTGTAATACCTCTTTTTCTTTCTATATGAAAATGATAACGCAAACATTCACTTTTTTCAAGTTTTTTGCTTATAGATGAAGAAATCACTGAAATACTTTCTAATAATACTCTTCGAAAATCTCTTCAAACCGCGTCAACGTCGCCTTGCCGTAGGTATATGTAACTGACTTCGTCAGTCTTATCTACAACCTCAAAACAGTGTTTTGAGCTGACTTCGTCAGTTCTATCCACAACCTCAAAACAGTGTTTTGAGCTGACTTCGTCAGTTCTATCTACAACCTCAAAGCACTGCTTTGAGCAACCTGCGGCTAGTTTCCTAGTTTGCTCTTTGATTTTCATTGAGTATAAAATAAGCAAATCAGCAAGAAACCCACGACAAGATAATCTTGACGCGGGTTATAGTTTCAAAAAAATGTCAATTGACCTGACTAGCAATCTGTAAGAGTGCCTTTTCAAAAAGGAAACCTTTTTCATAAAGACCTGTCTTAATCTGATAGTCTGTCTCAATCAAATAAGAAATAGCTTGCTTCAAAAAGCTCAAGGAAAGTCCTCGTGAATCCCTCAGCGCAAATTTGATTTGATAGGGATTTGGATTACGTCCGAGAAAACTGCCTAAACTACTTGCTATCTGCGATTCTGTTTGCCCAGACTCCGCCAAAATTTTCACCTGAGTAAAAGTCCGAAATTGTCCTAGCATGACTGCAATCAACTTAATTTCATCTTCACCTTGCAAGGTCAAATCTCTAACCAAGTCGCGCGCCTGGTCCATCTTTTTAGACAGAATAAACTGAGTTAAATCAAAAATATTGTCCTGCAAGGTCTTGGGAATAGCATTGACAATATCCTCTTCCTCAATCACCCCATCTGATTTATAGGACTGTAAAAAGAGGAGATTTTTCTGGATTTCGCTAAATTGAAAACCCGACTTGATGAGGAGATTTTCAAAAGAATGATTAGCAAACTGCAGACCTTTTTTCTGGCTCCACTTTTGGAAATACTGGCGCAATTCTTGTTCTTTGGCTTCTACTGCATCAAAAACCTTGGCATCACGCTTCAGTAATTTAACCAACCGTCTTTTGCTATCCAGCTTTCCTTCCGCAAAGATCAACAACTTGGTTGTTGGCGAAGGATTGTCAAGGTATTCCTCAAACGACTTAAGCTCATCATCTGTTAAAAAGCGTTTCTTGGCTGTTGTCATATCGACAAAATGGTCTAATATCACGATTTTTTCATCCGCAAAGAAAGGAAGGCTGACTAACTCCAGCTCCACATCCTTGTAAACTACTTCTTTCATATCAAAGTAGGCAAAGTTGAGGTCTGCAGAATCATACCCAATCTGTTTCAACACTTGACTCTTCATAACTTCAAACTGCCCCTGATCTATCCCTGTAAAAAGGTTCAGGCTCGGTAAATTTGATAGAGACAACTTTTGACTCTCTTCAATGGCTAGCATCTTCTCTCCTTTCTTCTGATTTTTTAATGAATTTAATCAATATAGCGCAATTCCCCACGGAAATCTTCTAAGCTCTCGTACCCTTTTTCCGCCATGATAGCTTTTAGTTCATTGGTAATACGTTCGAAAGCACCGACGCCTTCTTTGTGAAGGGTGGTTCCCACCTGTACCATACTGGCACCACAGAGGATGTGTTCAAAGGCATCACGACCAGTCAGAACTCCTCCTGTTCCGATGATTTGGATTTGAGGGTTTAAGCGTTGATAAAAGGCGTGAACATTAGCTAGAGCAGTCGGTTTGATATACTCCCCACCAATCCCACCGAAACCATTTTTAGGGCGAATAACGACAGATTCATCTTCTATATACAGTCCGTTTCCGATTGAGTTGACGCAGTTGACAAACTTGAGCGGATACTTGTTAAAAATAGCTGCCGCTTGGTCAAAGTGAACAATATCAAAATAAGGTGGAAGCTTAATTCCAAGAGGTTTTGTAAAGTAAGCAAATACTTCTGCCAAAATCCGGTCTGTTGTCTCAAAATCATAGGCAATCTGAGGTTTTCCTGGAACATTTGGACAGGAGAGGTTTAGCTCAGTCAGACCACGAAAATCACTCTCTTGGACTTTTTTCAAAATAGTATGGGTTTCCTCTGGAGACATGCCAACTAGAGATAAAAAGAAAGTTCGGTTCGGCTCTTTTTCCTGCAAGTCCAAAAGATAGTTCAAATAATAGTCTAAGCCATTATTCGGTAAACCCATAGAGTTGATAGAACCAAGTGGGACATCTTGATAGCGTGGCTCAGGATTTCCCTGACGGAAGTCCAAGGTTGCTGTCTTAGTGACAAAAGTTCCTGCAACTGAGTTTTTAACCCCTTCTAGCTCTTCTATCGTCATACAAGCCACACCTGCTGCATTCATCAAACAATTGTCGAACTCAAAGCCAGCAATTTGTGTTTTCGTTGATACCATGATTCTGATCCTCCAGATTCCTTTTATTGCTAATATTATACCATATTTTCAGATTTTCTCTTTGAGAAAGATATTTACAAGAAAAAGGTTCGTTTTTTATCTATTTTCAAAAAATCCCAAAAACTGAATTGAAAGAATTTTTAGAAAATTTCTGTTTTTTTCTTTACAGTGAAAAAAAATTCTGCTATAATGACTCATGTAATAAAATATGACAATAAAAGGAGAACGATATGACATCTGCTAAAGAATATATCCAAAGCGTGTTTGAAACTGTAAAAGCTCGTAACGGGCACGAGGCTGAATTCCTCCAAGCTGTTGAAGAATTTTTCAACACTTTGGAACCTGTATTTGAAAAACACCCTGAGTATATCGAAGAAAATATCTTGGCACGTATTACTGAGCCTGAGCGCGTGATTTCTTTCCGTGTTCCTTGGGTTGACCGTGATGGAAAAGTTCAAGTAAACCGTGGTTACCGTGTTCAATTCAACTCAGCTGTTGGACCATACAAAGGCGGACTTCGTTTCCACCCAACTGTAAACCAAGGGATTTTGAAATTCCTCGGATTTGAACAAATCTTTAAAAATGTCTTGACTGGACTTCCTATCGGTGGAGGTAAAGGTGGATCAGACTTCGATCCTAAAGGTAAAACAGATGCTGAAGTGATGCGCTTCTGCCAAAGCTTCATGACTGAATTGCAAAAACACATCGGACCATCACTTGACGTACCTGCTGGTGATATCGGTGTTGGTGGACGTGAGATTGGTTATCTTTACGGTCAATACAAACGCCTTAACCAATTTGATGCTGGTGTCTTGACTGGTAAACCTCTTGGATTTGGTGGTAGCTTGATTCGTCCAGAAGCAACTGGTTACGGTTTGGTTTATTACACTGAAGAAATGCTCAAAGCTAACGGTAATAGCTTTACTGGTAAGAAAGTTGTTATTTCAGGTTCTGGTAACGTAGCCCAATACGCTCTTCAAAAAGCAACTGAACTTGGTGCAACTGTCATCTCTGTATCTGACTCAAATGGTTATGTCATCGATGAAAATGGTATCGACTTCGATCTTTTGATTGACGTTAAAGAAAAACGTCGTGCTCGTTTGACTGAGTATGCTGCCGAAAAAGCAACTGCAACATACCATGAAGGTTCTGTATGGACTTACGCTGGTAACTATGATATCGCTCTTCCATGTGCGACTCAAAACGAAATCAATGGTGAAGCAGCTAAACGTTTGGTTGCTCAAGGCGTTATCTGTGTATCTGAAGGTGCCAACATGCCAAGCGACCTTGATGCCATCAAAGTTTACAAAGAAAATGGTATCTTCTATGGACCTGCAAAAGCTGCCAACGCTGGTGGTGTAGCCGTTTCAGCCCTTGAAATGAGCCAAAATAGCCTTCGCCTTTCATGGACTCGTGAAGAAGTTGATGGACGTCTCAAAGATATCATGACAAACATCTTTAACACAGCTAAAACAACTTCAGAAACATATGGTCTTGATAAAGACTACCTTGCAGGAGCAAACATTGCTGCCTTTGAAAATGTAGCAAATGCTATGATTGCACAAGGTATTGTTTAAGATTTATTTTCTCAATCCTCAATCGCTCTGATTGGGGATTTTTAGTTGAGTTAAACAGTTGGAAAATTCTAATTTCATTTCATTTAATTAAATGAAATGAAATAAAAACCAAACAAATTGATTTCGGAATTCAAACCAATTTCTAACAATATTTTATAAAACTCGGTGGACTATTCTAAATTCAATCTATTTTATACTCTTCGAAAATCTCTTCAAACCACGTCAGCGTCGCCTTACCGTAGATATGGTCACTGACTTCGTCAGTCTTATCTACAACCTCAAAACTGTGTTTTGAGCAACCTGCGGCTAGTTTCCTAGTTTGCACTTTGATTTTCATTGAGTATTACTTACTCGCCAACTTTTTTATACAAAAAGAAAAACCGCTACTCCTAAGAATAGCGGTTTAATCATGTTTTTAAGCTACTAATGTAGTCGCTCTATTATTTAAGAGTAACTGAAGCTCCAGCTTCTTCCAATTTAGCTTTGATTTCTTCAGCTTCTGCAGTTGCAACGCCTTCTTTAACAAGTGCTGGTGCACCGTCAACAAGTTCTTTAGCTTCTTTAAGTCCAAGACCAGTGATTTCACGTACAACTTTGATAACGCCAACTTTTTTGTCGCCTGCAGATGTCAATTCAACGTCGAATGAATCTTTAGCAGCACCAGCGTCAGCAGCACCAGCTGCAGCAACAGCTACAGGAGCAGCTGCAGTTACACCAAATTCTTCTTCGATAGCTTTTACAAGGTCGTTCAATTCAAGGATTGAAGCTTCTTTAATTTCAGCAATAATGTTTTCAATGTTCAATGCCATTGTTATTTCCTCCAAATATGTTTTTAAATTTATAATAGTTTTTTCGTAGCTAGGCTACGCTGCGTAGCTTAAGATTAAGCTGCGTCTTCTTTGTTGTCTGCAACCGCTTTGACTGCAAGAGCAACGTTGCGCACTGGTGCTTGAAGTACAGAAAGGAGCATAGAAAGAAGTCCTTCGCGGTTTGGAAGAGTTGCAAGTGCAAGAATCTCTTCTTTAGATGCGACAGCGCCTTCGATTGCACCACCTTTGATTTCAAGTGCTTCAGCGTTTTTAGAAAAGTCGTTCAAGATTTTCGCTGGTGCGATAACATCTTCGTTAGAAAACGCTACTGCAGATGGTCCAACAAATACTGATGCAAGTTCTTCAAGACCAGCTTTTTCAGCTGCACGACGCAAGATTGAATTTTTAATAACTTTATACTCAACTTCGCTTCCACGAAGCTCACGACGAAGAACTGTATCTTGCTCAACTGTCAAACCACGAGCGTCTACAACGACGATAGATGCAGCAGCTTTCATTTTTTCAGCTACTACGTCAACTAGTTCCGCTTTTTTAGCAATAATTGCTTCACTCATTAGTGTGTTCACCTCCGTTATTATTTTGCTTGGGGAATTTTTCCAAAAGAAAAACGCGCCCAAACCTAGACACGAAAGTACAATACGCTTCTTTTTACATGATACGTTTTGTCCTCGGTAGGATACTTATGAGTCGAGCTCCCCTACTGTCTTAGGCAGTTTTTTCAAACCGTATATAAGTATAGCATAGTCAAAAAAAGAATGCAAGATTTTTGCAAACTTTTTTTAAAATTTTTTCGTGATTTTTCTTTTAAAGTTCTACCGTCAAAACTTTACCTTGCTTGACAACCTGTTCTCCTGCAATATAGACATCATCAACATCACTGGATTTGACAGCATAAACCAGATGGGAAAGCATATTTTCTTGAGGTTGGAGATGAATTTTCCCTTGTGGTTGGATGACCAGAAAATCTGCCTGCTTGCCAACTTCTAGGCTTCCTATCTGATTTTCCATCCCTAGAACCTTAGCCCCTTCGATTGTTAGTGCCTTGAGGGCTGTTTCGATCGGGAATTGGCTGGCATCTCCACTCTTCATCTTCTGAAGAAGGGCTGCTGTCCGTCCTTCCTCAAACATATCTAAATTATTATTAGAAGCGACCGAGTCAGTCGCAATTCCTACTGCTATTCCTACTTTTTGCAGTTGGATGATGGGAGCAATCCCTGATGCCAATTTGAGGTTACTGATAGGATTGTGGGCGATAGCCACTTGAGAGGTTGCCAAGCGTTCAATTTCCCTCTCGTTTAGTTCGACCCCATGAGCAAAGACAGAAGGATGATCTAAGTAACCCAGTTCTTCGAGAAAAGCAAGAGGACGTTTACCGTATCGTTTCAGGATAATTCCTGACTCCTCCTTGGTCTCCGCCACATGGATATGGAGAGGAATATTTAGTTCTTTTGCCATATCTAAACTTTCTTCCAGCAAGTCTCTACTACAGCTGTAGGGAGAATGTGGGGCTACCATCACCTTGAAATTTGGATTTTTATATCCTATGATTGTCTCGATGATAGCTCGAGTTCTAGTAATAGTCTCAGCAGTCGTTTCTGTCTCTGAAGAAAAGAGGGTCGGCGAGAAATAACAACGCATCTTGGAAGCCTTGACTGCCTGATAAATCTGCTCAATATCCACACCATTGGGATTATACATATCGTTGAAGGTTGTTGTTCCCGACTGGAGCATCTCTATCATAGCTTCTTTAACCGCTCTTGTAGTCATGTCGGGAGTAAATCCTGCTTCTGCAGGCCAGATATAATCATTGAGCCATTCATGGAGATTGCTATCATCTCGAATTCCTCTCAATCCTGTCATAGCAGAATGGGTATGGCAATTAACCAAACCAGGCATAATCCAGGCCCCCTGATAGTCTATAATCTGCTCAGCTTGCTCTAAAATCTCTGACTTCTCTTGACCGACATAGACGATTTGAGAATCCTTAACTGCTAAGATTCCATTCAGATAAACATGGAAATCTTGATCACAAGTCACGATATTTACATGCTGAAAGACTTTCATTATAGGCTCCTTTTCTAAAAGACAATTTATACTCTTTGAAAATCTCTTCAAACCACATCAGCTTCACCTTGGAGTAGATATATGTTACTGACTTCGTCAGTCTTATCTACAACCTCAAAGCAGTGCTTTGAGCTGACTTCGTCAGTTCTATCCACAACCTCAAAACCATGTTTTGAGCTGACTTCGTCAGTCTTATCTACAACCTCAAAGCAGTGTTTTGAGCAACCTACGGCTAGCTTCCTAGTTTGCTCTTTGATTTTCATTGAGTATTACAGTGAATAATTTTTCTAGCTATTGTAACAAAAAAGTCACCTGAAGGCAACTTTTTTCGTCCATAAAATTTCAAAAGAGAAAGGATTATTCAGAGCTAAAAGCTGCAGCTTTTTGCATTTGGTAATACTTACCCTTTCTAGTCATGAGATCCTGATGGTTCCCATACTCAACAATGTCGCCATCCACCAAGACAAGAATCAAATCCGCGTCCTGAATGGTAGACAAGCGGTGGGCGATGATAAAACTTGTGCGCCCCTTCATGAGTTTGGCAAAAGCATCCTGAACCAGTACTTCTGTCCGCGTATCGATGGATGAAGTTGCTTCGTCTAAGATAAGAATCTTTGGAATAGCCAAAAAGACTCGCGCTATAGTCAAGAGCTGGGCCTGACCGACAGAGAGAGATTCTCCAGCATTTTCTAACTTGGTATCATATCCCTGCGGCAACTGTTGGATGAAAAAGTCTGCATTGGCTGCTTTGGCAGCAGCAATTACTTGCTCTCGACTGGCTTCAGGATTGCCAAAGGCAATATTGTCATGAATGGTTCCTTGCTTGAGCCAGGTTTCTTGGAGCACCATGCCAAACTGCTGGCGTAAAGAGGCACGACTGTAATCATAAATGGATTTCCCATCCAGCAAGATATCTCCCGAGCTAATGGGATAAAAACGCATGAGAAGGTTGATAAGGGTTGATTTTCCAGCACCTGTCGGACCAACGATGGCTACCTTACTACCAGCTGGAATATCAATAGATAAATCCTTAATCAAAATCTTTTCAGGATTGTAGCCAAAAGAGACATGTTTAAAGGAAATAGCTCCCTTAACTTGGTCACTGATCAAGACTTCCTTGCCTGTTTCAGCCACCTCAGGACTCTCTAAGACAGCATAGACGCGCTCTGCACAAGCCAGAGCACTTTGCAACTCAGCTAGCACTGAAGAAATATCGTTAAAGGGCTTGGTGTATTGCTGAACATAGTTCAAAAAGGTTACTAAATGCCCAATTGTCAAGGTTGACCCCATCATGATACGATAAGCTCCCACTCCAGCTAGAAGGGCATAAATAAGCGCATTTACAAAGCGAGTCGAAGGATTGACCGTTGAAGAATAAAAGATGGCTGACTGAGAATAGCCTGCGTAGTTGTCATTAGCCTCACGCAGCCTTTGGATAAACTCTGTTTGAGCATTAAAGGACTGGATAATAGTCTGCTGACTAATCGATTCTTCAATCAACTGAGTCTGAATTCCCCTCGTCTCTGTTTGCTTTTGGAAGAGATGATAGGATCTCTTAGCGATGAAGCGTGAAATGACCATAGACAGAGGTGTTAAGAGCAGAACTAATAGCGTCATCAGGAGATGAATTTGGAGCATGGCAAGAATACTAACCAAAATCATCAAGACACCAATGAAAAATTGGTTAAAAATCATGGTCAAGCCAGCTGCCAACTGTTCGATGTCTGTGGTCACACGACTGACCATCTCTCCACTTCCTTGCTGATCAACAAAAGCAATCGGTAAACGATGGAGTTTATGGATGATTCGCTCTCGCAAGTCTCTGGTATAAGAGAAAATTAAACGATTATAAAGAAGAGGATTGGCCCACTGCACAAGGGTATTTCCTATGACTACCAAGATCATTTGGAGAAAAATCTGCCAAAAAACTGGTGAAGAGTCAGTCACTAGGACTTGGTCGATGACCTGCCCAATCAAGATGGGAAGATAAATTGATAAGCCAACCTGGGCAATAGTTCCTAGGAAGGCTAGGAAAAGGAGGAAGGGATGACTTGCTAAATCTTTGGCCAAACGTGTGAGTGTTTGATTTGCAGTTTGTCGTCTCATGCTAGTCCTCCTTTCCATGCTGGGAGGCATTGATTTCGCGATAGACTTGACTGGATTTCATCAAGTCCTCATGCTTGCCGATAGCTAGAAGCTCCCCTTTTTCCAAGAGGAGAATCTGGTCTGCCATCCGAAGTGTTGAGGTTCGTTGAGAAATCAAGATTAAGCTCGTGTCTGGCAAATTTTCTCGGATAGCTTTCAAGAGCTTGGACTCGGTAATGGTGTCGAGGGCCGAGGTTGCATCATCTAGGATGAGAAATGGAGCCTGCCGCAAGACTGCTCGTGCGATAGACAGCCTTTGTTTTTGTCCACCTGAGAAATTTCGCCCTCCTGCCTCAACTAGGGCATCCAAGAGTCCTTCCTTTTCACTGACAAAATCCTTAGCTTGCGCAATCTCCAAGGCCTGCCAGAGTTCTTGATCAGTTAGTTCTTGATGTAAACCCAAAGTTAAGTTGGAACGAATAGTTCCGTTAAAGAGTTCGACTTTTTGAGGTACATAGGCAATCCAAGACCGCCACTGCTCCAAATTAAGAGGACTACGTCCATTTCGATAAAGGTCAATGCTCCCCTTGTCTGCTGGATAAAGTCCAAGAATGACTTGCACCAAACTTGATTTACCAGAACCCGTTCCCCCAATGATACCAAGGATTTGCCCTTGCTTCATATCAAAGGAAATGTCTCTCAGAGAAGGCTGGCCCGCATCAGGATAAGTAAAGGTCAGTTCTTGAACTTGTAAAACCTGATCACTGGTAGCTTGCTTTTGTTCTAGCTCTAAGTGAATATCTTCTGGAGCCTCAGCAAAGACTTCCTCAATTCGCTTGGCTGAGATATAGGACTGGTTGAGGGAATTGATCAGCATGGCTAACTTGACCAATTCCACCAAAATCTGTAGGAGATAGTTGATGAGGGCAATGAGAGCACCTTGACTGAGCAAGCCTCCTTGAATAGAAACATATCCCTGCCAGATAATAACGAGAAGAGTTCCATTGACAATCAGATAAGTCAGAGGGGTTAATAAACTAGACCAGAAACCTGTCTTTTCTTGTAATCTAGCATAGACTTGGTTAAGAGTTTGAAAAATATGTAACTCTCGTTTTTCTTGTCCAAAAGCACGAATAACCCGCATCCCTTGCAATTGCTGGCGCGTTTCCTGAACCAGTTGATCCGTTTTCTTTCTGAGAACACTGTAGAGAGGATTGACCAATCGAGATAATCCTACAATGACGATTGTCAAAATGGCAACCATGACCAAGAACCAGAAAGTCAGCTCAGCTGAGATTCGATAAGCCATAAAAATGGCACCAAAAACGATAATGGGCGCTCGCAAAAAGAGACGCAGGAATTGATTGATACCAGTCTGAATCTGGTAAGTGTCCGAAGTCAAGCGAGTGACTAAACTAGAAGTTGTCAAACAATCTCTGCTATCCTTGGGTAAGGAAAGAATATGACGATAAAGGTCGTTTGTCAGTTCTTTGGCAAACCCAACCGCTGCCTTGGCTGAGTAAAACTGGGCTACCAAGGCCACTAAAACGCCAATCACTGCAAAGATAAGGAGCAGACCAATCTGCATCCAAAGGTGCCCTTGATTTCTCTGAGGCAAGGATTGGTCAACAATCCCAGCAATCACCATGGGAACCAAGAGCTCAAACACAGCTTCTAACAGCTTGAATAAGGGAGCTAAAATCGATTCCTTGATATAGGGTTTGAAGTAAGATAATAGGTGTTTCATAAATCCCTTCTATTCTTATTCTGGAAATGAAGAAAGTGGGAAGCGCCCACCCTCTCTGTTTTATTTGTTTAAGTAAGGCAGTAGATAGCCATATCCTTCCTCTTCCATCTCATCCTTGGATACAAAACTCAAGGATGCCGAATTGATACAGTAACGAAGTCCACCTAACTCCCGAGGCCCATCTGTAAAAACATGACCCAAGTGAGCATTCCCCGACCGAGAACGAACCTCGATTCGCTCCATTCCATGGCTCATATCCTTGTAATAATGAATCAATTCCTTAGAAATCGGACGGCTAAAACTTGGCCAACCACAACCTGAGGCAAACTTATCCTTGGCAAAAAAGAGTGGCTCACCTGTCGTAATATCTACATAAATCCCTTCTTCAAAGGTTTGGTCATAGGCATTGGTAAATGGAGCCTCTGTAGCAGCTTCTTGGGTAACACGATAGGATTCTTCAGATAAACTGCCCTTTAACACCTCTTGACTAGGCTTTTCATAGTTAGAGGCATCAATCAATGGCTTATCAGCATCGGTCACATCGATATGACAGTAACCTGAAGGATTTTTCTTGAGATAGTCTTGGTGGTAATCTTCAGCTAAAATATAGTGACGAAGTTTCTCCACCTCTACTGCAATCTTTCGACCAAGCATGCGCTCCTGCTCCTGCACCACTGTGTAGATAGCTGGCAAGTCTGCTTCATCCTGGTAATATATACCGGTCCGATACTGACGTCCACGGTCATTCCCTTGTTGATTGACTGATAATGGATCAATAACACGGAAATAATAAAGTAAAATCTCTCTGAGTGACACTGCCTTCTCATCGTAAATCACTTGAACCGTTTCTGCATGGTCTGTTTCCTTAAGCAGCTGATAATTGGTCGTTTCGACTTGCCCATTAGCGTAGCCAACACTGGTTGCTAGCACTCCAGAAATACGTGAAAAATACTCCTCTAAGCCCCAAAAACAACCACCTGCTAGATAAATTTCTGCCATCTTTATTTCTCCTTTATCAAGTTTTTAACTAATACTCTTCGAAAATCTCTTCAAACCACGTCAGCGTCGCCTTACCGTAGGTATGGTTACTGACTTCTCAGTTCTATCAACAACCTCAAAACACTGTTTTGAGCTGACTTCGTCAGTCTTATCTACAACCTCAAAGCAGTGCTTTGAGCAACCTGCGGCTAGCTTCCTAGTTTGCTCTTTGATTTTCATTGAGTATAAACTTCTTTTCAAAAAAAGGATAGGAAGCCCTCTGGTCGAGAGTTTCCCCATCCTATCTTCTATTCTTTATTTTACTTCGACACGGACACCTTGGGTATCAACCTTCAAGTCATGCAGTTTACCTTTGAAGGGTTGCTTTTCCAATTCGGCCTTAATCGTTGGCATCTTATCATGAGAAGCCAAGACCATAACTGTCGGCCCGGCACCAGAAAGATAGGTTGCATAGGCACCATTTTCTTTGGCCACTTGCTTAATCGTCGCAAATTCTCTCACCAAGTCCTGACGATAGCGTTCGTGGAAGAGGTCTCCCTCGATTGCTTGCCCAGCGGTCACCATGTCTCCTGCCAACAAGGCTGCAACCGCCACATTGGCGATAGAACTAGCCGTAACAGCTTCCTTGTAAGACAATTTCTTAGGCAAGACGCCACGGCTGTCTCGAGTACGCAATTCATAGTTTGGAATATAGGCTAGAAAATCACACTCTGGGAAGTCTGCTACGATAGCAGAAACTTGCCCATCAACGGAGCTTGCAATAACGAGATTACCATAAATGGCTGGAGCCACATTATCAGGGTGTCCTTCAATCTTAGTCGCTAACTGCAATTTTTCATGGTCAGATAAGTTGAGATTTCCCAGTTGGTTGGCTAGTTCAATCCCAGCAACAATAACAGAACTGGAAGAACCCAAACCACGCGCTAAGGGAACATCACTAGTCATTTTCAAACGTCTTGGTTGTAAATCTGGTACAATTTGCAAAGCGATTTTGAGCAAGAGATTACGCTCATCATGTGGAATCCATTTGCCAATCTGGTGTTCAATCAACCACTCATCTCGTTCTTCACAGACCTCTATTTGAAGATACTTGGTTACAGCTACACCGACCGAGTCAAAACCTGGCCCGATATTGGCACTGGTTGCAGGTACAATAATCTTCATTTTATTCTCCTAGCACCTTGAAGGTATTCAAGAGGTCGAATTCTGAAACCTTTTTCAATTCAGCTGAGACATTTTCAAGCTGGGCTTTATTAATCTTGTGTGTAATGATCACGACACGCGCCTTATCCCCCTCTTTGCCATCTTGGAGGATTTGCTTGAAGGAAATATCTTGAGCGTTGAAGATTTCAGCCAATTTCAAGACCTGACCTTTTGAGTCTGGAGCCAAGATTGAGAAGTAGTAATTTGCTTTGACATCCTCTGGATTAGCCAAGACCAAGTCACGGCTATATTCGTTGAAGTCTTTGCCAATGGTACCATCATTCAAGCGACGAACGATACGGACAATATCCGCCACCACACTTGTTGCAGTTGGTTTTTGACCCGCACCTGGTCCGTAGTACATAGACTCACCAATACCAATAGATTCTACAAAAACAGCGTTCATTACGCCATTCACACTGGCAAGTGGGTGTGCTTTAGGTAGGAAGGTTGGAGTTACTTCTGCAGCAATACCTGAAGGAGTTTCCTCGATAGAACCAACCAATTTCACTACATAACCAAGCTCTTGAGCTACAGCTACGTCTTCTGGTGTGATATTGCGGATTCCCTTGTGGGCCACGTCGTCAAAAGCGACCTTCATGCCAAAGGCAAATTGACTCAAAATAACCATCTTGTAGGCTGCATCAATCCCATCCACGTCATTTGTCGGATCACTTTCTGCAAAACCAAGTCTTTGCGCTTCTGCAAGAGCATCATCGTAAGACCAGCCTTCTTCCACCATCTTGGTCATCATGAAGTTGGAAGTTCCGTTGACTACTCCAAGCACGCGCGTGATTTTATCAGAAGCCAAGGAATTTGCTAAAGTACGAAGAATTGGAATCCCACCAGCTACTGCTGCTTCGTAGTAAAGTGCTACCTTGTTAGCTTGAGCGATTTCTAACAATTCCGCACCATGGACAGCCAAAAGGTCCTTGTTAGCAGTAACAACGTGTTTTCCAGCCTCCAAGGCACGAGTGATAAAGGTCTTAGCAGGTTCGATACGTCCCATCAATTCCACTACGATGGTAATATCTTGGTCTGACAAAATGTCATCCACATTGGTTACAAAGTTAAAGTCATTCCCTGCTGCAAGCAAGCGATTCTTTTCATCTTCATCCTTGACCAATACCTTGGCAACTTCAATCTCTGAATGTGCTGATTGATTGATTTTTTCTCCATTTTCCTTTAGGAGGAAAGGCACACCACTTGCAACGGTACCAAATCCTAGTAAAGCAATTTTAACTGTCATGTTTGTCTCCTCGAAATTTTCTAATATAGCCATTATAACAGAATTTTGTGAAAATTCCTATTATAGTAAATCACTATTTCAGTCTAGAAAAGAAAAAACGAATCTGATGATTCGCTCTTCTTAAAATCTAGAAATAGCTTTCCAGAAATGATTATCCAATCTTTTGCAGATTAATCACCGCATCGTGATTCATCAAGACTTGACCATACTCCTGCAAGACTGAACGACTGATATCACTATCGTCCGCAAACTCGCGCATACGGGCCAACAGCCAAGCTGGATATGGACTTGGATGATTTTCTATATCTACTAAAATGGTCAAATAATAGCGCCCATTCATCTTGTAAAGTTCAGAAGTTTCCATCTCAAAAGTCACTGTCTTGGCAAAAGCCACCAAATCAGCTAACTTAGCAAAAGAAAGGATGTAGTAGATGTAAGGCTCTTTCTTGCTCTCAACTTCTTGTTCAGCCTGCTCTTGCTCTTCTTCCTTAGCTTCAACTTGCTCAAGAGATTGAATCGCTTCAATATCATCCTTGGTTTTGTCCGCAATGCTTTTTTCCAAGGTTTTGATAAATTCATCTGGCGACATTTGAGTCAATTCTTCCATATCTGGTAAATCCGATAAGTCTTCAAAATCTAGATTTTGGTCAATCTTTGACTTGGTTACAAAGACATCTACCTTATCAGGTTTTGGAGTCACACGAAAACTCAACATGCCTGTATCTAGGAAGCTATCAGGCATCTCTAACTCATCCAAGATAGCATAAAAGAACTCTTCTGTTTTTTCTTGAGGAACAAGAAAGTCGGCAATCTCCATGCCACGATCCATCAAATCCTCTAAAGACATCGTGATTTTCAAAGTTGTATCACTAATTTGTTTCATTTTCATTGCTAGTAACCTCATACTTTCAGTTCTATCTATTATACTAGATTTTTACGATTTTATCAAAAGAATGGAGCGAGAATGTGATATAATACTAGAGACCATTTTACAATACAAGAAAGAAAGTACAATGAAAAATATAAAAGTTAATGCACTGGCTAGCTTACTAGTCAATGTTCTCAATATCGTTTTTCCGCTGATAACCAATCCTTATCTGACTCGGATTCTCAGCAAATCCAACTACGGTTATTTCAATACCGCCAATACCTGGGCTAGCTTTGTCATTCCTTTAGCCGCCTTCGGAATCTACAACTACGGAATTCGAGCTATCAGTAAGGTCAAGGATGATAAGAATAAAATCAACTATGTTTTCTCTAAATTATTCTATATCTCCATTATTACATCTGTTCTAACAACCAGTATCTATTTCCTATTTATTTATCTGGATAATAGTATTGAAAATTTGAAAGAACTCTACTACATACTTGGTGTCCAGGCTCTCTTCCAATTCCTTTATATCGAATGGATGAACGAAGCTTATGAAAACTATGCCTTCATCCTTTACAAGACATTGATTATTCGGATTGCCATGCTGGTTGCTATCTTTACCTTTGTTAAAACTGCAGATGATATCATTCCTTATGCCATCGTCATGAGTGCGACAACTATCCTCAACTACCTGCTCAGTTTTCTTTGGATCAAGAGAGAAGTTTCCTTTGTCAAAATTGGTTTCATGGAATTAATCAAAGCATCTAAACCACTCTTGACCATGTTGCTTCTAGCTAATGCCAATATGCTCTACACCTTACTTGATAGAATGTTTATCACCAAAGGGCCTGATGAAAACTATATTTCTTATTATACCATTGCTTTCAGCATCGTTATGTTGATTGCCAGTGTCCTGAGTGGAGCTATCAACGTCAGTATTCCACGTCTCGGCTACTATCTCGGTAAGAAAGACTACGAATCTTATAAAAATCTTCTGAACCAAGGAGCTGCCCTCTTTTATTTCCTTATCATTCCAACCAGTATTGGGATTATGGTATTAGGAAACTACGCAGCAGTTATCTACTCTTCTGAAAAATACCTTGAAGCTGGTATTGTGACTAGTGTCTTCGCCTTTCGAACTATCATTTGGGCTATTGAGTTGATTCTCGGTAAACAAATTATCTTCATCAACGACCACGAAAATCGTTTAACAGCCTTTTACTTTATTGGTGGCGGCGCTAATATCCTACTCAACAGCCTCTTGTATTTCAATAATATTTTTGCACCAGAGTATTACATTGCTACTACTATTATTGCAGAAACTGTAGTTGTTCTACTGGAAATTTACTTTATCAAGAAACATCATCTGCTTGACTTAAAAGAAATCTTTACTACTTTAACACGCTATACTATTGTATCGCTCGGATTCATTCCGATCTATTTTGCCTTTAAATTCCTTTTCCAAATCAACTCTTACATAGTCAACCTCAATATGATACTCATGGTTCTCTCGACTGTTGCAACCTGTGGAATCTACTATCTCTTGGTACTTTTTATCACAAAAGATAAAACATTCCATTATGCACTCAATCTTGCTCTTGCTAAGATTAAAAGAAATTGAAAAAATCACCTACCTATCTAAAACAAGGAATATTCCAGTAGATAGGTAGGTGATTTATTTTATCGAATTATCAAATCAAAGCAACTTGCTCATAAATTAATCAATCCAGTAATTTTTATCAGTTCCTGGATTTTGATTTTCAATAGGTGGAGGAGTCATATAGTCTTCACCAAACTCGTAAACCAAAATCTCATGGAATTTTCTAGGAACCTTCACAAGAATATTCTCATATGACATTTCAATTGTATCGTATAACCACTCTTTCTTAATTCCACTTGGATAGTAAGAGTCATAGGTAGTACATGCAAGATCTGTAGCCTGCTCAACATCATATTGCAAAGCTAACCTCTCCAATTTTTCATTCCATTTCTGTGGAGAAGTCAATCTGAAAATTGTAGATGCAAAATAACGTGGTAAATTTTTGACACCTCCATTATCTATTTTGACTCCTTTAAAATTCAGAGACGAAAGTCGAATAAATTGTTTATAAAGCCTCATCTTTTTTCTATCACGTTCATCTGTAACAACCCCATCGTATGGGAAAATATCAACACAAGTACCTAGAACAACCGACTTATCTAAAAGATTAGCATCTCTTCTTGTCCTCACATCATAAACTCTCATATATGTATAAGGGTAGCCTTTTGTTTCTCTATATGAAATTAATCTATAATAGGGATGTTTTTCATTCTTTAATATCTCATAGAGCTTTTCAAATTCATCTCGAGCCAAAGAAATATCGGTATCATCATCCCAAGGAATAAAACCTTTATGGCGTACAGCTCCTAGTAAGGTCCCAAAATCAATAAAATACTTGATTTCATGCTCCTCACACAGTTCATGCAAATAGTTTAAAATATCTAATTCAATTTGTTTAATTTCTTCAAGAGTCAAAATTTTCTCTGACATCTATTATTCACTCCTAATCTTTTTACATCGAGTTAATGGCTTCTTCATTTCAATAACATCACTGAGATACCTTAATAATTTTCCACAATTGAAAATCATGATGAGAGAACCTTAGCTCAACTGGTGGTAGTTGCATGTAGTCTCCGTAGTCTGAGGTCAGAATTTCATGATAGTTTTTTGGAATCATAAATTCCTTACCTTCGAATACACCCGTAATAGTTTGTTTCAACCACTCTCGCTTCCAGACTGGTTTATGCATATCTTTATAAATAAGATAGTCAACCAACTCGTAATCATCTACTTTTCTAGATTGAGCAAGCTCATCAATGCCTCTAATATACTTATTCGTATTTGTGAAATAGAAGATAATGACTGATATATAGCGAATTAAAGAATTTAATAGACTTTTAGTATTGGTAATCCCTTTAAATGTATAACAGCTTAATTGACGTTTTTTTATAAGTCTCGTCATTTTAGCTTTAAAAACCGAGTCATCCTCATATCCATCTACAGGGAAAATATCTACATAAATCCCCATATTGGAATCAATTCGAACATCTTCTTCTAATAAATAAGTTTGATTATCCTGAACTTTCATAAAGGGATAGACATAGTTGAGATTATTTTTATAAGACATCACTTCGTAACGTTCGTCAGGGTTAGCAATAAGGTAGTCTTGCAACTTCTCATAGTCTTCACGCAACATACAGATATCCATGTCATCATCCCAAGGAATAAAACCTTTATGACGAACAGCACCGATAAGACTGCCATAAGCTAGGAAATATTTGACACCAATTTTCTGACAAGTTTCATGAATGTATTCCATGATTCCTAGTTCCATCTGTTGAATCTCTCTAATATCAGTTACTTCCTGATAACGAATACCTTCATCACGTTTGCAAACAACTAATCCATAACCAATAATCAACCAAAAGATAATATTGATAAAGTTAGTTGAATACATAATCTGACTTTCAAATAATTGACCGAACAAGATGCCAAAGAAAAGAATCATAATCAACTTTTCAGAATTCTTTTTAGAAACAATCAAATAAGTCAAAAAGCGCTTAATTATATATCCTAGTAGAAGCAGAAAGGATACTAAACCTAAAATTCCAGAACTAACAAATATCGTTACCAAAATGTTATGGAAATTTCCACCAATAAGAGAATTTTGAATTTCGAATTTACTGAAATATTTTGTGTAATAATCTGGAACATTCCGTACCCCATAACCAAAAATTGGTTTCGCACTTCCCATTTTTATAGCATTTTTCCAAATATAAGTTCTACCACTAGGTGTTGTTTCTATTAGATGAAGTTCACCTGTTTGTTTTATAACTGAAGAATCCGTTTCTGAATAAGATTGTCCTTTATTTAAGTCTAATACAGTCGCTTTCCCCGAAGATATGTAAATAGAAGTTGCATAACTCAATCCGATGTTAGCAGTAGAAACAAGTAAAGCAGTAACAATAAAAGTAAGAAATCGCTTAGCTAACTTGCCCCTGTTAATAAAGAAACTATAAAACCCAATCATTAACACTAAAGATAATAAAGCACCCCTACTTTGCATGGTTGCGAAGTAAACTAATTGAATCACATTATTCAGTTTAAGATAGACAGAATATTTACTTCCTTTATGAATCAAATACATAGCCAAAACAATGCTAATATATGAAAAAATTGCACTAGCATTGGGATTGACAATTCCCCACAAACGCCCATTCATAACACCATAGTAATAAGATTGCTGTCCAATTTTAAATAGGATAAGTACTTTACTTACTAATAATGTAAATGCAAAAATAGCAGAAGAAAAAGAAATAATTTGAATAGTGTAAGAAATCCAATCAAATAATTTCTTTAATTGACCTGATTCTAACATGGTAAATAATAAAATATAGGTTACCATAAAGAGAATCTCGATCACATTTCCAATCAAATGTCCAGAGCGATTGAAAATAGCCGATAACAGATGACTTCCTGCTAATAGACCAAATAAGGATAGAAATTTACGATCTACTGTGATTTTTTTCCACTTAAACAATAACGTATAGCAAATATAAAACAATACAATTGCTGATAATCCCTTATAAAGAGGATTGGCTATCTTATAAACTAGTGAACTCATACTTAAAATCGAAATAAAAACAAACAGATATGAAACCCATAGCTTTGATTTTTCAAAGTATTCATTCATTATTGGAAAATTCATTTTCAACTCCTTCTCATAATATTAGTTTCTTAATCCAACAATTTTTTTATATATCCATGGAGAAAAGACAAGTGACAGGACAGCGATCTTACGAAATGTGGTGAAATAAGTATCCTTCCATATTTCGTGTCGATGCTGAATAATCCAAGTCCTTAGTTCGACTTTCTCCTTTTGATACTGCTCAGATGAAGTAAATATGATTTTATCGTAGACTGTGATATATGACCAACATTCTCTATTTTTTAATTCATATTTTAAATTAGGAAATGCTTGTGATACTTGAGCAATAATGTTCTTATAAACTTCTATCGTATCAAATACATACCAATTAACAGATGTTGTTGCACTTCCCTCACGATGATCATAATAATAAATTGGTTTGTCAATAAATACGCTACTGCATCTTGTCTTTAGTAGCAATTCAGTTAAAAATAAGGCATCTTCAGCTAGATGGTAGTCTGTATTAAATTTCTCATCTACCAGCAGGTCTCTCTTAAATAGTTTTGCGACTGGAAAGAATGATGTCTTAGTGGTCATCAGTAATTCTTTCATGGTTTTTTCTGTTGACCAAAGTTCTTTTCTACCAGAATACGGGGGGAAATCTGTCTCTATTCCATTTTTGATATGGTGTAGAGGAGCAATCACAAAACCTACATGTTCTCCCTCAACTGCACTAGCTAAAGTAGCTAGGTAATCCTGGGTAACGAAATCATCGCTATCAATAAAGGTGATCCAAGCACCTGTCGCTAGCTGAATTCCAACATTTCTGGCATTAGAAACACCAGCATTTTCGATATGGTAAACCTTGATATTTTCATACTGATATGCTAAATGATCACAGATTTTTCCACTGGAATCAGTAGATCCATCATTTATTAGGATTAGTTCAAAATTAGTATAAGTCTGATGAAGAATTGACTCCACACATCGCTCCAGGTAGGCCTCTACATTGTAGACTGGAACGATAACGCTAATTTTTTCACCCATCATGCTCCATATTCTCCCTTGTATTCTGTATAAGACTTATCCATATCAGCGATGACAGCATCATGATGCGGTACTTGCTTGTCTGCTGATGGTGGCGTCATATAATCGCCAAAAGCAGTGCTGAGATAGGCATCATAGCCAACTGGAATAGGCAGCTCTGTCCCTTCAAATGGTAGGAAAAGATTGTCTTCAAAGGATGCGATTGGGTACTTGTTTCTCATATAGCCAGGACCTGAGCATAATTCTGTGATGCCATCGCTCTCAGCAAAATCATACTTAGTCATTTCTTTCTCAGCTTTTTTCCAAATGCGATAACGGAGAGATTTTGGAGTCACACCCAGTAAAATACGACTCCCCCATTTCATAAGTGCACCATGCTTTTCTGGAATAGTTTGGGCACAAAAGAGTGAATAAATCAAGGCCCAGCGAACCTGTTTCTTCCGCTCAGCTGGATTTGTAGGATAATAATCCAGAGGCAACACATCCAAGGCCAGACCATGTGGTAAATTCAAATCCTGCTGGTAAGGTTTGATACAGGTGGTTTCCTTGTCACGAATGGTAATAAAAAGATTGCGGTCTACAAAATCCTTGTTACTCTTTGACAAGAAATAACGTTCATCTGCATAACGAGGCCATAATTCTGCTAATTTCTCATAATCTTTACGAGGCATAAAAAAGTCTAGGTCGTCATCCCAAGGAATAAAACCCTTGTTTCGAAGGGCACCAATAGCACCTCCCCCACAGAGATAACAAAGCAAATCATGTTCTTTACAAAAGCCCACAAAATATTCAGCCATCTCCAGACTACGAGCCTGAATTGCTTTTAAATCAGTCATATTATTCATTATTCTTTCTATCGTATCGTTTCATTATACCACAAATAGGGGGTGAAAATCTATTGCAGACTGTAAAAAATCAAAGCCTGACTGCTAGATAAATAGCCTTCAAGCTTTGATTTTTCTGTCTTATCTTATCTCAAACCCATCTGAGACAATTTATTCTGATATTTGTTTTGATCGACCAGCAAACCCAAGCCTCCATAAACATCATAGGCATCTACCCAGTCACCAAGTTCTGGAATCGTCAGCTTTTCAATACCATTTTTTGCTCCATCCAAAACAGATAAACCGTTTGTTAGGAGGAAAGTATAGGGTGCATTGGTTGAGGTCATAGCAAAAACCTTTCCAAGAGCTTCAGAACCAGTGAAAAGTTTAGTAGGATCTTTAATTTGCTCTAAAATTGCTGTTAAAACTTGTTGCTGTCTTTTTGTACGGCCGTAATCCGCCTCATCGTCATCACGGAAACGAGCATAATTGAGCAGGGTCGAGCCATTCATCTGCTGTTTTCCGACTTTGATGGTTTGGGTTGGAGACTCAGTCTCAGTAGCGTGTAAATCATCTCCGACTGTAGCTTCTGTTAGTGGACGCCCATTCAATGTTGAAAATTGAGCATCAATTGTCACCCCATCAGGGAAAAGTGTGTCAATCGCTGTAGCAAAGGCCTGAAAATCGACCAAGGCATAGTACTTAATGTCCAAGTCAAAATTATCTTTCAAGACTTGGCGAACCATTTCTGCCCCTTTTTGCCCCTCTTGTTCTCCTAACTCGTAGGCTACGTTTAACTTGTTATCCGTCTGTTTTCTACCGTTAATCACTTGACTGTAACCGTCTATATAAACCAAATTGTCACGCATGAAACTGACTAGCTTCATTTTCTTATCTGAGCCGCCAACATTTAATACCATAATAGAGTCCGTCCGCGTCTCAGCACTGTTTTGGCCGATTCGACCATCCGTCCCCATGATCAAAATATTAACCCCGTCTCTAGTGTCCTGACCATTAAAGACTTGAACCTGTGCTGCCTTAGCATCAGCAGTTTTCTTTGCACTAGCATCTTGATAACCACGTAAAAACATGAATACCATGGCTAAAGCCACACAGACTAGAAGAGAGAAAATCACCATAAAAATGCGTTTAAGACGGAGCTTCCGTCTTTTCTTTTTGGGAGGAGCAGAGTGTGCTTGTGATTTGGATTGTGAGCGACTCCGGTTCGCATAGCTTGGTAAGTCAACCTGCTCTTCTCTTTCTTGTTCCAAGCTGGAACTACTATTTACCCTAGCAAGAGTTAGCTTTTCTTGCAAATAGGCAAACTCATTTTTTTCTCTCTCATTGAGATAGTGAATATTTTTTAGCAAATAATCATAACGTAATTTTTCATGATGACTGAGAGGATTTTCTTTACTCATCTTCTCTCCTTTCCATGGTCTGATATTGGATAAATAGGATAGGCACCCAGAACCTTATACTGGATTCCGATGGCTTCTAATTCTTTTTGGGCAAAGTGGACCAGGCCCTTATCAGCATAGTCCACATCGATAATGAAAAAGTATTCGCCTAGCGCTGTCTTGAGTGGACGACTTTCAATTTTTGTTAAGTCAATTCCTCGCCAAGCAAAGGTCGACAGTGCCTTATAAAGTGCACCTGGAAGGTTGTCAGGTAAGGTCAAGGCCAAAGTCATTTTCTCAGTTTGTGCTTGCAAGGGAATACTAGGCTTTTTAGCTCCTAAAACCCAAAAACGTGTGAAATTGGCTTCCATTTCCTGAATATCCTCAGCAATCAGTTCTAAACCATATTCCTCAGCAGAACTTCTAGGAGCAATGGCCGCAAAGGGCTGGTCTGGATGTTCGGAAATAAAGCGGGCCGCATAAGCTGTACTAGCAGTCACCTCAATTTGAGCCTCTGGATACTGTTCATCGATAAATTTCTTTCCTTGAGCCAAGGCCTGTGGATGAGAAAAAATCTTTTCAATCTTAGTGTGACCCGGAACCACCATCAACTGCTGATGAATGGGCTGAACAATTTCTGCAACTGCTTGAATGCGAGCCTGATGAAAAAGGTAGTCCAAGGTTTCATGAACACTACCCTCAATAGAATTTTCAACTGGCACCACAGAATAGTCCACCAAGCCTTGCTCATAGGCCTTGATGACATCTGTAATATTGGCAAAGGCCTGCAATTCCTCATGAGGAAAAGCTGTCTGCACAACGTGGTGTGAAAATGATCCCTTGGGACCTAGATAAGCAATTTTCATCTCAGTTCCTCTATAATTTCCTCTGGGCTTAGCTTGGTCACATCCAAAACCCGACTAGACACTTCCTCATACCAAGCCTGTCTTTCTTGGAAAATAGCTGCTAATTCTTCCTTGCTATTATTTAGAAAAAGCGGACGCTGATTGTCCTTATCAGCTGCGATACGTTGGTAGAGGGTTTCAAAATCTGCTTTCAGGTAGATGTTATCTGTATTAGTCTTGAGTAAGTCACGATTTCGCTGAGAAATAACCACTCCCCCACCAGTTGACACAATTTGGTCTCTTTGTAGTAAATCAGCTAGAACTTCTGACTCTACCTGTCGAAAGGCCACTTCTCCCTTTTCAGCGAAAAATTCCGCAATGGACATACCTAGGTGTTTCTCAATCAGGGCATCCATATCAAGGTAGTCTGGGTCTAAACCTCTTGCAATAGTCGATTTGCCAGCTCCCATAAATCCTAGTAATACCTTAGCCATGAATCAAGCTCTCCAAATCATCAAAAAAGCTAGGATAGCTGGTATTGATAGCCTCAGCACGGTCAAGCGCCACTTCTCCATCTGCAACCAAGAGGGCCGCGATAGCCGTCATCATGCCGATACGATGGTCTCCAAAAGTATTGACTCTAGCACCGTGAAGGGCTGATTTTCCTTTGATAATCATTCCATCTGCTGTAGGTGTGATATCTGCACCCATGCTATTTAAAGCGTCTGCCACAACCTGAATGCGGTCTGTTTCCTTAACCTTAAGTTCCTCAGCATCCTTAATAACTGTTATACCTTGAGCTTGGGTCGCAAGCAGGGCAATAATGGGCAATTCATCAATCAATCGTGGAATCAAAGCACCGCCAATCTCTGTTCCTTTCAAGTTAGAAGACTCAACAGTCAAGGTAGCAGATTTAGCGACTGGATCGATTTCAGTTATTTCCAATTTTCCACCCATGGCGCGAATGACATCAATAATACCGGTACGCGTTTCGTTGATCCCCACATTCTGCAGCACTAGACGAGAATTTGGAACAATCAAACCTGCGACTAACCAAAAGGCTGCACTGGAAATATCTCCTGGAACAACCACCTTTTGTCCTGTCAATTTTTGCGGTCCTTGGACTGTGATTTTCTTGCCCTCTACACTTAAATGGCCACCAAACTGTTGCAACATATCTTCAGTATGATTACGGGTGCATTCTTTTTCGATAATAACAGACTTCCCCTGAGCCTGCAAGGCTGAAAACATCAAGGCTGACTTGACTTGGGCAGAGGCAATTGGTAACTCATAATGAATAGGTTTTAGGTTTTTCGTCCCTTTTAAGTGAAGGGGAGGCAGGTCTCGTTCAGTTTGCCCTGAAATACTGACGCCCATTTTTTTCAGAGGAATCGTCACACGGTCCATAGGACGTTTGGAAAGACTATCGTCTCCGAACATTTCTACTTCGAAGTCTGCACCGGCAAGAACACCTGAAATCAGGCGAATCGAGGTACCAGAATTTCCCATATCAAGGGCATTTTGTGGAGTTTTCAAGCCGTCCATGCCGACACCTTGAATAGTAATAACCCCATCTTTGTCCTCAATCTCTACACCAAGGTCACGAAAAACCTGCATGGTCGAAAGAACGTCTTCACCTCGCAGAATATCATAAACCTTGGTCTCACCCTCAGCCAAACTTCCAAAGATAATGGAACGGTGACTGATAGACTTGTCACCTGGAACTCGGATACTGCCGTGTAAGTGGCGAATGTTTGTTTTTAGTTTCATACGGGACCTCATACTTGCAATACTTTTACCTATTTTATCATAAAAAGCCAGAAATTCCTTAAAAATTCCTGACTTTATGATAGTTATTTTCTTATTTTAGCAATTCTGAAACTGGTTCGAAAACAATTTTTTCAATGTCAGAAAGGTAAATGGCCAATTGTTGTTGCTTAGTAAAGAATTCTGATAAGAGGCTATTCCCTTGAATCTGCTTGCCAAAGCCTTCCATCTTCGCTTGAAAGGAAGCGTCTGGCATTTGACCTGTCTGTGCCAGTTTTTGAATTTCCTCTTGGAAAGCAAGATATTCTGTAAAGATTTTGCTTGCCTCAGCATCTGCTGCAATCGCATCTTTAGCTGCTTTAACAGCCTTGTATTCTGGTAATTCGCGTAGACCGCGACTGAGTTCATTTGCACTATCGTAAATATTTGACATGATTTTCTCCTTATTTGATGACGACTGTATAGTCGGTGTTTTTTGTTATGAGGTGCTCAGCTCGTTCCAAGTCTTGAGCATTTTTAAATGAAATTTGTAGAATCCCGTGAATATCTTCACGATTTTCCTCATTGATGTGAATATTAACCAAGGAAGTTCCACGTAGCAGTTCCAAAATCCGCAAGATGACATCTTCTTCATCGGGAACATCGATATAGAGGTCATAAGAGCTATCTACTCCACCACGCTTATGAATTTCCATAGCCTGACGTTGCTCACGTGCTTGATTGAAAAAGTTCCAAATCTGCTCCTCATCTCCCTTGCTGATGGCTTGCCCAATCGCTTCCAACCGTTCCTTGAAATCCGCAATTCGATTCAAAATAGTTTCACGATTAGATAAGAGAATGGAGGTCCACATACCTGGTTCGCTTTCCGCAATTCGGGTCATATCTCGAAAACCACCGGCCGCAAAACGCCTTGCCATCTCATGCTCTTGAGCATAGACCGCAGTCTGATCCATGAGACTGGAAGCCAGAATATGTGGAAAATGGCTAATCTGAGAAGTCACGCGATCATGCTCCTTGGCATCAATCTCGATAAAGCGCGCATGAAGTCCTGAAAGCAAATCCCTCATTTCCCCAAGCGTATCAGGACTTGTCAGACTCGAAGGAGTGAAGATATAGTAAGCATTTTCAAAGAGATTAACATCCGCAGAAGCTGCCCCTGTCTTGTGACTACCAGCCATGGGATGGGCCCCGACAAAGCGAACAGGTTTGCCAGCCAAATACTGCTCCGCCGCATCCACAATGGCTGACTTGGTCGAACCAGCATCTGAAATAATGACGCCCTCTTTTAAGTCTAAGTTGGCCAATTCCTTAATGAAAGCAATTGTTTGCTTGATTGGCAAGCTGAGGATAATAATATCTGCCAGAGGAGCAAAACTGGCAAAATCATCCGTTGCACGGTCAATCATGCCTTCTTTCAAGGCAATATCTCTCGAAGCTTGACTGCGATTATAACCTAAAATTTCATAATCTGGATGATCGCGTTTGATGCCAAGGGCCATAGAGGCTCCAATCAAACCAAGACCTGCGATATAGATTGTTTTTGCCATAGGAACTCCTTAATAGTTCTTTGTATAGTCTCGGTGTTTGGCTACCGCTTCTTTTAGTTCCTCAAGATTATCTGATGAGAATTTTTCGAGGATTTCTTGTACCAGAACCGTTGCCACAACTGCTTCCATGACTACACCTGCTGCTGGAAGAGCAGTCGGGTCACTTCTCTCAACGGTTGCCTTGTAAGGTTCGTGGGTTTCGATATCCACACTCATAAGTGGTTTGTAGAGAGTAGGAATGGGCTTCATAACTCCACGAACAACAATCGGTTGCCCATTGGTCATACCACCTTCAAAGCCACCTAAATTATTGGTGCGACGGGTATAGCCGTCTTCTTTAGACCAGAGAATTTCATCCATGACTTGGCTGCCTTTACGGTAACCAGCTTCAAAGCCAAGACCAAATTCTACTCCTTTAAAGGCATTGATAGAGACAACTGCCTGGGCCAATCGCGCATCCAATTTTCTGTCCCATTGGACATAGGAACCAAGACCAACTGGAACACCTCCAACGACTGTCTCCACAACCCCACCGATGGTATCACCGTCACGTTTGATTTGGTCAATATAATCCTTGATTTCCTGTTCTCTTTCTTGGTTGACAATAGAAGCTTCAGACTGGGCAGCTCTTTCCTTAATCTCAGCCACTGTCAGATTCTCAGGAACATCGATTTCCTTGCCACCAAAGACTACGACATGGTTGGCAATCTCCATATCCAGCTCAGCCAAGAGGCGTTTGGCTACTGCCCCAACTGCCACCCGCATGGTAGTTTCACGAGCTGATGAACGCTCCAAGGAATTTCGCAAATCATCAAAACGGTACTTGATACCCCCAACCAAGTCGGCATGACCTGGACGTGGATGAGTGATTTTTCGTTTGCTTTTAAGACGGTCTTCAATGTCCTCCGCAGACATGATGTCCAGCCATTTCTGGTGGTCCTTATTGATGACATCCATAGTAATAGGCGCCCCTGTCGTCTTCCCGTGGCGAACGCCCGAAGTAAAGATAACTTGGTCGCTCTCAATCTTCATACGACCACCGCGGCCGTAGCCACCCTGACGACGTTTAAGGTCTCCATTAATATCCTCAGCTGTCAAAGGTAGTCCAGCTGGAATTCCTTCAATGATAGCTGTCAGACGGGGACCGTGTGATTCTCCTGCAGTTAAATATCTCATACACTCTCCTTATTTTACCAAGTAGTCTTTCATCTCTTCCAGAGAAACTGGGTGAATGATCGCTGAACCAAGCTCTGGCACCAAGACCAATTTCAAGGTGTTGCCACGCGCCTTCTTATCATGAGTTAAAGCCTGATAAAGCTTGTCAACATCCCAGCTCTTATAGTCAACAGGCAAGCCAAATTTCTGACACATTTCTGTGATGGACTGGGTAATACCAGCTGGCATAAGGCCTTTTTCCTCAGCCACCTTGGAAATCTGAACCATACCCATAGCCACAGCCTCTCCATGCATGACTTTACCATAACCGGCAGTCGCTTCAATGGCATGGCCAATAGTATGGCCAAAATTGAGGTAAAGGCGGACACCATTGTCCAACTCATCCTCAACTACCATCTTGCGCTTAACCTGACAAGAATGTTCAATCAAAGTCTCTGCATGTTCCAGAATGCCCTCTACAGAACCATCTAGCTCCGTCAAAATTTTCCACAGTTCTGGATCCTCAATCAAGCCATACTTGATAACTTCACCCATCCCTTCAATCAACTCTCTCTTTCCAAGCGTTTCAAGAACAAGTGGATCAATCAGAACCCCATCTGGTTGGGCAAAGGTACCCACCATATTCTTAGCAAATGGAGTGTTAACGCCTGTCTTTCCACCGATAGACGAATCCACCTGGGCAGTTAAACTGGTCGGAATCTGAACAAAGTGAATACCCCGCATATAGGTAGAGGCTACAAAACCAGCCAGGTCACCAACAACACCGCCACCAAGAGCCACGATTCCATCGCTACGAGTCAGTCCTTGCTTGACTAAAAATTCATAGACTTTCTGAACAGTGATTAAATTCTTTCTTTCTTCCCCTTCTAAAAAGTCAAAAACTGCTACCTGAAAACCAGCATCTTCTAGGCTGAGCTTGACCTTCTCTGCATAAAGAGAAGCTACATGGTTATCTGTCACAATGACTATCTTTTGTGGTTGCCAGAGTTCTCGCAACCATTGACCAGCCTGAGCCAGACAACCTTTTTCAATCTGAATATCATAAGGATGATGAGGAATATCAATTCTGATTTTCATAGGAGAATCTCCCTTTCTTTATTGGTATTTTTCTGTTAAGGACTGCCAAATCTCTTCTGTCGGCATTTCCTTGCCTGTCCACAGTTGAAAAGCTTCTGCAGCTTGATAGAGCAACATCCCCAGACCATTGACGGCTGAATTACCCTGACTTCTGGCCCATTTTAAAAATGGCGTTTCAAAGGGTTGGTAAATAATATCTGCCACCAAGATAGTTTCTGGCAAATTGATGCTTTCAGGAACTGGGGATGATTGACCATCCATGCCCACACTGGTGGCATTAACCAGTAGATCCGACTCAGCAATCCTTTCCTGCAAGACAGAAACATCTTCTAAAGCATACAAGTCCACCTTAAAGCCTGTCTGCTCCTGTAACTTGTCTAGGTAAGGTCTTGTTTTTTCCATAGAAACTGAACGAACAAAGACCGAAATCTGACTGACGCCGTCCAAAATAGCTTGTGCCAAAATGGACTTGGCCGCACCACCTGCACCCAGCAGGGTCATCTTCTTACCTGTAATTGTAAAAGAAGGCAAGCTCTTAAAAAATCCCTTGCCATCTGTATTATATCCAATTAAATTGCCATTCTCATTGACGACCGTATTAACCGCACCGATCAAGCGCGCTTCGTCACTCAGCTCATCCAAATAAGGAATCACCTGCTCCTTATAGGGCATGGACAGGTTGATACCAAACATCTGGTAGCGACGAATATTGGCCACTGTTTCTGCCAAGTCACTCGCTTCAATCTCCCAAGCCACATAAGCACCATTGGTAGCTGTCGCCTCAAAGGCGTTGTTGTGAATAAAGGGAGAAATAGAGTGCTTAATAGGATTGGCAACAACTGCAGCTAAACGTGTATAGCCATCAAGCTTCATTCAAAATCTCCCTGATTTTTTTCATGTTAGCTAGGGAAATCTGACCAGGGGCACTGGCTTCATCCAGACTGGCAAAAGACCAACTCGAACCAGTCACACCCGCAGTGATACGAGAAACCTTGCCCACCTTGCCCATAGAAATGGTCACATATTCCTGTTCAGGATTGAGGGTTTTAAAGCCTCGTGTATAGTTCATCAAGTCTAATACATCCTGCTCCGTGTGAGCCATCACCGCAACCTTGACAAGTTTTGGATTTAGGCTCGTCAACTCTGACAAGATTTCCATCATATTTTCAGGTGTTTCTTGGAAATTGTGATAACTCAAAATGAGATTTGGAAAGTCCAACATTTCCTCAAAAACATCCTTGTAGCTATAGTACTCAAAATCAATATAGTCTGGTTGATAGAGTTGCGCCACTTCCTTGATTAGATGGATATATTCTTCTGGAGAAAGTTCGATTTCTCCCCCTTCAGAGCGAGTTCGCAGCGTGAAAACCAACTCACGACCTGCGAATTTTTCAAAAATAGCTGGAGCTACCTGCAAAATTGCTTCCTTAGGCAGATAGTCGGCACGCCATTCAATGATGTCGGCATCCAGGTACCTCGTGGCGTCCAGAGCCTGGGCCTCCTCTAAACTTCTTGGCATTACTGAAACGATCAATTTCATTTACTAACCTTCATACTAATCACCTTGAGGTAATTACTACTTTCATCTTTTTTATTATAGGCGAAGTCTGCTGGAAGACCGTATTTATTTAAAATCTGGTAACTTCTTCCTGCAAAGCCTTTATCAATTTGTTCTGTAAATTTCTGGCGGGAAACATTGGCAGCATTAGTACTGGCAATGATAATCCCTTCCGGATTTAAAATCTCAAGACTCTGGGAAATCAACTTGTGATAATCCTTGGCCACAGAGAACGTTTGTTTTTTGTTCCGAGCAAAGCTAGGCGGATCTAGGACAATCACATCGTAGGTCAAGCCTTTTCGCTTGGCATACTTGAAATATTCAAAGACATCCATGACTATAAAACGATGGTTGTCTGTGCTAAGTCCATTTGCCTGAAAATGCGCTTGAGACAATTCTCGTGAACGTTTGGCTAGGTCCACAGAAGTTGTCTGACTTGCTCCTCCCATGGCCGCAGCTACTGAAAAGGCTGCTGTATAAGAAAACATATTGAGCAAGGATTTGCCCATAGCCAAACCGTCAACTAAGCTACCTCGAACTTCATGCTGGTCTAGGAAAATTCCTGTCATCAAGCCATCATTCATAAAGACTTGATACAGGACTCCATTTTCCAGAACAGTGAAAAAGTCAGGTGCTTCTTGACCATAAACATGGGCTGATTCATAGTCCAAACCCTTAAAGCGTATCTTCTCATAGACCCCTAACACCTCAGGAAAAACCTGTCTAAAAGCTTCTGAGATAACCTTGCGAATCTGATAAACATAAGAGTTATACCAAGAAAAGACAGCATAGTCGCCATAAAGGTCCACTGTCAGACCGCCAAAGCCATCTCCCTCTTGGTTGAAGAGACGAAAGGCAGTTGTCAAATCATCTTGATAGTAGGCTTTTCTCTTTTCTTTGGCTTGTCTAAACAGTGTTTCAAAGAAAGCTTGATTGAAGGTCACCTTGTCCTTGCTAACAAACCAGCCCAAGCCCTTGTTTTGCTGCGAAAGGTAGGCAGTTCCAAGAAAGGTTCCTTCCTGACTCTGCACTTCTACTTCCTGATCCTTAAGATTGACATTCTCAAGATCACTGGCTTCTAGTAAAACTAGCCCCTTAGCGAGCTTCTTTTCAACCCTTTTGCTGACTCTTATTCTATTCATAACTACCATTATATCAAACTTTTAGACAATTCTCAAAAAAGAAACTACCCTTGCTTTTTTACTCTTCTTTTAAAAAATGGTATACTAATACTAATAAAAAATTAGGAAGTAAATGTGTGAAAAGCAATTTTAACAAAATCCAAAAAGCCATCGGTACCAGACTGGGTTTTGTCCTAACCCTTTTAATCCTATATTGGCTCAAAACCTTATTAGCCTATGCCGTTGACTTTAATTTAGATATTCAAGTGGGCAAGTTGCAGGGAAATTACCTTGCCTTTATCGCCTTTTTCAATCCCCTTCCTTTGGGGCTCCTCCTGCTAGCTTCAGCCCTCTATGCTCGCTCAACCAAGATCTTTTATGGTCTTAGTATAGCTATTTATAGCCTTTTATTCATTTGGCTCTATTCTAATGTCTTTTACTATCGAGAATTTAGCGACTTTATCACGGCTAATACCATGAAGGTGGTCAGCAAGGTGTCTGTCGGCACTGCAGAACTAGAGTTACTGCGTCCTTGGGATTTCATCTATTTTATGGATTTCCCACTGCTGACTTTCCTTTTCTATAAAAAATTCATCCATTTGGATAGGAGACCTTTCAAATTTCGCTCCAGTATTGCCATCACTGCTCTCTCAGCCCTGCTCTTTTCAGCTAATCTTTTTTTGGCTGAAATCGAGCGTCCCGATCTCCTATCGCGAGGATTTTCGAATTATTATGTTGTCCGCGCCCTTAGTCTACCCGCCTTTTTAGGCTATAGTGCCAACCAATCCTACAGTGCAAACAAGGAACGTGCCAAGGCTTCTGAGACTGACCTTCAACCTATTACAGATTATATTCAAGAGCATTCGGCTAAGCCCAATCCAGACTATTTTGGCTTGGCCAAAGGAAAAAATGTGATTTATCTCCACTTGGAGAGTTTCCAACAGTTCCTGATTGACTATAAACTCAACCTAGATGGAACTGAGCATGAAGTCACTCCCTTCCTAAATTCACTCTACCATTCGCAATCAACCCTAGCCTTTTCGAATATCTTTAACCAAGTCAAGGCTGGTAAAACCTCAGATGCGGAAACCATGCTGGAGACTGGTTTGTTTGGACTTGACCAAGGTTCCTTTATGGTTAACTATGGAGGTACCAATACCCAGCAGGCAGCTCCTTTTATCCTATCAAAAAACGGCTATCAATCGAGTGCCGTCTTTCACGGTAATATCGGGACCTTCTGGAATCGAAATACGACCTACAAACAATGGGGCTACCAATACTTCTTTGATGCTTCCTATTTTACCAAGCAAGACAGTAGCAATTCTTTCCAATATGGTTTAAATGATAAAATCATGATGAAAGATTCTATCCAATATCTGGAGCATTTGCAGCAGCCTTTTTATGCTAAGTATATCACGGTGTCCAATCACTATCCTTATGCTAGCAATCTGACAGGCGATGAGCTTGGTTTCCCACTGGCTAAAACCAAAGATGAAACAATCAACGGCTACTTCCAAACAGCTAACTATCTGGATAGTGCTATCAAGGCCTTCTTTGACTATCTCAAAGAAAGTGGCCTCTATGAAAAATCCATCATCGTCATCTACGGAGACCATTATGGTATTTCCAACTCCCGAAATCCTGAGCTGGCTCCCTTGATTGGCAAGACTTCTGAGAACTGGTCTAATTACGACAATGCCATGTTGCAACGAGTGCCTTTTATGGTGGTCATTCCTGGCTATGAAAAAGGACAAATCATCAATACCTACGGTGGACAAATCGATATCTTACCGACTCTCGAACACCTCCTTGGCATTGAGTCCAGTTCCTTCCTTCAAGTTGGACAAGACCTCCTATCACCAGACCACCAAGAAATCGTTGCCTTTCGGACTGCCAATTCCTTCGTCACACCAAAATACACCAGCTACGACGGACGAACCTACTATACTGAAAGTGGTCTCGAAATCAGTAATCTTGATGAACAAACTCAGACCGAACTGGAAAGCGTTCGGCAGGCAGCCAGCCAACAGCTAAAAATCAGTGACCAGATTCAAACTGGCGATTTGATACGTTTTTACCAAAAAGATCATCTTGGAAAAGTTGATACTGAAAGTATTTCTTACCTCAATTCCTTGCCAATTCTGCAAAAGATTGAACAGGAAAAAGGTAGTCAATCAACCAGTCTCTTTAGCCAACGACAAGGTAAAACCAGTACTGACCTTTTCAAGGCACCAAGTTACCAAGAACTCCACCCAGAGTCGGCAGAAACCGAATCAAAATCACAATAAAAAATGCTCTTCCGTCTTGGAGGAGCATTTCTTTTTATCAAATAAAATTCAAAGAAAATCAAAGAACAAACTAGAAAACTAGCCACAGGTTATACTCAATGAAAATCAAAGAGCAAACTAGGAAGCTAGCCGCAGGCTGTACTTGAGTACGGCAAGGCAAAGCTGACGTGGTTTGAAGAGATTTTCGAAGAGTATTAACTGTGAGATTGTAGACAGAGAGGTCGTACCTACAATATATGTCTGTCAAGTTTAGTGACGAAGATAGTAGAAGAAATATTAGGATATAAATCAGCTTCAGCAGGTATCTGGAAAATTTGATATTATAGAAAAGCCTTTTGTTACAAACTCAATATACTATCAATAAATAATATTATAGAAGCAAGAATAATTAAAATTTCACCTATTTGCATCATTCTATTTCGAACTTTAAATATATGTTCTATCAAAAATACTTGGATCACACACATTATAGGAATGAAAGTTTTTGAAATTGAAAAATATCCAAATAAATAAACTATAAACAACAATAATAGAACTAGATTATATTTCTTATTCAAAACATTCCTCCCTATATTTTTGATTACCAATCTTAATCATTTATAACTACATTCTAACAAACTATAAAAGCGTTTGTCGAATTGAATTTATCAAGCAAGCGACAACTAGCTCATCTTTTTTCTATTTCTGCCAATATGCGTGACAGGTAGTAATGATAGCCAAAAATAGCAAGAGCAAGCAAGAGGATAAGAACTCCTACTCCCAAGCTGATGGCAAGGATAGGGGAGAGAGACCGAACCAAGAATAAGCTCCCTATTACAAGGGCCATTAAGATTGCACTATAAATAAAAATCAAAACAATTGCTACTATACGATTTGAACGGTTCACCAGGTCCGTAATGCTACTCCAATTGGTTGACAGATTTTTCACGTCCTTAAGGTAATGGTGGCAAGAAAGGATGACACTGGCAAGGATCCATGCCACAAGGAGGTAAATCATCGAAAGGATGGGCAAGCCTAGATATAGAGAAAGGCCAAGTAAAGTCAGAACTGGTAAAAAGGACTGGACAGCAAATATAATCCAAAATTTCACTTTCACATAACGAGCAAAGTCAAAGGGTAAACTCTTAAGAAAATCAACATTTTCCCTCTCCAAGGATAAAGCAATTGAATGCAGGCTGGTGATATTGTTATTGACAACTGATATAAACAATCCTATAAAAAACAAGGGTAACCAGTATGGAGGATGAATATCTGGAACTATCTGAGAATCTCGAATTTTGGAAATCAGACCGATCATCATGAGATAAGGAAGGAAAGCACTTGTAAAAAGCACTGTAATCACGCCAGTTCCCTGTCCCAAGAGGGTGAAGTGGTAGCGTAAAACCATACGGAAAAATCCCTTTTTAGTAGTTGAAATTCTCTCCTTATTGCGACGTTCTTTCTTGACCTTCTCCTCACTGTTAAGCAGAATCACGTCATAAAAATGAGGAAGAACCTTCTTTTTGGTCAGGTAAAGCAAGAAAACAGTTAAAGCTATCCAAGCGAGCAGACCCAGTATGGCTTCTGTCGAAAAAGGCTCCACTGCTATTTTGTAAAAGATATGAAGAGGATAAAGGAGAAATGGAATGTCTCTAACTTTGTCAACAATACTTCCAAAAGTCGACTGTAGAAAGAGGACAAATATTAAAGGTATGAGAACTCCTATCCCAATCATCACATTGGCAAAAATAGACTGATACTTTCTGAAGACCGTAGTCTGAGCCAAGAAATGTACTGCCACTATCATCACTAAAGTCACAGAGACAAATAATAAGGCCAAGGACAGCAGCATCAAAGGCAAGCCCAGCCAAAGAGAAGGTGCTAGCCTAATATAGAGGACTAGAAAATAAGCTAGGATTGGTACAATTCCAGGCAGAGCTGGCAAGAGGACAGACAGTCCTTTAGCGATTATAATCTCTGATTCTTTAAAGGCATAGGGCCTATACGATACCAAATCCTTACTCTCATAAAAGACATTGTAAAAGGCAGTGAAAGAAGTTGAAAAGGCAAGCACCAGTAAAATAGCAACCATGCTACTAAAAAAACTTGGTATTTCCTCAAAAGGAAAATGAATAGCTATATTTATAAACATGATGAGCATCAAGAGACTGGAAAAAATGTAAGAACTTAGGACTCTAGCGGAAACATTTACTTTTTTTCCAGGATTTTTAGCTTGCTTCTTTCGTAGGTTAGCCAGATTAGCTTCTTGAGATGAATAGAGAATATTGATATCCACTAATTTTTTAATGACCTTGAGACGCATCTGAAACCTCCTCTTTTCTACCAGCAAGGCTAAGGTAGATACTTTCCAAAGACTGGTCTGGATGGTCTTTCCTCAAGTCCTCTACGCTACCACAATAGATCAAATGCCCCTTTTTTAAAATGGCAATCCGATCACAGACTTGCTCAGCTACCTCTAGGACATGGGTTGAAAACAAGACCGTCTTCCCTTTTTGCGCATGTTCCTTCATCATCTGCTTCAAATCAAAGGCAGCCTGGGGATCCAAACCAGTCAAGGGTTCGTCCAAGACCCAAATATCAGGATCAGACAAGAGTGCCCCGATGACAAAGACTTTCTGACGCATTCCGTGAGAAAGAGTTTCAATGACCTGATAGCGGTTTTCAGCAAAATCAAAAATTTTCAATAGCCTAGCTAGACTAGCCTCCAAGTCAGAGTTGCTCAGATCATAGGATGAGGCAATCAATTCCCAAAATTCATTGGCTGTTAAGCGTAAAAATAAGTCAGGCGAGTCTGCTACGTAGCCAATCTTTCGTTTAATAGCCAAGCGATTTTCCGATAAATCCTGACCATCTACCAAAATACGACCACTGCTGGGCGAAATGATACTGACTAGGGATTTTATGGTAGTCGATTTTCCAGCACCGTTATGGCCAATCAAGCCCATAATCTCCCCATTTTTAATCTGCAAATTGAGATTGCTCAAGGCCTCTTTATCACCATACAACTTACTAACATTTTGAAATTCAATCATGGGATGACTCCTATCTTTATCTATATCACATACTATTATACTAGCACTTTGATACAAAAAAATCAATACTTTATTTTAAATCATTAAAATAGTTTTCTTCTTTTACGCAAACGTTTGCTCTAACCAATACTTTATGATAGAATAAAGAACAAGATTGACAAGTAAGAGGAAACATCATGCAAAATCAAACACTCATGCAATACTTTGAATGGTATCTGCCCCACGACGGCCAGCACTGGGCGCGTCTGGCTGAAGATGCTCCACACCTAGCTCATCTGGGGATCAGTCACGTCTGGATGCCACCAGCTTTCAAAGCTACCAATGAAAAAGACGTAGGCTATGGGGTCTATGACTTATTTGACCTTGGAGAATTTAACCAAAAAGGAACTGTCCGCACCAAGTATGGTTTCAAAGAAGACTATCTTCAAGCCATTCAAGCCCTAAAAGCACAGGGAATTCAACCAATGGCCGATGTGGTGCTCAATCACAAGGCTGCAGCCGATCACAGGGAAGCCTTTCAGGTCATCGAAGTGGATCCTGTAGACCGTACGGTTGAACTCGGAGAACCTTTCACCATCAATGGCTGGACTAGCTTTACCTTCGATGGTCGCCAAGATACCTATAATGACTTCCACTGGCACTGGTACCACTTCACCGGTACAGACTACGATGCCAAACGTCGCAAGTCTGGGATTTATCTCATCCAAGGGGACAACAAGGGTTGGGCAAATGAGGAATTGGTCGATAATGAAAACGGTAACTATGACTACCTCATGTATGCCGACCTAGACTTTAAACATCCTGAAGTCATCCAAAATATCTATGACTGGGCTGATTGGTTCATGGAAACGACTGGTGTAGCTGGTTTCCGCTTGGATGCCGTCAAACACATTGACTCTTTCTTTATGCGCAATTTTATCCGCGATATGAAGGAAAAATACGGTGAGGATTTCTATGTTTTTGGTGAATTTTGGAACCCAGACAAAGAAGCCAATCTGGACTATCTCGAAAAAACGGAAGAACGCTTTGACCTTGTCGATGTTCGTCTCCACCAGAATCTCTTTGATGCTAGCCGAGCAGGTTCCAACTATGACCTTCGTGGCATTTTCACAGATAGCCTGGTTGAACTCAAACCTGACAAGGCTGTAACCTTTGTCGACAACCACGATACCCAACGAGGACAGGCTCTTGAGTCTACTGTTGAAGAATGGTTCAAACCAGCAGCCTATGCCCTCATTCTATTACGCCAAAATGGCCTTCCATGTGTCTTTTACGGCGACTACTATGGAATTTCAGGGCAGTATGCTCAAGAAGATTTCAAAGAAGTTCTTGACCGCCTCCTAGCCATCCGAAAAGATTTGGCTTATGGAGAACAAAATGACTACTTTGATGATGCTAACTGTATCGGTTGGGTCCGTTCAGGTGCTGAACATCAATCCCCAATCGCAGTCCTTATCTCAAATGACCAAGAAAACAGCAAGTCAATGTTTGTCGGCCAAGAATGGGCTAACCAAACCTTTGTAGATTTACTTGGCAACCACCAAGGTCAAGTTACAATCGATGAGGAAGGTTATGGACAATTCCCAGTCTCAGCTAGATCCGTAAGTGTCTGGGCAGCCAATACAATCTAATAGTCAATAATTATCAAGCCGGGTCCAATCGGATTTGGCTTTTTTGGTATGAAAAAGACCTACCCAAATGGATAGATCTTTAAACTCAATGAAAATCAAAGAGCAAACTAGGAAGCTAGCCGCAGGTTGCTCAAAGCACTGCTTTGAGGTTGTAGATAAGACTGACGAAGTCAGTCACATATAAAATCCAAGGCAACGCTGACGTGGTTTGAAGAGATTTTCGAAAAGCATAAAATGATTGACAAAGAATTTTAGAAAATTTCCTTTAGAAAACAAAGACCTACCCAAATGGATAGATCTTTACTTGATTACAATTTACCTGCTACGGCATCCAACAATTCTCGGATCTTAGCTTGGTTGCTTCCTCCTGCCATGGCCATGTCTGGTTTACCACCACCACGTCCATCGACGATTGGTGCTAATTCTTTGACAAGGTTTCCTGCATGAAGGTCTTTTGTCTTGCTGGCTACAAGGACATTGACTTTGTCACCGATAGCAGCAACTAGGACAAGAAGATCAGAGTAGTCTTTTTGTTTCCAGTTATCTGCAAAGGTACGAAGGGCACCGGCATCTGATACAGACACTTGACTAGCAATGTAACGGTGGCCATTGACTTCCTTAACGTCTTTGAAAATATCGCCCGCGGCTGCAGCTGCGGCTTTTTCTTTCAACTCAGCATTTTCTTTTTGAAGTTGACGAAGTTGTTCTTGAAGTCCTTCTACCTTGTGAGGTACTTCCTTGACTTGAGGTGCTTTCAAGGTTGCTGCGACAGCTTTAAGAGCGTCTTCTTGTTCACGGTAGGCTTCAAAGGCTTCCTTACCAGTCACTGCCAAGATACGGCGAGTTCCTGATCCGATACCTTCTTCTTTGACAATCTTGAATAGGCCAATTTCAGAAGTGTTGCCAACATGGGTACCACCACAAAGCTCGATAGAGTAGTCACCGATAGTAACAACACGGACTTCCTTGCCGTATTTCTCACCAAAGAGAGCCATAGCTCCCATTTCTTTAGCAGTGTCAATATCCGTTTCAACTGTCTTCACTTCAAGAGCTTCCCAGATTTTCTCGTTGACTTGCTGTTCAATGGCACGCAATTCTTCAGCAGTCACTGCTTGGAAGTGGGTAAAGTCAAAGCGAAGGAATTCAACTTCGTTAAGAGATCCTGCTTGTGTTGCGTGGTTTCCAAGGATATTGTGAAGAGCCGCATGGAGCAAGTGAGTAGCAGTGTGGTTTTTCATGACACGGTGACGACGATTTGTATCGATTGCCAGCGTATATTCTTGGTTCAAGGCAAGCGGTGCAAGGACTTCAACCGTGTGAAGAGCCTGTCCGTTCGGAGCTTTTTGAACATTTGTCACAGTAGCCACAACCTTACCTGACTCATCCAAGATTTGTCCGTGGTCAGCGACCTGTCCACCCATTTCAGCGTAGAATGGCGTTTCCGCAAAGATAAGAGAGGCAGTTCCTTCTGACACAGCTTCTACTTCTGCATTGTCAGCCACGATAGCCACCAATTTAGAAGACAATTGGCTAGCATTGTAGTTGAAGACACTTTCTACAGTGATGTTTTGAAGGGTTTCATTTTGCATCCCCATTGAGCCACCCTTAACAGCTGACGCACGCGCACGTTCTTGCTGTTCTTTCATAGCTGCTTCAAAACCTTCACGGTCTACAGTCATACCAGCTTCTTCAGCGATTTCTTCAGTCAGTTCAACTGGGAATCCATAAGTGTCGTAAAGTTTAAATACATCTGAACCAGCAATGACAGATTGACCTTTTTCTTTCAAGTCAGCTACAATGCCTTGGGCAAAGTGTTGACCTGAGTGAAGGGTACGGGCAAATGATTCTTCTTCGCTCTTAACGATTTTTTCGATAAAATCACGTTTTTCAAGCACTTCTGGATAGTAGCTTTCCATGATTTTTCCAACAGTTGGAACGAGTTTGTAAAGGAAAGGCTCGTTGATACCCAATTTTTGACCATGCATAGAAGCACGACGGAGAAGACGGCGAAGGACGTAACCACGACCTTCATTTCCAGGAAGGGCACCATCACCGATGGCAAATGAAAGGGAACGGATGTGGTCAGCGATGACCTTGAAGCTCATGTTGTCGCCATCTTGGTCATAAACCTTACCAGATAATTTCTCCACTTCACGAATGATTGGCATGAAGAGGTCTGTTTCAAAGTTAGTCTTAGCCCCTTGGATAACTGCAACCAAACGCTCCAAACCTGCGCCCGTATCAATGTTCTTGTGTGGCAATTCCTTGTACTCGCTACGAGGAACAGCAGGGTCTGCGTTAAATTGTGACAAAACGATATTCCAGATTTCTATGTAACGGTCGTTTTCGATATCTTCTGCAAGAAGACGAATACCAATATTTTCTGGGTCAAAGGCTTCTCCACGGTCAAAGAAAATCTCTGTATCTGGTCCAGAAGGTCCTGCACCGATTTCCCAGAAGTTGTCCTCAATAGGAATCAAGTGACTTGGATCCACTCCCACTTCAATCCAGCGGTTATAAGAATCTTTATCATCTGGGTAGTAAGTCATGTAAAGTTTTTCAGCTGGGAAGTCAAACCATTCAGGGCTTGTCAAAAGCTCATAAGCCCAAGTGATGGCTTCGTCACGGAAGTAATCTCCGATAGAGAAGTTCCCCAACATTTCAAACATGGTATGGTGACGTGCAGTCTTCCCTACGTTCTCGATATCGTTAGTACGAATAGCCTTTTGGGCATTGGTAATACGTGGATTTTCAGGGATAATGGTCCCGTCAAAGTATTTCTTAAGCGTTGCTACCCCAGAGTTGATCCACAAAAGTGTTGGGTCATTTACAGGAACCAAGCTCACTGATGGTTCTACAGAGTGACCTTTGGTCGCCCAGAAATCAAGCCACATTTGGCGTACTTGTGCACTAGATAGTTGTTTCATATTGTCTCCTTATTTACTTGTTTAATGTGATTGGCTCTCCAGCATTTCCACATAGTCAATCGCGACACAGAGGGAAATGACTAGGTCTGCATAAGCGTCCTCAAGAACCGTTACGGTATAGGTAGAGGTCAGATGGAAGAGTTCCTTCTTAATTTCCGCAATCAGCTGATCGCGATCATCCAGCAATTTGAAATTCAAATCCCAGATATTGCCTTCGATACGAAGACCTAGATTATCAAACTCATACTTATCTCGCCAGAAGGTCAACTTCTTACGAATGACAAAACTCGAGCCATCCCGAAGCTGAATCTCAAAACGAGGAAGCAAGGTCAAGATTTCTTTACTGATCTGACTGACCTGTTCACCAGTCGCATCATAGATGGTAAAGGTTTTAGGAATCTTAAAAAATGATCCCTCTACCTGATAGACGATTTCTCCCCTGTCATCCTTGATAGCGAAGCGTTCGCCTCCAAGACGAAACTTTTGTTTGACAAGAAATGTTTTCATCAACACCTCCAAAAATCAAAAGACAAGCTCATATCACGAAGGGCGAAAAACCGCGGTACCACCTTCATTCAATGAACTTGTCATTCTCTTATTCTTATGCAATTGTATGATTGAGTAGCATGACTTTCTAGCTTAGATGGCTCGCAGCACCGCCATTTCTCTGGACTAAGACAATTGAAAATCAATTCTCAACTTTCTTATTATAACGTTTTTTTAAGTCTACGTCAACTGGAAATCATCTCCGGTCACTAAAGAGCTATAAGAGGAAAGGTAAATCTAGCGACGCGATGAGCGCTGGGTCGTTTGGTTTCGATTGCTCTCTTCCTCTTGTTTTTTCTGTTCTTCTTCCTGTTTTTTCTCAGCTTCCTTAGCCTCTTGTTTGGCTTTTTCCTCAGCCTCCATAATTAATTTATCCGCCACAGTGTAGCTGTAAATTCCAGCTTCCATGTCAATCACACTCGGTTCTGACAATTGTGGCTTAATCTTACTGTAGTAAGGCAATTTCTTACTCATTTCAGAAAGGGGAACCAAAACTTCATCCGAATCATTCATAGTCAATCGAATTAAATCTGATGTGACCTTGCTTGGGGCTAGTTCCACCTTTTGGATAGCAGATTTGAGTTCGGGGCTAATTTGAGAAAGTTCTGAGGTAAAGGTCTTGATTTGTTCGCTGTCATTAAAGAGAACTGATATATAAGTTTCTGGCAGACTCACCAAACTCACCGAACTAGTCTCAAGCTGACCACTGGAAAGAATCGGATAATGGTTTTCACCAGAAACATAGTAGGCAACAATATCGTATTCCTTGACCTTGATAGTGAACTTGGTTGGAAATTGATAAACAAGCTGAGCTGATTCTACCCAATAGTTAGACTTGATCTGCTCTTCATATTTTGCCTTGTCTAGCAAAAGGTTAATCGTATAATCCGAATCCTGAATGCCTGAAGCCTGTCGAATATCATCAGCCGTAGTTTGCACCGTTCCCTCAACACGAATATCCTTCATGGTCGCATAAGGACTGAGTAAGTAAGCAGAGATAATCAATAAAAGCAGACTTGGAAATAAAATCGTTAGAGCTCGCAAGATATGGAGGCCAGGAATCTTTGCTTTGGCTGGTTTTTCCTTTTTAGCAAGATTTTTATCCTGTTCCTCCTTCTCTTTAGAACCTGATTCTCCTATCTCTTCTTCCTCTTTGTCAGCCTCTGAGGATGCTACTTTTTCTTCAGACTCTTCCTTAGCTGATTCTGAGTCTTTTGAATCAGATTCACTATCTTGGTCCTCGGTCGCATCTGACTCTTCAGATTTTGAAGCCATTCGAGCTTGTCTTTCCTTTTCCTTCTCCTCAGCTAGGGCTGCTTCTTCTTCAGCCTTCTTTTTTAGGTATTCTTGGTTTCGTTTCTGCCATTCTGATAACTCTTTCAATTCTTCGAGGATTTCTTTGCCCTCATTTTTCTTATCTTTTGACATTTACTTTCCTTATGATAAATCTTTTTTCAACAATTGATAAAAATCTGCTAGAGATTTCAATTCCTTTGAAGCCTTCATCTTGGCTTGATAGTCTTCCTTGTGGCTTAGTAAGTGAGAAAGCTTCTCTTCCAAACTATCCAAGGTCAAATCGCTTTCTTGAAGCTCTTCTGCATAGCCTTTTTTTACAAAGTAAGCCGCATTTTCAATCTGGTCACCACGACTAGCTTCACGACCAAGTGGCACAATGATATGTAATTTTGCCATGGCCAAGAGCTCAAAAATCGTATTGGCACCACCACGTGTCACAACAATATCAGCCAATTCCATCAAGGGTTGATAGAGATTGGTTACATAGTCAACACGAAAGAGATTTTGGCTCAACTCGTTCAGACTAGAATCTCCAGTTAGATTGATAATATTGTAGCGCTCTGTCAGTTCTTTCTTATGGTCTGTCACCAATTGGTTAAAGACACGAGCGCCTGCAGAACCACCGACAAACAATACAGTTGGCAATTTAGGATTAAAGTGGGTTTGAATATCCACCAATTCATCGGGTTCTGGACTTTTTTGGTCTGAAACCTTGGTCACTGCTCCCACATGCTCGACCTTAGCCAAACTTGAAGCCTGTTCAAAAGTTGAATACATTTTCGTCGCAAATTTATAGGCGATTTTATTGGCCAAGCCCATAGATAGGTCAGATTCGTGAATAAAGACAAGCACTCCTGACACACGCGCAGCGATAACTGGCGGCACAGAGACAAAACCTCCCTTTGAAAAAAGGGCCTGTGGACGAATTCGTAACATGATAAAGAGCGATTGGACAATTCCCCAACCAACTTTAAAGACATCCAGCATATTTTGCCAAGAGAAATAACGACGTAATTTTCCAGTCGCAATGGGGTGGAAAGTGACATCCAAGCCTGACTTGAGGATTTCTTGGTGTTCAATACCACGCTTGTCCCCGATATAGTGGACTTCCCAACCATCTTCGATGAACTTGGGCATTAACAAAAGATTGAGGGTAACGTGTCCCACCGTCCCCCCACCTGTAAAGACAATTTTTTTCATATTATTCCTTTAACTCCGCTACTGTGTCGATAAAGAGGTCGCCACGTACTTCAAAGTTAGCATACATATCCCAGCTGGCATTGGCAGGACTGAGAAGAACCACATCTCCTTGAGTCGCAAGTTCATAGGCTTTGCGGGCCGCATCTGCAATGTCAGTTGCATCCACATATGCTACACCAGCCTTGTCTGCTGCCCGTTTGACACGTTCGGCAGACTGACCGAGGATGACCATCTTCTTGAGTCCAGTAATGTCTGGCACCAATTCGTCAAACTCATTCCCACGGTCCAAACCACCTGCAATCAAAACGACCTTGCTGTTGTCAAATCCTGATAAGGCTTTTTGAGTTGCCAAGATATTGGTTGACTTACTATCATTATAGAATTTGACACCCTTGATTTCATCCACAAATTGGAGACGGTGTTTGACACCACCAAAGGCTGAAAGAGTTTCTTTAATAGTTTGATTGTCTACACCACGGAGCTTGGCTACAGCAATAGTCGCAAGGGCATTTTCCACATTGTGGCTACCTGGAACACCGATTTCATTCGCTGCCATGACCACTTCCCCACGGAAGTAGAGTTGACCATCTTCCAGATAAGCTCCATCAACCTTTTCAAGTGTTGAGAATGGTACAACTGTAGCTTGTGTTTTAGTAGCCAATTCTTTTGCCAAGTCTTGGTTAAAGTTCAAGACAAGGAAATCAGCCGCTGTCATCTTGTTCTGGATATTCCACTTGGCTGCTACATATTCCTCAAAAGAACCATGATAATCGATATGAGTTGGCATGAGGTTGGTAATAACCGCAATCTCAGGATGGAATTCTTGAACACCCATGAGTTGGAAAGAAGAAAGTTCCATAACAAGCGTGTCCTCATCTGTCGCAGTTTGGGCCACTTGACTAGCTGGATAGCCGATATTCCCTGATAAAAGGCCATGTTGTCCAGCAGCAGTCAAAACTTCCCCAATCATGGTCGTTGTGGTTGTTTTTCCATTTGAACCTGTGATACCGATAATTGGCGCCTCTGAAATCAAGTAAGCCAATTCCACCTCAGTCAAGACTGGAATTCCCTTTGCCAAAGCCTTTTCAATCATGGGATTGCTGTATGGGATGCCTGGATTTTTCACCATCAGAGCAAACTCTTCATCCAAGAGTTCCAAAGGATGACCGCCTGTGATGACCTTGATTCCTTCTTCCAGCAAACTTTGCGCAGCTGGATTGTCCTCGAAAGGCTTCCCATCATTTACCGTTACAATGGCACCTAGCTTGTCCAACAAACGAGCTGCAGATTCACCAGACTTGGCCAAACCTAAAACAAGGACTTTCTTATTTTTAAATTGATCTATTACTTTCATGTCTCAAACTCCATTTCTACTCTTACTATTTTACCATTTTTATGGAAATAATTCTAAATGAAAATGCTCAGATTCAGCATTCTAACAAGCAAAAAAGAGAGCCGAAACTCTCTTTTTTATCTTCTTTTACTTTTTTTGACTGGCATGAGTGTGATGTCTCTCACACTAAAGTAAGCTAGGATTAACATGGCTATTGCTAGGAATATTTCTGTTGGTAATTGAAAAATTTTCAAAAAAGATAGAGCCAACAAAACCAAAAGTGCCACTAAAATACATACCATAGCGACGATATTGACTGTCCCTTTAATACTTTCTGGTGTCGCAAATACATAGAGTAGGAGCAGTAAAATTCCTAGGACTAAATAGACCATCTTTCTCTCTTTCTAGCTCTTATTCAGCTGATTTTTTCTTCTTGTTAGCTTTCTCACGCTCTGCCTTGTTAAGGATTTGTTTACGCAAACGGATAGACTCAGGCGTTACTTCCATGTACTCATCGTCGTTCAAGAACTCAAGAGACTCTTCAAGTGTCAAGATACGAGGTGTCTTGATAACAGCTGTTTGGTCCTTAGTAGCTGAACGAACGTTGGTCATTTGTTTCGCCTTAGTGATGTTAACTGTCAAGTCATTTTCACGAGAGTTTTCACCGATGATCATTCCTTCATAAACCTCAGTACCTGGGTTGACAAAGATAGTACCGCGTTCTTCGATAGACATGATTGAGTAAGTTGTAGCCTTACCAGCATCGATAGAAACAAGGGCACCACGGTGACGTCCACCAATTTCACCTGGAATCAATGGCAAGTATTGGTCGAAGGTATGGTTCATGATACCGTAACCACGAGTCATTGACAAGAACTCAGTTGAGTAACCGATCAACCCACGCGCTGGAACAAGAAAGACCAAACGAGTTTGACCATTACCAGTTGAAATCATATCCAACATTTCACCCTTACGTTCAGAAAGGCTTTGGATAACAGATCCTTGATATTCTTCTGGAGTATCGATTTGTACACGCTCAAATGGCTCACATTTAACACCGTCGATTTCTTTTACGATAACTTCTGGACGAGATACTTGAAGTTCATAGCCCTCACGACGCATTGTTTCGATAAGGATTGACAAGTGCAATTCTCCACGTCCTGAAACAGTCCATTTATCTGGAGAGTCAGTTGGGTCGACACGAAGGGAAACGTCTGTTTGCAATTCTGCCTGCAAACGTTCTTCCACCTTACGAGAAGTCACCCATTTACCTTCTTTACCAGCAAATGGTGAGTTGTTGACCAAGAAAGTCATTTGAAGAGTTGGCTCATCGATGTGTAGGATTGGAAGAGCTTCAACTGCATCTGTCGGAGTAATGGTTTCACCGACAAAGATATCTTCCATACCTGAAACGGCAATCAAATCACCCGCTTTAGCTTCTTGGATTTCACGACGTTCCAAACCAAAGAAACCGAAGAGTTTTGTAACACGGAAGTTTTTAGTTGTGCCGTCAAGTTTAGAAAGGGTAACTTGGTCCCCAACCTTAACAGTACCACGGAAGACACGACCGATACCGATACGGCCAACGAAGTCGTTGTAGTCCAAAAGTGATACTTGGAACTGCAAAGGCTCATCTGAGTTATCTACTGGAGCTGGGATATGGTCGATAATCGTGTCAAAGATTGGTGCCATAGTAGCTTCTTGGTCAGCTGGATCATCTGACAATGAAGAAGTTCCGTTGATCGCTGAAGCATACACCACTGGGAAATCAAGCTGGTCGTCATCTGCACCAAGCTCAATGAAAAGTTCCAAGACTTCATCCACTACTTCTGCTGGACGAGCTGATGGCTTATCGATTTTATTGACAACCACGATTGGGACAAGGTCTTGTTCCAAGGCTTTTTTCAATACGAAACGAGTTTGTGGCATTGTTCCTTCGTAGGCATCTACGACCAAGACAACACCGTCAACCATTTTCATGATACGCTCAACTTCTCCACCGAAGTCCGCGTGTCCTGGTGTGTCCATGATGTTAATACGAGTTCCGTTGTAGGCAACGGCTGTATTTTTAGCAAGGATGGTAATTCCACGCTCTTTTTCGATATCGTTTGAGTCCATAGCACGCTCAGCCAATTCAGTACGTGCATCAAGAGTCTCTGATTGTTTCAATAATTCATCAACAAGGGTTGTTTTACCGTGGTCAACGTGGGCGATAATCGCAATGTTACGGATATCTTCTCTAAGTTTTGTCATGATTTCCTCTATAATATTCAAAATTTATTTTCTAACTGAACGATTATACCATAATTTCAGGTAAATAACATAACTCAAGCAAGTGTAAATGTTTTCACTATGCTTTTCTTTTCACATCAAGCCTTTTCAAAGCAAGCGACTTATGATAAGATAGGCACAGTATGCGTTTAGATAATTTATTAGCCCAAGAAAAAATCAGTCGAAAGGCCATGAAACAAGCCTTACTAAAAGGAGAAATTTTAGTCGATGCTTGCCCAGCCCGCTCCTTAGCCCAAAACATCGATACAGGACTACAAGAACTCCTTTATCAGGACCGAATCATTCAAGGCTATGAGCACACCTACCTTATGCTTCATAAGCCTGCTGGTGTCGTTACAGCCAACAAAGACAAGAAACTTCCAACAGTCATGGATCTCCTTCCGCCTGACATCCAGTCTGACAAGCTCTATGCCGTCGGCCGACTGGACCGAGATACGACAGGACTCCTCCTCTTGACCGATAACGGTCCCTTGGGCTTTCAGCTCCTCCATCCCCAATATCATGTGAATAAGACTTATCAAGTTGAGGTTAATGGACTTCTAACACCTGACCATATCCAAGCATTTCAAAAGGGAATTGTCTTTTTAGATGGCACTGTCTGTAAAGCTGCAAGACTAGAGATTCTATCTGCAAGTCCTTCCTTCAGTCAAGCCTCCATCACCATTTCAGAAGGAAAATTTCATCAGGTTAAGAAAATGTTTCTCTCGGTTGGTGTCAAGGTGACCTCCCTCAAACGCACCCATTTTGGCCCTTGGAGCTTGGATGAAAACCTGCAAGAGGGAGACTATCGCTCCCTCAACTCAGAAGAGCTGACAAGCATTCGTGAATTTCTCAGAAAAAGTGGTTAAAAAATGAGCTCGGAAACATCCAAGCTCGTTTTCTTATTTCTCAACTTTGACTTTCCCTTTCCAAGAATCCAGTCCATAAGAAAGGATATAAATCTCAGAAAAACCTTGTTTTTTCAAATAAAGGGCTGCATTTGTGACACGCTGCGCACGTTGGTTTTCGTAGAGAAGGACAGGTTTATCCTTACGAAGGGCTGCAAGACTAGTCTTCAACTGACTTGAAGGAATATTGCGGGCACCAAGAATATGTTTTCTGTGGAATTCAGCTGGGTCGCGCAAATCAATCAATTGACCCGTACGAATCAAGGCTTCAAATTCCTCATTGTCCACAATTTTAGCCGCACGGCGAATACGAAGATAGTTAAAGCCCATCCACGCCAACATTGCCAGTATAAGTGCCCACAAAATCCAAGTAACCATTAGTTCTTTTCTCCATTTTTCTCAATATAATCCAATTCTACCTTGTGCTCTCTGCGAAGAACCGCTTCTGCTTCCAGATAGTCTAATTTGTCCATCAACCCTGCATCGTAAATCCGAGAGAGTTCCAACTTCATCAGTTCAATATCATATAAACGTTTTCCCATGTAAACAATAATACCAAATCGTTTGAGGAATTGCTGCACATCATAGAATGTTTTCATAAGACTCATTCTAGCAAAATTTTGTGTTTTTTTCAAGAAGAGACCATACAAGAAGTATCACACAAATTAAAAAAGCTGCATCTTCTGCAACTTTTTAATCTGGTGGAAAATAGCCCAACTGCTCAGCGATATGAATCGCCTCCTGCCTGTTAGCCACTCCTAATTTTGAAAAGATATTGGCCAAGTGATTAGAAACTGTACGTTTACTCACATAGACCTTGTCACAGACATCATCAATGGTCAAGCCATTTCTAACCAGTTCTAGTATCTCGATTTCTCGTGGTGTTAGCACCTCTACCATCACTTCATCTGAAAAGACCTTACCTCCTAGATAAATCTTTTCCAGTTTTTTCACCAACTCATCTGGATCCATACTTTTATCTAGAAAGCCATAAGCTCCCATAGCTTTAGCTCGGTGTTCATACATCTTTTTGCTGTATCCCGTCAAAATTACAATCTTACTAGAACAACCATTGTCGATAATATCTTGTGCCAAGGTCAGCCCATCATCTTGATACAGACTCGTCAGGTTGATGTCAATCAAAATAATGTCGTAGTTATTAAAAGCAATCTCCGAAATAGTCGAAAAATTATCCACTAACTGGACCTTTTTTATGTTTTCCGATAACTCTAAAATCATCTTGATACTTTGGCTAAATAATTTATGATCATCAATTAACAAAATTTTCATAGCACAACTCCTTATCAATCGGGAGAGTAATTTCTACACGAAATCTCTTATTATTTTCAAAAATCTGCATCTGACCACCTAAAACACTAATTTTATTAGACATATTTTTCAAGCCATAACCTAAGGATTTTTCTGTTTGAAGGCAGTCATTTTCAGAAATGATAAAAATAGCGTCATCATGCACATCAATCTTCAAAGAAATCGTTCCACCACTAGCGTACTTAACTGCATTGGTCGCCAACTCCTCAACCAGACGATAGGTAATTTTATCGTAAGGAGATAAAAGTCTAAAGTGGGCAGGAAACTGTGTGACAAATTCATTTTCTGCGTGATAGCGCTTGACAATCCGATTAATCAGCCCTTGATACTGGATGTCTAACTGCTCGTCTGTTTCTACCATTGGCTGATAATAATCCATCCGCTCACGAATCCGCTGAACCAACTCCTCTGTCACCAGATTGATCTGTTCACCAAAAGCTTTATTGCTACTATATTGATTGAAATTTTTTATTGCCATCACATTTTGCAGGATTTCATTGTGAAGAAATTCGGAGAACTGTTGTTCTGTGTCTTCATTTGCCAGCAGACTTTTCACCATACGGTTACGCTTTAAAAAGAGAACTTTTACATAATCCCTAGCATCTAGCATATCAGCAGAACGAAAGAGGCGAATCAATTCTTCCGAACAAATCCCGAACAATAGTAACATGATATTCAAGACCAAAAAGCTCGTGTTTAAGTTTAGACGAAAGATGATGAAAATACCTACTAACAAAAACATAACTAGTAAAAATAAGTGTGAAAAAGCTTTTATATAGGACAATTTTAACTCTGATACCTTTTTTTGAAGAGAGCTGATAATCGTTTTGAAGTGTAAAAAAGCTAAAATGCCAAGAATTTCCAGATACCAGACTAGGTTCATCACTCCTGAGCCCGTCGTATTGATATACAAAAAGAAATAAGAAAGAGGCAATATCAAAGCTAATATCCACAAATTTCGTCTCTGATACTTGAGTTTACTTTTCAACTCTTTATGATATAAAATCAGTAAAATCAAGGGAACAAGGTTTAAAAAGAAAGACGCAAACAAGGACAGAAATAGAAAAATTGAAGGACTTAACAGATACGAACTAATGGTGATTAGTGTCAACACAAAGGACACACTCAACAGTTCTTCTCCTATTTTCTCTCCCAGAAAGATAATAGACAGAGAACTATACACCAATAAAAAAGAGTTGAGCGGATGAAGAATATCAAAAAAGTGCAACAGGGTGTTCGCAACTCCTTGATTAAAGATGGATTGCCAGCTAATGAGAAACATCATCAGGAGCAACCAAAGTTTCAACTCACTATACCGAAAGGTCACAATATTACAAATATAGCTAAATACAATTAAAGCAATAATCAGCAATAAAACCATCTGTAAGGAAAAATCTGTCGAAAACTCCAGAGGAATCCTATAATAAATATAAATCATCAAAGTTAGATGATTAAAAATCGTCAACCACCACAATAAAAGTGAGTTTTTCGAGATCAATTTGACAAACTGTTTCATATGTATCCACTTCCTGAACTACTTTAATATCATTATAACACAATACCAGAATTGTCGGATAGGCAACTCTGGTATTTGACTTAATTTTCAATCATTTGCCAACTTACTCTGTAAGTCACTAGCAGGTAAAGGACAAATAGTAAGACCGCTACTCCCAGATAGGTGATATCAATAGAAATGCTGGTATTAGCGAAATTCTCAAAATAGCCCAAAAGAGCGGTACTCAAGGCAAATGCTAGCGGACCTGCGATGACCAGCGGAACCAAGAAATAACTTAGAATCTGTTGCAAAAGAATAGATCGATTTTGCTTTCTCTTATTCCCGAGAAGGTATAAGATTTGATAATCATTGACACTATCCAAAGCACTTGTAGAAGTTTGAAGTGACAAGATACTGAGGGAAATAATGATAAAAATAACACTGACAAAAATCATGACAAAGACGATGACGCCCATAAATCCAAGATAAATCTCAAAAATTCTTCCTTTCGTTTGATAGGTGAACGAATTCAACTCTGCTCCATCACGGGTGAAGTAGTATTTTTCTATCCACTGACTTAAGAATGTTTCTACTTTCCGTTTGTCGATATTTTCTTTGAAATTGGCAACATAGGTCGTGTGGTCTTCCGTCAATCCAACTACTACCGTATCTGGTACAATTAAGGTTCCTGTGTCATTTGTACCCACTGACGATAAAAAGTAAACTGTTTCAAGTGGCTTTGAAGACGCAAGATTAAGAGAATAACCGTTAATCATGAGGGTTTTAGTCCTTGATAGAAAGTCCTGAATCTGCTTGGCAGTTCCTTTATAGTTAGCATTGACCAGAAATTGGTTATCTGCCAAGTCAACCTCTCTTTCACCTTGCAGTTTGCGGAGATAATTGTAGGCAGAAATTCCTAAAATCGGTACTTTTGATTCAGGAAGTTCCTTATCATGCGCCCAGAGATTGCTAGTATCAATCAAATCTTTATAGGTTAAATCACTAGAATAGATAGGATAGCTGTACTCTTCTTTGATGAAATTAAAGTCAAAGCCATCGGCTTTCAATCTGTCTTTGACAGATTCCTGAGAAAATTGAAACTCTTTACCACGGTAGAGATTGACAGTTACATCATAAGGTGAGTATTTGTTCAGCTCTCGGTTCATAGTCGTATAGGCACTACCACTAAAAACTAGTAAGCTGAGAGCCAGTGTCAAGGTCAAGGATAAGACAGCCAACGTGACCGAATTACTATCAGCTTGTTTTGAAAATTGACGGATTTTAAAAGTGTTTAGTTTGTTATAGTAGGTTTGAGGCAGTTTTCTAAGGGAGACCAAGATAAAATGGCTCAAGGTATTGTAAAATAAAATCACAAAAATCACGAAGACAGATACCAGCAAGATACCCCAACTTTTCAAGAGTGATAGATGGTGATAGTCTGAAAAATAGAGAGCACCAAAACCGATAACAGCTGTCGAAAGAATAAAGAGAAGTGCTTGAAGAACTGGCTTGCCTTTTGCCAAGACAGATTTCTTGACCCCATTTTCTTGAATGAGTGCAATGATATTTTGCGTTCTAAAGGTAAGAATGTCCATGACACCAACAATAAGACTGGTTACCAAATAGGAATAAACTAGTAAGATGACAGACTTGCTATCAAAGAAAAGCAGACTACCAAAGTAATTGGCCATAAAAAACTCAGATGCAATCTTAGCTAGAATGACCAGTAAAATCAATCCAAGCAAGAAACCTAGAATCAAGGAAAAGATATTGACCAGCATGGTTTCAAAGAACAGGGTACCGATAATCTGCTTCTTCTTCATTCCCAGCGTTGCATAAAGTCCCAGCTCTTTCTTACGCCGTCCCAGGACAAAGTTTGTGGAATAAACGACGAGAAAGGCAATCGCCGATAGAATCAGATAGGAAAGCAAGCCCATGTACTGACTCATCACCGTCGTCAACATTTCCTTTGCTCCTGATAAACTTTGCATCACTAGATGGCTTGGTAAAGCATTAAAAGCGTAGAGCAAGCTATAAATCAAGGTCAGACTGAAAAAATAGATGGTATAGGTCTGTAAATTTCGAAATACATTTCGTAAAATCAATTTTGGATACATACTCTCCCCCTCCTATCTGGTACGGCTGTAAATCTCTTGCAAATACTGTTCATTAGATAAGCTGTGACGTTCCAAATCATCCATAATCTTTCCATCGCTAAGTAGCACCATCCGTGAAGAGTACTTTGCTGCAGCAGGGTCATGCGTAACCAGTAAAATGGTAATACCAAAACTTTTATTGATTTCCTGCAAAAGCGCCATCAGTTTTTCAGAATTGGCAGAGTCCAAGGCTCCTGTCGGCTCATCTGCGATAATCAGTTTAGAATCATCAATCAAGGCTCTAGCAGTTGCCACACGTTGTCGCTGACCACCTGATAACTGATTAGGAAACTTATCTTTTAAGTTTTGGATGGCCAACTTATCCAAAATTTCCTCAATCTTATCCTGATGTTTTTTGATATTTTTCCCCTGAATTTGAAGAGGTAGGACGATATTTTCATAAACTGTCAAGGTTTCTACTAAGTTGTAAGCTTGGAAAATATAGGAAATGTTTTTAGCACGATAGTCAGCTAGTTCATTTTCCTTGGCATGGATGATGTCAAAATCTTCAAATCGAATCTCACCTGATGTTGGTTTATCAATCGTTGAAATACAGTTGAGGAGTGTTGTTTTTCCACTACCACTGGCCCCCATAATTGCCAGAAATTCACCTTTTTCAACGGACAAATTCACATCTAATAAAGCATGAACGATATTATCCCCTTGACCAAATGTTTTCGTTAATCCTGTCACGATAAGCTGTTTCATCATTTCATTCCTCCGTTTCTTTATTACGCTCTCATTATACGGTTTCTTTCAAGGTTTGCCATGAGTATTTTGTGCAATATATTCAAGTTATAAAAAACCGATGCCTTTTTCAGGTATCGGTCGATGTTGATTATTTGCGATCGTTTCTTTTTTTCATAAAGTAAACAATCCCTATGACAACAACTCCTAAGACCAGTACAGGTGCATAGAATTCTAGTGTTCCAATAATTCCTTCCATTTTATCCTCCTGTCAAAAAATAGAGAGTTTTACCCACAGCGCACGTTTGGCGAAATACATTCATAAGAATATGTCAATCACCAAGCACAGCGTCCCTGTGCTGTTAATCTAACAGCCATACCCTACCCAGCATCAGATTTACCATCCAATTCTTGGCTATCAATTTCCATAATCCAAAGAATCAATCTCAAAGTTATCTCGTTTTATTTGTATTTCTCCCCGTAAATATAACACCAAATCAAAATGTTGTCAATGTTTTGTAATAAAACACTAGAGTTTTCCTTTTGTTTTATCTAACAACGAACATTATTTCTCGTACACTCATAGGAATAGGTGAAACACAATCCACAGAGACCTGCTAGTGTCATTTTAAAAGCTGTGTACCACCAGCTCCTGATTTCCCGGAAAGTTCTTGGTTTTCAACCTCGAAACTTAGAGAATCAATCTCTGAACGATTTGTATTTTTAGCCATAAGGTTGCCTCCTTCCTTCTTTTAGACGATCATCTTTACAGTAACTAGTATAAACTCTAGTATTGGATAAGTAATGAGTAAATCGTGCAAGTTTCTTATTTTCGAGAAAAATTTTTAATCTTATTTACTAAATGATTTAGATGTTTCTTCTTAACTACTTTACAGAGACTCACACACTCCCCCTGATTTTCCTATCTTCTTTGGCGATTCTGACGCAAGTGTGGTACAATAAAAACATGAGAATTCAACAATTACACTATATTATCAAAATCGTCGAAACCGGCTCCATGAATGAGGCAGCCAAGCAACTCTTTATCACTCAGCCTAGTCTTTCCAATGCTGTGAGAGATTTGGAAAATGAAATGGGCATTGAAATCTTTATCCGCAATCCCAAGGGTATTACCTTGACCCGTGATGGGATGGAGTTCCTCTCTTACGCCCGTCAGGTTGTCGAGCAAACCCAGCTTCTGGAGGAACGTTATAAAAATCCTGTTGCCCACCGCGAACTCTTTAGCGTTTCGTCTCAACACTATGCCTTTGTGGTCAATGCCTTTGTATCGCTACTCAAGAAAAGCGATATGGAAAAATACGAGCTCTTCCTTCGTGAAACGCGGACTTGGGAGATTATCGACGACGTCAAGAACTTCCGTAGTGAGGTCGGTGTCCTATTTTTGAACAGCTACAACCGTGATGTTTTAACCAAGATGCTGGATGACAATCACCTGCTGGCTCACCATCTCTTCACAGCGCAACCGCATATCTTTGTCAGCAAGACCAATCCTCTGGCAAAAAAAGACAAGGTGAAACTCTCTGATTTAGAAAACTTCCCTTATCTGAGCTATGACCAAGGGACGCACAACTCCTTCTACTTTTCAGAAGAAATTCTTTCCCAAGAACACCACAAGAAATCTATCGTAGTCAGCGACCGTGCTACCCTCTTTAATCTCTTGATTGGTTTGGATGGATATACCATCGCAACAGGAATTTTGAACAGCAACCTCAACGGAGACAATATCGTTTCTATCCCACTGGATATTGATGACCCCATTGAGCTGGTCTATATCCAGCATGAGAAAACCAGCCTATCTAAGATGGGCGAACGCTTTATCGACTATCTCCTAGAAGAAGTCCAGTTTGATAGTTGAGAAATAATAAGAACCAATATGTAGGCTAGCAACAACCTGCACATTGGTTCTTTTTACTTATAATTAAAAGTTTCCCCTGCCAACTTATCAGCTAGCTTGGGAAAGAGAGTATAAAACTTATGGGCTAGGTTCAACAACATCGGTAGATTGAGTTCTCGTTTGTTTTTTCCTATAATCTTGACAATCTTTTTAGCCACTGCATCTGACTCTAGCAGGAAGCGTTCAACCGACTTGAGATAAGTTCCATCTGGGTCCGCTTGGTCAAAAAATCCTGTACGGATTGGTCCTGGATTGACTGTTGTCACATAGACTCCATAGGGCATAAGTTCGAGGCGCAGAGCATTTGAAAAACCAATAGCCGCAAACTTGGTCGCTGAGTAGAGACTAGACTTGCCAGTAGCGATCAAACCTGCCATGCTGACGATATTGATGATATGGCCTTTTCGACTTTCCTTCATTCGAGCCGCAAGGCGACGAGAAAGATTCATCAGAGCAAAGGTATTGACCTCAAACATCTGGTGAATATCTTGGTCGGAAATCTGGTCAAATTCCTCAAAAATCCCGTAACCAGCGTTGTTTATTAAAACATCAATCTTGCCATAGCGGAGATAGAGGTCAGTTACCAGAGATTCTAAGGCTAAGTCATCGGTAATATCAATTTCAATCAATTCTGCTTGTGGATGATTTCCATATAGCTCCGACATTTTTTCCTTATTTCTACCAAGCAAGATGAGTTGGTCTTCAGGTAAAAGTTTAACCATTTCTTGGGCTAGACCACCGCTAGCTCCGGTAATGAGAATAGTAGGCATACTTATCCTTTCTCAATCTTTTAGATTTCCACTTCTTCCAAATCCTTAACCACATGGACGTTTTCAAAAATCGTTGCCGCATCTTTCTTGAGCTGACTAATATCTTTTGAAAGGAATCGGGCACTGATATGGTTGAGCAAGAGTCGTTTGGCACCTGCTTCTACCGCTACTTGTGCAGCTTGCATGTTAGTAGAGTGACCATGATTACGAGCAATTATTTCATCGCCCTTGCCATAAGTCGATTCATGGACTAGGACATCAGCATTGACAGCCAGACGCACACTGGCACTAGTTTTACGAGTATCACCAAGAATAGTGATAATTTTACCTGGACGTGGCGCTGAGATATAGTCTACTGCCTTTATTTCAGTACCATCTTCCAAAACAACGTCCTGACCGTTTTTAATTTTTCCAAAAAGTGGGCCAAATGGGACACCTGCCGCCTTGAGTTTTTCAGCATCCAGCGTTCCTTCCAAATCCTTTTGCATGACACGGTAACCAACACAGAAAATAGTGTGATCCAATTCTTCCGCGTACACAGTGAATTTATCGCTCTCAAGGATTTTTCCTAGAGAATCTTGGTCAAACTCATGAAAATGAATACGGTAAGGCAGACGAGAACCTGACACACGAAGACTAGTTAAGACAAATGACTTGATACCTTGCGGTCCATAGATTTCCAAATCTGTCTGCTCTTCATTGGCCTGAAAGGCACGGCTAGATAGGAAACCTGGCAAGCCAAAGATGTGGTCTCCATGCAGGTGGGTGATAAAGATTTTGCTAACCTTACGCGGTCGAATCGTGGTTTCCAGAATGCGATTTTGCGTACCTTCTCCACAGTCAAAGAGCCAGACTTCATTAATCTCGTCCAAAAGTTTCAGGGCGAGACTGGAGACATTGCGGGCTTTAGAGGGCTGACCAGCCCCCGTTCCTAAAAATTGAATATCCATTCGATACTTTCTAATTAATCAATATATAACATGGCTGTGCGGTTTTCCGATCGGAAATAGCGCTTGCCAGAAAAAGCAACAGCTTCTTGTAATAACTCCTCTTGACTGTAACCTTTAAGACGCTTGCGACCGTCAGCCAAGCTTTCTAAATCAGTTAAAGCTGTGAGTCTCTCCATGCTAACAACTTCCTCGTCCCCGACAGCCTTCATATAAATCTTGCCAGACTCCTCAAAGACTAGCTGATGGGGAAAAATTTGCGCAATTTCAAAGAGCAAGTCATCTGAAATCTTCTCCTCATTTTCAGAGAAAATTCGACCAAGACCCTCACTCTCATAGCAGAAACCAAAGGATTTACCAGACAGATTAAGCCGAACAAAGGGCTTGCTTTCTAAGGCGAAACTTGGTTCATCATTGTAAAGATTCAGTTCCTGACTGAGTTCTGCAAAATAATCCGTCGCAGCTTGAGGACTCTTTTTTTGATATAGTTCTGCAAAGTAAGCATTGACCACGCTAGGCGGAGGAGTGATTAGTGCCAACTGCTCTTGCTCTGTTTTACCAGCTAGAAGTTGATCCAGATAGACCTTGTCCAGACTTGTATAGCCCCCATATTTTAGAGCTAATGTTTTGATATCAGTCATAAAATTCTTCTAACCTCCATTTGTTTTTCTCAGAAATATAGCCTGTAATCACTTCTCCATCATCTTGATAATCGCGTTCTTCCAAAATCGCAACACTTTCTAAATCATGAATCTTGTAGGACTTTGAAAAAGGCACGCGCAGGGTAAAAGATTCAAAAATATCCTTGATTTTCTCTAAAAATAGTGCCTGCAAATTCTCACGACTATCCTCAGACTTGGCAGAAATGAGGGCATAAGGCGTTTGGGTAGGCGTAAAATCCTCCACCAAATCTGCTTTATTATAAAGGGTCAGACGAGGAATATCCTCCATGTCCAAGTCTTTCATGATGGACAGGACTGTTTTTTCATGCTCCTCGTGGTAAGGATTGCTGGCATCAATAACATGAACCAGAAGGTCCACATGCTTGCTTTCTTCCAAGGTCGACTTGAAACTGGATACCAACTCTGTCGGCAAATCTTGGATAAAGCCCACGGTATCTGTCAAAGTTACTTGAAGATTGCCCCCCAGATGGATACTCTTAGTCGTCGCATCCAGAGTTGCAAAGAGCTCATCAGCCTCATACTGGGTTTTGCTGGTCAAGGTGTTCATGATGGTTGATTTCCCAGCATTGGTATAACCAATCAAACCAATCTTAAAGGTGCTAGACTCCAGACGTTTTTCTCGAACTGTCGCCCGATTTTTCTCAACCACCTTGAGCTGGCGCTCGATATCCGTGATTTGGTTGCGAACGCTACGACGATTCAGCTCCAGCTGGCTTTCACCAGGTCCACGGGAACCAATTCCCCCAGCCTGACGGCTGAGCATAATTCCCTGACCAACCAAGCGAGGCAAGAGATATTTGAGCTGGGCTAGGTGGACTTGGAGTTTCCCTTCATGGCTTCGAGCCCGCATGGCAAAGATATCCAAAATCAACTGCATACGGTCAATGACCTTGACACCCAGAACTTCCTCCAGATTGACATTTTGCCGTGGGGTCAAACGGTTGTTGACGATAACAGTGGTAATTTCTTCTGCATCCACCATGAGCGCAATTTCTTCTAACTTACCAGAGCCGACGAAGGTCTTGGAATCATATTTTTCACGTTTTTGCCTGTAGCTATCGACTACGACTGCCCCAGCTGTCTTAGCCAGACTGGCCAACTCTTCCATGGAGAGGTCAAAATTGTCCATGCCCTGTAATTCCACACCGATGAGAAGGACGCGTTCCTCTTTTTTCTCCGTTTCAATCATCTAAAAACTCCTCTATCTGGCTTAAAATGCGGTCCTGCACGCCAGGCTCTCCAATCTGATAAAAGGTGACCTGCATTCGATTACGGAACCAGGTCAACTGACGTTTAGCAAAACGGCGGGTCGCCTGTTTGAGACTCTCACTAGCTTCCTCCAAAGTCTGCTCCCCACGAAAATACGGAAAGAGTTCCTTGTAGCCAATGCCCTTGGCTGCCTGCACATCTGGATAATGGTCAAAGAGCCACTTGGCCTCATCCAAAAGCCCAGCCTCAAACATCAAATCCACGCGGCGATTGATACGTTCATATAATTGACTGCGCTCATCATCCAAGCAGATAATCAGCGGTTCATACAAGGTCTCTTGATTTTCCAAACCCTGACCAAAATGGGCGATTTCCAAGGCACGCATAGCACGACGACGATTAAACTGGGGAATTTCAAGACCTGCTTGCTCTACCAAATGGGCTAACTCCTCATCTGAAAAAGGTTCTAAACTAGCTCGGTAAGCTAAAATTTCCTCATGTGGTGTCTCTCCACCGAGATGATATCCTTCTAGTAGACTCTGTATGTAAAGCCCTGTTCCACCAGCGATAATGGCAAGCTTGCCACGGCTGTGAATATCCTCAATAGCCATCTTAGCTTCTGAAACAAAATCAAAAGCCGAGTAAGACTCGGTTACCTCTCTAACATCAATCAAATGATGAGGAACAGCTGCCTGCTCTTCTGGACTAGCCTTAGCCGTCCCAATATCAAGTCCTCGATAGACTTGCTGGCTATCTCCACTAACCACTTCGCCATTAAAACGCTTGGCCACTTCAATGGCTAGAGCCGTCTTTCCAACTGCAGTCGGTCCAACAATCACAATTATTTTTGTTTTCATCTTTTTTCCTTGAAAAATTCCCATTTTTTCGTTACTATTATTATAACACAAAAAGGTCAGTCAGAAAAATGTGACCTCTTGAGGAGGCTGACTGATTGAGAATATAAAGGAGGAAGACTCATGGCTAAAGGATTCGCTAAAGGTCTTGTAACAGGTGTCGCAGGAACTGTCGCTGCCGTTGCAGGTGCAGTATACGCATTTAAAAAGAAAGTGATCGAACCAGAAGAGCAAAAAGCAGCTTTCATCGAAGAAAACCGTAAAAAAGCAGCTCGCCGCCGCGTATCACGTTAAGAAACAAAAGAAGTTGGGATTATTCTCAACTTCTTTTTTCTATTCTTTTATACTCAATGAAAATCAAAGAGCAACTAGGAAGCTAGCCGCAGGTTGCTCAAAGCACTGCTTTGAGGTTGTAGATAAGACTGATGAAGTCAGCTCAAAACACTGTTTTGAGGTTGTAGACGAAGCGACGCTGACGTGGTTTGAAGAGATTTTCGAAGAGTATTAAATAGCTAGGTCAAACTTCAACTGTGGCTTGACCGGGTCATAATCCACCAACTCAAAGTCCTCTGCTTTAATATCAAAGAAATTGGTCTTATCTGGCACATTCAAGACCAAACGTGGTTGGCAGTTTGACGGCTCCCGACGAAGCAATTCCTGAGCTTGTTCAAATTGATTGTCATAGATATGGAGGTTGTTGATGAAGTAGAAGAACTTCCCAACATTCCAGCCAAAATGCTTGGCAATCATCATTTGAAGAGCCACGTACTGCATCGCATTGATGTGGTGGGCCACCAGCATATCATTGGAGCGCTGGGTCAAGGTCGCATCCAGATAGATTTCTCCATCTACACGGCGGACATCAAACATAGTCTGAAAGGCACATGGGAGCAACCCATCTGTTTCTTCGAAAGCTTGGTAATCCCAAAGGGAGATAATGTTTCGACGGTTCCAAGGGTTGGCTTCTAACTGCTTGAGAATCTTATTGATGATGTCGTGTTTCTTAACAACAGCACCATAGCGCTCACCAATGGTTCCTGTATCTCCCACTTCCCAGTCATTCCAATAGTGAACATTGTACTTATCATTAAGCACTTCTAGGCTATTAGACTGGTCTTGGTAAATCCAAAGTACTTCCTTGATGGCGGATTTAATTGCAATGGGACGCAAGGTTGTGATGGGAAATTCGCCCTTAGCCAAATCATACTCGGCAAATGCACCCGTTACATACTTGGAGTTGGCAACAGTCCCATCCTTGTACTTAGGACGAGCCTGCTCTGAGAAAACACCTTCCTTTAGAATGCGTTCAATATTCTCTTTAAAAATCGTATCTGCTTTTGTCATTTACTCTCACCTCATTTATTTCCTAACTAGTATAGCATAAAAAAGAAAAGAGGAACATTACTAACTCTAGGTTAGCATTTTTCCTCTCTCATTATCTTATTGCAATACAAGTGATGCTGCTCCGATAACCCCAGCGTCATTTCCTAGAGTTGCAAGAGCCAATTTAGTAGATGTGCGTACTTGTGGGAAGGTATTTTCGTCGTAGACTTTTTGAACACCTTGTAGAAGGAATTCTCCTGCAGCTGAAACACCACCACCGATAACGATTGTTGATGGGTTTAGGATTGATCCAATGTTAGCACAAGCGATTCCCAAGTAACGTGAGAAGTTACGGTAAACAATCAAAGCAAGGTCGTCTCCTTCTTTTGCAAGGTCAAAGACAGTCTTAGCAGTTACTTCTTCTCCGTTATCAATCAAGCGTTTCAAGGCTGCATCGCCTTCGTATTCATCGGCATAGCGACGAGTCAAGTTGACAATCCCTGTTGCTGAAGCAACTGTCTCAAGACAGCCTTTTTTACCACAAGTACATGCAATTGGTTGGTCAAAGTCAACAGTGATGTGGCCAAGCTCACCTGCTGCACCAGCCACACCGTGAAGCAATTTGCCTTCTGCGACGATACCGCCACCAACACCTGTACCAAGTGTCATAAAGACAACGTCTGGTTGGTTATCACCAGCACCCATCCAGCGCTCACCAAGAGCTGCCACGTTGGCATCATTATCGATGAAGAATGGGATACCCAAGGCTTTTTCAATTTTCTCTTTAATTGGTTGAAGGGTTTTCCAGTTCAAATTGTAGGCACCAATAACAGTCCCGTTTTCACGGTCAACCACACCTGGTGATCCCATTCCAATACCTTGGAAGTCCGCTGCTACCAATCCAAGCAAGTCCAAACGGTGTTGAATAGACTCAATCATATCATCTACGATATGACTTCCCTCATCCAAAATGTTAGTCTTGATAGACCATTTTTCTTGGATTTCTCCTGCTGTTGTTAAGATTGCAAATTTGATAGAAGTTCCACCAAGGTCAATCCCAATAATCTTTTGACTCATCATATTCTCCTTTTTCATTGTATAGTAATTGAAAATGCTTACAGCACTAGTATAACAAAATTCATTTACTTATGCAAAGGTTTGCATTAACTTTCTAAATTTTATCTGATTTATGGTTTCCAGAGACCTGAGGCATCTACATAGTAGCGGCCTCCATCAACTCGCTCATTCTTAGCCATTTTACCATCTGATTTCAAATAGTAATTTCCTTGCCATGCATTGCGAGCGTATGAACCATCTGATTTCAAGTAATACCAGGCTTGATAAGAAGAGTCATAAACCCACTCACCTTGTGCCATTTTACCGTTTGACTTAAGGTAGTAAGCTCCTTGCCATGCATTCTTTGCATAAGATCCATCTGATTTCAAATAATACCAAGCTTGATAGGAAGAATCATAAATCCATTCGCTCTGTGCCATTTGACCATCTTCTTTCAGGTAATAGCTTCCCTGCCATGCATTTTTCACTGGATTGCCATTTTCATCAAAGTAATACCAAGTACCATCCTGCTTAAGCCAGCCACTTGTTGTTGCTGAACTTGTATCAGTTTGGGTTATAGTCTCTTGTTTTGCTTTAAAGGCACCCTTAGGGGCATTTTTCAATTCACAAGCCACACCATCATGATCGCGGTCTAACTTGGCAGAATACCCAGGTTCTCCCTCGTGAATATCTGCGTATCCATTCGTCCAAGCTTCTTTACAACTAGAAAAATGAATGTTTTCTTCTGCTAACACAGGTTGTGAAAACAAGGCTAAAACTGGCAAGGCAGCCAGACTCATTTTTAAAAATAGACGTTTGTCCATTTGGTTCTCCTCTAACGATGTTATCGATTTCACTATTATTTTATCAAACTTATTTCAGCAATTCAAGGAAACTTCTGGTATTTTCTACAAACTCCTTTGGTTTTTCCTTATTCAAGACATGAGGACCGTCTGGGATAATCTGAAATTGGGATTCTGATATTAGTTTATGAAGACTTCTCATAGAACTAAGATTCGGTTTATCTTTGATACCACAAATTAGTAAGGTTGGATAGGGGCAAGCCCCTGCTATATCCGTTAAATCAAGTGTCTTCAACTCCTCAGAAACTCCGACTATAAGAGTCTTATCTGCTCCCTGTTTTTCAAATACCCTTTTGGGAAGTAGTTTAAAAATCAGCAACTGAAGATAAAATAAGATATTACCGGACAGTTTAAGTGGACATCCTGATAGAACCAAAGCTCGAAGATTTGGTAAATCGTAACTAGATAGTTCTAATGCCAGGGCAGCACCTAAGGACAATCCAATCAAAACAAAAGGTTCTGTCTCTTGAGCTAGGTGTTGATAAACTCGCTCCTTGGCTTTTTGATAGCTGCTAATTCCAGAAGGAAATAACTCGATAGCCTCAGAAGGATAATCTGTCAGTAGATTCCGAACTTCTTTCCAAGACTCTGCTGACTGCCCTAAACCGTGTAAAAATACCAGTTTCATCTAGTTCTCCTCTAGGCTTAATTCATAAAAGCCTCTCACTGCATTACAGCCGTAAATAGCTTCTGCTTGGGCTAAATCTGCCAAGGTCAAGACTTTCTCTTCTACCTGTCCTGTTTCCAGCAAGTGCTGACGATAAATTCCTGGCAAGATTCCAAGTTCAATAGGCGGTGTGTAGAGTTTTCCAGCGATTTTCAGAACCAAATTTCCTATAGAGGTTTCAAGCAGTTCTCCTGACTTATTGTGGTAAATCTTCTCTTGTTTCCCTAGGCTCAAATGCGGTCGGTGAGTCGTTTTGAAATATATGAATGGCTGCTCCAAATCTACTTCCTGTAGGCAAAGTTGAGCTTGACAGAAGCTTGGACTGAGAGGTTCCAATACTTGACGATCGACTTCTATCTCTCCAGATTTGCTAAAGCTAATTCGCAAGCGGTAATCTTGATTAGCATCACAAGCCTGACACTCTTCCTCTATCTTTTGTCTTAAGTCTTCTGCATCAAAAGGAAAGGCAAAATATCGACTTGCTTTTTTCAGTCTTTCTATATGTTGATTTTCAAATAGCAAGCTCTTCTGGCTGATTTTCCCTGTAGTAATCAGCTGAAAACGAGCTTGTTTACGATAAAGAACTGCTGCCTTTTGATGAACCTCTCGATATTCAGATTCCCAAGTGCTATCCCAAGTAATGCCACCACCCACTCCATAGATGGCTTTCCCTTGATGCAGTTGAATGGTCCTAATGGCCACATTAAAAATCCGTCGTCCATTTGGAAGCAAGAGACCAATCGTTCCACAGTAGACTCCACGCGGTTGTGGCTCCAAGTCCTTGATAATCTCCATTGTCGCAATTTTGGGAGCGCCCGTTATGGATCCACAAGGAAAGAGAGAGCGAAAAATTGTAACTAAATCAACATCTGCTCGCAACCGACTCTTGATGGTCGAAGTCATCTGCCAAACAGTTGAATACTGCTCTACCTGACACAGACGCTTCACGTGCTCACTTCCTACTTCAGAAATACGGTTCATATCATTTCGCAAGAGATCCACAATCATCATATTTTCAGAACGATTTTTGGGGTCCTGCTCCAGCCAACTGGCCTGCTCCAAGTCTTCTTGGTCAGTCACTCCCCGCTGGGTTGTTCCCTTCATTGGACGAGTCGTTAATTCTCGGTCATTTTGCTCAAAAAAGAGCTCTGGACTCATAGAAATCACTGCCATCTCATCATGTTCAACATAGGCATTGTAGCCCGCCTCCTGCTCTACCACCATACGATTGTAGATGGCAAAAGGATTGGCAGACAACTCCTGCTTGAGTTGGACGGTGTAGTTGACCTGATAGGTGTCTCCCTGCCGCAAATGATGATGTATCTGTGCAATAGCCTTTTCATAGTCTGTTTCAGACGTTACTTCCTGCCAATTTGAAGGCAAATCAACCTCATCATAAGTCAGAGGAATAGGGGAAGTTTCTACCCTATCGTGAACAGTAAAATACAGTAGATACTCTGCCAGTAGAGGAGCCTTGTGAACTGCAAACTTCTCCTCAAAAGCAGGTGCAGCCTCGTAGCTGACATAACCCACCACATAATAGCCTTGCTCTTGGTAGCTTTCCACTTGTGCCAGCAAGGCTGTTACTTCTGTTAAATCTCTGGTTTTTAACTCTTTGATAGGCTGAGTAAAGGTGTATCTCTCCCCAAAAGCCCTAAAATCAATCACTGTTTTTCTATGCATATTTCAAGTATAGCATAAAAAGGCAGATCAAGAAAAACTTAATCTACCTTTTTACTCATCTATTTAATACAATCTATGCTTTAAAAAGATTTCCTGAGAATCCATCTGATTTCTGCAAGAGTTGTTTGTAAACTTTTTCTTTGAGTGCAACTGTTTGATAAGTTCCGCTAATCCCACTGGATAAAAGAATTGGAATAATAGCATCATAATGATGGGATAATTCACGGAATAATTCAATTGTTTCACCAACTGCTGATTGTGAACTCGTTGGAAATACCTCTGATTTTTTACTTTTTCATAGAAATCGGCAGTTGTCAAATCTTGTTCTTTACGATAACTTTCTTGTCCAAAAATAACTGATAGTGGCAATACATGAATATCCCACTCACGGCGTTCTTCTGATGTCAAATACGCAGTACTATCCGTTACGATCGCAATTTTCCTTTTCTTAAAATTAGCAATCACATTGCTTTCTGTAGTATACCAAAAATATATATTAGGAGCAAACGTTGGAAATTAGCAGAGCCACAAAAAGGAGCTAGGCTTTCACCTAAACTCCTTAACACTAAAATTTTATTTTGTAAAAACTTCTTCTTTAAAACTATTTGTAGCTTGTAATAATTTTTTAAAGACTTTTTCTTTCAGTGAAACTGTGTTTGTATATGATTCTTTGCTTGTTCTAGCCATTTCTTCTTTATCTTTTTGAACTGCTTCTTGGAATAGTGTTTCCAATTGCGCATATGATGAAATGGTTTTTCCGTCTATCTCAAATTCATGTATCCCATCTTTAGCTTGGGCTACAACTTTTTTGAAATATGCCTTCTTCCAATCTTCTAAAGTATGGAATTCACCTTCAGAAATTTTTTCAATAATATAACTATCACTTAATACTTTATTTTCTTTTCGAGCTTCTGCACTATATTTATTTGATGCATAACCGACAAACCCTTTTTCATATCCATAGTATCCCCACAGACGGAATGTATTGTGTTTAAATGATAATGCTCCTGGAGAACCTTCACTCGTATTTCCTCCATAGATTCCTCCGGTAATTCGAACATTGACATATGCTGTTTGGAAGTCTTCCGGTTTATATAAACCATGGAAATCTCGATTTGTAATGAAATTGTTCGTAATTAAATCATCGACAGAATTTAGCGGTACTTGTTTATCAGTATCATTCAACGGACGAACATTGTCCCATTGATCTTTAGAGTTAGCTGGATTTCGAAGTTGTTTGTCCATCTTCTTGAACCATTTGTATTTTAATGCTGTATCCTGTTGTTTAACAACCGTATCCCCTTCTAAATAATCTAAGAGCATTAACGTATCATTATAGCCTTTCATATAATGATCAATTTCCTCACGTGATCTTAATTCGTTTGGATTTGTATTATACCATTGATTTCCATTGTTTGGACGAACGTAAGCCATATTCAATCCTAACGCTCCATATTCTCCTTGGTGCCCAATTTCAGAAGGCGATTGTAGCATTCCTTGCGCAAACGCTTCAACATTAGTTCCCGGACGATGTCTCCATCCACCTAAGTAAGCCATACGGTCGTTAACGTGTGTCGTTTCATGCGTAAAAGCTGAAATCCCAAACGGACTAATCATATTGGTAAGCATAAAGAATACTGATGCTTCAGGTCTATTCGGATCATCATAGATAGATGCCATTGCCCCCATACGTGTATCAGTATTATGATATGTTCCTGTCGGTCCGAACACTTCCCGAATCGGTGCAATTGCTGTTCCTTGATTTGAATACCCTAGACGATTTGCAGATACACCTGGATATAATTGATTATCCCAGACCGGAGTTGGTACTATATTTTTACTCTTCAACAGACGTTCTCGAACATTTGGTAACGCTAATCGAGACCAGAAGTCTAAGTACGCTTGTTGAGCTGTAGCCACCTTATCAATTTCCGGTTTAAATGCATTTCTTTCTTCTTCCGTCATCTTGCCATATTTCTCAAATGAACTAAAGGCTAATGTATTATAAGTTGAAATTAAGAACATATGCGCATTCTTTACGTTTAGAAGCGGTAAAATCATCTTAGCATGGGTACCATTATTCAATCCATCGTAAGCACGATGTTTCTTATCTTTAAAATCTTCCGTCGTTGTCTCTGGTTCCGAAACATATACATGATCTCTCGTTGCATCAATAAACCAATCATTCATATTATCAATATTTGTAAATAATTTACGATTATAATCTAAGAATTGATGTAAATTACCAGACAATGTATCCTTCGCTAAGACTTCACGGAATGCATCTTGCGTACGGTTCCCTTTGAGGTTATTCTCTTTTGAACCAATCTCAATCAATCGATCCAATACACTTACGTTTTTACCATAGAAATCTGGTTTGAATAACATTAATTCTTTAATATTTACCTCTCCAAATTTTACTCCGTAATAACGATGTAGATACGTTAATCCAAGAATTAAAGCCGCTTTATTCTTTTCAACTTTATCTAAAATCATTTGTTGTGCTACTAGAGAATCATTTAATTGATGATTTTCATTTTGAACTAACTTAGTCACTAGTTCTGTTAAGTTATTCTTCACATAATCAAAGCTTTCTTCTAAGTAAAGATTTTTTACTGCATCAAATCTTCCTGATCCCAGTCGGTTAAAGTGTTTATAAATAACATCTGATTGTAATTCAATCGGACTTAATTTTGAAACAATTCCATTCACTAAACCATCATAATTTTTTTGAACAATATTTAATGTATATTTAACTCCTAAATCTGTTACAGTGTATTCTTTAACATTACTTAATCCTTCTGTACTGCCAGATAGATTTAAGTATTCTTTTGTTCCATCCGCATAGTGAATCATAATTTTATTCACTTCTTCTAAATTTGTAACGAATTTTGTATCATGCATTGGTGTTACAGAAAGAACTTCTTTCGTATTTAAGTTATGTGATTTATCCAATTTATTAGCTTGATGTACAATATATTCTTTATTATAGAATGGTTGTAATTTTTCAAAATTCTTATATGCTAATTTATATTCATCGTTATAATCTTGGATTTGATCATAAGCAGAATTTTGAGACACTGTTGCGTTTAATGTAGCCACTAGTGATTTTTCGCTTTCAAAAGTATTAGCAGTAATATTATAGCTAGCTACTTTTTCATCAGCTTCTTCTTTTGTCAATTCAATTTGTTTATTAGGATATTTAGTGTATGACTTTTTACCTTCACTATATCCAGCTACACTGTATAATTTATCAATTTGTGGATGTGCATAATCATCATCAATATCATTTGAACCAAATAACATTTCTGCATTTTTCACTTTTACATAACTAACATTATCTTTTACTGTACCAAAAGGCCATGTCTTACTTGCAAACGCTCCAGTTTGTACTGGCGTAACTACATTAATCATTCCTTTGGCAACAGATTTGGTCAAGTTTCCTTTAGTTCCAGTTAAATAATCGCCTACCATTCCGTATTCAACATATGGAATTAGTGAGCTTGCTCTTACGTTATTACCTGTTAATGTTGCATCTACATAAGTTCTCGTTACAATGCCTCGATAATTTTTATCAGCAATACCACCTAACATAGAACCATTTGCATGTAATTTTCCGATGAATGCAACATTTTCAATGCGAGTTCCATCGTTCATATTATTAACAACACCCGCTACATTATTACGTCCAATAACAGAACCTGTAATTTTAACATCTTCAATGACAGAAGTGCCATTCATTGTATTTGCTATTGTAGCAACACCATCATCATTTTTACGATCGATATCGACATCTTCAAAATTAATATTTTTTATAGTAGCATTCTTAATAACATTGAATAAAGGTCGTTCTAACTCTGTAATAGCATAACGTTTTCCGTCTTCACTTAATAATTTTCCTGTAAATTCACTCGTGATATACGATTTTCCATTCGCAGATGCATTTCTAGCACTCATACTTTGACCTAATCGGTATTCTCCTGCTGGATCTTTTTGCATTGCTGAAACTAAATCTTCAAAATCATAATAAACATTTCCGTTAGCTGCAACTGATTTTTCAATGTAATGAGTATATTCAGATTCAAATGTTTGATCTTTTTGACGCCCAACTAAATTATCTGCTGTTGCAGTTACTTTATACATTTGTTTTCCATCAACGGTTACTTCTTCAATATTTTTCACTGCTAATAATGTTGATTTTTGATCATGTGAAGTAACTTTTAAGTAGTATTTACTCTTATCCTCTGGGATTGATTTTAATCTAGATTCATCCGTTTCTGTTTCTTGATCATATTTAATTAAATCAGTTCTTCGAATATCTTTGATTTCAACTTTTTTAAGATCTAATTGAATTTGTTTATCTTCTAATTTCTCAGTTTCTTCACCTTCTCCACGATCATAAACCATTGTAGTAGATAGGGTGTAACCTTGATAATATTTCAATTTGTCTAAAGTAGCGTTTAAATTATTTTCAGCTACCGTTACTTCTTTAACAAGTTGTCCATCTTTATCTTTTAATGCTAATTTGATGGATTTAATTTCTACTCCAGCTGGCTTAGTCAATGTATAACTAGCGGTAGCACTCTTCTTCAAGACATCTTTATCTGTTGTATTCCACTGTAATGTTGGTTTTTCTAAACCTTTTGTTCCTTGTTTGATAATTTTATCTTGAGGTTGTAAGATAACTTTTTCTTCTACTGTTGGAGCATCTTTTGTTTTTTCTCCACGAATCGTTTTATACGTCTTAGTAATTTGTTTCTTGCCATCTACACCTTCTTGAGCAACTTTAGTTGTTCCACGTTTTAAAGTGTCATCATCTTCTGTTTTTGTAGCGAAAGGAATGACTTCTTCTCTTGTTTCAATTGTTGTTCCTTCAACTGGTTTTGTTCCTTTTTTAACGACTTTAGAAACGGCAGGCGTTTTCACTTCTGTAGTTGTAGAAAGAACTTTATCTGTTTCCACACCTTCCACTGTTTCGTAAGTTATTTTCGTAACTTGGATACCTTTAGAACCAGGGGTTTCAACTACTTCTTCATCCACATATTTTGTGTCATCCGGAACTACTTCTGTTGTGAAATCTAATTCACTTTCGGTAGACTTCTCAACTGTACCTGTTGTTACTTTATATTCTGGGTTTACTTCTTGTACTGGTGCTTGACCTTCTTTGCCTTCTTCTTGCGTCCCTTTAGCTGTTTTGGTCTCCTCTTTTGGTTCTACAGTTTCTTCAGCCTTGGTATCTGGAGTTGACTCTTCTTGTTTCGGTGTTTCTTCCGCAGTCTTCTCTTCTTCAGGAGCTTCTGGTTGCTTTTCTGGAGAGACTGGTGCTGGTTCACCTACTTGTTCAACTTTTGGTTCCTCAGCTGGTTCCGTTTGTTTTTCTACAGCAGGCGTTGCAACTTTTGGTTCTTCAACAGGTTGATTAGCAGCCTCATCTTTTGTTTTTACTACTTCTGGCTGTGTATCTTCTTGTTTCGGTGTCTCTTCCGATACCTTATTCTCTTTAGGATCTTCTGGTTGTGATGATTCTTTTGGTATCCTTGGCTGCTCCGGTTGTGTAGGTTGCACGGGTTGTTCTGGGACTTTTGCTTGTTCTACTGGTGGTTCAACTTTTGATTCCTCAGCTGGTTTGTCTGATGGTTGACTTTCCGGTTTGACTGGTGTTTGTTCATCTGTTTTTGAATCAACTACTCCACTTACTTCTTCAACTGGAGCTAGTTCTGCTGAAGCTTCTTTATCATCTTTTCCTTTAGGGAGGGGCTTGTCAGTAGGTTTTACCTCCGATTTTAGTTCTTCCTTTGGACTTTCTTCTGTTTTAGGTGCTTCTTCTACTGAAACTTCCTCTACTCCTGCTTGGATTTCTACCCTAGGTTGTGCTTGACTACTTGTTACTTGGGGATTCTCAGCTTCGACTACAGTCACCTCTCCAGGTTTAGCTGAGGCTTCTTCTAAAACAGTGTCCAAGCCAAGCGTTTTGAGGATGTCACCTGATAGATAACCAACATAGCGATAGCCCTCCATTTCAACAACACCCTCTCGACTAGCCGGTGCTAGGGTCGCAACTGGGTCTACAGCCCCTGCACTAGGAAGAACTACCAATCCCATAGCTCCAACTAGAAAGGCGCTAGCAATTTTCTTTCTCTTGTAGATTAAAAGCAAGCTCCCAACAGTCAGCAAACCAAAAGCTGTCAAAACAGATGCTTCTGTCCCTGTTTGTGGCAGCTGGTCTTTTTGATACACCAAACCATATACAACTTCATTCCCATCAGGCTTTCCTGTCTGAATTAAATCTTTAGCTTCTTGTGAAATAACTTCTTTATCTACATAGTGATAGGTAGCTGCGTCCACTACAGAAGGAGCCATCAAAAGGCTTCCAAGAAATACAGAACCTACAACTCCCTTAATCTTACGAATTGAAAAACGGTCTTTTTTAAACACTTTCATCTCCTTTATTCATTCTCACGACTTTCTAATAGAATCTTGTGGATAGTGCGCACGCGCACCTCCGATTAATTTTGGACGACTAGCCAGTGCCGTTACATGGGCATGACCAATCTCTCTCAAAAGAGGACGAATTGGAACCTGAACATGCTTAACATGCATGCCAATTGCAGTATCTCCGATATCCAATCCAGCATGAGCCTTGATAAATTCAACCTCGACTGGATCCTGCATAAACTTGAAGGCTGCCAATTGACCTGAACCTCCTGCATGGAGAGTAGGAAGGACACTGACCATTTCCAGACCAAACTGCTCTGCCACCTGACGTTCAACAACGAGGGCTCGATTGACATGTTCACAACCTTGAACGGCTAAATGGATACCTCTACTACCTAGAATACCCAAGATAGTCTCCACTATCAGCTCACCAATCTCTTGACTGGATTCTTTCCCAATCTGACCACCTATCACCTCACTAGAAGATAGACCTAAAACAAAAAGGGCCCCCTGCTTTAAATTGGCCTTCTCTAAAACATCTTCTAATATCTGACGTGTTTCTCTTTGAATCTGTGTCTCGTTCATCTCTGCCACCTCTTTTGTCACTATCTATCATACCGTTTTTTCTTGTTTTTAGCAAGATAGACAACCTAGAAAGCTTGCCCAATTACGCATAAAACTCCCAGAATTGACTGGGAGTTAGCTAGTTTATATTCTATTTATGTATATTTCAACTGTCGTACCCTTTAAAGGGGCAGAATCGATCTTCATCTGGTAATTGGCTCCAAAATGAAGTTTGAGCCGTTGGTCAACATTTTGAAGACCAACTCCCCCACGTTTGAGGTTACTCTGACTACTATCGCCAGCAGTTTGGAAGCCAACTCCATCATCCTCAATGCGGATGACTAGTCCTCTATCCTGTTTCTGTACAGAAACTCTAATATGTCCCTGGCCTTCCTTCTCCTTGATGCCATGGTAAAGAGCATTTTCCACCAAGGGTTGTAACACCAACTTGGGCAATACTAGATTATCAAAGGCAGGATTTTCCTCAATTGCATATTCCAGTTTATCTCCATAACGCTGTTTCTGGATAAAGAGATACTGGCGGACATGATTGATTTCGTCAGAGAGACAAATCAAATCCTTGCCTTGATTGAGCGCTAGGCGGAAATAGGTTGCCAAAGACTTGGTCACCTGAACCACTCGCTGACTATCCTGAAATTCAGCCATCCAGATGATGGTGTCCAAGGTGTTATAGAGGAAATGTGGGTTAATCTGACTTGATAGAGCTTGAAGTTGGTACTGACGGGTCGTTTCTTCCTGCCTGCGAATATCTGCCATCAGCTGATCAACCTGATCCAACATGGCATTAAACTGACGAGACACTTCTCTCAGTTCATAGGCACCAGTTTCCCTGGCACGAAGATTCTGATTACCAGAAGCAATTTCCAGCATGGTTTCTCTCAAATCCTTCAAAGGAGCAATCCAGCGTTTAAGACTAAGCCACACCAAGCAGAGACAGACAAGAAGAGATGTGATACTAGCCCCAAGCAAGGTCCACAAGAGTTGATTCCGAACCTGGTCTAACTTCTCCAACGAAGACACACCAAGCACCGTCCAATCAGTTCCAGCAATCCTTTCCTGACTGACGTAGGATTTGTGATCTGGAGTATAGCCCTGCCCTGTCTCAATATAGGGTTTCATGGCCTCCATTTCGCTAGATGAGCTATAGACTGTATGTTTAGGATGATAAACAAATTCATGATTTTCATTGATGATAAAAGCAAATCCCTGCTGACCCAACTGTAGCTGGTTGAGATATGCTTCCAGAGTTTCATAAGAAATATCCAAACGAAGTACACCCAGATTGGCTCCCTTTGCATCAACAAGTTCTTGAGTGACAGAAATGACCCACTGACTATCTGATTTACGAGCTGGAGTCAAAACGGGCATGGCTCCCTGATGAATGGCCTTTTGGTACCAATCCTCAGCCATCATATCTGAGGAAGTTTTCATTTGCACACTGTCATCTGTAGAAATGACCTGACCGGATTTGGTCACCAGCACAACAGTTTTCAAGTCCTGATCTGCCTTTAAGATGGTCAAAAACAGATCTCGAATTCCCTTGATCTTGTCTTGACTGGGATTCTCAGCATAGGCTAGGACATCCGTCTGCTGGGTCAAACCGGTCGAGGTGGTTTCTAATTTTTTAATATAAGACTGAATAAAGTGGCTAGTCTGGCTGATGGTCGTTTGGCTGTTGCCCTCAATGGTGGCCTCAATGGCTGAAGAACTTGATTGATAGTAGAAAGTTCCAACCAGAGCTAGGAGAATGAGAAAGACCAGAAAGATGGAAATAACCATTCTAACTAAAAGAGAAGAACGCTTCATCGGCCTTCTCCCTTCTTAAACTGACGAGGTGTCACACCTGCAATCTGTTTAAAACGTTGGGTAAAATAGTTCATATCTTCAAAACCAACCTTTTCAGCTATCTCGTAAATCTTTAAATCTGTGGTCAGAAGCAAGAGCTTGGCTTGTTTGACACGTTCTCGCACCAGGTAATCCTGAAAAGGCAAACCTAACTCTTTCTTAATCAAAGAACTCAGATAAGTAGGGCTAAAACCCAAGTCACTGGCTAAAGACTTTAAACTAAACTGGCTATCAGACAGATGGGACTGGATTTTCTGGGCCATATTTCCTTCAAACTTATCGGTCAATAAATCTTGTAACTGCTCTTCTTTCTCTTCCTTGTCCAACTTTTGCTTGATTTTCCCCAACATTTCCTCAATATCCTGACGAGAAAAGGGCTTGAGCAGGTAGTCATCCACACCGAGTTTGACAGCAGACAGGGCATAATCAAAATCATCGTAGCCAGTCAAAAAGACCAAATGAACCTGAGGATAGGTTTCTCGGACCAGACTGGCTAACTGGATGCCATTTAGCTGAGGCATGTTGATATCGGTTAGAATGATATCTGGCACCTGCTTTTGTATCAATTCCCAAGCCTGTCTTCCATTTTCAGCTTGACCGATGATTTCCATATCGTAGGCTGCTACATTGACCAGCTTGGTCAAGCCTTGTCTTACCAGATATTCATCTTCTACGATTAAGATTGTGTAGGTCATGCTTCTCTCCTTTATCACTTACTAGTATCAGTATAGCAAAATTCTCCTTTAACTGCTTAGGAAAGACTTCTTATACTCAATGAAAATCAAAAAGTAAACTAGGAAGCTAGCCACAGGTTGCTCAAAGTACAGCTTTGAGGTTGTAGATGAAACTGACGAAATCAGCTCAAAGTGCAGCTTTTGGGTTGCAGATAAAACTGACGAAGTCAGCTCAAAGTGCAGCTTTTGGATTGCAGATAAAACTGACGAAGTCAGCTCAAAACACTGTTTTGAGGTTGTGGATAGAGAGACTGGGCAAAAGTCTTTTAAATTAGAAAACGCATAGTATCAGGTGTTAAAATACTTGATATTATGTGTTTTATTGTTAGAAAATTTGCTTTATTTTCTCCTCAAATTGAGTTTTTGCCCAGTCTCAACCCTACCCACGGTAAGGCGACGCTGACGTGGTTTAAAGCGATTTTCGAAGAGTATTAATCAACATAATCTAATAAATAAGCGTAGCCTTTTTCTTCCATTTGGTCTTTGGGAATAAAGCGGATAGAGAGGCTATTGATACAGTAGCGCAAGCCACCTTTGTCCTGTGGACCGTCCGTAAAGACATGGCCAAGGTGAGAATCTCCTACTCGGCTCCGCACTTCCATGCGTGTCATATTGTAGGACTTATCTTCCTTGTAAGTGGCAACATCTGGACTGATTGGTTGGGTAAAACTAGGCCAACCACAACCAGATTCAAACTTGTCCTTTGATGAAAAGAGGGGTTCGCCAGTTGCTACATCCACATAGATACCAGATTCAAATTTATCCCAGTAGCGGTTTGAGAAAGCTCGTTCGGTTTGATTTTTCTGGGTAACTGCATACTCCTCAGGTGACAGGGTCTTTTTCAATTCCTCATCACTTGGTTTTGGGTATTTGCTGGCATCGATGACAGGGTAGGCAGCCTGATTGACATTGATATGGCAGTAGCCATTTGGATTTTTCTTGAGATAGTCTTGGTGGTAATCCTCAGCCACCACGAAATTCTGCAAGACCTCCTTTTCAACTGCTAGAGGTTGATCGTATTTCTTAGCCACCTCATCAAAGACTTGGTTGATTACCTCCAAATCCTTGTCATCTGTGTAATAAACACCGGTACGGTACTGGGTCCCCACGTCATTTCCTTGTTTATTTTTGCTGGTTGGATTGATAATGCGGAAATAGTGAAGCAGGATTTCCTTGAGGGAAATTTGATTGGCATCATAAGTAACATGGACAGTCTCCGCATGTCCTGTTTGGTTAATCAATTCGTACTTAGTTGTTTCCCCTCTACCATTTGCATAGCCTGAAACGGCATCTGTCACTCCGGGAACGCGGGAGAAGTATTCCTCCACTCCCCAGAAACAACCTCCAGCTAGATAAATTTCGTGCAAGTCTGCGTCTTTACTAATTTCTGTTTTTTTCACTGTTTTTCCTCCTTGGCTGACTGCCGCTTTCTCAATTTGCGAGGCATCTGTCTGCCCTGCATTTCGCATCAATAGAAAATAGAAACCGGTTATGGCTAGGAAAAATACTCCTAGCAACAAGATGATTTTTAGCTTATCATTCATAGGACACCTCCTAGGCTAATTCCTTCAAAGTTTGCAAAATCGCATCTTTTTCCATAAAACCTGGTTGGGTTTTGACCAATTTTCCTTCACCATCTATAAAGGCTTGAGTTGGGTAGGAACGAACACCATAAGTTTCCAAAAGTTTGCCTGATGGGTCAACTAGGACTGGGAAATTTTTATAATCCAATCCCTTATACCAATTCTTAAAGTCCGCTTCAGATTGCTCTCCCTTATGTCCTGGTGACACTACTGTCAAGACCACATAGTCGTCGCCAGCTTCTTTAGCAATTTCATCCGTATCTGGAAGACTAGCCAGACAGATGGAACACCAAGAAGCCCAGAATTTGAGATAGACTTTCTTGCCCTTGTAATCAGACAAGCGATAGGTCTTGCCATCTACTCCAGTTAGCTCAAAATCAGCCACTTCTTTCCCTTTAGCCGTGCTTGTTGTACTAGCTGTCTGCTCCATCTTCATTTCATCTTTCATTTGGTGTTCACTGGTCATGGACTTGCCTGAACAAGCCGTCAAACAAAGGAGCGAACCTGCTCCAAGAACACATGTTTGCCATTTTTTCATACTGATATTCCTTTCCATTTTATTCAAATAATTGACTTAAAATTGAAGCATTTCCAAACAGAACCAAGAGTCCCATCACAATAATGAGAAACCCACCCACTTTTTTGAGGATTCCGAGGTAAGGATGGAGTTTTCGAAAATGTTTCAAAACATAACTAGAGGCCAGAGCTAGGAGCAAGAATGGTAGCGCTAGACCCAGCGTATAGATTAACATGAGACCCGCTCCCTGCCAAGCACCTGAACCACCTGAAGCCGCCAAGGCTAAAACAGACCCCAGAACCGGCCCCACACAAGGTGTCCAAGCAAAACTAAAGGTCAAACCCAATAAAAATGCCTGACTATAGCCCTTACCATTTTGCCCCTGTCCTTGCAGTTGTAACCTCTTTTCCTTATAAAGCCCCTTAAAGTGTAGAATCTCCATCTGGTGCAAGCCTAAGAGAATGATAACCGCACCCGTCACATATTGGAACCAAGAAGCATAAAGCAAATCGCCTAAAAAACCAGCTCCATAACCTAGTAAGATAAAAATAAAGGAAATTCCTGCTATAAAGGCCAGCGTTCGCAATAAACTAGTAACTGAGATGGAAAATTTGCCACTAGAAGCCTGAGCACCATCCTTATCATCTAGTAACACCCCTGCATAGACCGGTAACAAAGGTAAGATACAAGGAGAAAAGAAGGATAGAATCCCTGCCAAAAAGACACTTAGAAAAAAGAAAATATGACCCATAAAGTTCCTCCTATCATTTTATTGATAGATTTATTATACTCCTTCCATTTTCGAAAAAACAGGGACAATGATAGGGAAAAATAGGAATTTAATCAGGTTATGTAAAAAATGTTGCAAAAAAAAGTCAGACAAGGTCTGACTTTGATAGATACAGAAAAGAAAATCACCTGTCTTCCCTACTTATCTGATAATAAATAAGGTCCGCAAGATAGCCTTTTCTCTCTACACCATTGCTAATAGTCTTTAGATAGGACATTCCAGCCTTCTCCATGACACGACCTGAAGCTGGATTGAGACTGGCATATCGAGCTCTAACTTTTTGAAAACCTGCTTGAGTAAAACAGAAGTCCAAGACAGCTTTCAAGGCCTCCGTCATCATACCATGACCCCAGTACTTCTTGCCTAACACATAGCCAATTTCACAAGAAGAATTGTTCTCATCTATTGCAACGATGCTGATATCTCCTATCACTTGCTCTGGGTTCTCTTTGAGACAAATGGCCCATTTGTAATAGTTAGGATTGGTATAGGAGGCAACCCAATTTCGAATGGAGTTTCGAGTGACCTCGACATCAGGATGGGGATCCCAAGTGACGTAGGTTAGATTCTCAGCAGACGAAGCCCAATTTTGAAACATAGCTTCTGCATCACTCTCCACAAATCTTCTCAAGATCAAACGGTCTGTCTGTAATGTTTGCATACCGATAGCTTTCATGATTCCACCTCACTTTCTGATAAGTGATTCTCTGCCCAAGCTCAATTTAAATTTAATTTGCTTTTAAATTTCAAGATAATAAGCTAAAAAGGTCCCCCGGACCTTCCTCGCTCACTTATTTCTAGGCTCAGGGTAAAAAGACTAAACTCAATAATAACTAAAAAACAAGTTTTTCATCTAGTTCCTTGACGCAGTCGCTGTCTGGTTTGAAATGCGCTCTAGCAAGCTTTTTCAAACCTAGTCATCGTTGCGGGGGTGAGACAACGGAATCGAACTCTTCGAGTTACCGATTCCTGTCTCACTTTCCTATTTTTAGACTCGGGCTGAAAACCTCCACTGGAGGTTTTCACTCCCAAAAGTCATCAAAGACGGTGATGGGTAGGTGGCGTTTGTGTTGGCCTTTATGCCACCAGTTTTCAATGGTCGCTTGGGCTTCTGGGCTGATTGTTTTGCCTTCTAGGTAGTCGTCAATCTCTTCATAAGTGACTCCGAGGGCTACTTCGTCAGCTAGGCCTGGTTTGTCTTCTTCCAGGTCTGCCGTTGGGATTTTTTCATAAAGGGCTGGGTCTGCACCAAGTTCCTGTAAGAGTTGTTTTCCTTGGCGTTTATTGAGGCGATAAAGAGGGAGAATATCCGCACCACCGTCACCAAACTTGGTAAAGAAACCTGTGATATTTTCCGCAGCATGGTCTGTTCCAATAACCGCTCCGCTATGGGCACCAGCAAGGGCATACTGAGCAATCATACGGCAACGAGCCTTGATATTGCCCTTGTTGAAGTCTGAAACAGGGCTACCTGTCGCTTCAACTGCTGCCGTCATGGCATCAGCTGATTCCTTGATATTCACAACCAAGCTGATATCTGGTTGGATGAAAGCAAGAGCTTTTTGAGCATCTGCTTCATCAGCTTGCACTCCGTATGGCAGGCGGATAGCGATAAATTTGTAGCTGTCATCTCCCGTTTCAGCTCGCAGTTCTTCCATAGCTAATTGAGCTAATCGACCTGCCAAGGTCGAGTCTTGTCCCCCAGAAATCCCTAGCACAAAAGTTTTAAGAAAGGGATGTTTTTTCAGGTATCTCTTTAAGAAATCAATGGAACGACGGATTTCTTCCTGGGCATCAATCACTGGTTTGACACCCAGCTCTTGGATAATCGTTTCTTGCAAACTCATTCTTCTTCTCCTTCACCAAGGGCTTCCTTGCGCATCTTATCAATCAAGTCCATCTTATCTTGCCATACATCACGCGCCAAATCCACTGGATAGTGCTGCGGATTGAGCACGCGCTTGTACTCATCCCACAACTTGTCAAATTCCTTACGGGCATAAGCCTGAATCTCAGTCAAACTAGGCAGGTTGTAAATCAATTTCCCGTCTTTGAAGATATCCACTAAGAGAGGAACAGCGTCAAAATTACGAACCGTCTTCTTGATGTAAGTATAGGTCGGATGGAACATCTTGATTTCTGTCATGCTGGCAACATCTACACCATCATAAGTGATATAATCGCCTTCTGACTTTCCTTTTTCACGACTGGTAATGCGCCACACCTGCTTCTTACCTGGCGTAGACACTTTTTCCGCATTATTAGACAGCTTAATCGTATTGCGCATGTTCCCATTTTCATCTTCGATCGCAACAATCTTATAAACTGCCCCAAGAGCTGGCTGATCATAGGCTGTAATCAGCTTGGTTCCCACACCCCAGACATCAATCTTGGCCTTTTGCATCTTGAGGTTGAGGATAGTATTTTCGTCCAAATCATTAGAAGCATAAATCTTAGCCTCTGTAAATCCAGCCTCGTCCAGTTGCTGACGAACTTTCTTGGAAATGTAGGCAATATCCCCTGAGTCAATCCGCACACCCATAAAGTTAATCTGGTCACCCAGCTCACGCGCCACTTGAATGGCAGCTGGCACACCAATACGAAGGGTGTCATAGGTATCCACAAGAAAAACGCAATTTTTGTGGGTCGCAGCATAAGCCTTGAAAGCCTCATAATCATTGCCATAAACCTGCACCAAGGAATGGGCATGGGTCCCCAAGACAGGAATGTCAAAGAGTTTACCAGCACGCACGTTGCTAGTTCCATTGGCACCACCAATCACCGCTGCGCGTGTTCCCCAGATAGCCGCATCCATCTCTTGCGCCCGACGTGTCCCAAACTCCATCAAGGGTTCATCTTCAATAACCGAACGAATACGAGCTGCCTTAGTCGCCACCAAGGTCTGGTAGTTGACGATGTTCAAAAGAGCCGTTTCGACCAACTGACATTGGGCTAGAGAGCCTTCAACTTGCACAATCGGTTCATTAGCAAAAACCAAGTCCCCTTCTTGGGCAGAACGAACGGTTAACTCCAACTTGAAATTGCGGAGGTAATCCAAGAACGCCCCATGATAACCAAGCGACTCCAAATAGGCAATATCACTATCTGAAAAACGCAGGTCTTCAAGATAACTCACAATTCTTTCCAAACCAGCAAAAACCGCATAGCCGTTCTTAAAAGGCTGTTGTCGGAAATAAACCTCAAAGACCGCCTTCTTATTGTGAATTCCTTGGTCAAAGTAAACCTGCATCATGTTGATCTGGTACAAGTCCGTGTGCAATGTCAAACTATCATCTGGATACATACTTTTCCTACTTCCTTAGCTAGAAACCCATGAAAATTTTCAAGAACTTTCATGTATTCCAATAAATTAGTACTATTATATCACATTTTAGCTGGATTGAGAAAAGAGTAACAAGCTATTCTCCACTCTCCAGTTCATCCATGTCTTGTTCAAATTTTTTCTGGGCCCATTCGCCATAACTCTTTAGACCAAGATTACCAATAAAAACCCAAGGAAGGTAAATGACATAAGTAATGACCCAAGCAGACAGGTATTTAACGTTCAAAGGATTGTGCTGATAAATTTCTATGTTGAATTGATAATTCTGCAACATCAAGAGAGTTGTAATAGCCAATGTTAAGAAAAAACAACCCAAAATCGTAAAATGAAAACGACTATAATAGGTCACTCCCAAATAACGGGCACGATTGAAAAAGAAGAAAATTCCTACTATCAGGGTATAGACTAGAAAATTCGGATTAAAAAGAGATGGAGCCAACACTGCCACCAAATAGCTTAGAAGTACAAGCCCAATAAAGAGTGAAAAAGACTCTGCCCCAGCTTTATTGATTAGTTGTTCTTCTCTTTCGTCAAGTAATTGATAATGAATAAATTTATTTACCATCTTCTTCCTCCCAAAATAGTTGGTCTAGGGTTTTCCCTAAACATCTGCAAATGGACTGGCAGAGCGAGAGACTGGGATTGTATTTCCCAGCCTCTATCAAACCAATAGTCTGGCGCGTCACCCCCACAGCCTCTGCCAATTGACCTTGAGTTAAATCAAGCTCTACCCGAGCTAATTTTAATTTTAAATTTTTAGACACCTGCGTCCTCCTTATAGTTTTAAAAAGTTGCGCCTCTTTTCAACATTATTGTATCATATATTTAACGTAATGCAATATATAAATGTCATTTTGTAAAATTTTATTAACAAAAAAACTCTCTACCATAAAACATAGAGAGTGTTACGTTTAAATATAGGATTTCAAAATATCGACGACATCACTTCTTTTCTTAACCTGATAGGACTTGATTCCCAATTTCTCAACTGCGATTGTATTGTCCTCCATATCGTCTAAAAAGACATAATTTGTAGGATTTAACTGGTATTTATCGAGAAGCCCCTTCATACTTATGTCAAGACCCCCTCTTTGCCTTATGCTTTCATATTCTACTTACAAATCCTTTTGGTAATAAAATCTTTGCCCTGTGTAGGGATAGTCTTGCAAAGCAAAGACTTCCTTGTAGCCATGTTTCTGATAAAAATCTGGCGCCTGAAACTGGTAAGTATTGACAAAAGCAAAACGACAGTTTCGATTCTTAGCTTCAGTTTCTGCTTGCTTCAATAGTTTTGAACCGATTCCTTGCCCTCTCAGTTCCTCTTTTACAAATAAATACTCGATTTCTAGCCAATTTCCAAAAGTCTCTGCTATCAAACCTGCAAGGTGATTGCTCTTTTCATCTTCAACATAAAGATTCAATGGCTCACTTTCAGCCTCTTCTCTTTTGGAACGGTTATAAGCACGAATCAAATTACCAATTTCTTGCGCCTTCTGGGATTCCTTATTTTCCAATCTAAAGTACATCCAAACCTCCTCGAAAACTGATACAACTTGTATTATAGTCCTATTTCAATAGACTGTCAAACTAGAAAAAACCCACCAACAAGATAACTCACAATTCTTTCCAAACCAGCAAAAACCGCATAGCCATTCTTAAAAGGCTGTTGGCGGAAATAAACCTCAAAGACCGCCTTTTTATTGTGAATTCCTTGGTCAAAGTAAACCTGCATCATGTTGATCTGGTACAAGTCCGTGTGCAATGTCAAACTATCATCTGGATACATACTTTTCCTACTTCCTTAACTAGAAATATATGAAAATTTTCAAAAACTTTCATGTATTCCAATAAATTAGTACTATTATATCACATTTTAGCCGGATTGAGAAAAGAGTAACAAGCTATTCTCCACTCTCCAGTTCATCCATGTCTTGTTCAAACTTTTTCCATATTAAAATGAAATAAAATCTGAACAAATCGATTAGGAAATTCAATTCACTTTCTGGTAATGTCTTAGAAGTCGTAGTGTACTTTTCTATATTCAGTTCACTATATTTCTTTTTTATTTTAGAAGAATATAAAAAGCGAACAAAATTAGTGTTCTGATTTCCAGAATTCTATCTTGTTCGCTTGGTTATTTCAACTATTATTTTGTGGAACGGATAGTACAAAATAGCAGAATGGATATCCTATCTCTTACTTTATCTATCCTCCACCCACTCACCGTTAGCACTAACCTTGTAACCATCTGGTGTTATTGTGTCAATTGCTAAAGCACCTGAACTGTAGGCATAATACCATTTTCCTGATACCTTGAACCATCCAGTCTTCATAGCCCCTGAGTTGTCAAGATAATACCAGGTAGTGTTATCTTTAAACCAACCAGTTTTCATAGCTCCTGAATTGTTTAGATAATACCATATGCCATTGTCTTTGACCCATCCTATAGCCATCGAACCTGATTTATTCAAGTAATACCATGACTCCCCTGTTTTTATCCAACCAGTCTGCATCCAGCCTGACTGATCAAAATGATACCATATGCCCTTGATTCGTTCCCAACCGTTTGTAGTATAGGAACCATCTGCATGCTGATACCACCAACGGCCATCTTTTTTAATCCAACCTGCTGTGATATTGCTCGGTAATAGCTTACCTTCTGTACCACTGATATAGCGGTACGTTACGCTATACGTTGTTGCTGGAGTTGTGCCCGTCGTGCTTTCTGACGTTGCTGTGAAGGTCCATGTTCCTGTCACAGTTTCATCAGCCGTTCCTACCGTTACACTGGCTTTATCCCATGATGCGAAGTGCCATACACCTTTGTTGGCTGTATCTTCCACATCTGTTTGACCTGTTGGACTTGCTACTACTTCTCCTGGGTGTTTGTCGCTCACTGTTGCTGGAGCTGTGATATTGCTCGGTAATAGCTTGCTTTCTGTGCCACTGATATAGCGGTACATTACGCTATACGTTGCTACTGGGGTTGTGTCCGGTGTGCTTTCTGGCGTTGCTGTGAAAATCCATGTTCCTGCCACAGTTTCATCAGCCGTTCCTACCGTTACACTGGCTTTATCCCATGATGCGAAGTGCCATACACCTTTGTTGGCTGTATCTTCCACATCTGTTTGCCCTGTTGGGCTTGCTACGACTTCTCCTGGGTGTTTGGCGCTCACTGCTTCTGGAGCTGTAATGTTGCTTGGTAATGATTTGCCTTCTGTGCCACTAACGTAGTGATAAGTCACGCTATAGGTTGTAGCTGGGCTATCCGATTGTATCGCTCCACCTTTTGCAAAAATGCTAAGTGGGACTGTATCAGATGACCAATCATCTGTATAAGTAATTGTCAATGTACCATCATTATTAAATCGGTATTGCAAGGCTCCCGCATATGTTTGAAAAACAGCAGTTTCCCCAAGAGACGGGACATGGCTCTTCAAAAAAGTAGTAATCTTAGTTTGATCTGCAGGAGTAATTTCACCTCTTAATGTTGAAAAATCAGACAATACCACCTTGTTATTCTCAAACAAACCAGCCATTAAATCTTGGTGTTCCGATTCAGCAACCGTTGCTGTCTTTTTATTAACTTCTAAAATAGTCTCTGCTGACTCTAATTTTTTTAATTGTTGAGCAGCCAAATCTTCCCCAACTGGAGGTAATACAGACTTCATTGAACTAGCAATCTGCCTTAACTCTGCATACTTAGCAGTCAAGACTTCATTAATCCTTCTTAGATTAGATATATGTCTAACCCCTGCAGTATCCTCTGTTTCTCCATCTCTAACTGTGATAACAACCGTGTTGTATTCTGGATAAGAAGCAATCAGCTCTTTTATTGTTGTGTCATAGGCCTGCGCATTCGAATTGATTTTTACAGCTTCATTATAGGTATTTTCTACCTCTTCTAGTTTTGATTTTGCTGTTGTCAGTTTTTCTTGAAATTCTTGCCACGCAGATGCTTCATAATCAGATTCTTGTTTAGTAGACAGTGCTTGTACTTTATTTTTTAAGTTCTGTATACTGGTTGGCAAAACCGTTGACTTTGCTCCCTTAGCAATTGTTTCTAAAGCCTGATGGATATATTCCACTAAGGAAGCATTATCAACAGCAGTTTGATTCACATAATTAGCATCCTCTACAGACATTGATGCCTCTACATGATTTACACCTATCAAAGCATCTGTGAAAGCTAACCCTACCACAACTGACGCTATCCCAATTTTTAATTTTCTTATTGAAAATTTTCTATGCTTGTTCGAAAAATTATCTTTCATCTAATCTAGCTCCTCAATTTAAGAGTAATGACCAATACCATTTACCAAGTCACTCATTTATATTAAGTGACTCCACCTGTACCCCAAGTATATTACCTATCATCTCAAATTTTTTAAATGATAGACTGAAACCTATTTTTAGACCATTTTTCCACTAAAAGACTATCAATCAATAAGTTCGGTATTAAATTGTCTTCATTTTCACAATTGATTATTCTTAATATCCTCTTTATTTGATATCATAGACCTCCTGCATAACAAGTATAAAATACTAATCGTTACGCAGGAAACCTATCTATCCTTTCAAGTAAGAAATAATCAGCAGGATATATTTGCAAACTTCAAAGCACTTGTATGTCAAATATCACGAGATACTTACAAAAGTTTAAACAAAACAACTTTTTATGTTTATACTCAATGAAAATCAAAGAGCAAACTAGGAAGCTAGCCACAGGCTGTACTTGAGTACGGCAAGGTGACGCTGACGTGGTTTGAATTTGATTTTCGAAGAGTATTAATCTTCTTTTCTTCTACCTACATATAAACTCAATAGGATACCACTGCCTAGAAGAAGGAAAAGGTAATCTGATTGAGTTCCCGTTTCAGGTAACCTATTCTCATGATTTTCAAAAACTAGAGTTGGTACTATTGGGTTCGTATTTGCGGATGGTATTGGCATTTCTGGTGCCGGTTCATTTGGAGTTGGTTCTACCGGTTCTGCTGGTGTCGGTGCACTTGGAGTTGATCCTACTGGTGTCGGTTCTACTGGTACAACACCAATATACTCTGGTATTTCATGAACTGGCGGCTCTGGTATTTCAAATCTTGAACCACCTGGTTTCGGTGAGTCCGGTTTTGGTCCTGTTGAACCTTCTGGTTTCGGCGAGTCCGGTTTTGGTCCCGTTGAACCTTCTGGTTTCGGTGAGTCTGGTTTTGGTCCCGTTGAACCTTCTGGTTTCGGCGAGTCTGGTTTTGGTCCCGTTGAACCTTCTGGTTTTGGTGAGTCCGGTTTTGGTCCCGTTGAACCTTCTGGTTTCGGCGAGTCTGGTTTTGGTCCCGTTGAACCTCCTGGTTGGTTGTTACAACCACATTTACCATCTCTAATTACGGTTGTTATTACACCACCATCAGTATTGACAATTGTAATTGTATGAGTACCGTCTCCATTATCTTTAACATTAACAGTTGGAGATTTACCATCTTTTCCATCTTTAATTACTGTTTCTGTTTTACTGCCGTCTGGATTGATAATTGTAACCGTGTGTGTACCATCATTATTGTTACGAACAGAAGCTGTTGGAGATTGTCCATCTTTGCCGTCTTTAATAGTAGATGTATATGAATGACCATCAGAATCAATGATTGTCACAGTATGAGTGCCATCTCCATTATCAATAATTTTAGCTGTCGGAGATTTACCGTCAAAGATTGTCGTACTGGTTTCTTTACCATCTGTACCTGTTACTTTAACAGTGTATGAACCATTATTGTTATTAATAACTTCTAATTTTGGAGATTTGCCGTCACGGACTGTTGTCGTTGAAGTTGTACCATCAGAGTTCACAATTGTTACTGTGTGAGTGCCATCTCCATTATCGACTACTCTAGCCGTTGGAGATTTGCCATCATGGACAGTTGTTTCAGAAACCGTGCCATTACCGTTTTCTACACGAATCGTGTAAGTACCGTCTTTATTATCTTTAACAGTTGCTACTGGGGATTTACCATCTTTAATGATTGTTTCAGTAGTTGTTCCATCTCCATTCACAACAGTGATTTTATGCGTTCCATTATGTTCGTCAGTAACGCTTACGGTTGGAGATTTACCATCATAGACTGTTGTTTCAGTCGTTACACCTTCTGGATTTGTAATAACAATAGTATGGCTTCCATCTCCATTATCACGAACAGATGCAGTTGGAGTACGTCCATCTACTCCATCTCGACCGTTCTTCACAACAAATGTAGTCTCGGTTCCATCTGGATTTGTAATGGTTACAGTATGATTTCCATCATTGGTTTCAGCAATTGTTGCTGTTGCTGCTTTACCATCCTTCCCATCTTTGATGATAGTATTTCTAACATTACCGTCTCCATCTGTCACTTTAACTGTATGAGTGCCATCGTTATTATCCGTTACTTCAACTTTTGGAGTTTTTCCATCTTTACCGTCTCTAATAATCGTTTTTTTAGATGTTCCATCTGGGTTTGTTACAGTAATCGTATATGTTCCATCTGGATTTTCCGTTGTGACAATCGTTGATGTCTTACCGTTTTCACCATCTTTAATTTTAGTGGTTGATTCAGAACCATCAGGATTATGGACAGTAATCGTATGAGTTCCATCTCCATTATCTGTTACCGTAACGGTTGGAGATTTTCCATCTGCTCCGTTGTCGCCTTTTAGCCCGTCAAGGATTGTAGCAAGAGGTTTTGTAGGATCTAATGGTTGCCCCGGATTTGCTGGATCTTCTACATAAATTTTCGTTTCATTGCCATCTTTTTTAGCAACTAGTGATTTGCCGTTTAGTCCATTTACTCCATTTCTAACAGTTGTTGTTAATGGTGGTTGGTTATCTGGTTGAGTAATCGTGATTGTGTGACTGCCATCCGGATTGTCTGTTACTGTTACTTTCGGCGTAAAGCCGTCTTTTCCATCACGACCTGCTGCTCCGGTTGCCCCAGTCGCTCCGGCAGCTCCATCGGTTCCGTTTGTACCATTTTCGCCTTTGTCACCTTTCAGTCCTTTGATGTTACCTGCTGGCTTCCATGCGCCATTTTCTTTTACGAATACATCGCCTGTTGCGGTATTAACGAAGGTATCGCCGTCTTTTCCTGTGTCTGGTGTCGGATCTGTTTTACCATTTAAGATATCTTTTCCATCTGCACCTTTTGGTCCTCTGATGTTACCTGCTGGTTTCCATGTGCCATTTTCTTTTACGAAAACGTCGCCGGTTGCAGTATTAACGAAGGTGTCACCATCTTTACCCTGAGTTTCACTTGGGTTTTCTGTTCCGTTCAAGATATCTTTTCCGTCGCGTCCAGCTGCTCCATCACGACCATCAGCTCCGTTTGCTCCAGTTGCTCCGGCATCTCCTTGCAATCCTTTGATGTTACCTGCTGGCTTCCATGCGCCATTTTCTTTTACGAATACATCGCCTGTTGCGGTATTAACGAAGGTATCACCGTCTTTTCCTGTGTCTGGTGTCGGATCTGTTTTACCATTTAAGATATCTTTTCCATCTGCACCTTTTGGTCCTCTGATGTTACCTGCTGGTTTCCATGTGCCATTTTCTTTTACGAAAACGTCACCCGTTGCAGTATTAACGAAGGTATCTCCATCTTTACCCTGAGTTTCATCTGGGGTTGCTGTGCCGTTCAAGATATCTTTTCCATCTCGTCCAGCTGCTCCATCATGACCATCAGCTCCGTTTGCTCCAGTTGCTCCGGCATCTCCTTGCAATCCTTTGATGTTACCTGCTGGCTTCCATATACCATTTTCTTTTACGAAGACATCGCCAGTTGCGGTATTAACGAAGGTATCTCCGTCTTTTCCTGTGTCTGGTGTCGGATCTGTTTTACCATTTAAGATATCTTTTCCATCTGCGCCTTTTGGTCCTCTGATGTTACCTGCTGGTTTCCATGTGCCATTTTCTTTTACGAAAACGTCACCCGTTGCAGTATTAACGAAGGTGTCACCATCTTTACCCTGAGTTTCACTTGGGTTTTCTGTTCCGTTTAAGATATCTTTTCCGTCGCGTCCATCTCGTCCATCGTTTCCGTCTACTCCGTCGTAGATATCCTCTTCGGTAATTTTTTCATCAATGCCTTCATCATAGATTCCATTATTGTTATTATCATAATAAACCGTAATATGAACTCCAATTTGTTTTCGTGTTGGTTGAGTTTCATCCACACTTCTTGCTCTTCTAGTTCTAGGTTGAGCTGGATTTTCATAAATTGGTGTTAATGCCACTTTTGGTGTACGACCATCTCGGCCGTTCGTTCCATTTTTCACAGTGACAGTAATTGGTTTTTTACCCTCTGGTTGAGTAACCGTGATTGTATAACTTCCATCTGGAGTTTCCTCTACACTTACTTCTGGTGTAAAACCGTCTTTCCCGTTGGTACCATTTGCTCCTGTTTCCCCTTTATCACCTTTCGTAATTTTAGGAACTACAGTTGCTGTAACTATTGGACTTGTAGCTTTATTTGGTTCTGTTTGTGTTACACGGATATTTTCACCTTTTACTACAGCTGTATCTATGGTAACTGACCAGGTTCCTTCCGAAACTGTAGCGGTTTTAACTGTACCATCTGGAAGGGTAATGTTAATCGTCGAACCGTTTATCCCTTTACCTGTAATGGTTGTAGCGCCTTCTATAATGGCATCTACCCCTGCTTCCTTAGATGGAACTAATCCCTCTTTTGCAATAACAGTGGCACTGATATCGTTACTAAGCGTTTTGTTTTCTTCTTTTTGTCGAGCAGAAATACTTTGCCCTTTTACGAGCGGTGCTGTCGTAGCTACTGTCCATGTTCCATCTACTGCAACTTCAGCTGTCTTCTCAACTCCATCTGGAAGGGTAACGGTCACTGTTGCGCCAGCAACACCACTTCCCTTAATCACATTCGTTCCCTCTTGAGCCTCTGTGATAACTGGAATTTTAGAAAGAGAATCTACTACATTCAAGACAAGGGTTTCTCTGGCTTCAGCACCGCCTAATGAATCATCATTTCGTGCGATAAAGGTAAACACAATACGCCCCGTTTTTGTTGGTGTTCCTGTAATTGTACGATTTGTAGGATTATAAGTTAAGCCATAAGCTCCTAGGAAATAATTAGCAATATTGGATTCGACAATTCCATAATCATATCCACTAACTGCATTGATAAGGGCGTCTGTTCCATAAACACTAGCATGTTCGTTTGGCTTTACAGTTACCTCAGCTATTGGAGTTCCAACTTGAACATTTTGCTCTCTAGGAGTAATTTCAATTGTGGCTGGAAGTTTCGTTACATGAAAACGTATAGTCGCTCTTTTATCGTTGCCACTTACTCCGCTTAGTCTTGCTGTCACTGTGACTGAATAGTCACCAACTTCAGTAGGAGTTCCTTCAATTCTTTTATGTACTGCATTATATGTTACACCAGATGGCAATCTACTCCCAACCTCTACATCTATCCCCTCTGCTGCAGTCAAGTCTACAGGTTCAATTGGGGATAAAACAGTCGTTGTTCGTTCTTGGTCTTCTATAAAATCAAATTCCTTAGCAGTAACTGTCAATGGGATATCGAGTGTTTTTGCAACACCTCCATAAACTCCCGTATATGTTTTAGACAGTGTTGTGCTCAGATGAATGGTATGATGTCCTACAACTGTAGGTGTTCCTGTTATCTTTCCTGAAGTTGCATCATAAGATAAGCCAAGTTCTGATAAGGCTTTAGGATAGTACTGCCCTTTGATTGTTACAGTTGGTACGGCAAGTGTAGAAAGTGCATCCTTAATAATGGTAATCTCGGGTATAGGATTTGTAGCTGTTACTGTAACCGAAGAAGGTGTAGCCGTCAAGATCGGTTCTAGTTTAGTTACTGTAAGAGTAACTTGCTTACTTGTTACTCGCCCTCCAAGTGTATCTGGCATAATCGCCCGAACATTAAATCTATAGGTACCTACCCCTGCTGTTGGAGATCCTGTAATTTGGTGAGTTGATGAATCATAACTCACCCCATCTGGTGCATATTCTAAATAAATTTTTGCACGTGAATCAAAATCCGATACCGTAATTGGAGTCATCCTTTCGTTCGCAGCAAATGTCTGATTTTCATGGTCAATAGTGAGTTCTGATATAGCAGGTAGTACTACAATATAAATTGTCTTCTCAATAGTTCTGGAAGCGTTCCTATCCGCATAGTCGTCCGGCATTGTGACAGAAACTGGAATTTCATAGACATAGGCTTCACCATATTTCAATTTACTTGGAGTTCCTGCAATGGTTCCTGTATGTGTCGCTTCATCATATGAAAAGCTCAAACCCTCTGGTAAATCACTTGGATCAATGTTCAATGTTGAATGCGAATCATGCTTGATTGTAATCGGTAAAATTTCCGTCCCAACAGGCGCTAACAGACGAGTTTTGTTAGAAGTATAGGCATCCGTTGGTTGTGTTGGCGAACTGATTGTCAGGCTTGGGGTAAATCCTGTTACATTAATGGTATAGGTAGTGGTTGTAGTACGAAAAATTCCATTTGACCCTCTTCTACTAATTGTTGCAGTGAGCTCATAGCTACCAACTTTATTCGGGATTCCTGTAATTTGCGTTCCATCCTTGCTAATTTTTAGACCAGAAACTAAAAAACCTTTTCGATATACCCCTCCATAACCCGTATAGAAATCATAGGAATCATCCGTACGATAGGTTACATTTGCATCATCAGGCGCATTTTGTAAGCCAAGACCAGATACCTCCGATAATACCGGAACTTCTACAGTTTCTGGAGGAACGACAAATTCTTTCTCCTTCACAGTTAGATGCACAACAGTCGACTTAAAAACTCCATCCTTAATAGCAAGAATTGGAATCACATATTTCCCTTCATAAAGACCCTTCCCTATAATTTTGTTACCCTCAAGTCGAGTTCCTTTGGGAAGCTTTGTCTTATCAACCTTAATGGTCACCCCTTCACTTGGAGTTGTTGTGATAACCATTTCTTTCCACTCTTCACCTTCAAAAATTTCTTGGTTATCATTGGTAACAGAAATCGTCAAATCTGCTACTGGATTAGGATCTATGTCATAATAAAACTCTGTAAAGGTTTCGTGCTTTTCCCCATTACCATCTATAAATGTCACATAGACACGTGCCTTTTGTTGGGATGGAGTAGATTTCAACCCGTAAATAGAGATGGTGGCGTTCGAGTCACTGGTGTTCCCTTCAAAAAGAGCATAACCCCCGCTTGGCTCCACACGAATTCCTGTAATTTTGGAGTTGTTTTCCATCGAAACTGGTATCGGGCTTGGAACTGTTCCCTCGCGCCAATGCTGATTTGGGATCGGATTGATAGCATCTACAATCTCAAACTCAAATGTCCGCGGAGCACCCGTCTGATAGTGACCATCATGTGCCTTCACTGAAAATGAATATTTCCCCATGGCAACTTTCGTGCCTGCTGTTTTGACCACATAGGCTTCTGTTGGATGTCCTTCCGTATCCACCTTTCCAGGAACTGCTCTCAACTCAACCCCTGCTGGAAAACTATCTGCTTTTATATAGGCATTGTCTTTATTAAGCGTGACTTTTCCTAGGATTTGTTCCTTATCAGAAATCGGAAGTGAAACCTTATCGGTCGTTTTATCTATATAGTCTTCATTCGGTTCAAAAAGAGCATCCGCATTGGTTAGCGCATAAGTGCGAGTTGTTCCATCAAGATTTCTATAAGCAGAAATAGAATTTTCATACGTTGTAAAATTCAATGTAATCGTTTTGACCAAGCCCAGACTATCAGTCATTTGAAATTTCACTGAATAGTCTCCTGCCGTTTTGGGTAATTTTGTAAATTGAAGGTAGTATGGGGTTTTATCTAGAATATAAGTATAATCACCTTTCAGTTCTCCACTTGACAAAGCATACTCTGGCATTGTTTGGAAATCGATAGCATTACCGTAAAATCCCTTATCAGGTGCCTTGTCTTTTCTTAAGTCCAGCAACTTAACTTCTACTCCAGCTGAAGCAGATAAAACATGAAAATCGGCAATGGATAAGCCTTGTTTATTATTGTTAGGATAATCTGTAGAACGGTCCATTGGAGCAAAGATGGGAAGCATCGCATAGTAGCGCTTCGTATCTGCAGTAGCATTTTCAATAGTTTGGTTATCCGTACTCATAAAATATCCAAAGGGAGTCGTTGGCATACGGAGTCCAATCGTAATGTCTGTTTTTGGTCCAGAAGAATCTCTATATTCGGCAGTCAAATCTCCATAACTAATAATCGGAGAAGTATGGTCAGGATATTTGTTACTTCTGCTACTATAAGAACCACTATTAATATTGTCAACAGTATTATCCTTAAATACGGGAACATAGGTTTCTCTGTCATCACTTGAAGATGCTAATACCATAAATCCAAAGTGAGTCGTTGCTGTAATTCTTATGGTTCCAGCTACTTTCACTTGAGGATTTGTCTTGGATTGGAAGCCAACCTCATAATCTCCTGCCATAGCTCTCGTTGGGGTCAGGGTGGCAGTTAACCAGCCACCTTCCAAGTCCAAAGTAAAGCCTAAACCCTTGGCTCCCTGGGTCATTTCTAAGTCAGAGGCTTCAATGTTTGTAAATCCAACCTTATACCTTATTTCATAAGTGTGTTGACCATTTCCAGGAAAAGTCATACTTTCGTTACTTGTGTAACCAGCTGTTCGATTTTCTAGGGTCAGGTAGGGTTGTCCAGTGACAGCAGGGATCGGATACTCTACTTTCCTCTTTTTCCTCGGTTTTCCCGTATCGGAGTTCTGGACTTTAAACGTCACTTTCCCAACGCTTCCTTCTACCAAGGTGAGCGTTTGATGGTCTGTAGCATTGGCAGGGAGACTCCAACCTTTGAGAGCTTCGTGTCCGTCTAAGGAAGCTTGAACCGTCACTTCCTTTTTTGCAACTGCTTCAAAGGTAGAAACCGTTTCTTCCTTGTCCTCACTAGCTAGGACAAGCCCTGATTTTTCATCCACGTAGTCAACTGTATACTTGAGCGTGACCGTACGGTTTGTAGCTTCTTCTTCTCCGAATCCCTCTACTTCGTAAACGAAGACATTGTCTTCTCCTTCAACAATCTCTTTGATCATAGTCGTTGGATTACCGTCTGGGACATAATAATTCTCTAATTGGCTATCATTTGCAAGCTCCGCCCCAATTTCTGTGACCGTAGCTCTCGCCTTTGCTTCACTAGTCTCAACAGTCTTTGTCTTGGTCACCTCATGAACCACTGTCTTCCGTTGACGGTCAACATAGCGGACTTTGTAGACGATACTGACTGCTCGTTTAGGAGTAGTCAGTCCTTCACTCGTCCCCCTTTCTCCCCTTGAGTCAGCCTCCTCAGTCGGATGCACCCCTGGTTGAGACGAGGTGACGATAAGGTGATCTGTTTCAACATCTGACGTGCTCGCTCCGCTAGTCTCCACCCTATCCAATGGCTTCGAATCAGAGGCAGTAGCATTTTCTTCTGCTTGTACAGGGGATAGCAAGGACCCCATCAACACAGCCGGCCCCACTAAACCAATCAAAGCCGAATTAGCCCCATAAGCCTTATATTTACGGATAGAAAATATTTCCTTATGTTCTCCTTTTTTCACTGTTCTTGCTCCTTTTCTATTTCTCTACTTTAGTTCCAGTTTGACTTATTAAAACTTGGGAGAAAGATAACCTGTTTTGACTTTTCAACCACTTCTTCTGAACGAGTGATATCTGCATCCAACTCTTCTTTTATTCGAACAAAATCCTCCGTCTCCGAATTCTCAAAAGCCTCTTTATATCGTCTCAACGTTTCTTGTAACTCTTTAGACAACTCCTCTTTCTGCGCAACCACTCTATTCTTGATTCCATTTAGAGTTTCCATTGATTGATTAAAGCGTGCAAATTCATCTGATATTGTTTTATTGGCATCACAGAGCAACTCTGTCGCTTCTTGCTTGGCTTCTTCTACCAAACGTTTTGACAATTGTTTCGCATCAATGATAGCCTCACGAACCAGCTCCTCTTGAGAGCGAAATTTATGTAGTTGAGCATTCAACTGTTCAATCATTTCTGATTTTCCTTCAAGTTCTTGTTTGAGGTGTGCTTTTTCCCCCTCCAAACGGCTAATCAAATCATCGACTTCCCTTTTCTTATATCCAAAAAGACTTCTTCTTATATTTCCCATGTTTCTTTCCTCTTTTACAACGGCTGAGTGTGGATTCAAATCTATCACATTTGTATTTCTTTACCCTACTTTACTAAGTCCTTCTCAGCTTGAGTTCCAACTGATTTTTTTCTTCTTCATTTCATAGTCCCTTTCCTCTACTTTAGCTCTATGTACGAAAAAACATATAACGTTGCAACATTACATGATTTCTAATTTATTCACTTATTTTTCCTATATTTTAACTTTCCTAGGCGCCAAGGCAACTTCTTTACCACTTTATCATTCATATCCTTACTTCTACACTTGTTTCATTAGCAAGGATAAAAAGCAAAACCGCCCTAGAAGTAAACTAGTAAGAAGTCCTTTTTATTCCTCATTAAAAATTCTCTTATACTTTTCTTACGTTTTATTGTGCATAAAGTCACATAATAATTCTACCCCCCCCCCCCCCGAAAATTTGTCAAGGGTTTTTGTATTAAGTTTTTGTTACATTTTTGTTACTTACTTTCCATTTTTATAAGAAATAGCTACTAACTCCAAAGTGATACGGATACTCTTTTATAACGGATTGAAACAAGATATGAGCAAAACGATTAAGAAAGTCAAACGAATTTCTAATAATGTTTAGAAGCCAAGGTGTACTGTTCTAGTTTCAATCTACTATAGAAGTCCTTGTGTACTATTCTAGCTTCAATACTATATATAACAAAAACCCACCAACCTGAGTTGATGAGTCTTTAATCTATTTTCTAAATTTCCACTGGCTGTAAATCCCGAAACCGATAATCCAGATAGCTGAACCAATTGCTCCTACAAATGTAGACTCTTGTAAAAAGAGGGTTACAAAGACAAAGGCAAAGAAGAGCATGGTTAAAGGATTTAGGAAACGATAATGGGGCATGAGATAGCCATCCGCCATAAAGTCCTGTGACTTGCGGTATTTAAGGTGAGCCACCATAATCAAGATATAAATGGCGATATAGACACCAGATGATGAAGCCGTAATCAAGGCAAAGGCATCCGAAACACCTGGCAAGACATTGATAAAGGCTGCTAGGGCAATCAAAACCGCTGAGGCAATGATGGCATTTTGTGGCACGTTATGACGAGAAAGAGTATCTGCTTTAATCGCCTTTAAGAATGGATTTGGCGAATCATGAGCAATCTGGTACAAATGGCGCCCTGTTGAATAAAGGGTTGAGTTAAGGGCAGATGCTGCTGAGGTCAAAACGACGAAGTTAATCAAGGCTGCTGCCCACTTGACACCGGCCAATTCAAATACTGTAACAAAGGGAGAATCCGCAGAAGCAAGCTCACGCCATGGAATGATAGCCATGATGGCTAAGAGGGCACCACCGTAGAAAAAGGCGATACGCAAAGGAATTTCCTTAACGGCTTTTGGCAAGACCTGACGTGGATTTTTTGTTTCTGAAGTCGTTACCCCGATAAACTCAATCATGAGGTAGGCAAAGAAAACCATCTGGAAGGCCATGACAAAGTTCACTCCACCATTTGGGAAGAGGGAGAAATTGTCAGCAATATTGGCTAGACTTGCTACTCCATGAGGTGTCTTAAAGCCTGTCAAGACCATAAAGACTCCTGTTGCAATCATAGCTAAAATAGCCACAATCTTGACCATCGCAAACCAAAACTCAACTTCCCCAAAGAGCTTCACCGCAATCAGATTAACCAAGGCTAGAATGGTCAAAAATCCAATCTCAATCATCCAACTCGGCCAAGTTGGGAACCAAAATTGCACATAATGTGCGATAGCAGTGATTTCCGCCATACCGATAAAGACAACAGATAACCAGTAAGACCAAACCGAGAAATAGCCCCAGCCCTTACCCAAATGGCGCGTGATAAAGTTGATAAAGGTATGTTGCTCAGGATCTTGATAGAGCATTTCCCCAACCGCACGCATCATGAGGAACATGAAAGCCCCTGTAATCATATAAATCAGTACAATGGACGGACCTGTTAGGCTGATAGAGCGACCTGCTCCCAAAAAGAGTCCTGTTCCGATTGTTCCAGCGATGGCCATAACCTGCACATGACGATTGGTCAGACCACGCTCCATCTTGTTTTTTTTCTTTGAACTCATATAGTCTCCAATTTCAATTCAATTTAAAATGGAAAAAGGAGTGAGTGAAGCGCACAGCCTCCCCACTCCTTTTTTGTTTTTAGGCTGTTTTTTCAACCTTTAAGATTTTTACATCATAGCTACCAACAGGTGTTTCAATCGTTGCTGTGTCACCTGTTTTCTTGCCAATCAAGGCTTGTCCAATTGGGCTTTCATTTGAAACTTTACCTGCAAAGGCATCCGCACCCGCTGAACCTACGATAATATAAACTTCTTCTTCGTCCTCACCAATTTCTTGGATAGTGACTGTTTTACCAATCGCTACTTCATCATCTGCAACTGAGTCACTATTGACGATTTCAGCGTAACGGATTTTTGTTTCCAAGCTAGAGATTTGTCCTTCGACAAAGGCTTGTTCATCCTTAGCTGCTTCGTATTCACTGTTTTCAGAAAGGTCACCGTATGAACGGGCAATCTTAATGCGTTCTACCACTTCTGGTCGGCGAACCAATTTCAATTCTTCTAATTCTTTTTCAAGTTTTTCCTTTTCCTCAAGGGTCATAGGATATGTTTTTTCTGCCATTTTTCTCAACTTTCTTCTGATGATATTTTCGAAAGAAAATTATGTGAAGTATCACATAATTTTAGTTTGTTTGGTTTAATTTGCTGTTGACATGTTCAGCGACATTGCGGTCGTGGTCTTCTTGATTATTAGCATAGTAGACCTTGCCTTCTGTGACATCTGCTACAAAGTAGAGGTTATCGCTCTTAGTTTGATTGATGCTTGACTCAATCGCATCCAGACTTGGACTATCGACTGGACCAGGCATGAGACCTACATTTTTATAAACATTATAAGGTGAATCAATGTTGGTATCAATCGCAACATCCTCAGCTAGGCTGATATTTTGCCCCAGTTTTCCTTGGGCATACAAGATTGCAATATTACTTTGAAGTGGCATATCACGATTCAAACGATTGTAGAATACACCGGCAATGAGCTTACGATCTTCTGTCTTGGCACCTTCTTTTTCGACCAAGGAAGCAATGGTCAACAACTCATTGACAGTCAAGTTTTTAGATTTGATAGTACTATAGTAAGGAGATAGGTTCTTATCCATAGCAGCTAACATCTCATCAATCAAGCTTTCAACAGTTGTGCTTTCCTTGATAGAGTAAGTAGCTGGGAAAAGATATCCTTCCAAACGATAACGAGCCCCACTTTCCTTTGTAGGCAAGCTTTCAAGTAAACTCGGATATTTGGCAACTTCTTGACTGATAAAGTTCTCATCTTGAACTTTTGCTAGGAAAGCCTCCGCTGTCAAAGGCTCTTTGAAGTCACCTTGCAATTGACCCACAGCTTGAGCAATCTGATCCAAGGTATAACCTTCTGGAATTGTCAAAGTCGCAAGGACAGGTTCTTGTGGTTCATCTGTTCCACCTTTTTGCAACTCTTTGAGTAAGTCTTCTGTACTCATACTCTTTTGCAAATTGTAGTAACCTGCTTTCAAGTCGGTATAATTTTTATACTTGGCATAAAAGCTAAAAATCAGACCATGCTTTACCAAACCAGCTTTTTCAAGCGTCGTACCGATTTCTTGAACGTTTGAACCGTCAGGAATTTGAACCGTCACATATTTCTTAGAATTAGCATCGATGGGTAACAAAGAATCTAGCACGTACTGGTAACCAAAGTAACCACCTGCTGAGAGCAAGGCAAGGAATACAAGGAATGAAATCACAAAGGCTTTCACATGTGACTTCTTCTCTTTCTTAGGCTTAACGGGTTTTGCTCCTTCTCTACGGCTACGACGTGGTGTATCGCTGATGATATCCACTGTTTCTGTAGCAGGCGTAGGTGTTTCTGGACCTGCTTGTTCTGCTTTTTTCTCTGCTGTCTTATAGGAAACAGCTACCCTTGTTGGGGTTTCATTGTATTCTCTTTCAAGTTTCTTAGGTCTAACAGGACCTGGTCCTGGTCTTGAACCACTTTCTTCCGCTGGAGAAGAAGGTACATCTTGACTTGGGTGACTTGGAACACCAAGAGTTTCTCTTTGAATCTCATCTGCTGGAGAAGCTGGTACATCTTGACTTGGGTGAGTAGGCGCAGCAGGAGCTTTTCTCATAATCTCCTCTACCGTTGACAAGGAATCAGCCATGAGTTCTTCAGCTGAAGGTTCATTTGCAGGAGTGCGAACTACTGCATTATCTTCTTTCAGAACTTCATCATAGCCTTTTACTTTTTCTAAATCTCTCAGAATCTGCTCTTTAAAGCTTAATTTCTCTTCTTCTCTTGACTTTTCACTCAAAAGTTTTTCCTCCTTGTTGACAATCCATAATATTATATCTTAAAAGTCCAAGAAAAGCAACCTATGATACTTTTCCTAGCTTATTTTTTATACTCAATGAAAATCAAAGAGCAAACTAGGAAGCTAGCCGCAAGCTGTACTTGAGTACGGTAAGGCGACGCTGACGTGGTTTGAATTTGATTTTCGAAGAGTATTAGCTTCCCAGACCATATCATACCAAGTTTCCCCTGCAAAGGTTGACTGAGACAAGCCTTCATTGACAAATCCGTGTTTTTCATAGTAGGCGATGAGATAGTCATGACAGGTTAGGTTAATGCCTTCTCTTTCGTGTTCAAGAGACAGTTTTTTCAAGGATGTCAGCAATTTCTGACCCAGTCCGAGTCCCTGTGCTTCCTTGGCAATAGAAAGACAGGTCACAGAGATATAACCACCAGTCTCATGACTATAGTCTTTTATTTCTTCTGTAAAAGACTGGTCTTGCAGATGGCGGTGGGGGCCAACTGGTCCTTCGATATAACCCATAATCCTGCCCTCTTTTTCTGCAACCAGAAACGAAGTCTGAATTTCTCGCAAATGCGCTTCAAAGACGGAGCGAGGAATGGCTTCTTCGACCGAGAAATTCTCTAGTTCAAGTTCAACAATCCGATCCAAATCTTCTAATCTTGCTTGTCTGATTTTCATTGTGCCTCCAGATAAAAGGGATTAAACCAAATCATACTAAAACCCTGGCTAGTTGCATAAAGCGAAGTTTCTTCATCAATAAAACCATTCATTTCAAAATAGGAAAGCAGCTCAGAAGGACTCTCCAAACGAATCCCTTTGTAATCCAGCTCAACTGCCACCTCTTTCAAGGCTGCAAGAAGAAGTGTTCCCAAGCCCTGTCTCTGATGGTCAGACTCAATGACTAAAGAATGTATTTTTAGACATTGCGGATTGTCTGACTGGGGACTTGATAGAATATAGCCTAACAGTTGATTTTCATCCCTAGCTAGAAGAAAGGTATCCGCACACTTACGGATACTTTCTTCTAAAATATGGGAAGTCAGCTGCTTTTCAGCTGGAAAAGACAAAGTTTGAATCGCCTCTATCTCAGCCAAATCAGACTTGCTTGCCTGAATGATCTTAATTGGAATTTCCATGGGAGCATCCTATTGAACATTACTTGTCAAATTAGACAAGAGACGCTCAAATGAGTATTCATAGGTTTGGATGTCTCCTGCTCCCATAAAGACATAGACAGCATTGTCATGGTCAAGGAGTGGGGAAACATTTTCAACAGTAATCACTTGGTGTTTTTTGTTGATTTTTTTGGCTAGGTCTTCTACCTTAACGTCACCATGGTCTACCTCACGAGCAGATCCATAGATTTGCGCTAGGTAAACAGCATCCGCTTGGTTCAAAGCGTGAGCAAATTCGTCCAACAAGGCAATGGTTCTTGTAAAGGTATGCGGTTGGAAGACTGCTACAATTTCCTTGCTTGGGTATTTCTGACGAGCCGCATCCAAGGTCGCAATAATTTCTGTTGGATGGTGGGCAAAGTCATCGATAATAACTGTATCATTGACAATTTTCTCAGTGAAACGACGCTTAACACCGGCAAATGTTTTCAAGTGCTCACGCACCAAGTTCAAATCAAATCCTGCTGTGTAAAGAAGACCAATAACGGCTGTCGCATTCATGATATTGTGACGACCAAAGGTTGGAATGTGGAATTGCCCCAAGTCTTGTCCACGGAAATGAACGGTGAAGGTTGAACCAGTTGTTGAACGAAGAAGCTCACTAGCTACAAAGTCATTACCTTCTGCTTCAAAACCATAATAATAAATTGGTGCATCAGACGTAATTTTACGCAATTCTGCATCTTCACCATAGACAAAAAGACCCTTGGTAATTTGTTTGGCATAGTCGTTAAAGGCATTGAAAACATCCTCGAGACTTGTGAAATAGTCTGGATGGTCAAAGTCAATGTTGGTAATAATAGAGTATTCTGGGTGATAAGGCATGAAGTGACGCTCATATTCGTCAGATTCAAAGACAAAATATTTGGCATTGGCCGAACCACGACCTGTCCCATCCCCAATCAAGAAGCTAGTGTCTGTGATGTGAGACAAGACATGAGACAACATACCTGTCGTTGAAGTTTTTCCATGCGCTCCAGCTACTCCCATGCTAACAAAATCACGCATAAAGCTACCTAGAAATTCATGGTAACGTTTGTAGCTGATACCATTTTGGTCTGCATAGGCAATTTCGACATTGTTATCTGGACGAAAGGCATTTCCAGCGATAATTTCCATATCACCGTCTAGGTTCTTTTCATCAAAAGGAAGAATGGTAATGCCTGCCTGCTCAAGACCACGTTGAGTAAAGTAGTACTTTTCAACATCTGATCCCTGTACCTTATGCCCCATTTGGTGCAACATCAAGGCTAAGGCACTCATCCCTGATCCCTTAATTCCGATAAAATGATATGTCTTTGACATGTTTCCTCCCCTATTCTGTAATTCTGGTCAGATTCAACTCTTGGGCAACCCGACGTTCTTGTTCTGTTTGTTTACTTTTTTTATTGTAGATTTGGCTCTTCTTTAGAAAATCATAGTTGTTTTTCTTTGGAGCAGGTGCTGACACTTCTTCATTCTTGGTAGGGATAGAATGAACTTCTTCCGCCAAGATATAATGAGACTGGGTCAATTTTTGGCTATATTTCACCAATTCACCAGGATTTTCCTTTTGGAAAGGCGCTGTCGGTTGATTGCCCTGTCTAAGGAGGCCAGATTGAGAATGACGTCTCGCACGGCTGAAATCCTGAGTTAGGTAGTTAGCAGAGCGTTTCTTTTTCAAGTCCGCACGCGCTTCTTCACGCGCTACCTCCGCATAGCTCTTTCCTTCTTTTTTAACCCCTAAAGGAGCCTTTTTAGGTTTCTCTACTTGCTTTTCAATCGGTTTGACTGGCGCCTCTTCAGTAATAGGAGCCCATTCTAAATAATTTTTATCTCGATACTCACCCTTGATATTACTGATCAGATCAGACTCATCGTACAAGTTCATGACTGGCATTTCAGTCAACATGACCTCGTCATCTGACACCAATGGAAATCGTTCTTGTTTCATTTTCTATTTCCTTTCAACACTTCATTATAGCGTATTGTCTTGATTTTTCAAGTGCTGGCTTCAGAAATTCCCAAAATTTCTCTAATTTCTGCTAGGGTCAGACTGCCACGTGACTCTGTTCCGTCCAATACTTGTGACACCAAATGTTTCTTTTGTTCCTGGAGTTCCTGTATTTTTTCTTCAATGGTTCCCTTGGTTACCAAGCGATAGACCTCAACCGTTTCTTCCTGACCCATCCGATGGGCACGGCCAATGGCTTGCGCTTCCACCGCAGGATTCCACCAAAGGTCAACCAAGATAACCGTATCAGCACCTGTCAGGTTCAGACCGACCCCACCAGCCTTGAGGGAAATTAGAAAGGCATCTCTTTCCCCTTGGTTAAAGGCCTTGGTCATGTCTTGTCTTTCCTTAGCTGGGGTTGAGCCCGTAATTTTAAAGGATGTCAAGCCCAAGTCTGGCAGTTCTTGTTCAATTTTCTCCAACATTCCCTTGAACTGGGAGAAAATCAAGACACGGTGTCCGCCGTCTGCCACCTGTACCAACAGGTCTCGGAGACTATCCAGTTTACCACTGGCACCCTGATAATCCTCCATAAAGAGGGCAGGCGTGTCGCAAATTTGACGCAAGCGCATCAAACCAGATAAGATTTCAACTCGACTTCGCTGAAATTCCTGATCCGACACTTGCGCCAGACGATCTCTCATCTGTTGCAACTGGGCTAGGTAAATAGCCTTTTGCTGGTCTTCCAGTTCATTCTTATAAACTACTTCGATTAAGTCTGGCAATTCAGTCAGAACTTCTTCTTTCTTTCGCCGCATGACGAAAGGCTTGATAAACTGAGCCACGCGCTCGGCTGGCAATTTCATAAATTCTTTCTTACTTGGCAGGAGTCCTGGCATGACGATTTGGAAAATAGACCACAACTCCCCCAGATGATTTTCAATAGGAGTCCCTGACAAGGCAAAGACCGACGGCACCACAAATTGTCTCAAGGTCTGGGCAATCTTGGTCTGGGCATTTTTCATGACCTGAGCCTCATCTAAGAAAAGGAAGTCAAAGGCCATCCCTTGATAAAGATCACTGTCCTGACGGAAGGTAGCATAGCTGGTCACATAGATTTGATGGCTCTCAGCAAGAATCTCTTCACGACTAGCTTTCAAACCATGAACAACAGCCACATCCAACTGTGGGGCAGATTTCTGAAATTCATCTGCCCAGTTGTAGATCAAACCTGACGGAGCTAAAATCAAGACCCGACTTTCTTTTGTCACTTGACTGGTCAAAAAAGCAATGGTCTGAAGGGTTTTACCCAATCCCATATCATCAGCCAAAATTCCACCAAAACCATAATGATGGAGCATTTGCAGCCAGCTGATTCCCTTTTCCTGATAATCTCGCAAGTCAGCCTGAACCTGGGTTGCTTGTCGAGGAAAGTCCTCTGGATGCGTCAAGTCGTGGGCCAGATTCTGGAATTCTTGTGAGAAAGAAACACGGTCTCGCCCTTCAAAAAGATGAGCTAAACTGTAGGCCAAGGATTTCCGAGCCTGCAAGGAGCCATCTTTTAGTTCAAATTGCCCCAGTTCCTGTAGATTTTGGCGAATTTTCTTGGTTTCTTCATCGAAAAAGTAGACTTGATTGGACGAATCGATATAAAAATCTTGATTGGCAACCAAGGCCTGCATGGCTTGGTCGATTTCCTCCTGGGCAATATCTTGAAAATCAAATTGGATTTCCAAGAGACCTCCCTTGGAAGCAATCTGCACTTGAGGACTCGCTAGGCTATAAAGCTCTTCTAGCTTGTCTAATAGGTCAACATGACCGAGTTTTTCAAAGACTGGAATGATTTCGTGAAAGAAATGATAAACAGACTCCGCTTTTAGGGCCTGACGCCAAGATTGAAAATCTGCTTCAAAACCAGCTGCCAAACAGACTTGGAAAACTCTTTCTTCTAAGTCAGCGTCACTCGAAAATGGTAATTCTTCTAGCTCTTGTCGGCTTGATACCTGTCTGTCTCCATAATCAAACTGAATTTCTAAACGAATCCGATTATCTTCTTCCCTGTCAAAGTAAAAAGAGGGCGCAAAAGTTTTGATTTGTAGCCGTTCTGGAGCTGAAACAGTCCCCATCTGGCTAAAAAGAGCTAAACAAGAGGCTAACTTATCTCGGTCACTGCTATCAAATTGCAGGTATTTCTTGCTATGCTGATCCAAAGGCAACGCTTTGATTTCCTTGAGAAGACGCATCTGCTGGTCTGTTAGAAAATAAACCTGTCCTTTATGGAAAAGCACAGCTCCCTGATAAAAGGCATTGACCCTTGGACTCTCACTGATTTCCATTTCAAAATAATCCGAGTATTCTTTTACTGTAAAGGCAAAGAGATTGGCATCAGCATGCATATCCTGAAAAAGCAGAGTCTGGTAGCTATCCAGTTGATGGTCAAATTGAAAATGCGGCAAGGTCATCAGTAAATTCACACCCTGCTCAAAAAAAGTCAGAGGGAAAAAGAGGTGCCGACCCTGGTTTTGGAAAAAGAGGTCTGGAGCCTGTCCTTCCTCCATCAGTCCTCGTAAGAAATTCAGAAGTTCTTGGCTGGCCTCATCAAAGGATTTCCAAGATAAGGATTCCTCATAGGTTTTCCCAATCATATAAGACTTTCTCTGCTCGACAATCCTTAAAAAGAGTGGAATATCCCGAATGACGTAGTATTTTTGGCTATTGATTTGCCCGATTCTCAGGGTCCACAAGATATGATTGGTTCCTACTTCCACTTGCCCCACAGCCGATAATTCATAGGCACGTTCTGATTTTGGAGACAAGATTCGGTCCAAAAATTTGCCACCCAAGGTTACCTTGGTTTCAACGGCCTCTTTTTCTTCGTGACCTTCTTCCAAACTCTGCAAGATTTCCTGACCACGCTCATCATTTTTTAGAAAATGCTCCAGAGCTGCCAAATGCACACAGTAGCCCCTCTTTTGGAAAAAATCGCAAGCACAAAAAACCAAATCATCCTCTAAACTATAGCGCAGTTCTTCTTCTGCAACGCGAGCGTAGAGCCGATTGTTCTTTTCCTTGATAATGTCAACCTTACCAGTTTCATAAAGGGCAACGCCTTCGATACGGACTTTCCCCGGAATCAATTTAGCCATATTTTTACCTTTACCTTATCTTTTTATTATACCATATTTTCCCCTATGAAAATAGCCTTCTAGGGATACTTGTCGGCGAATTTCAAGTTACCCTGAGAAAATGAGGCTGAAATTTCCACTATTTCATAAACTTTTTTAAAGCGTAGCAGAATTGTGCAAAAGTTTTTTTCTTATGCTAGAATGAAATGCGAATAGGAGGAACTCTCAATGTTAACTTATGATTTAATCGTTATCGGATTTGGTAAAGCTGGTAAAACACTAGCAGGTAAATTGGCTTCAGCTGGCAAAAAAGTTGCCCTCGTTGAACGTAGCAAGGCTATGTACGGTGGAACTTGTATCAACATTGGTTGTATCCCAACTAAAACCTTGCTAGTTGCTGCTGAGAAGGACTTGTCTTTTGAAGAAGTGATTGCTACTAAAAACACGATCACTGGTCGCCTCAACGGTAAAAACTATGCGACTGTTGCTGGTACAGGCGTAGATATCTTTGATGCGGAAGCTCACTTCCTTTCAAATAAAGTCATCGAAATCCAAGCTGGTGATGAAAAGAAAGAACTGACTGCTGAAACAATCGTCATCAACACTGGTGCTGTTTCAAACGTCTTGCCAATCCCTGGACTTGCTACAAGCAAAAACATCTTTGACTCAACAGGTATCCAAAACTTGGACAAATTACCTGAAAAACTTGGAATCCTTGGTGGCGGAAATATCGGTCTTGAATTTGCCGGCCTTTACAACAAACTTGGAAGCAAGGTCACAGTCCTAGATGCCTTGGATACTTTCCTTCCTCGTGCAGAACCTTCCATCGCAGCTCTTGCTAAACAATACATGGAAGAAGATGGCATTGAATTGCTTCAAAATATCCATACTACTGAAATCAAAAACGATGGTGACCAAGTGCTTGTCGTAACTGAAGACGAAACTTACCGTTTCGACGCCCTTCTCTACGCAACTGGACGCAAACCAAATATAGAACCACTTCAACTTGAAAATACAGATATTGAACTAACTGAACGTGGTGCTATTAAAGTAGACAAACACTGTCAAACAAACGTTCCTGGTGTCTTTGCAGTTGGAGATGTCAACGGTGGCCTTCAATTTACTTACATTTCACTTGATGACTTCCGTGTTGTTTACAGCTACCTTGCTGGAGATGGCAGCTACACACTTGAAGACCGTCTCAATGTGCCAAATACTATGTTCATCACACCTGCACTTTCACAAGTTGGTTTGACTGAAAGCCAAGCAGCTGATTTGAAACTTCCATACGCTGTTAAGGAAATCCCCGTTGCAGCAATGCCTCGTGGTCACGTAAATGGAGACCTTCGCGGTGCCTTCAAAGCTGTTGTCAATACTGAAACAAAAGAAATTCTTGGAGCAAGCATCTTCTCAGAAGGTTCTCAAGAAATCATCAACATCATCACTGTTGCTATGGACAACAAGATTCCTTACACTTACTTCACAAAACAAATCTTCACTCACCCAACCTTGGCTGAGAACTTGAATGACTTGTTTGCGATTTAAGTTGAAATCTCATCTTAACTGACAGCCCTCTTTGGGCTGTTTTTGCTTCTGCGAAACACCAAATCTGTCTTTTCCCTCTTTTGTGATATAATAGAAACATGAACTTAAAAACTACTTTGGGCCTCCTAGCTGGGCGTTCTTCCCACTTCATTTTAAGCCGTCTTGGCCGTGGAAGTACGCTCCCAGGAAAACTTGCCCTTCAATTTGATAAAGATATTTTACAAAACCTAGCTAAGAACTACGAGATTGTCGTGGTCACTGGAACTAACGGAAAAACCTTGACAACTGCCCTCACTGTCGGCATTTTAAAAGAGGTTTATGGTCAAGTTCTGACCAACCCAAGCGGTGCCAACATGATTACAGGAATTGCGACAACCTTCTTAACAGCCAAGCCTTCTAAAACTGGAAAAAATATTGCCGTCTTAGAAATTGATGAAGCCAGTCTATCTCGTATCTGTGACTATATCCAACCAAGCTTATTTGTCATCACCAATATCTTCCGTGACCAGATGGATCGCTATGGTGAGATTTACACAACTTACAAGATGATTTTGGATGCTATTCGTAAGGTGCCTACTGCCACTGTTCTCCTTAATGGAGACAGTCCACTTTTCTACAAGCCAGCTATTCCAAATCCTGTACAGTATTTTGGTTTTGACTTGGAGAAAGGTCCAGCCCAGCTGGCTCACTATAATACCGAAGGTATCCTCTGCCCTGACTGTCAAGGCATCCTCAAATACGAGCACAATACCTATGCAAACTTGGGTGCCTATATCTGTGAAGGCTGTGGATGTAAACGTCCTGATTTGGACTATCGTTTGACAAAACTGGTTGAATTGACCAACAATCGCTCTCGCTTTGTCATTGACGGACAAGAATACGGTATTCAAATCGGTGGTCTCTACAATATCTACAACGCCCTAGCTGCGGTTGCCATCGCCCGTTTCCTTGGTGCAGATTCACAACTCATCAAGCAAGGATTTGATAAGAGCCGTGCTGTCTTTGGACGCCAAGAAACCTTCCATATCGGCGACAAGGAATGTACCCTCGTCTTGATTAAAAATCCAGTCGGTGCAACTCAAGCTATCGAGATGATTAAACTGGCTCCTTATCCATTTAGCCTATCTGTCCTCCTTAACGCTAACTATGCAGACGGAATTGATACAAGCTGGATCTGGGATGCTGATTTTGAACAAATCACTGACATGGACATTCCCGAAATCAACGCTGGCGGTGTTCGCCATTCTGAAATTGCACGTCGTCTCCGAGTAACAGGCTATCCAGCTGATAAAATTACTGAAACAAGTAGTCTAGAGCAAGTTCTTAAGACCATTGAGAAGCAAGACTGCAAGCATGCTTATATTCTGGCTACCTATACTGCTATGCTTGAGTTCCGCGAACTGCTGGCTAGTCGTCAGATTGTTAGAAAGGAAATGAACTAATGGTTTATACTTCACTTTCCTCAAAAGCTGGCAATTACCCCTATCAGCTCAACATTGCCCACCTCTACGGAAACCTCATGAATACCTACGGGGACAATGGAAACATCCTCATGCTCAAGTATGTGGCTGAAAAGCTGGGAGCCCATGTGACGGTTGACATCGTTTCTCTCCATGATGACTTTGATGAAAATCACTACGACATTGCCTTTTTCGGTGGTGGTCAAGACTTTGAACAGAGTATCATTGCAGACGACCTACCTGCTAAAAAAGAGAGCATTGACAACTACATCCAAAACGACGGTGTGGTTCTCGCTATCTGTGGTGGTTTCCAACTGTTGGGTCAGTATTATGTTGAAGCTTCAGGAAAACGCATCGAAGGACTAGGGGTCATGGGCCACTACACCCTCAATCAGACCAATAACCGTTTTATCGGGGACATCAAGATTCACAATGAAGATTTCAATGAAACCTACTATGGCTTTGAAAATCACCAGGGCCGTACCTTCCTCTCAGATGACCAAAAACCACTGGGACAGGTAGTCTATGGAAATGGAAACAATGAAGAAAAGATTGGTGAAGGGGTTCATTATAAGAATGTCTTTGGTTCCTACTTCCACGGACCTATCCTCTCTCGTAATGCCAATCTGGCTTATCGCCTAGTCACTACCGCCCTCAAGAAGAAATATGGTCAGGACATTCAACTCCCTGCTTATGAGGACATTCTCAGCCAAGAAATCGCTGAAGAATACAGCGACGTGAAAAGCAAGGCTGACTTTTCTTAAACCAAGGAAAACCATATCAAAGAACTCCGTTATCTTGTCGGAGTTTTTTTGTCTCTTCTTTTACCCTTCTCTCTTGCATTTTCTCTCTTTTTTTGCCAAAATAGAGGGGTAGAAAGAAGGTAGCATATGTCTAAATTACAACAAATCGTAACATATCTTGAATCAGAAAAACTAGACGTCGCTGTCGTATCTGACCCCGTCACAATCAATTACCTCACTGGCTTTTACAGTGATCCCCATGAACGCCAAATGTTCCTTTTTGTCCTAGCGGATCAGGAACCCCTCCTCTTTGTCCCAGCCCTTGAAGTTGAGCGTGCTACTAGCACTGTTTCCTTCCCAGTTGTGGGCTATGTGGATTCTGAAAATCCATGGCAAAAAATGAAACACGCTCTTCCACAGCTTGATTTCAAACGTGTCGCTGTTGAGTTTGACAATCTCATCTTGACAAAATATCATGGTTTAAAAATCGTTTTTGAAACTGCTGAGTTTGACAACCTCACTCCTCGTATCCAACGCATGCGCCTCATCAAATCAGCTGACGAAGTGCAAAAAATGATGGTTGCAGGTCTCTATGCGGACAAGGCTGTTAAGGTTGGTTTTGACAATATTTCTCTTGATAAGACTGAGACAGATATCATCGCTCAAATTGACTTTGCTATGAAACGTGAAGGCTATGAAATGAGTTTTGATACCATGGTCTTGACTGGTGATAATGCTGCAAATCCACACGGTATTCCAGCAGCTAACAAGGTTGAAAATGATGCTCTTCTACTCTTTGACCTTGGTGTTCTGGTCAACGGCTATGCTTCAGATATGACTCGTACAGTCGCTGTCGGCAAACCAGACCAATTCAAGAAAGACATTTACAACTTGACCCTTGAAGCCCAACAAGCTGCTCTTGACTTTATCAAACCAGGTGTGACTGCCCATGAAGTGGACCGGGCTGCCCGTGAGGTCATCGAAAAAGCTGGTTACGGTGAATACTTCAACCACCGTCTCGGTCACGGTATCGGTATGGATGTCCACGAATTCCCATCTATCATGGAAGGAAACGACATGGTCATCGAAGAAGGCATGTGCTTCTCTGTTGAACCAGGTATCTATATCCCTGGTAAAGTCGGTGTCCGTATCGAAGACTGCGGTGTTGTTACCAAGGATGGCTTTGACCTCTTTACAAGCACCAGCAAAGACTTGCTTTATTTTGATTAATATTCATCTAATACTCAATGAAAATCAAAAAGCAAACTAGGAAACTAGCCGCAGGTTGCTCAAAACACTGTTTTGAGGTTGTAGATAAGACTGATGAAGTCAGCTCAAAACACTGTTTTGAGGTTGTGGATAGAACTGACGAAGTCAGTAACCATATCTACGGCAAGGCGACGTTGACGCGATTTGAAGAGATTTTCGAAGAGTATAAAATCTTCCCACAATAAAACGCATAGTATCAAGGTTTCAACACCTGATACTATGCGTTTTTTCTAATTCTTAGGACTTTCTCCACATCCTCTTTACTTAATCTTCTTGATACTTTGACTAAGAATAAATCCTACAATCATCCCTACCATATTTTGCATGAAATTTGGTAGGATTTCTGGTAGGGCTGCAGCCCAGCCATTCATCAATGTAGAACCCAAGGCGTAACCCCCTACCATGGCAATCGTTGCTAAGATAAGGCCTAACCACTGAGTTTTTCCTTTAAATCCTGCGAAAAATCCCTGCAAGCCATGGTTGACCAAACTAAAGAACATCCACTGAGGATAGCCTGATAAGAGGTCAATCAAGAAACCTGCCAGTCCTCCGACTACAGCCCCTTCACGACTACCAAAGTAGAAGGCCGTAAAGAAGACACCCGCATCTAAAAGAGTTAGAATGCCTGTCGGTGTTGGAATTTTTAAGAAATAGCCTAGGACCACAGAGAGGGCGGTTAATAGGGATACAAGGGCGATTTTAGTTGTTTTGGTTTGCTTCATATTGTCTCACTCCATACTGATCTGCTTGTGCAATGGCACGATAAACGAAAGCCTTAGAGCTTTCTACTGCTGGTAAAAGTTCATCACCTTTAACCAAGTGACTGGCAATGCTAGAGGCAAAGGTACAACCTGCACCAGCATTTTGGCCTTGGATAACTGGATTTTCTAGGACTGTAAAGTTTTGTCCATCATAAAAGACATCCACAGCCTTGTCCTGACTAAGGCGATTGCCTCCCTTGATAATGACTGCTGGTACTCCTAAGGCATATAATTTCTGCGCTGCAGCCTTCATGTCTTCCAAGGTTTTAATCTCTTGACCAGCTAATAATTCTGCTTCTGGGAGGTTAGGCGTAATCACACTGACATAAGGGAAAAAGCGAATCAACTCTTGGCAGAGTTCACTAACTGCTACGTCGTGCGTTTCCTTGCATACCAAGACAGGATCCAGAACCACAGGCACTCCTGGGCGTTGTTTGATAAAGTCCAAGGCCTTCTCAGCCACACTAACAGTAGGGAGAAGACCAATCTTAATTCCCCCAAACTCCACATCACGCAAGCTATCTAATTCATGTTGAAAAATGGTATCATCAGTTGGAAAGACTTCAAATCCTTTTTCTGTCAAGGCTGTCAAACAAGTCACTGCTACAAAGCCATGCAAGCCGTTCAAGGTATAGGTAGCCAAATCAGCTGACAAACCACCACCACTAAAAATATCATTTCCAGAAAGTGCTAAAATACGATTATTCTTCATAACGAATCTCCTTTAAATATAAACCATTTGGTGCTGCAGTGGGACCTGCAAGCTGCCTGTCCTTTTTCTCCAAGATGAGGTCAATCTGCTCTACTGGCATACGCTTGTTGCCGATTTTGAGCAGTGTCCCCACCATATTGCGAATCTGTTTATACAAGAAACCATTTCCTGAAAAGGTAAAAGTCAAAAACTGGCCTGTCTCATCAACCCTAAGACTGGCTTCTGTAATAGTGCGAACCTTATCCTCTACACTAGTCCCAGAGGCTGTAAAGCCAGTGAAATCATGGGTTCCTTCTAGCTTTTTGACGGCCTCCTGCATCCGATCCACATCAAGCGGATAGGGAAAGTGAGTCGCATAGTGACGGCGCATGGGATTTTTGGGACGGCCCCTATCCACGATAAACTCATAGGTCTTACTGTGCTTGGCATAACGGCAATGAAAATCATTCGCCACAAGCTCAATTGAAATCACATCAATATCTTCAGGGGACTGGGTGTCCAAAGCAAAACGGAGCTTTTCCTCATCCATTTGATAGGGTAGGTCAAAATGAATCACCTGTCCCAAAGCATGAACCCCACTATCTGTCCTACCAGCACCGTGAACAGTGATGGCTTGCCCCTTATTCAATCTTGTCAAGGTTTTTTCAATTTCTTCCTGAACGCTCCGCGCATGGGGCTGGCGCTGAAAGCCAGCAAAGGCGTAACCATCATAGGAAACAGTTGCTTTATATCTCGTCATAATCTCTATTTTATCAAGAAATTAGTTTGTAGACAAGGTCCTAAAACAAATATTGTCCGGGTACAAAAATCCTAAAAAGAAAAACTTAGGAAACCAATCCTAAGCTCTCTTTTGAAGTAGGTACATGACAAAGATAGAGGTTACAATTAACCAAGATCCTAAGATAGCAAAGACCAACATCCCATTGTGAGTTAGTAAGCCAATTGCACCTAGAACGAATGGAGTCGTAAAGGCTCCGAAACTACAGCCTAAAACTGCAAATGAAGTTGCTTGATTGAGTAGTTTAGCTGGAATTCGTTCAGAGACAAGTTGAAAGACCGTCGTCAAGGCTACACTGTAGGCAAAACCAGCCATAATACTCCCTGCCACTACCACCCACAAGGATGGAGAGAGAGCAATCACGATTTGCCCTAAGCCGAAGGTAACACCGGACCAGAGGAGCAGTTTCTCTTTAAAGATAGAAATCAAGAAAGAAAAACTCACACCAGCCACAATCCCGATCAACTGCATGACACTAAGGACAAAACTAGATAACTGGGCATCTCCAAGTCCTCTTTCTACCATCAAACTTGGAATACGGATGGTAATAGCCGTATTGGTACAAACTACAACCGCTGCTTCAATAGCTAGGGTAAAAATCAAGCCTTTCATTTCTCGAGTTAAACGACTTGCTTCCTTCGCTTTTTTCTTGACTTCTTTCTTTTCTTTTCCATAAGGGACAAAGAGCAGATAAAGAGTCAGCACCAAAAATCCAGCACTATAGACTAGGAAGGTAGCTGTCCAACCAAAGGCCAACAACTGGCCGACTGCCAAGGTAATGAGAGAAGCCCCAACGACCTCTGCAGAACCGCGTAGCCCTAACATCTGAATTCGCGTTTTTCCTTGATAGCGTTCACTAATAATAGAAATAGCCTTGGCATTGATCATCCCAAGACCCAAACCAAAGAGAATCCGTGTTCCAAAGACAAAAGGATAAGCTTGATACCAAAAGGGAGCCGTCCCGCTCAATGATAAAATCAGCAAGCCCAAACTAATCTGTAATCGCTCAGGAAATATTTTTTCTAAGAAACCATTTAGTAATAACATCATCATGATTCCAAAGGAAGGCAAGCTCGCCAAGAGTTCAATTTGTTCCTTAGGATAACCTTGATAATAGTCAAACATGGCTGGCAGGGCACTCGAGATGGAAAAGGACGTAATCAAAACGAGGGAGAGAGCCAAAATACTGGCCCGTTCTAAAAATTGTTTCATGAAATCTCTTTCTATATTTCTCTTAATCTTCTAATTTTTTGATAGTTATCAAACAAGCAAGAAAAGAAGAAGCCTCTTTAGTGTACAGACTCCTTCTTAAACTCGAAAATGAATCCCTTGTGTCTTAGGATGACTTTCTCTTGAATTGCTTAATAAAGTAGAAGATAAATCCTGCTACCATATAGGCAACAAAGATAATCAGACACCACTTGAACACAACATCCCAACCCTTGTTTACATTCAAAAAGAAGTAAGGGAAAGGATTATCCTTGGCATTTGGAATATTGAGTTTTAGAACCAAGCCATTAAAAAGAGCAAACATCATATACAGCAAGGGTAAAATCGTCCACACAATTGGATCCCAAATCTTGTATTGACCCTGTTTGTCAAAAAAGAGGGTATCTGCGAAAAACCAGAGGGGAACGATATAGTGGCAAAGGAAATTTTCCAGAGTATAGAAATTAGTCGCAATGGGCGCTAAGAGGAAATGGTAAATCACACAGGTAATCATGATACTCATGGTGACCCCACCTTTTAAACGCAAGAGACTTGGTCTTTGCCAGTTTTCACCTACACGGCTCATCATCTTTAGGAGATAAAGGGTAAAAATAGTTACCAAGAGGTTGGACAGAACCGTGTAATAGAGAAGCATCCCAAAACCACCATGCTTGGTAATTTCAAGATAAACTCCCGTAAAAGCCGCTAGAAACAAGAAGATACGGCTATAAAATACAAATTTATAGTGTTTTGACATACTTAAATCTTCTTCACAAACTCTGATTTGAGTTTCATGGCACCAAAACCATCAATCTTACAGTCGATATTGTGGTCGCCTTCTACGATGCGGATATTTTTCACGCGCGTCCCTTGTTTCAAATCTTTTGGCGCACCTTTTACTTTCAAGTCCTTGATGAGAGTTACTGTATCACCGTCAGCCAATTTATTTCCGTTGGCATCGATAGCGACAAGGCCCTCTTCTACATCTGCAACTTCAGCAGGATTCCACTCATAAGCACACTCTGGGCAAACCAGTAGGGCACCGTCTTCGTAGACATACTCTGAGTTACATTTTGGACAATTTGGTAAGTTGTTCATGGTTTCTCCTTATCATCATTCACTATTCTTTGAAAATCAAAATTTCTCGAACAGCAACTATTATACCCTAAAATCAGCATTTTGACAAATTTAGAAAAAACCGATATCCATCTATCGGCTTTTCTACATTTACATTCTTTTTTCAGCTTCTGCTTTGATTTTTTCAACTACTTCTTGAATGTTCAATCCAGTTGTATCAAGGTAAACTGCATCCTCTGCTTGTTTGAGAGGCGAAGTCTCACGATGACTATCCTTGTAGTCACGCGCAGCAATTTCCTCTTTTAGTATTTCAAGGTTTGTTTCAATTCCCTTGGCAATATTTTCCTTGTAACGACGCTCTGCTCTTTCATCTACCGAAGCTACTAGGAAAATTTTTAATTCTGCTTGTGGCAATACAACAGTTCCAATATCGCGGCCATCCATGACAATCCCGCCTTGCTGGGCGATTTTTTGTTGGAGAGAAACCAGTTTCTCACGCACTTGAGGAATTGCTGCAATAGCAGAAACATGATTGGTCACTTCATTTTCACGGATAGGATGAGTAATATCCACATCTCCTACAAAGACAAGCTGTTCCCCAGTTTCTGAACGCCCAAAACTAATTGGATGCTGGTCCAACAAGGCTAGAAGGGCTTCGACTTCTTCTACTCCTAACTGGTTCTTGAGAGCCATATAGGTCGCTGCACGATACATAGCACCTGTATCTAGGTAGGTGTATCCAAAATCCTTGGCAATAATCTTTGCGACCGTACTCTTACCACTTGAAGCAGGGCCGTCAATAGCAATTTGAATTGTTTTCATATCAACTCCTATTTGATTTTAACAACATCACCTGGATTAGCAAACCAAGACCCTGTAGCCATGTGCCCAGGATTCAAGGCCTCTAACTGAGCAATCGAAATCCCAGCACGAGCTGCAATAGCTGCTTCCCCTTCTCCTGCGAGAACTTTAATCGTTCCTTCAGGATTAGTAGCTTCTTCTGAACTGCTAGAAGTAGATTCTGGCTCTGAACTCTGCTCAGGCTGGGAACTGCTTGAAGATGAGACTTGTACTACACTTGCATCTGAATCGTGAAAGTCTTTTAAGGCTGCTGTGCGATTACTCCCCCCCGATGATAGATAGATGAGAACGATGACCATCACCACCACAATTACAAAAAAAATACTAGCTAAGATCGTCAAGACACGATTGGCTACTACATCTCTGCCTTGAGTTCTCTTACGACGCTCTGCTCTTGATTCTTCTTGATCATAAATATCTTCTTGCCACGGTTCTTTTTCCATACCCTACTCCTTGTTTTTTTTTACTTTTCTTATTACAATATAAATATGAACATGAAAATCACACTTATACCTGAACGATGTATCGCCTGTGGACTTTGCCAAACTTATTCTGATTTATTTGATTACCACGATAATGGAATCGTGCGTTTTTACGATGATCCTGACCAGCTGGAAAAAGAAATTTCTCCTAGTCAGGATGTCTTAGAGGCTGTTAAAAATTGCCCAACTCGCGCCCTGATTGGAAACCAGGAAGCCTAAATCAATGGCGATAACCCACTCCCTCTAGTTTAGCATATTTCCATGTAAAATTATAGTCTTTTCACTTTATTTTTTTCTGTAAAATCAGGAAGGTCACTTTTTTCTTTAACGAGATAAAGTGGTCTTTTTTTAGTCTCCAAATAAATTTTACTGCAACTTAAAATATAAATTTCTCAATGAGAATAGACTTCTACCATTCTATTTCCTTTACCCTTTTTACAAATTCATTCCACTCTTGTCTACAATCTTTAGATAGGCATATATCCGTATAATTGAACGATAAATCTTTAATATTCTTCCACCAATCAAAAGAATTTCCCGCTTCTTCTGTTTCTATTCTTTTGTTAACTACTTCAACAATTGTATTATCTATCTCTTCCTTGTCATCTAAACTTAGAAATCTCCATTCAATTCCATTTGTATAAATTACTTTTTTATACCATAAAAGGTCTCCAATAAGTTGTCCCATCTCTCCAGTTATATGTTCAAAACTGTTCGATATGGTTGATTTGATTTTTTCCTCTGTAATTAAACTATAATTTAAATTCTTAACTTCCATGCATCCTCGAAGTTTCTTCCATTCTTCAATTTTTATACTTTTCCTAGATTTGTTTTCATAAGTCTTATCTAAAATAACTATATCAGGAAAATTACTTAGACCATAATAAATTTGTCCCAAACCCCTTCTTTGTCTTCCGAAGACATATCTTTTTGATAAACTATCTTTTAAAGTTGGCTTAATTATATCAGCAACTATAGGATACAATTCAGCCTCTACATAATTTTGTTTCTTTATTAGCCCGATTTCTTCAATATACTCCTCTTTACTTAGCATAAAATAACCCTCCTGAATTTTTTATTTATTAAGTTATCGTCTTTGCAGTAAATTTATTCCACATAGTTCATTTATATCATGTCAAATCCCTAATTTTTTTTTAAAAATCACTCAAGCTCCAGACCAAAAGAATTATAATTACAAAAAAGTGACTGCGCTAGATAACTCCTACTTTTTCATGATCTATGATAACTTTTTTCTTTGATCAGATAAAGTGGTCTTTTTTTAGTCTCCAAATAAATTTTACTGATGTACTTGCCGAGAATCCCAATGGTCAAGAGTTGAATGCCTCCAAGAAAGAGAATGACAGCCATCAGAGAGGTCCAACCTGATGTCGGATTGCCCAAAATGAGAGTCCGCACCACAACAAAAAAAGTCATAAGCAGAGAAATAAAACAAGATAGGAGACCAGCCACAAAGGCTATAATCAAGGGAAAATCTGAAAAATTAACAATCCCTTCAATGGAGTAGAAAAAGAGTTGCCTAAAACTCCAACTGGTCTTGCCAGCCTGCCTTTCGACATTTGGATAGTCCAAATAGTGGGTTTTAAAGCCGACCCAGGCAAAGAGTCCCTTAGAAAAACGATTGGACTCGGTCAAGGATAAAATAGCATCGACTACAGACCGTCTCATCATGCGAAAATCACGGACACCTGACGGCAGGGCTACTGGGCTGATTTTTTTCATAAGGCGATAAAAGAGATTAGCGCAGAGACTACGTAAAACTGGTTCTCCCTCCCGACTGGTTCTCCGTGTTCCTACACAGTCTAAATCTGCATTCTGGTCTAGTAAGTTTTTCATCTCGAGCAACATACCAGGAGGATCTTGGAGGTCTGCATCCATCACCACCACCAAATCTCCTGTCGCATATTGCAAGCCTGCATAGAGGGCTGCTTCTTTTCCAAAATTTCGAGAGAAAGAAATATAATGTACTGCCGAATTTTGCTCCCGATAGGCCTTTAAGAGTTCCAAGGTCCCATCACTCGATCCATCATCGACAAAGACATACTCGATTTCTGTTTCCAAATCTGGAAGTAAAGCTTCCAAAGCCTGATAAAAAAGAGGAAGTACTTCCTCTTCGTTTAAACAGGGGACAATGATTGACATCACCATCTTAGTCTTCAAATCCATTTGGATGCTTGCTTTGCCAACGCCATGCGTCTTCACACATTTGGGTGATACCTAATTCTGCTTCCCAGCCCAGTTCTGCTTTGGCTTTTGCAGGATCTGAATAACAGGCTGCGATATCCCCTGGGCGACGGTCTACAATGCGGTAAGGAATTGGACGTCCCACTGCTTTTTCCATGTTTTGGATAATTTCAAGAACTGAGTAGCCTTTACCTGTTCCAAGGTTATAAACGTTTAGACCTGAGCCTTTTTGGATTTTTTTCAGAGCTGCAACGTGACCTTTAGCCAAGTCAACAACGTGGATATAGTCACGAACACCGGTTCCATCTTCCGTATCGTAATCGTCTCCAAACACTTGCACTTGCTCTAATTTCCCAACTGCTACTTGAGTCACATATGGCAAGAGGTTGTTTGGAATACCATTTGGATTTTCTCCCAAATCACCACTCTCATGGGCTCCGATTGGGTTAAAGTAACGAAGCAAGACTACATTCCACTCTGAGTCTGCCTTGTAGATATCGGTCAAAATTTCCTCTAGCATAAGCTTAGTACGACCGTATGGATTGGTCACTGAAAGTGGGAAATCTTCCAAGATGGGCACTGTATGCGGATCTCCGTAAACTGTCGCAGAAGAACTGAAAATGATGTTTTTACAGTTGTTTTCTTCCATGGCTTTCAAAAGGCTAACAGTTCCAGCGATATTATTGTCATAATAAGCAAGAGGAATACGAGTAGATTCACCGACAGCCTTCAAGCCAGCAAAGTGAATGACCCCTGTTGGTTCTTCTTGCTTGAAAATGTCACGAAGAGTATCTGTATCACGGATATCTGCCTCATAGAACGGCACTTCAACTCCTGTAATTCTCTCAACAACTTCTAAACTTTTGCGATTGCTGTTGACAAGGTTATCTACCACAACAACTTGATGACCTGCTTGGATTAACTCAATAACTGTGTGGGTCCCGATAAAACCTGCCCCACCCGTTACCAAAATCTTTTCTTGCATCTTCTTTCCTCGATTCTCGGATTTTTTCTTATTTTACCATTTTTGATAGGGAATGTCATTTGCCATCCTAGAAGCTAAGCTAAAATTTCAGTAAAATATTTATTCGCTTTTTACTCGTTTGACATAGTTCTCAATTGGGTAGTTTTCAGGGTCCAGAGTCAACTCCTTGTCTTGAATCAGTTGAGCTAGATGGTAACCAATGATAGGACCAGTTGTGAGGCCTGATGAACCTAGTCCACTAGCAGCATAGACACCTGCCAATTCTGGCACCTGCCCAAAGAAGGGAGAGAAATCACGGGTATAGGCACGGATTCCCACACGCTCACCAGCTCTGGTAGCTTCTACTAAACTAGGATAGCAAGGCAGGGCTGCCTCCTCCATTTGTTGGAGTAAGGTTTCATCTACCGTCAAATCAAACCCCATGTCATTTTCATGAGTAGCGCCTAAGGATAGTTTCCCACCTGCAAAAGGAATCAAATCCCACTCCCCTTCTGGCATAACAACAGGGTAAGCTTCCATGTCTTGGCCAAGCTGATAATCTCGTAGTTGTCCTTTTTGGGGACGAACATCCACAGCATAACCCAAGGGTTCTAACATATCCCCCAACCAAGCTCCCGTCGCCAAAATAACCTGATCAAACACCTCTTCACCAATCTGGTAGCCTGATGCTAACGGTGTCAGAGTCACTTTTTCTTTGACCAGCTTGACGTGACTGGCTTCCAGCAAACGAGTCACTAAGAGCTGACCATCTACTCTCGCTCCACCAGAAGCATAGAGCAAGCGGTCAAATCCCTGCAAGCCAGGGAATAATTCATTTGCTGATGCTTGGTCTAAAATGGCTAACTGGCCTATCAAGGGAGATTCTTCTCTGCGCTGGAGGGCTAGTTGATACAGTTCTTCCAACTTAGTTTCATCCTTTTTCAGGAGAAAGACTCCCGAACACTGGTAAAAGTCGATTTCTTGTCCTGACTTTTCTAAATCAGCCAACAAATCCACATAAAAATCAGCCCCCAAGCGCGCCATTTTGTACCAGGCCTTATTGCGGCGTTTGGAAAACCAAGGACTGATAATTCCTGCTGCGGCCTTGGTAGCCTGACCTTGTTCATGGTCAAAGACGGTTACTTCTAGGTCACTTTCTTTCGAGAGGTAGTAGGCAGCTGTTGCTCCCACAATTCCTGCTCCGATAATAGCAACTTTTTTCATTGTTTTCACTTTCTAACTAGATATGGTGGAAAGGATTGGTCGATGCTTGACTAGGTACAATATCGATTGTCCAGCCTTTTTCCTCTTTCCATTGATTAAGAAGCTCTGCAATTTTTTCCACAAACAGCACTTCGATATAGTGTCCTGGATCCAGTGCCAACAAGCCATCAGACAGCATATCCTGGGCAGTGTGGTAGTAAATGTCACCAGTGATATAGACATCCGCTCCTTTGGCTAAAGCATCCTTATAGAAAGACTGCCCACTTCCACCACAGATGGCCACTCTTGAAATAGGATTCTGCAAGTCATTCTCTTGATAATGCACCAATCGAAGGCTATCTAAACCAAAGACTTGCTTGACGTGTTGGGCCAATTCTCCAAATGTCTGAGACTGAACATTCCCAATACGTCCAATTCCACGTCCAGGACCTGTCTCCTGCAGATAAGTCGTCTCCTCAATGCCTAGCATCTGGCAGAACCAATCATTGAGGCCATTTTCAACGATGTCAATATTGGTATGGCTGACATAAACTGCGATGTCATGCTTTATCAGATCAATGTAAATCTGATTTTGTGGACGGCTAGCTACCAAGTCCTTGATAGGACGGAAAATCGGCGCGTGCTTGACGATAATCAAATCCACACCCTTTTCAATGGCTTCAGCCACCGTTTCTTCACGAATATCCAGAGTCACCATGACCCTTTGGATATCCTTGTCCAAAGTGCCAATTTGCAGACCACGGCTGTCTCCCTCCATAGAAAATTCCTGAGGGCAAAAGGCTTCATAGCGTTTAATCACTTCACTTGCTAGCATGGAGAACCTCCTTGATGGCTTGAATTTTATCTACTAGAACTTGAAGTTCTTCCAAATTTTTTTCAGGGATTTGTCCGAGGGCGAACTCTAGCTTAGCAGCTTCTTTTTGCCATTTTTGGACAAAGACTAGACTGACCTCTTTGGACAAGAAGGGACCAAAGCGAACATCACTAGCTGATAGCTTCATTTGTCCTACTTCCACCACCAAAATCTCATAAAACTTGCCAGCTTCTTCTAAGATGCTTTCAGCCACAATCTGAAATCCGTTCTCTTGTAACCAGATACGCAAATCGTCTTCACGATTATTAGGCTGGAGGATCAATCGTTCTACATTAGCTAACTTGTCCAAGCCTTCTTCTAAGATCCTAGTAATCAAACGGCCACCCATACCAGCGATGGTGATGACAGAGACTTGGTCTGCCTCTTCAAAGGCTGCCAAGCCATTTGCTAAACGGACTTGGATTTTCTCCTTTAGGCCGTGAGCCTCAACATTTTTGACCGCAGACTGATAGGGGCCTTCCACCACCTCACCCGCAATAGCACTTTTAATTTGTCCTCTTTCGACCAACTCGATAGGCAGATAAGCATGGTCACTTCCCACATCTAGTAAAATGGCTCCCTGCGGCACAAAAGACGCCACCAACTCTAATCTCTTTGAAATCATCTTCTCTCTCTTTCCAAAACTCTATTACCTCTTATTATACCACATTTCAGCTAGCAATCTTGCACCTAAAAAAGACCGCAATCCACAGATTGCAGCCTTTCTTTATTTTCTGGCTTGATAGCGACTAGTCAGGATGAAAATCACGGTAAAGACCAACATCATGACACCATAAATAGGTAATGTTTGTCCTGTAAGTCTTGAAATTTCAAGCAATTTTTGAATTCTTGGGAAGAGAGCTGTAGCTAGGAAGCCTCCTACTGACCAAACAATCAAGAGGACACGCCAGAGGGTAAATGGCATGCAGGCTCTAAATACAGATAAGAAACCAATTGACCCCAGTAGATAATAGAGGAGAGTTGAAATTTCTAACTCAGACCAACCTTGGCTACTTCCAAATATTTTCACAAAGAGAACGCTAAAGACGACCATGAGAGCGCTTGGTAGGGCACGAAGCATGGATCTTCTGAGGAAGTTTGGTTCAACAGGTTTGATATTTCGCTCAAAAGTCAGAACGAATGGTGGGAAACCTTCCACGAACTGGTCAATCATGGTAATCTGGATTGGAATGAAAGGGAAAATCAAGATCCACTCAGACCGACCTAATAAAGCACTGGCAATACAGATAACTGCGAGCAAGAAAGAATAGATAGTCTTTATCAAGAAAATCGGTGCGATATGGGCAATGTTATTGACCACACGACGACCTTCAAAGAGAATCTCAGGAACATCATTAAAGTCTGAGTTCAAGAGAACCAAATTGGCAATCTGACGAGTCGCTGGATCCCCTTCCGCCATTACGATGGAACAATCCGCCTCACGAAGGGCCAAGATATCATTGACCCCGTCCCCTGTCATAGCTGTTGTATGCCCCGCTTTTTTCAGCGTTTGGATGATGAGTTTCTTTTGATGAGGGGAAACCCGTCCGAAAATAGCTGTCTCCTCAGCCATAGCAACCAATTCCTCATCCGTGATTTTCGAACAATCTACATAACTGTCATAGTCAGCAAAACCAGCCTTCTGAGCAATGCTAGATACCGTAACTGGATTGTCACCAGAGATAATCTTGAGGCCCACTTCCTGAGAACGGAGATAGTCCAGCGTCTCTGCTGCTCCCTCCCGAATGGGGTCCAAGATTTCCAGCAAGGCCAGAGCCTGAATATCAGATGGTTTCTGCGGCTTGTGATGGTCTAATTTCTCCTGACTGATAGCTAGGACCAAGACACGTGAACCTCTCTCCAAGGCCTCTCTGGCTTCAGGGACCTCAGAATCCAGCAACATCTCAGGTGCACCTAAGAAAACTGTTCCCAAACCTTCCAATTCCATTGCTCCCCACTTGCGGTCGCTTGAGAAGGGAAGATTGGAAATCATAGGATAGGCTACTTGGCCTTGGAATCTCTGGCGAATGGCTTGGGCAGTTGGATTTTTATCCTCACTATGGGCCATATAGCTTGTCAGGATGCTGGCAAGCGCTGACTCTCCATACTCTTCAGTCAAAGGAAGAATAGCCTCCACCTGCATCTTTCCTTGGGTGATGGTACCCGTCTTGTCCAGACAGAGCATATCCACGCGCGCCAAGGTCTCAACAGAGTACATCTCCTGCACCAAGACCTTTTTCAAACCCAACTTAATCACTGCAGTCAAGAGCGAAGTAATGGTCAAAAGGGCAATTCCCTTGGGCAACATCCCCAAAAGGGCTGTCGACGAATTTACAACGGATGACTTAAGAGGCAAGCCTTTTAAAAGCAAGGCTTCTAGCAAGAGAGCTAGACCAAAGGGAATGATAATCTTCCCAGTAAAACCGGCTAGTTTATCCAGAGATTTCATGATACGGGAGTTGATGGGTTTCACTGTTTTGGCTTCCAGCATAAGTTTGGCAGCATAGTTGTCTGCACCTACATGGTGAACTTGAGCTAAAACTGACCCACTGGCCAAGAAACTTCCTGACAAAAGCAAGGCATCAACTTCCTTTTGCACCAAATCACTTTCCCCCGTTAACATGGCTTCATTGACTTCCGCAAAGCCTTCCAAAACCAAGGCATCACTGGGAATTTGCTCTCCAGCAGACAAACGAATGACATCTCCTAACACCAATTCTTCAGGATTCAGAGCCACTTCTTGGCCATCACGAATAGTCTTGACCTTTTCCTTGGTCATGAGATTGAGCTTGTCCACCATGTGTTTGGCTCGTAGCTCGGTCACAATTCCAGAAAAAGCGTTAAAGCAGATAACAGCAAAGAAGACCAAATTGCTCCAAGCCTGCACAAAGGCAAGGGCCAAAGCAATGGCAAAGTTCAAAGCGTTAAAAAGGGTAAAGACATTTCGTTTAACGATTTGCCAAGTGCTGGTACTAGCCGATGCGGTAAAATCATTGACCAAGCCCTTAGCCTGTCTTTCCTTGACTTCTCTTTGGGTTAATCCCATAATCTTATTTTTATCCATAAATTCTATCATATCATTTTTTCTAAAAGAATTCTAATCTCATCCTAAATATGCACCTAGTCAAGGGAAAAGTTTGCCAGCCCTCCTTTGATAAGGTATAATAATAACAAGAAAATAATCGAAGGAGATCGCATGTTTTATACTTATTTACGTGGATTGGTTGTCTTGCTCCTATGGTCCATCAATGGCAATGCCCACTATCATAATACTGATAAAATTCCTAATCAAGATGAAAATTATATTTTAGTTGCGCCTCACCGTACCTGGTGGGATCCTGTTTACATGGCCTTTGCGACCAAGCCAAAACAGTTCATCTTTATGGCTAAAAAAGAACTCTTCACCAACCGTATCTTTGGATGGTGGATTCGTATGTGTGGTGCCTTTCCTATTGACCGTGAAAATCCTAACGCTTCAGCCATCAAATATCCTATCAATGTTCTCAAAAAAAGCGACCGCTCTCTCATCATGTTTCCAAGTGGAAGCCGTCACTCAAACGATGTCAAGGGTGGAGTTGCCCTGATTGCCAAAATGGCCAAGGTCCGTATCATGCCGGTTACCTATACAGGTCCCATGACTTTGAAAGGCTTGATTAGTCGTGAACGTGTCGATATGAACTTTGGAAATCCAATTGATATCTCAGATATCAAGAAAATGAATGATGAAGGCATTGAAACAGTCGCCAATCGTATCCAAACAGAATTCCAACGTCTAGACCAAGAAACCAAACAATGGCACAATAATAAAAAACCAAATCCACTCTGGTGGTTTATCCGCATCCCTGCTCTCATCCTTGCCATTATCCTCGCTATCCTAACTATCATCTTTAGCTTTATCGCAAGCTTCATCTGGAATCCAGATAAAAAGAGAGAAAAACTTGGTTAAATAAATACAACAATCCCTTGGCAAAAGCCAAGGGATAAATCTTTTATTCGATTTTCCATTTTTGGGCCAACCAGCTGGAAAAAGCTAGGAATCGCTCAGCTACTTGTTCATGGTGTCCATAAGTATCAAAGACAAACTGACCGTTCGGATAGCGTTTCTGAAGACTGGTCTGGATTTGCTCAGCATAGACTGGTGCTTGAGCCAAGCGATTAGTATGATAGGCTCCTTCTGTTTGACCGTTCTGTAAATACAGCAAACAGTCCAAATTTTTCACATTTTCTTCCTTGCAGTAAGTCACAAAATCAGGATACCAAAAGGAACCGCAGATCGAAAAGACACAGGAAACCTTGTCAAAGCTGAAAAGACTGTAGACTGCCGCCAAACCAGCTAGTGAATAACCTCCGTAGGCAAGACGAGTTTCGTCCAGTCGATAAAGCAACTGCAACTTGTCTAAAAGACCTCCAAATAAATGATCATGATAGACGTTGGCCTGACCTCCAAAATCTGGAGCTCCATCTCTCAGAGCAGCTGCCTTCCAGGGAGTGTAATCATCTAGGCGATTTTTAGAGGTCAAGCCCACTAAAATCACAGATTCGGAAAGGGACGATAGGAAATCCAAATTTCCATCATTCAATAAAATAGCCGGATAGGTTTGATTGAGGTCGTAGTTAGAAGGAAGGCTGATTTTGACTTGAATTCCTTCCCAATCAAACTCATTATTTATTGATAAAGTCATTGATTTTCTCAAGGGAATCAATCACTGCTGGACCATAGTCCATCAATTCATCGTAAGAGATGGTCATAATTTTTTGATTCTTAATAGCAGGAACGCTTTCCAAAACAGCATTTGCCTTCATCAGCTCTACTGCTTTTTCATCCAATTTTTTATTGCGGTCGCTGGTTACATAGATAATCAATTCAGGATCCATTGACACGAGATTTTCCAAGGTCAAGCCTGATGTCCCCGTAGCAACGTTTGTATAACCAAGTTGGTTCAGCAGGCTTTCTTGCAAAGCAGACTTGTAGGCACCAAAAGTTTCATCATTATAAGCAACCATAATCAAAGCCTTTTTCTTTTCACCTTGGCTTGCTGGGCTTGCTTTCTTAACAGCGTCAATTTTAGTTTGTAATTGGGCCGCGTATTCATTGGCCTTGTCCTGAACATTAAAAATCATTCCAAGATTTTTAACGTCTTCTACAATATTTCCCAAATCTTGTTGAATTGTTGAGAGAGAAGCTTTTTGCGTATAAACTGGGGTTTTATTTTCATTCCAAGTGCTAACTGTCCCCAAGGATTTTTCAGAAAACATCATGTTTCGACCCATCACAGCGTCTGGCTCATAAGAAAGGACTGTCTCTTGTGAGACTGTTTTTTTATCGCCAATTTGAGGAATAGTCGCAATCGCGTCCTTGTATTTGTCCGTCACAGCATTGTCTGGATTAAGCATGCCAACAATTTTATCCTTCAACCCCAACTCCAATAAGATTTCAGTGGTTGAAAGATTGTTGGTGATAACTTTTTCAGGTGCCTTGTCAAAGACTTGTTCGACTTCATTCCCTTTCGCGTCATAGGTTTGGACCGTTAGTGGATAAGTCGTCTCTGTACTGGCCTTTTGACTTGTTTCTGTGCTAGATTGTGTGGTAGTTTTTTTTGTAGTAGTATTGCCACAAGCTACCATGGTTAGGGTAGCTACTGTTACGAGTAAAATACTGAGTGTTTTTTTCATTTTATTTTCCTTTTCATTCTTATAAATAGTGAATCATAGCTTGCTGATCCTCGGTCCAAGTAACCTGACTTTGAACTCCGTATACAGTTTGCAATGACTCAGGGGTGATGGTCTCCTTTGGAGTCCCTTGGTAAAGGATTTCTCCCTCTTTCATCAGATAGAGATAATCTGAATAGAGACAAGCAAGTTGAATATCATGCAGGACAGCTAGAACATTGACCTTGAGCCCCTTCACAATGGCTAACAAGTCTAGCTGATACCTGATATCCAGGTGATTGGTTGGTTCGTCCAGGAGCAAGAGAGTCGGTTCTTGCGCCAAGGCGCGGGCTAGTAAGACTCGCTGTTTCTCTCCTCCTGACAGAGACGAATAGAGACGAGTTTTCTTCTCAAGCATATCCACCTTGACGAGGGCATCTTGAACGAGGGTATAATCTCTTTCCTTTTCCTTCTGTAAAAAAGAGAGGTGGGGAGTTCTTCCCAGCAAGACGATTTCTTCAACTGTACAATCAAACTGCAGTTGGTTAAACTGGGTCACAACTGCCATTTGCTTGGCTGTTTCTTTGAGCGTCCATTGTTCCAGAGGCTTTCCATCTAGGCTTATCAAACCTTTGTCCGCCTTTTCCTGACGATATAGGAGTTTAAGTAGACTGGTTTTTCCACTTCCATTTGGTCCTAATATCGTGTGAAATTGATGCCCTTCAACTTTAAGAGAAACTCCCTTGAGGATTTTTTTCTCTCCCAGTCCAAAGTGGACATCCTGACAAATCAAATCCATATCAGACCCTCACCTCCCTTCGCCTACCTCCAACAATGTAAATAAAGAAGGGAGCACCTACCAAGGCTGTGAAAATACCAATAGGCAACTCAGCATTTGGAATAATGACACGAGAGAGTACATCTGCCCAGACGACAAAAAAGGCTCCTAGCAAGGTTGCAACAGGAAAAAGCCTCTTGTAATTCGTTCCTACTAACCCTCGAGCTAAATGTGGAGTAATCAGACCAACAAATCCAATAATCCCACAGGTTGCCACTAAGACTGCTGTCAGCACAGCCACCATGGTCACATAAAGATACCAATAAAAGCGTAAGGGAATCCCCAAAGTTAAAGCAGCCTCATCTCCCATCATCATCGCATTAAAAACACGATACTGGGTAGAGAAAAATAGAAAGGCTATTCCTACTACTATAGTTGGCAGGACCAAGTCTGCCCAGGAAGTCCCAGCGAGCGAGCCCATGGTCCAAAACTTAATGGTCATCACACTGTCCGCATTAGCGCCGACTGAGATAATAAAGTTTGAAAAAGCCAGAAAGAGAGCATTGACCACCGTTCCTGATAAAATCAGACTGGAAGTCGTCATCCTTCCCTGCATAGAGGCAATGATGAGGACAGCAATTGTTGCCAAAATAGCTCCAAGAAAAGCTCCAAGACTAATCATCACTTTTAAACCAAGAATGATGCTCAAGGTTGCACCTAGAGTTGCACCAGCAGAGATGCCTAAGACATAGGGCTCAGCGATAGGATTGTTCACTGTGGACTGCATCACGCTACCACACATAGAAAGGCCTGCTCCTACTATCAGACCTAACAATACTCGAGGGAATCTCATGTTCCATACAATGGCAAGAGTAGACTTGGAAACCTCTCCTATCTCAAGAGGAAATCCCAACCTACTCAAAATAATCCGATAGGTATCTCCTAGATTAATCGCAACGGATCCCATAGAAACTGCTAGAAAGAGGGAAATTCCTAAAATACCTAGCAAAACACCTAAAAGTAACACAAATTGCTGGTCTTGTCGGCTTCCAGAAAATTTGGAAAGCATGCAAACCTCCTTTGATAGAATCTTAAAAATTTAGAAAATTCTCATGAAAAGTATACCATATTTTCAACTGTGTAACAAGCTATGGAAAAAATACAATTAAAATCAGAAAAATTATGGTTGATTTTTCCATACAGTGTTAGGAAGCATAAGCAAAGATAATACTTGAGTATATCGATGTAAGGTGACAACATAAAAAGCCCTCTGAAAATCAGAGAGCTGATTTGAGCCCGGGCTAAAATCCTAGTGAAACAAAAAAATCTACACGGTCAGAAAAGTCTCTATCGTGCCATTTTCATACATGATGTATAGTCCAAGTAGAATGAATACTAAGGGCACAATGATTCGCTCGTATTTTTCAATTGTCTCGAATATTAACGGAATAGAGGATAAGACCCGACTAATCTCGCATAAGATAATTATGCCGATTACAAACACAAGCAAGGCCACGAGGGTCTGTGACCAATCTAACGAAGCAAAATAAGGTATATAGATACCTAAATTATCTCCGCCAGACGCAATTGTCAGCAATGTAACTGTCCAAAACAGTTGATTTGCCTTGCTTTGTTCTAATCTTTCAATAATTTCTTCCTCTTCTTCCTCTTCTTCCTCACCTTCTCCAACAATTGCAAAGCGAATCCCTAAATAGATAGGGATTAAACCAAGCAATCCAACCATCCATTCTTCAGGCACGAAATTAACGACATAAGCAGCAACTAAACTCGCCCCTACAAGTAAGCCTGTGCCTAGATATTGCCCCGCATAAATATGCCATTTTTGTTTATTCTGTGATAGCTGTGCAAATAAAATAAATAAAATAATTAAATAATCGATACTGGTGGAAATATAAACACCAATAGCAGATATAATTGTCTGTCCCATAAAAAACCTCCTGTATTGGTCAGTAATAAATCAGCAGATTTTAGGAGAGCACAGACACATTAATTTAGCTATCGCTAGTGGGTAATGTCGAACATAGGAAAGCATTTTACTCCTCCTCAAAATGTAGTTACAAAGTAATTTCTAACTGGAATTCGGTGACTACTTCCATGTAAAGTATAACATACTATACTTTACTTCGTAAAGTGTGGGCTCTCCGAGGGGGCTTGCAGACAGTTACTCGGCTTTTCAAGCCGAGTAGCTGCACACCCTTATGGTGTAATTAGCTGATACCATTTGAGGTTTTTGTAGTCTCCAAAATTGTGACCGATAAAACCTCAATAAAAGAGCCCTCTGAAGTCAGAGAGCTGATTTGAGCCCGGGCTAAAATCCTAGTGAAAAAGATGAAACTCCTTGTGTTCATCGAACACTGTGTCATTTCCCTATTTTCATACGGATTTCTTACGCCCTTAGCATCATAATTCTTGCTGGATAAACCGTTTATAGACTAGGCGACGAGGCGAAGAATGTACGAAACTTTCAGTGAAACAAAAAATCTCCCCGAAGGGAGAAGATCTGGTTTATTTTACCTTACAGTGCTAGGAACCGTAACCGAAGATTATACTTGAGTATATCGAGGTAAGGTGACAACGCAATGTAAGTGGAAAATAAAGCAGATTAACGACGAAGTCCTAGAGAGTTGATTAACTCACGGTAACGGTTAACGTCGTTTTTACGCAAGTATGCAAGCAAGTTACGACGGCGACCGATTTTCTTCATCAATCCACGGTAAGTAGCGTGGTCTTTTTTGTGTTGTTTGATGTGTTCGTTAAGGTGGTTGATTTCCCAAGTAAGGACAGCAACTTGAACCTCTACTGAACCTGTATCACCTTCGTGACGTGCATATTGTGCGATGATTTCATTTTTTTTCTCTTTTGAGATTGCCATGATGTTTCTCCTTTTTATTTGGCTTCATCCGAGTGACAGGTTGGCATGCCTGTAACCAAGAAGAAGTTATTTGTCTTTACGACAATCCCTATTCTACCAATAACTAACTTCTTTGTCAACAGATTTACTTTCTTGTTTTAAATATGCTATAATAATCATAGTAAGAAATCCAAGTTGTCTGTTTTTAAACGAGGTGATTATCATGCCTAGATTCTATTCCCATCTCCCCTACTATCTGGTCATCTTTTTCTTTTACTGGCCACTTTATGAGTTGTTATCACTAATCATTTCTGACCCCCTTTTGCTCAAGAGTCTCTACGTAAATAATATTCTCTTCTTTACACCTCTGGTAATCTTGATTATATCGCTACTCTATAGCTACCGTTTCCGTTTCTCACTTTGGTGGTTAATTGGTAACGGACTGCTCTTTTGCTTTACTATCATAACTTTTGGTGAGTTTATACTAATTTACTTGCTAATCTATGAAACCTTGGCTCTGGTGGGCATGGTTTCCGGTATTGGCATCAAGCATATTCTACAAAAATGAAAAACAAAAAACTTTCACAAAATCCTTGAAAAATCTCACAATCATGCTATAATAATCCATAGAGACAAGTCACTTAGCCCCTTTCTACTAGAGAGTGCGTGGTTGCTGGAAACGCATAGGAAGTCTAAACTGATACTACTCTTGAGTTTTTATGAAAACATAAAACGGTGGCCACGTTAGAGCCAATCAGAGGTGTCCCTCTCTTTTGAGGTACATAAATGAAGGTGGAACCACGTTACGACGTCCTTTCTAGGATGTCGCTTTTTGTTTTTCTAGCTTTCACAATTCTCTATCCCTGTTTTCAGAATAGGATTAACACATTCGTCAATAATATAAGTAAGGAGAACATCATGATTAACATTACTTTCCCAGACGGCGCTGTTCGTGAATTCGAATCTGGCGTTACAACTTTTGAAATTGCTCAATCTATCAGCAATTCTCTAGCTAAAAAGGCCTTGGCTGGTAAATTCAACGGCAAACTCATCGACACTACTCGTGCTATCACTGAAGATGGAAGCATCGAAATTGTGACACCTGATCACGAAGATGCCCTTCCAATCCTACGTCACTCAGCTGCTCACTTGTTCGCCCAAGCAGCTCGTCGTCTTTTCCCAGACATTCACTTGGGAGTTGGTCCAGCCATCGAAGACGGCTTCTACTACGATACAGACAACACAGCTGGTCAAATCTCTAACGAAGACCTTCCTCGTATCGAAGAAGAAATGCAAAAAATTGTCAAAGAAAACTTCCCATCAATCCGTGAAGAAGTTACTAAAGACGAGGCACGTGAAATCTTCAAAAATGACCCTTACAAGTTGGAATTGATTGAAGAACACTCAGAAGACGAAGGTGGTCTGACTATCTACCGTCAGGGTGAATATGTAGACCTTTGCCGTGGCCCTCACGTCCCATCAACAGGCCGTATCCAAATCTTCCACCTTCTCCATGTAGCAGGTGCTTACTGGCGTGGAAATAGCGACAACGCTATGATGCAACGTATCTACGGTACAGCTTGGTTTGACAAGAAAGACTTGAAGAACTACCTTCAAATGCGTGAAGAAGCCAAAGAACGTGACCACCGTAAACTTGGTAAAGAGCTTGACCTCTTCATGATTTCTCAAGAGGTTGGTCAAGGTTTGCCATTCTGGTTGCCAAATGGTGCGACTATTCGTCGTGAGTTGGAACGCTACATCGTTGACAAAGAGTTGGCTTCTGGCTACCAACACGTCTACACTCCACCTCTTGCTTCTGTTGAACTTTACAAGACTTCTGGTCACTGGGATCATTACCAAGAAGACATGTTCCCAACTATGGATATGGGTGACGGGGAAGAATTTGTCCTTCGTCCAATGAACTGCCCACACCACATCCAAGTCTTCAAACACCATGTTCACTCTTACCGTGAGTTGCCAATCCGTATCGCTGAAATTGGTATGATGCACCGTTATGAAAAATCTGGTGCCCTCACTGGTCTTCAACGTGTACGTGAAATGTCACTCAACGACGGTCACCTCTTTGTTACTCCAGAACAAATCCAAGAAGAATTCCAACGTGCCCTTCAGTTGATTATCGATGTTTATGAAGATTTCAACTTGACTGAATACCGCTTCCGCCTCTCTCTTCGTGACCCTCAAGATACTCACAAGTACTTTGATAACGATGAAATGTGGGAAAATGCCCAAACTATGCTTCGTGCAGCTCTTGATGAAATGGGTGTGGACTACTTTGAAGCCGAAGGTGAAGCAGCCTTCTACGGACCAAAATTGGATATTCAAGTTAAGACCGCTCTTGGAAAAGAAGAAACTCTTTCTACTATCCAACTTGACTTCTTGCTTCCAGAACGCTTCGACCTTAAATACATCGGAGCTGATGGCGAAGAGCACCGTCCAGTTATGATCCACCGTGGAGTTATCTCAACTATGGAACGCTTCACAGCTATCTTGATTGAGAACTACAAGGGTGCCTTCCCAACATGGCTTGCACCACACCAAGTAACCCTCATCCCAGTATCTAACGAAAAACACGTGGACTACGCATGGGAAGTAGCTAAAAAACTCCGCGACCGTGGTGTCCGTGCTGATGTCGATGAGCGCAATGAAAAAATGCAGTTCAAGATCCGTGCTTCACAAACAAGCAAGATTCCTTACCAATTGATCGTTGGGGACAAGGAAATGGAAGACGGAACAGTCAACGTTCGTCGCTACGGCCAAAAAGAAACACAAACTGTCTCAGTAGATGATTTTGTTCAAGCTATCCTAGCTGATATCGACAACAAATCACGCGTTGAGAAATAAGAACCTAGCACAAAAGCCTCCAGTCCGGAGGCTTTTTCGTCTATGCTCACTCAAGGACTAAGTTCACTTGAGCAAACTGAATCCGCACTATCGTTCCTTCTCCAACCTCAGACTCGATGTGAATCTGGTGACCCAGTTCTTCAGAAATTTTCTTAGATAGGTAAAGTCCAAGTCCAGATGACTGCTGAGTTAGGCGGCCATTGTATCCTGAAAAGCCACGTTCAAAGACTCGGAGAACATCACTATTTTTTATCCCGATTCCTGTATCCTTGATACAGAGCTCTTGACCGTCCATATAAATCTCCAGACCACCTTCCTTGGTGTACTTGAGACTATTTGAGATGATTTGTTCAATGACCACTAACAGCCACTTCTTATCCGTCACAATTTCTTTATCAAGGTCATGTAGATTGACATTTAGGCCTTTTTGAATAAAGAAAAGAGCATATTTACGAATTATTTCCTTGACCAAATCCTCAATTTGAACCTGCTTTAAGACCAAATCATCATGAAAACTTTCTAAACGCAGGTATTGTAAAACTAGATTGGTATAGGAGTCAATCTTGAAAATTTCCTGTTCTAATTGCTGCTTCAGTTGGCGGTCGGCTACTTCTGCAACTAAGAGTTGACTAGCTGCAATGGGGGTCTTTATCTGATGGACCCACAAGGTATAGTAATCCAGCAAATCCGTCAGTTTTCTTTCTGAATCTGACCTCTGCTGATAAAGTTCCATCTCACGCGCTTCTAATTTTTCTGCTAAAGCTATTTCCAAAGGAGATTTGGCTTCCCTCTCCCCATAGAGAATTTCCTGGCGATAGACCTGCATTTCCACCAATATGTCCCAAGCGAAAAATAAAATGGTTACAAAGCAACACAAGAGGAAAAAGTAGAGAAAGTAAATTCCCAAACTGGCAAATAAAAACTGAAAGAGCAAAATCAGAAACGTCAAAGAAAGCAGATAAACCAAAAGACGACTACGGGAACGCAGATAGGCTAGAAAAAATTGTTTCCAATCAAGCATGCTTCAATCCGTACCCTATTCCTTTCTTGGTCTCGATAAATCCTACCAAGCCCTGCTCTTCCAACTTTTTACGCAAACGAGCCACATTGACAGAGAGGGTATTATCATCAATGAAAAAATCACTATTCCAAAGTTCCCGCATGAGGTCGTCACGCGCTACGATGTTGCCTGCATGCTCAAATAAAACGCGTAAAATCTGAAATTCGTTCTTGGTCAAATTCAAGACTTGCCCTTGATAATGTACATCCATGGATTTGGTATTAAGAATCACACCAGCATATTCCAGTAAACTCTCGTCACGCCCGAACTCATAGGAACGGCGCAACAAGCCCTGAACCTTGGCTAAAAGAACCTGCTGGTCAAAAGGCTTGGTCACAAAGTCATCCGCCCCCATATTGATTGCCATGACGATATCCATAGCCTGATCTCTCGAAGACAGAAACATAATAGGTACCTTGGAAATCTTGCGAATCTCCTGACACCAGTGATAGCCATTAAACAAAGGCAGTCCAATATCCATGAGGACCAGATGAGGTTCCGATTGAACAAATAGACTCAAAACTTCCATAAAGTCTTCTACCAGAACCACTTCAAATCCCCATTCAGAGAGCATTTTCCCGACTTGTTGACGAATGACCTGATCATCTTCTACTAGTAAAATCTTGTGCATGCGCTCCTCCTTTTCTATTATTATAACAGATTTTTCCATGCTAGAAGGTCTGAAACTGAATTTGACATAGCTTGTTTTTAGCCAACATAGTGAGGCAATCCTAGTAGCTAATTTAAGGGAAATTTGATAAGATAAATAAAAAGAAAGGAGCTATTATGGTCAATATTTTTGATTATCTGAAAGATGTCGCACACGATTCCTTTTACGACCTTCCTTTAAATGAATTAGATATTCTAGCCTTAACAGAAATCACCTACCTCTCCTTTGATAATCTGGTCTCCACAACTCCTCAGCGACTTTTAGACCTAGCTCCTCAGGTCCCAAGAGAGCCTAACATGTTGACCAGCAAAAATCGTCTCCAGCTATTAGATGAACTAGCTCAACACAAACGCTTCAAAAATTGCAAATTCTCCCATTTTATCAACGACATCGACCCTGAGCTGCAAAAACAGTTTGCGGCTATGACCTACCGCCTCACTCTCGACACCTATCTGATTGTCTTTCGTGGGACTGATGACAGTATCATTGGCTGGAAGGAAGATTTTCACCTGACCTATATGAAGGAAATTCCTGCTCAAAAGCACGCCCTCCGCTATTTAAAGAACTTTTTTGCCCACCATCCTAAGCAAAAGGTCATTCTGGCTGGGCATTCCAAGGGAGGAAATCTAGCCATCTATGCTGCTAGTCAAATTGAGCAAAACTTGCAAAATCAAATCACAGCTGTTTATACCTTTGATGCGCCTGGTCTCCATAAAAAACTGACACAAACCGAGGGCTATCAAAGGATAATGGATAGAACCAAGGTCTTCATCCCACAAGGTTCCATCATCGGTATGATGTTGGAAATTCCGGCCCACCAAATCATCGTGCACAGCACTGCCTTAGGTGGTATCGCCCAGCACGATACCTTTAGTTGGCATATTGAGGACAAACACTTCGTTCAACTGGATAAGACCAACAGTGATAGCCAACAAGTTGACACAACCTTCAAGGAGTGGGTGGCCACAGTCCCTGATGAGGAACTCCAGCTCTACTTCGACCTCTTCTTTGGCACTATTCTCGATGCTGGGATTAGCTCCATCAATGACCTGTCTTCCCTAAGAGCTATCGAACATATTCATCATCTCTTTGTCCAAGCACAATCCCTCACTCCAGAAGAAAGGGAAAACATGGAACGTCTTACCCAATTATTGATTGATACCCGTTACCAAGCCTGGAAGAATAGATATAGCAGAATGAAATAAGATACGAACAAATCGATTAGGGGATTTAGATCAATTTCTAAAAATGAATTAGAAGTTTTGTTGTACTGTTCTAACTTCATTCTAATATAAAAAGCTTATGATGAGGTGCACCTTCTCATAAGCTTTTTTGTTTTAAAGAAGAAATCAATCCTTGATCTGACTCTCTGCATCGGCCACGACTTGTTCTAAACTGGTCTGACCAAGTTCAGCCTCCATAGCCAGCTGGATTCTCTCCAATTTTTGATCCAAAACATCATGAATATGAGCTCCAACTGGGCAATTTGGATTTGGATTGTCATGGAAACTAAAGAGCTGACCTGTCTTACCAAGACACTCTACCGCCTGATAAACATCTAAAAGACTAATATCTTTGAGATCTTTGACAATCTCTGTTCCACCCGTTCCACGCGCTACTGAAATCAGCTCTGCCTTCTTCAACTGGGACAAGGTTTTTCTGATAATGACAGGATTGACCCCGACACTAGCAGCCAGAAAATCACTGGTCACCTTGCTTTCCTTCCCCTCGAGGGCAATAATTATCAGCATATGAGTCGCAATGGTAAATCTACTTGGAATTTGCATCCTCTTCTCCTTTTTACGAGGCTACCCTGCCTCTACTCTTCTTTTTCTTTTATTATACCCTTTTTAGTTGTAATGTCAATCGTTACCACTTTTCAACCAAGCATCTAATTCCCTATCATAGCCCTCTTTCTGGGCCAATTCTCTCAGAAATTCCTGATTGTGAGTATGATGGATACCATTAACCAGACTTTCATAATAAACCTCAAAATAGGGAAGTTTGAGGTCTTTAGCCAGCTGCAATTCAGCTGCCACATCGTAGTCTACCCGTCGGAAGTCCATATCTACCAGGCCCTTGCCATCAAACTCTAAAATCATATACTGGGCCCTCAAGTCCTTCCGTAGCTGAGCGTCCAAAAAGAAAGGTTGCCCAATCGAACCCGGATTGACAATCAATTGCCCACCAGTCCCGTAACGAAGCAACTGCTGGTGAATATGACCATAAACAGCAATATCACAAGGCGGATTGGTCACCAAGCGGTCAAAATCCTCCTGTGCTCCAGTATGAATCAACTCTCGCCCCCAGTTCTTATCAGGCAGATGATGGCTAATTCCTACCGTCAAATCACCAAACTGACAATGAATCTGGAGTGGTTGATTGTGGAGCAGTTCAATTTCTTCTAGGGAAATTTCCTCTAAAACATACTGGCACTGACGCAAGAGATAGCGTTGACTGGGACGAGTACTATCTAGTTCCTTGCGGACACCATGCCACAGACTATCTTCCCAGTTTCCCAAAACTCTAGCTGTAATCGGTAGTTGAGCCAACAAGTCCAAAATCCTTCTACGCCCTGTCCCTGGCATGAGAATGTCTCCCAAAAGCCAGTATTCATCCACTCCTAGCTGCCGAGCATCTGCCAAAACAGCCTCCAAGGCGGTGGTATTTCCATGAATATCTGAAAGAAGAGCTATTTTCGTCATATCCATCTCCTCGTTTTTTCTCTTGCAATAAGTATAACATAAAAAGTCACAGCTAGAGAAATCTAGCTTTTTTTGATATACTAGATAAAGATATTAGACAAGAGGAAGCGAATGACCCCGAATAAAGAAGACTATCTAAAATGTATTTATGAAATTAGCATAGATTTGCATAAGATTACCAACAAGGAAATTGCTGCCCGCATGCAAGTCTCTCCCCCTGCCGTAACTGAAATGATTAAACGAATGAAGAGTGAAAATCTCATCCTCAAGGACAAAGAATGTGGCTATCTACTGACTGACCTCGGCCTCAAACTGGTCTCTGAGCTCTATCGTAAGCATCGCTTGATTGAAGTTTTTCTAGTCCATCATTTAGACTATACGAGTGACCAGATTCACGAAGAAGCTGAGGTATTGGAACATACTGTCTCTGACCTATTCGTGGAGAGATTAGAAAAATTGCTTGGATTCCCCAAAACCTGCCCCCACGGAGGAACCATTCCTGCCAAGGGAGAACTCCTAGTTGAAATCAATAACCTGCCACTAGCTGACATCAAGGAAGCTGGCTCCTATCGCCTAACTCGGGTGCACGATAGTTTTGACATTCTCCATTATCTGGACAAGCACTCACTTCACATCGGTGATTCGCTCCAAGTCAAGCAGTTTGATGGCTTCAGCAATACCTTCACTATCCTTAGTAAAGACGAGGATTTACAAGTGAATATGGACATTGCAAAACAACTCTATGTCGAGAAAATCAACTAATTTCTCAAGTCCCCTACCAACCCTGAAAGTTTTATTTTCAGGGTTTTCTTATCTATTTTTTATATCAAAAATAATAGCAAACGCTTTCATGTTCCGACTAAATATTGTATAATAAATATATAAACTATTCCGTCACTAACAGATGAAAAAAGGAGGTCTTATCATGAAAAACATCATATACATCAAAACCATTGAGCTCCTTATTATTGATGGAATCATGCTGGCATTTTTGACATTTAAAGAGGGGCTTACTTGGGACTGGATTTTGATTTATAGCGGTTGGCTCATTTTCTTTCATCCTGTGCTATTGACCTATCTGTCCAACCAACTTTGTGACCACTTTAGTCAACTCTATTCCCAGATTAGACCGAGATTCTGGCGCTTTGCCTTACAAATTCTCCTATGGGATATCCTGATGATTCTCTCCTTGATATGTTTAAGTGGTATTTCACTTTTCCTCCAAGGAGCTCTCCTAATCCTAGGACATCTCATCTCTTCCTATCGCATAAGCCAAAGCCTGAAAAGAGACTTCCCAAAAGCCTATCAAGAACCGATTTCATTTTGGAGTATTTTATGATAGATAAGAAAAACCAAGCCGTCCGGGCTTGGTCTTTCTTATCTATTTTTAGTATCTAGGATAATGGTAACCGGTCCGTCATTGACCAGCTCAACCTGCATATCCGCTCCAAAGATGCCTGTCTGAACGGGTACTTCTTTCGCTAATTTTTGATTGAAAGCGTCATAGAAGTCTGATGCCATATCAGGTTTGGCTGCGCCTGTAAAGGCTGGACGATTACCTTTCTTAGTATCCGCAAAGAGGGTAAACTGAGAAATAGAGAGGATTTCTCCTTCAATATCTTTGACAGATAGATTCATCTTGCCTTCTGCGTCTGAAAAAATCCGCATGTTGACAAGCTTTCTCACAGCATAGTCCAAATCTTCCTCTTGGTCCTCTGGTCCAACACCAACCAGCAATAAGAGGCCTTGGTTGATTTTCCCCTGCACCTGACCTTCGATACTTACTTGGGCTTTTGTAACCCGTTGGATAATGATTTTCATAATAGCCTTTCTAGTAAGAGCTAGGGCAATTAACCGTTAGTCCGTTTGACAGAGTAAACTTCTGGCACACTCTTAATCTTGTCCACGACCGTGGTCAGCGTCGAGAGGTTGGCAATGCCGAAAGACACATGGATATTAGCAAACTTCATATCCTTGGTTGGCTGAGCGTTGACTGTTGAGATATTCTTGGTTGTGTTTGAAAGAACTTGCAGTACATCGTTCAACAGTCCTGTACGGTTGAGGCCGTAAATATCGATATGGGCCATATACTCCTTATTTGAGCTAGAGTACTGGTCTTCCCACTCCACATCAAGGAGACGTTGCTCGTAGTTTTCTTGGGCACGCAGGTTCATACAGTCCACACGGTGAATAGCCACACCACGCCCCTTGGTAATGTAGCCGACAATATCGTCACCAGGCACTGGATTACAACACTTGGCAATCCGCACGAGGAGTCCAGAAGCACCTTCAATGACTACACCACCCTCATGCTTGACCTTGATGGTTTCTTTATTTTCAACCTTGATTTCGCCACCTTTGACAAGTTCTTCTGCCTCCGCCTTGGCCTTGGCACGTTCTTCCTCACGGCGTTCCTTTTCAGTCAGACGGTTAAAGACGGTAATAGCACCGATTTCTCCAAAACCAATGGCCGCAAAGAGGGATTCTTCTGTTTTATAGCTAGTTTTTTGCAGAACTTGGTCCATATGACGCTTGTCCATAAATTTATTGGCCACATAGCCGTTTTCTTGGAACTGGGCCATCAACATCTCACGACCCTTGTTGACAGACAATTCCTTATCTTGATTTTTAAAGAACTGACGAATCTTATTGCGCGCCTTGCTGGTCTTGACCATGTTGAGCCAGTCACGGCTCGGTCCAAAAGAATTAGGGTTGGTGACAATTTCAACCTGATCCCCTGTCTTGAGCTTGGTTGTCAGTGGAACCATGCGACCATTGACCTTGGCACCCGTCGCTTTTTCACCGACCTTGGTATGGATTTCATAGGCAAAGTCAATCGGTCCTGAATCTTTTGGAAGGGAACGGACAGCTCCATCTGGAGTAAAGACGTAAATCTCCTCAGCCAGATAGTTTTCCTTGACAGAGTCCACAAATTCCTTGGCATCATCAGCCTGGTCTTGGAGCTCCATCATCTCCTTGATCCAGTTCATCCCAATAGCTGAGTCCTTGCTGTTAACCTGCCCCTTAACTCCTTTCTTATAAGCCCAGTGAGCCGCAACCCCGTACTCAGCCACCTCGTGCATGGCTTTAGTTCGAATCTGGAACTCAATCGGTCCTTTTGGCCCATAAACTGTCGTATGGATAGACTGGTAACCATTGGCCTTGCGGTTGGCGATATAGTCTTTGAAACGACCAGGCATGGGTTTCCAAAGTTCATGAACATAACCAAGCATGGCATAAACATCACTTTGGGTATCCAAAATACAGCGAATGGCAATCAAATCATAGATTTCCTCAAACCGTTTTCTCTTATCCTGCATTTTGCGGAAAATCGAGTAAATATGCTTGGGGCGACCGTAAATCTTCCCTTTCAAGTGACGATCTGTCGTATATTCCTCTAATTTTGTGACTACCTCATCCACCAAGGCTTCACGCTCTCTACGCTTTTCCTTCATCATATGGGTAATCTTGTAAAACTCTGTCGGATTGAGATAACGGAAAGACAGGTCTTCCAATTCCCATTTGACACTGGAAATCCCCAGACGGTGAGCAAGAGGTGCATAGATTTCCATGGTTTCTTTGGAAATACGCTCCTGTTTGTCTTTTCTAAGGTGTTTCAGGGTCCGCATATTGTGCAAGCGGTCAGACAGTTTAACCAAGATAACGCGGATGTCCTCAGACATGGCCATGAGCATCTTGCGGTGGTTTTCAGCCAACTGCTCTTCGTGAGACTTGTACTTGACCTTACCAAGTTTGGTAACCCCATCGACAATCACGCGCACATCAGGACCAAACTCTCTTTCCAAATCGTCCAAGGTCGCATCAGTATCTTCCACCACATCATGCAAGAAACCACAAGCTACCGTTACGGCATCCAGCTTAAGCTTGGCTAAAATACCTGCCACTTGGATGGGGTGAATGATATAAGGCTCACCTGATTTGCGGTATTGCCCACTATGACAATCCACCGCATAGACCAAGGCCTTATGGACAAAATGAACATCCTCTTCCGTTAAATATTCTTTGGTTAAAGCGACAACTTCTTCGCCTGTTAAATTCACTTCTTTTGGCATTTCTACTCTCCAATTCTTCCTACCATTTTATCACTTTTTTAAGAATATGAAAACTAGATTGGAACAGAATAAGAAAAAAATAATTCAGAATTGCTTGATAATTCTGAATTATTAGTCTATAATATATTACGAAGTTAGATTTTAAACTTAGGTGATAGAAGGAGAGATAGAAGAACGGAAACCATATTGTAACCCAAAGACTTTCTGACTTCCCCAATTCCATTGAAGATACGAAAGATAAACGATGGAACTCGTGTCACATACACTGGTACCTTGACTGGATTTTGGAATTAAAAATCCTCAAGATGCTTTCTTTTATCCTTTAGTTTATAAGGAGAACACCTATGAAAAAAACTGCTATTTCTATCTTTGCTCTCCTAGTGTTAGGAGTTAGCTGCCTGTTCCTATTCAGCCAACAAAGCTATAAAAAAACAGTCGTTCAATATTATGCTAACGACCAGAACCTGCCCAATAGGATAACTTATAGTGAATATAGTGATAAACGAGAAGCCAACTACGGTGGCACTCTAAACATCACGTCTATCAAACAAGCTAATGACGGAGTTTATGCAACCTATGAAGGGCAATTGACACCTCTCCAATATTGATAAATTGATAACCAGCCTGTCTTCATCTAGTCATGCTGGTTTTTAAGTTCATCCTAAATCCTTACCTATTTTCCCCAACTGTGCTATACTTATCTTAGTACATTCTTTGAGATTGGAGCTAATATGAAAATCCATAAAACTGTGAATCCTGTTGCCTATGAAAACACCTATTACCTAGAAGGTGAAAAGCACCTCATCGTTGTCGATCCCGGGAGCCATTGGGACGCTATTCGTCAGACAATAGAGAAAATCAACAAACCAATCTGCGCTATTCTATTGACCCACGCCCATTATGACCATATCATGAGTCTGGACTTGGTTCGCGAGACTTTTGGCAATCCTCCTGTCTATATCGCAGAGAGCGAAGCTAGCTGGCTCTATACTCCTGTCGATAATCTCTCTGGGCTTCCCCGCCACGATGATATGGCAGATGTGGTCGCAAAACCTGCAGAACACACTTTTATCTTTCACGAAGAATACCAACTGGAGGAATTTCGTTTCACTGTCTTGCCAACACCAGGTCACTCTATCGGCGGTGTTTCTATCGTCTTTCCTGATGCTCATTTGGTCTTGACAGGTGATGCCCTGTTCCGTGAAACAATCGGACGAACGGACCTTCCGACTGGTAGCATGGAGCAACTCCTCCATAGTATCAAAACCCAACTTTTGACCCTACCAAACTACGACGTCTATCCAGGGCATGGTCCAGCTACTACTATCGCTCACGAAAAAACTTTCAATCCTTTTTTCTAGTAAAATGATGACAATGTCTATCGCATTTTAAGTACACTATCCAGCAAATCTTTCTATTACAAAAGGCATCCAGCCAAGGTTTTCACACCTGATTGGATGCCTTTTTTCTGATAACTAGATTTTTTGCATTACCAAATAATCACGCGCTCTTCTGGCGAACGCCACATACCGTCGCCTTCTTTGACATCATAGGTTGTAAAGAAATCATCGAAGTTTGGTACTTGTACATTGACACGGAGTTTGGCTGGTGCGTGCACATCGACGCTAGCCAAAAGTTTCATAAATTCTGGACGACCTTTCATGCGCCAGATGCGACCGAAGTTGTAGAAGAATTCTTCTGCTGAGAAGTCTGGTTCTCTCTTAGCTGCTTCAAGCGCTGCAGCGATTCCTCCCAAGTCAGCCACGTTTTCTGATACAGTCAATTTACCGTTGATGGTTGCACCATAAGAATCCTGTCCATCAAATTGATCGATAACTTTTTGTGTTTTCTCCTTGAAGGCAGCATAGTCGCTCTCTGTCCACCAATCCTTGAGGCTACCATTTTCGTCAAAGGAAGCTCCGTTGGTATCAAAGGCGTGGGAAATTTCATGGGCAATAACTGCCCCAATCCCACCGTAGTTAGCAGAAGATGACTGATGCAAATCATAGAAAGGTGCCTGTAAAATAGCTGCTGGGAAGACAATTAAGTTCTTCTGTGGATTGTAATAAGCATTGACCATATGAGCAGGCATGCCCCATTCCTTGTAGTCAACAGGTTGGTTCCACTTGCTCCAACTGTGTTTGATTTCCACACGCGCAAAGGCTAGAGCATTGTCAAAAAGACTAGCAGTCTCATCCACTACCTTGTCCTTATAGCGTTCAGGCAATTCTTCTGGGTAACCGATATAAGGCTTGATGACATTGAGTTTGACGATAGCCTTGTCACGAGTTTCTGGAGTCAGCCAGTCATTCTTGGCCAAGCGTTCCTTATAGACATCAATCATGGTTGCCACTTTTTTCTCCACATCTGCCTTGGCTTCTGGGGAGAATTTTTCATGGGCATACCAGAGCCCCAAGGCTTGTTTGAAAGGACCTTGTGCTAGTTGATAAGCTGCCTTGACCTTGTCTTTGGCTTCTGGAACTCCTGAAAGCGCACGGCTGTAGGCACCTGACAAGACACGGATTTCTTCTGTTAAATAGCTGGTCGAGAGATTCACAACACTTAAAATTAAGGTTGCCTTAAGAAGAGACCATGCCTCTTCACTATAGAATTGATCTGCTGCTTGCCAGAAACGTTCCTCGTCTACGATAACCTTGTCTGGTACTTGTCCAAGAACGGCTTGGAAGAAGTCATCCAAAGGTAAGGCAGGTGCAAATTTCTTGAAATCTTCGTAAGCGTATGGATGGTAAAGTTTAGCATATTCTGAACTTTCTTCATTAGAGAGCACCACTGCCGCAACTCGGCGGTCCAATTCTAATCTTTTCTCTAGCAAGTCTTCAATTTCTGCATCAGAGAAATCATAAGCCTTGAGAAGATTTACGCTGCTTTCTTTCCAAAGAGTCAAAAGCTCTTCACGCTGAGGATGGTCTTCAGCATAGTAGGTCGTATCTGGAAGGATCGTGCTTGGAGCGCTAGCCCATAGAACATTGATTCTAGCATCCATAAAGTCTGGCGATACACCAAAAGGAAGGAAGTTTGGTTTTCCTGCAAGCTCAAACTCTGCTAGTTTAGCTGTAAAATCCGCAAAAGTCTCCAATTCTTGGAATTCTTTAAGAAGTGGTAAGACAGGTGTGATACCGTCAGCTTCTCTCTTGTCAAAATCACGAACTAGGCGGTGATATTTGACAAAGTTTGCCAAGATAGCATCCTCAGGCACCTCTTCTCCTGCCAACCACTTGTCTGTTGTCGCCAGCATCAGATCTTCAATTTCCTGGTCTAAATCAACAAAACCTCCTGTTTGAGACTTATCTGCTGGGATTTCAGCTGTCTGTTGCCATTCTCCATTGATAGCATCATAAAAATCATCTTGATAACGTGTCATCGTGTTCTCGCTTTCATTTGTACTTGCTTTTAGCTTAACAAAAATTACCTAGGAATGCAATTAAAAATGAACTTTCTCTTTCCATCATTTTTCAGTTATTATTTTAATTTTTTAAAAATTCACAAAAAAATTAATTGTCTGAAAAATGAATTGACAAAAAATATATAAAATGATAAAATTTTATCTATCTCGTAGCTTTGCTACTTGAAATTTAAATATTAGGAGGTAGATTTTATGCTTAAGCAAAAACGTGTTCATTCTGCAAGTATTGCAGGAATCGCAGTAGAAGGATAGTAATACTTTCTTCACCGAGGCTGGTAACTAGACTTTCTCTAGTTACCTTTTCTTTTAATTGATATAAGGAGATATAATGGATCTACTAAAAGCTCGTCCAAAACTAAAAAAGGCTTACCCAGTAGTATATAAAGACGGATCGGTCTATATAGGTGGGTTTGGAGAAATTACAGAATATGAAGACCCTAGCGGAGCTATTGAATACATGCTCAAAAAAATGGATGGAATTAATACCGTCGAAAAAATCATAAGAGAAGTTTCAGAAACCTACAGTGAACTATCACCATCTGATGTAATGGAAGCTATTGATGAAATCAGTAAAGAACGATTTATCGAGGATTTAAATCTTACTGGTTCTAAAATATTATCCAAGTATGAATTAGAACGTTATCACAGAAACATCAACTTTTTTTCATCTTACGCAACTTTAAGTGAAAATAAATATATTTCTCAAAAAAAATTAATTGATTCAAAAATTGGAATTATTGGATTAGGCGGATTAGGCTCTCACATTATATATGACTTAGCTGGCTTAGGTATAGGAGAAATAAAAGCTGTTGAGTTTGATGTCGTTGATATATCTAATTTAAATAGACAAATTTTATATAACTTTGATGATATAGGAAAGAGTAAAGCAAGTATAGCAAAACAACGCATCTATGAATTTAATCCTCAAATAAAATTTACTGTTGAGGAAAAGAAAATCAATTCATCTGAAGATGTTGTTGAATCATTCCGTGGATTTGATTGCTTAATACTAGTTGCGGATAGACCTAAAGTCAAACTAGCAAGATGGGTAAATGAAGCTATAGTAAAGCTGAATATTCCTTTATTTTGTGCAGGTTTAGAAGCACAACGAGCCTTGCAATATACTATTATTCCCAAAATATCTGGATGCATTGATTGTTGGAGAAATACTATCCAAAAAGAACACCCTATTTCTCACCTAATCCTTGAAGAAAGAACTCGTTTAAACTTAGTTGGTGACAATACTGCCATAGCTCCTCTAGTATCTGTAGCAACTGGTATCATTTGTTCAGAAGTTACAAAATATATCACTGGTATCGGTGAATTAACTACTGTAGGCCAATTAAAATCCATAGATATGAATACAATGACTACAAAAATAGCCGAGCATTGGCATATAGATCCCAATTGTATAACCTGTCGTGGAGGTAATATTATTGAATAGAAATTACAAAATATTGTGGCTAACATTTCTTGTATCCAACTTTGGTGATTGGCTAAGAAAATTAGCTCTACCTTTGCTAGTATTTGAGAAAACAGGATCTCCATTTCATATGGCTACTCTATACGGTATTTCATTTTTACCATGGATTTTATTTTCTCTAGTAGGAGGTATATTAGCAGATAAATTCAAAAAAGTATATATCATCTCAATATGTCATTTAATCTCATTAGTCATTCTAAGTTTGCTAATAATATCTTTTAAAAATGATAATATACTCTTACTCTTAATTTATATTTTAACCTTCCTGCTCTCTTCTACAGAGCCATTAGTCCACCCAGCATTTCAAAGCTTGTTACCACAGATTGTGACAGACAATCAGCTATCAAAAGCCAATTCAGGAATCCAACTTATTGACAATACATTAAATCTTATTGGTCCTATGATTAGTGGATCTGTTCTATTACTTATTAATCCAGCTAAAGTTTTATGGGTCAATGCTCTTACCTTTTTAATTGCCAGCGTATTAATTCTCTTCATAAAAACTCCAGAAAATACACTAGTAAATATCTCTAAAAAAGAGAGTCTTTCTAAAACAATATCTATTGGTTTGCACTATGTAAAAAATGATAAAATCATCCTAAGTGGAGCTATTCTTTTTTTTGGAACAAACTTTGCCATTCATATATTTCAGGCCAACTTAGTTTACTATATTACAGATGTTCTAGGCTATACCTCCTTTCACTATGGATTAATACTCTCAATAGCTGGTGTAGGAGCTATATTAGGTGCTATTCTTGCCCCTGAATTAATTAAAAAGTTTAGATATGGAAAAATCCTCTCCATCAGTACAATGCTAGCTGGTCTATCTACTATGTTGCTATCAATTAACACAAACTATATATATATGGGAGTATTCTTAGGTTTGAGTAATATGTTTGGCAATATCAATGCCATTACATATTTTACGTTACGACAAAAAGTTGTCAAAAAAGAAATGTTGGGACGTGTTGTTAGTATTACTAGAATGATCTCATTTGCTTCTATCCCCTTAGGAGCATACATTGGAGGAATACTTGTTTCACATAACTTAACTATCATAAGTATTCTAATATTAGCAGGTACTATAAGATTTCTTGCAGGGGGATTTAGTTACTTTAGTCCATTAACCAAAAGTAAAAACTATTGATGTTTAAAGTGTGATATACTTATTCAAAATAATTCATCAAAGAATCGCTCATACTCAATAAAAATCAAAGAGTAAACTAAGGGCTTCTCCATAGATAGATTAAAATACTTTTTGAAGTACAGATACTAAATCTAATTAAAGAATCTTTAAAATCATAAAAACGCATAATATCAGTGTGTAAACCTTGAGATTATGCGTTTTATTAGACCTCCTACTAAATATATATCAAAATAAACTAAAAACAGGATAAATTGATTAGGAAATTCAAACCAATTTCTAACAATGTTTTAAAAAACTCGGTGGACTATTCCAGATTCAATCCACTATATATTGATTTCCTTGCGTAATGTGTAAAGATTTTGGTAAAGATTTTTCAGTTATTATTTTAATTTTTTCAAAAATTAACTTGACTTAATTTTTTTTTTAAGGTATATTAAGAGTTAGGAGGAATACAAGTTTATGATACGTATCGAAAACCTCAGTGTCTCCTACAAAGAAACGTTGGCACTTAAGGATATTTCACTAGTGCTCCAAGGACCAACAATTACCGGAATCATTGGTCCTAACGGTGCTGGAAAATCAACATTATTAAAAGGGATGCTGGGAATTATCCCACATCAAGGTCAGGCATTTCTCGATGACAAGGAAGTTAAAAAATCCTTACACCGAATTGCCTATGTCGAACAAAAAATCAATATCGACTACAACTTTCCCATCAAGGTCAAGGAATGTGTCTCGTTAGGACTCTTTCCCTCTATCCCTCTCTTTCGCAGTTTAAAGGCTAAACATTGGAAGAAAGTGCAAGAAGCCCTTGAAATCGTCGGTCTAGCTGACTACGCTGAACGGCAAATCAGTCAACTGTCTGGAGGTCAATTCCAGCGGGTCTTGATTGCCAGATGTTTGGTACAGGAAGCCGACTATATCCTCTTGGATGAACCCTTTGTTGGGATTGACTCTGTCAGTGAGGAAATCATCATGAATACGCTGAGAGATCTGAAAAAAGCTGGGAAGACGGTTCTCATCGTCCACCACGACCTCAGCAAGGTTCCCCACTACTTCGATCAAGTCTTGCTTGTCAATCGAGAAGTGATTGCCTTTGGTCCAACCAAAGAAACCTTTACCGAAGCCAATCTCAAAGAAGCTTACGGTAATCGACTCTTTTTCAATGGAGGTGACCTATGATTGCAGAATTTATCGATGGATTGCAAAAATTCCATTTCTTACAAAATGCCTTGATAACAGCCATTGTCGTAGGGGTCGTAGCTGGAGCTGTAGGATGTTTCATCATTCTACGCGGGATGTCACTCATGGGAGATGCCATTTCACATGCTGTCTTACCAGGTGTAGCCCTCTCCTTCATCTTGGGCCTTGACTTCTTTATCGGAGCCATTGTCTTTGGACTGCTAGCTGCCATCATCATTACCTACATCAAGGGAAACTCGATTATCAAAAGCGATACCGCCATCGGCATTACCTTTTCTTCTTTCTTAGCCCTCGGTATCATCTTGATTAGTGTCGCTAAAAGTTCAACTGACCTTTTCCATATCCTTTTTGGTAATATCCTGGCCGTCCAAGATACGGATATGTTTATTACTATGGGTGTGGGAGCAGTCATTCTCTTGTTAATCTGGATTTTCTTCAAGCAACTCTTGATAACTTCCTTTGATGAACTCTTGGCCAAAGCCATGGGAATGCCTGTCAATTTCTATCACTACCTTCTCATGGTACTCCTGACTCTCGTGTCTGTGACAGCCATGCAAAGTGTCGGAACTATCCTGATTGTAGCCATGCTGATTACCCCAGCTGCAACTGCTTATCTGTATGCTAATAGCCTGAAAAGCATGATTTTCCTTTCCTCAACCTTTGGAGCTACTGCTTCAGTTTTGGGACTCTTTATCGGCTATAGCTTTAACGTTGCGGCAGGTTCTAGTATCGTGCTCACAGCTGCTAGTTTCTTTCTCATTAGCTTCTTTATCGCTCCAAAACAACGATATTTGAAACTGAAAAATAAACATTTGTTAAAATAAGGGGCAAAACCCCAATAAATTGGAGGATCTAATGAAAAAATTAGGTACATTACTTGTTCTCTTTCTTTCCGTCATCGCTCTTGTAGCATGTGCTAGTGGAAAAAAAGATGCAGCTTCTGGTCAAAAACTAAAAGTTGTTGCTACAAACTCAATCATCGCTGATATTACTAAAAATATTGCTGGTGACAAGATTGATCTTCACAGTATCGTTCCTGTTGGTCAAGACCCACACGAATACGAACCACTTCCTGAAGACGTTAAGAAAACTTCTCAAGCTGATTTGATTTTCTATAACGGGATCAACCTTGAAACAGGTGGCAATGCTTGGTTTACAAAATTGGTAGAAAATGCTAAGAAAACTGAAAACAAAGACTACTTTGCAGTCAGCGAAGGCGTTGATGTTATCTACCTTGAAGGCCAAAACGAAAAAGGCAAAGAAGACCCACACGCTTGGCTTAACCTTGAAAACGGTATGATCTTTGCTAAAAATATCGCAAAACAATTGAGCGCTAAAGACCCTAGCAACAAGGAATTCTACGAAAAAAATCTCAAAGAATATACTGAAAAACTAGACAAGCTTGACAAGGAAGCTAAAGAGAAATTTAACAACATCCCTGCTGAGAAAAAACTCATCGTAACCAGCGAAGGATGCTTCAAATACTTCTCTAAAGCCTACGGTGTCCCAAGTGCCTACATCTGGGAAATCAACACTGAAGAAGAAGGAACACCTGATCAAATCAAGACCTTGGTTGAAAAACTTCGCCAAACAAAAACTCCTTCACTCTTTGTAGAATCAAGTGTGGATGACCGTCCAATGAAAACTGTTTCTCAAGACACAAATATCCCAATCTATGCACAAATCTTTACTGACTCTATCGCAGAACAAGGTAAAGAAGGCGACAGCTACTACAACATGATGAAATACAACCTTGATAAGATTGCTGAAGGTTTAGCTAAATAATAGATTTCAAAACGTCATTCTTCTTGAATCGACGTTTTTTCTATGCCCATATTTCCGGTCAAATCATTGGAAAATTCTGACCGTTTCAACTAAAATGGAAGAAAAAAAGATTGGAGTATCCTATGGTAACTTTTCTCGGAAATCCTGTGAGCTTTACAGGTAAACAACTACAAGTCGGCGACAAGGCACTTGATTTTTCTCTCACTGCAACTGATCTTTCTAAAAAATCTCTAGCTGATTTTGACGGTAAGAAAAAAGTCTTGAGTGTCGTGCCTTCTATCGATACAGGTATCTGCTCAACTCAAACGCGTCGTTTTAACCAAGAACTGGCTGGACTGGATAATACAGTCGTCTTGACTGTTTCTATGGACCTACCTTTTGCCCAAAAACGTTGGTGCGGTGCTGAAGGTATTGAAAATGCCATCATGCTCTCAGACTATTTCGACCAGTCCTTTGGACGTGACTATGCCCTCTTAATCAATGAATGGCACCTATTGGCACGCGCAGTTTTTGTCCTCGATACCGACAATACTATTCGCTACGTTGAATACGTGGACAATATCAATTCTGAGCCAAACTTCGAAGCCGCAATTGCAGCTGCTAAAGCCCTATAAAAAAAATCCTCTGTCACAAAGAGTTCCCTGCTCTTTGAAACGGAGGATTTTTGATTACCAGTAAATACAAGTCCAATCTGATAAAAACAACTACCTTACTCTACAGATTTCAAGGCTTCAAGCATATCAATCTTTCTCAGATGATAATTGACAAAGAAACCAAGCAAGGTCAAAATGGTGCTCACTGCTGCCACTGGGATTACATAGACTTCCCAGCCTACCTGTGGATAAAAGAGAATAGTCGCAGGCGAAATCATTTGAATCAAAAATTGGTGTAAATAGAAACCAGATACCAAACCAAGTACGATTCCCACAAGGGACAGCACAATCGTCTCACGGTAAATGTAGAGGGTGACTTCATTATTATGAAAACCGAGAACCTTGATAGTGGAGAGTTCACGGATTCTCTCAGCCACGTTGATATTGGTCAAATTGTAGAGGATAACAATAGCCAACAGAACCGATACGATGACCAAGATGGTCATGGTCTGATTGAGTGAACTTGCGACCGAGTCAAAGAGTCGAATGGCTGAAGCATTTTGGACAACGCTGGACACCGCAGCTTGATTCATAAGCAAGCCGGCCAGTCTTTCAATACTAGGCGCACTAGAATCCTTTAGCCTAACCAGATAAGTATTAGCTTGCGGCACCTGTCCGTAAACTTGCTCATAGCTAGCCTGACTCATATAAATAAAGTGACCAACGTAGTTCTCAGTAATAGCAGCGACCTTTAGTTCCTTACCTTCAATTTCTAAAGTCTGCCCAACCTTGACACCTGCCAGCTGGGCAAGTTTAGCTGTAATAACGACGCCATCTTTTAATGTCAGTTCTTGCTGATGATGTTGCAGATGGATAAAGGGCGTCAAATCCTCCTTCTCTGTCATCATAAGGGTAATAGTTTGAAGACCAGCCTTACCTTTGAAATCCTTGTCTAGCGTTTTAGAATAGATTTTCTGGTAGGCTTGGATATCCTGCCCTTTCAAGACTTCTTCTAGATTTGCCTTGTCCTGATTGGTCGCACTAAGATTTTCAGAGACAATCATTTGATACTGTTGGATTTGTTGAAACTGTCTAGACGGAACTCCTGCTACAGAGGATTGGATTCCCAAACCTGCAAAGAGCAGAGCTACAGAACCTGCCACACCAAAGATTGTCATCAACATCCGCTGCTTATAACGGAAGATATTTCGAGCTGTTACCTTATGAGTAAAACTGAGACGGCGCCAGATAAAACTGAGACGCTCCAGTAAGATTTTAGCTCCTTTAACAGGAGGTTTAAGCAGTAAAAGCTGGGCTGCTTCGTCATGAAGTTCTCTACTAGCTACCAAGTAGGCTGGTAACACACTCGCCAACCAACTCAAGACAAGAGCCAGTAAGCTATAGGTCCAATAGAACTGAATCTGGGTTTCTCCCACCACCATGCCTTTTGTAATGACACTTGAAATCACACTGGCTAGTAAATAATGGCCAAGTATACTACCTAGAGCTGTTCCGACAGTCCCAGTCACTAGACCGTAGAGGAGAAATTTAGCGATAATATCCTTACTACGATAACCCAAAGCCTTAAAAATCCCTGCATGAGTTCGCTCTTCATCCACAAAACGAGTCATGGTGGTAAAGGTCACCATAGCCGCTACGGCATAAAGCACTACAGGAAAGATATTGCCCACTGCCCGAATACTAGCTGAAGCATTGCTGTACATGAGGTAGCCCTGACCACCTGGCATGGTCTGACGATTATAGACTTGATACTTGGGCTCAACCAAATCATCCAAGACTTGCTGATGTTTTTCTAACTTTTCCTTTTCTTGGGCTAAATTTTGTTCAGCCTGCTTTAGTTTGTCCTCTTCCTTACTCAATTCCTGCTTGGCTTGGGTAAGTTGAGCACGGGCCTGCTCTCTTTGGGCTTGAGGCAGCAAGGCTAGTTGACTTTCTTGAGCCTGTATACGAGCTTGAGCAGCTACTAAACGACGCTTGCCTTCCTGCAAATTAGTCTCAGCCTTGTCAAGGGTCTCTTGACCTTTGTTTAGAGACTCTTGTCCTTCTTTTTTCAAGAGTTGCAGACGTGCCTTGCCATTATCTGACAAAGCTTGTTCTAGATCTTCCTGATGTTGCTTGGATTTCTCTTCATAAGCTGCTGAGAAAGCATTTAAACCTGCTAAATCTTGATATTTCAAACGAGCTATACTGTAGACTTTCTGATCAAACTGACTAGGTAAAATCACCCCATAGGCTGTCAGAGTCCCACTTCCACTTGCTGCGTAGCCCATATCTCGCTGGGAGAGGATTTCAGCTGAATCCACAAAACCAGTAATGGTATATGTATGATTTTTTAAAGAGGAATGACCACCTTCTTTTTCTTTAAAGCTAATCTCCTGTCCCACACGATATTGGCCTTGCAAATGACTTGCCAAGGCGATTTCCTTGTCTGACTGAGGAAGTCGTCCCTCTCTTAGCTGAAAGGTTGAAATTCGCTCTGATTTGGAGTACAGCCGAATGGCATCCTGCCCATTCTCCATAGTCACATCTGTCAAATAGCCAAACTCAACCTCTGCGCCCTCTATCTGTTCTAGTTCTTCTTGATCTGTTTGATCCAAACCATAATTAGACATAACTGCCAAATCCAAGGTTTGAGCAGTTGTTAAATAAGCATTAGCTGTCGCCTCCATGTTGGGGCTAGTCACTTTGAGACCGACTAAGGCTAAAGATCCCAACATCATCAAGGTCAAGATGGATAAAAAACGCCCCTTAGAGCCTGTAAAGGACTGAATTAAGTCCTTCCAATAGGTTTTTCGCTTGATCATGCTAGTACTCCAAACTGTCGATATCCTGAGGATGCTGGTTGAGCACCACATCCTTAACACTGGCATCGTGCATATGAATCACGCGATCAGCAATGGGCGCCAAAGCTCCATTATGAGTCACGATGATCACCGTCGCTCCCTTTTGACGAGACATATCTTGGAGAATTTTCAAAACCTGCTTGCCCGTCTGATAATCCAAGGCTCCAGTCGGTTCATCACAAAGGAGGATTTTAGGATTTTTGGCTACCGCGCGTGCAATGGAGACTCGCTGTTGCTCCCCTCCAGACAGCTGGGCTGGAAAGTTATTAAGACGATGAGTCAGACCTACATCTGTCAAGACTTGCTCAGGATCCAAGGCATCCGTCACGATTTCAGAAGCCAGTTCCACATTTTCCTTAGCAGTTAGATTGGAAACTAGATTGTAAAACTGAAAAACAAAACCGACATCATTGCGGCGGTAATTGGTCCTCTGGTGGGAACTATAGTCTGCAATATTGACCCCATCAATCCAGATTTCCCCCTCGTCATTGGTATCCATTCCCCCAAGAAGGTTAAGAACCGTTGACTTGCCTGCACCAGACGCACCTAGAATAATAACCAATTCACCCTTTTCAATCTCAAAATTCACATCACGATTGGCCACAATCTCCGTGTCCCCAATCTGATAACGCTTGTAACAGTGTTTCATCTCAATATAAGCCATCAGACCCACCCTCTCTCAAACAAATTACTTCCTACTACCATTATAACGCTTTTTCAACTAGTTGGAAACTGGGAACAAAAACAAAAAGCCTAGAAATCAATCCTAGGCTTATAATTTTTTATTTTCCAAGGTAATATTCAGAAACGACGTTCAATTTTTCGTCGAATTCGAATACCAATGGTGGGAAGTTAGGGATTTCCACGTCCATGATCTCGTCATCTGACAAACCTTTGATGTGTTTTACAAGGGCACGGATTGAGTTACCGTGAGCTCCTACGAATACGTTTTTACCATCTTTAAGAGCTGGAGCGATTTTATCTTCCCAGAATGGAAGGGCACGTTCCAAAGTCACTTTCAAGTTTTCAGCATCTGGAATAACTGAATCGTCAAGTGAAGCGTAACGACGATCAGTGTGAGCTGAATGCTCATCATCACGGTCCATGTTTGGAGGCAATACATCGTATGAACGACGCCAGATGTGAACTTGTTCATCACCAAATTGTTCAGCAGCTTCAGCTTTGTTTTTACCAGTCAAACCACCGTAGTGACGTTCGTTCAAGCGCCATGATTTTTCAACTGGAACCCACAATTGGTCAGAAGCTTCAAGAGCCAAGTTAGTTGTTTTGATAGCACGTTTCAATACTGAAGTGTAAGCTTGGTCAAATTCGATACCAGCTTCTTTAATCAATTTACCAGCATCAATCGCTTGTTGTGTACCTTTTTCAGACAAATCAACATCAGCCCAACCAGTGAAAAGGTTAGCTTTGTTCCATTCAGACTCACCGTGGCGAGCAAAAACCAATTTTACCATTAGATGGATTCTCCTTTAAATTTTCCGAGGTTTCCCCTCGTTTATCTATTCTATTTTACACAATTTTTCACAAAAAAGCTAGTCAAAACCCAAAAGGAAAGGACTGTTTGGCAATCCTTTTCCTTATTTTTTATCCTTCAACTTTGAATTTTTTGAGACTTCCTAAAAATAGTGAACCACCGATAATTGCTAGGATTCCTCTTACCCATCCTAATACTGGAATCAAACCTACCGCGCCGCCTACGATTAATAGGACAGAAGGAGCTGAACCAACACGACTTTCTCCCTTATAGTATACAATCGCAACAATTCCTAAAACTAAAATAGCAATTTTTAAAACGGTTGGAAGTAAAACTCCTGCAACTGTTGTAGATGCAGTTAATTCAGGACTCTGTGTAGCTGTTGCTGTAGCAGCTGTACTCACAAATACTGCTAGTAAAAGAAATGGGGCAATAAGCAAGTAGAGTCCACCTACTAAACCAACAATACCACTATAAAGTGCTAAAGCTTTTGATTTCATAATAAAATCTCCTTTTTATTTTTTTTCAAATAAAATTGTATCATATTTGCTAAAAAAAGTATTTTCTGATTTTATAAAATAAAAATTTGTATAATATGAAATAAAATATAATACTGTTCAGAAATTAAAAACCACTCTAGAAATTTATTGTTGTAAAAATGTTACAAAATTTACCAATCCTATCCGAAATATCAAATTCGTATTTTATCTTACTGCTGTTATCTTGCTAACTTTCTCTTTGATTTGTGTTAAGTATAGTGGATTGAAACTAAAACAGTACACTACAGCTGCTAAAACATTTTTAGAAATTAATTTAACTTTCCTAGCCAATTTGTTCATATCTTATTTCAATCTACTATAAAAAGTCACACCTCACAAATTTTCAAAATAAATAAAAACGCATCGTATCAGGTGTTCAAAAACGTGATACAATGCGTTTTATAGATTATAAAATTAGTTGTCTTTTCTTCTCAAATTGAGTTTTTCCTAGACTTTTCAACCTTATTTCTCTTCAAATCCTTCTGCGACTGCGTCCGCGAAGTTTTCTTCTACGATACTTGCACAGTGGTCACAAATGACGGCATGGTAGCTGCGTTCTGCTGTTGTTGGGTCGATACGACGGCAACGGTCACATACTTGGCCTGCAGCGCGTTCAACTGTGAAGGCTACATCTTCGAAGCTAACGGCAACTTCTGGAGCTGGTCCTTCTGCGATGGTCAATTCAGACACGATCAAAAGTTGTGCTACATTGCTGTTTACTGCTTCGAGTAGAGTTTTCACAACTTCATTTGGGTAAACTGTCAAGTGTGCTTCGAGTGATTTACCGATAACTTTTGCATTACGCGCTTCTTCCAAGGCTTTTTGAGCTTGTCCACGGAAGTCCATGAAGGCTGCCCATGTATCCAAGATTTCTTCTTGATTAGCAAATGTTTCTGCTTCTGGCAATTCTGACAATTGAACAAAGTCTTCAGCTTCAAACTCAAGATATGACCAGATTTCTTCCGCAGTGTGAGGAAGGATTGGTGTCAAGAGTTTAGTGATTTTCACAAGAATGTCATAGAAAACAGTCTGCATTTGACGGCGTTCCAATGATTTAGCACCTTCGATGTAAACAACATCTTTGGCAAAATCAAGGTAGAAGGCTGACAAGTCAACGTTGATAAAGTTCACCAATGCCTTATAGATTGTCAAGAATTCAAAGTTTGCATAAGCATCACGAATGGTCTTGACAAGCTGGTTAAAGCGAATCGTCATATACTTATCAACTGAACGAAGCTCATCGTAAACTACTGAATCTTGAGCTGGGTTAAAGTCAGATGTATTGGCAATCAAGAAACGAAGGGTGTTACGGATCTTACGGTAAGTTTCAGATACTTGGCTCAAGATATCCATAGAGATACGCACGTCATTGCTTGAGTCAACACTTGTTACCCAGAGACGCAAGATTTCAGCACCGAATTGTTTTTCAACATCGCTTGGAGCAATGGTATTTCCAAGAGATTTAGACATCTTCTCACCTTTACCGTCAAGGGCAAAACCTTGTGACAAGATTTGTTTGTAAGGTGCTACGCCATGGTTGGCAACTGATGTGATGAGTGATGAGTTGAACCAACCACGGTATTGATCAGAACCTTCTAGGTAAAGGTCTGCTGGATAAGTCAACTCAGGACGGTTTACCACAACTCCATTCCATGATGAACCTGAGTCAAACCAAACGTCCATGATATCTGTTTCTTTCTTGAACTCACCATTTGGTGAACCTGGATGAGTAAATCCTTCTGGCAAAAGGTCCTTAGCATCACGTTCCCACCAAATGCTTGAACCATGTTCCTCAAAGAGTTGAGCTACATGCTCAATCGTTTCAGCAGTCATGATTGCTGTACCGTCTTCAGCGTAGAAGATAGGAAGTGGAACACCCCAAGCACGTTGACGAGAGATAACCCAGTCACCACGGTCACGAATCATGTTGTAAAGACGAACTTTACCCCATTCTGAGTGGAATTTCACTTTTTCGATTTCATCTAAAATATCTTGACGGAATTTTGAAACTGAGGCAAACCATTGTGGTACTGCACGCCAGATGATTGGTTTCTTGGTACGCCAGTCAAATGGGTATGAGTGAGAGATTTCTTCTTGGGCAAGAAGGAGGTTGCCAAGTTTCTCGATAACAGTTGGTACAACCTTATCGTAGAATTGACCTTCAAACTCAGGACCAGCATTCTTCATCATGATACCACGTTCGTCAACAGTCACTGCGACTTCAAGACCATTAGCAATACCGACATTGTAGTCGTCCTCACCAAAACCAGGGGCTGTATGGACAATACCTGTACCAGAGTCAGTGGTAACGTGGTCACCAAGGATCACCAATTCATCTACAGCTGTATCCCATGGGTGTTCTGTTACGATGTGGTTGAGTTCTTGACCACGGTAAGTTGCCAAAACTTGAACATCAGCCCAGGCAAATTTCTCAGACAAGCTAGTCAATAATTCTGCAGCAACCACAAACTTACGGGCTTCACCAGCAGGTTGAACCAAAACGTAATCAATATCTGCACCAACAGTCAAACCACGAGAAGCTGTGATAGTAAATGGAGTCGTTGTCCAGACAACGATATAAGTATCTGTATCTAGGACACCTTTTCCGTCTTTTACCTTGTTGGCATAGTAAAGGGAAGTTGAAACCAAGTCATGGTATTCAATCTCTGCTTCAGCAAGGGCAGACTCAGATGACCATGACCAGTAAACTGGCTTGGCACCACGGTAGATATAACCTTTATTAGCCATCTCACCAAATACACGGATTTGGGCTGCTTCATAATCAGGAGTCAAAGTCACATATGGATTTTCCCAGTCACCAGAAACCCCCAAACGTTTAAAGTCTTCACGTTGTTTATCTACTTGAGAAAGAGCGTATTCACGGCAAAGTTTCAAGTACTCAACCAAGTCCATTTCTTTACGTTTGACACCTTGTTTTGCCAAAACTTGCTCGATTGGCAGACCATGAGTGTCCCAACCCGGGATAAATGGTGCGTAAAAACCTGACATAGATTTTGAGCGAACAATAATATCTTTTGAAATCTTGTTCATAGCATGTCCAACGTGGATATTTCCGTTAGCGTATGGAGGGCCATCATGCAAGGTGAAATGAGGTTTTCCTTGGTTCAATTCTTGACGACGTTGGTAAAGTTTTGCATCTTCCCATTCCTTTTGCCAAACTGGCTCTTTGGTCGGAAGGCCTGCACGCATTGGGAAAGCTGTTTTCCCAAGATTAAGGGTATCTTTGAGTTTCATGGTATCTCCTTTATAAATAATAACAAATTAAAAACCACGACTGCCAAAAAGGACGAAAATCGTGGTACCACCTTTATTCGAAAAAAGACTCAGCTTTTTTCCTCTTATCCCGTAACGTGGGGAACGTCAAATCTTACTAGCTTCAGACTTGAGTTTTTGAGAGGATAATCTTATCAATAGGGATTACAGGACTCACACCATCTCCTGCTCGCTGGAAATATAAGGATAAGATATTGTTCTCAGAATATTTCTTATAAAATTGTAACGGATTCTTGCGGTGCTTCAAATCCTGGTGCTGAATCAAACGTTTCTGTAGCTGGTGTTGGAGCCAAAGGATGTACTGGAGCTACTTCTGGTTCTTCGTACATTGGACCAACTGGATGAGCAGGCTCTTCTTCCATTTGAGGACTCACTACAGGAGTTGGATTTTCCACTTCCTGTTTAGCCTGAGCTTCAAATTCAGCCAATTCTTTATTGGCTGCCTCAATACGAGCTTGTAACTCTGCCATTTCTGCTTGAGAGAACTGACGTGTCATATCAATTGGTTCTTCCTCAATTGGAGCTGGAATCGGTTCTCCAAGTACTTCGCTAACCACTTCTTTAAAAGCTTCATCACTGGTTTGAAGATAAGTAGCTGTTGGACGGAGAATGTCTTCCCAATCTGAAGACTCAACAATAGCCAACTGACTCTCAATTGTAGATTTGAGACGTTGGTGGAAGACACGGCTCTTGTTCTTCAATTCTTCTGTTTCAACAGCAACTTTCTTAGCATTATCTGTTGCTTGACGAAGAATCTCGTTTGCCTTATATTTAGCTTCTTCCAACAAGCGTTGGGCATCCTGCTCTGCTTGGTGAACGATATTGTTTGAACGTTCATGTGCCGCTTGTTTCACTCGCTCAGCTGTGTCTTGGGCAATCAATACAGACTGACTCAATGAATCTTTCATTTCGTCAAAGTAAGACAAACGCTCTTCTAAACTCTTAATACGCAAATCTTTATCATGATTCGCACGAACAAGATCTTCGTAATCACGAACCACAATATCTAAAAATTCATCGACTTCTTCTGGATCAAAGCCTCTGAATCGAGTTCCAAAGGTTTTGTCCTTTATTTCTAATGATGTAATTGGCATTCTATTCCTCACTTACTTAATAATAACTGGACGGTTATTTTTTTCTTCTCTTTTTTCGTTTGTCCCTTATCTTGAAGTAATCTCAAGCGACCAAATTTTCTCACACTAATCAAGTCTCCAACTTGAACAGTGTAATCTGATTTGTCTACCACATGATAATTTACTTGGACAAGTTTCTTCTCAATCAACTGGTTTGCTTGATTCCTAGATAGTTTCAAAACATTTGATAAAAGAACATCTAATCGAAAACTAGACACAGATAAATCCAGCTCTCGGTACTGCTCTATCTTATCTATTTTCTCGGTGAAAGGACGTTCCTCCAGCGAAACGGGTATACGGCCAATTTTCTTTAATCCATCTTGAAAGAGAAGAAGAAATTGCTGATTGACCATAATCTGCGCCCGTTCTTCATCTACTAGGATATCTCCAAAAAGTTTCCGTTCAATCCCTAATTGATTGATGACTGTACCTAAAATTTTAGCATGCGTCAACTGTTCAAATTTATTGGAATACACAATTTCCTGGAGAGATATTTCAAAATCTGAAAATTCTGGTTGGAAATAATCTGGGTATAATAAAATCCGAACATACTCACTCGAGACGAATTCCCCACTACTGCTACAAGCAAGACCATAAGTTTTGGCCAAAATCTTTAATAGCTTCTCCTGATGAGGATTGATAAAAGGAGTTAAAAAAGGAGCATAGCTATCTTCTACCTTCTTTATCCATTCCATTCCCTTGTCAAGAAATGGACGATCTTCTATGGAGAAATGCTGATAAATCCCTTTATTCATCCTATCATCGCCAGAAAACGCACTAGGTTTTCTCCTAAAAATCGAACCAAAACAATCGCAACCCAAACAGATAAATCAAGACCCGCTATCTGTAAAGGCAGGCGTTGCAAGGGAGCAAGCACTGGTTTTACCAATGCTACAATCCAACGCCCCAAACTTGATTCGTAGGCGCCTGGAAACCAAGACATGACAGCAAAGGCCACCAAAATCAGGGAGTAAATATCCACTGCATTATAAATCATACGAATTAAAAAAATCATTATCGTACTCTATTTCGCTTCATATCAAAGCCAAACTCACCATTTTGTTCTTCATCTGGTAAACGAATATCTTCTACATTGACAATAACATTCACTGGTGTCAACAGATACATGGTAGAAGCTACTTTTTTCAGATTTCCAGCTAGAACATGGCAAGCCCCATCCAGGTAATCCAAACAACGACGAGCCTGCACCTCTGTCATATACTGAAAATCAATTAAAATACTTTCGTTTCCTGCCAATAAATCAACAATTTCTGTTGCGTCTTCATATTTTCTAGGATAACGAACATCTATAATGACCTTATCCGTTGCACGCTGACTCTGATTTGCCAATTCCTGTTGTCGTGTATGCAGTCTGGTGATATTGCTATCTTTTGCACCAGCAGACTGTGAAGGTTGATTCATTGGGAGAGTCGGTTCCTGTGAAGAATTTACTGGAGTAAACACGGGTTCATTTCCTTTTTCATAAGGAATCGTTGAATCCTCATCCTCCGTAAAATAATCTATAAATCTATCGAATCTATCTTTTAAAGACATGGTTCTCTCCTACTTAAAAAATGCTGTACCTATACGAACAAAGGTGGAACCGAATTGAATCGCTTCTTTATAATCACGACTCATTCCCATACTTAACTCGGTCATAGGCATATTTGGAATTTGTTTCTCTTGAATTTCTCTTTGCAAATCTTGAGTCGCCTTGAAAATCTCTTTCAACTGCTCACTGCTAGCCTCAAAAGGTGCCATCGTCATTAAACCAACATATTCAATCTTATCTAGTCTGGCTAACTCTGGCAAGATTTCCAGCAGTTCCTCTCTCGAAAATCCGTGTTTACTTTCTTCTTTAGAAATATTTACTTGAAGGAAACACTTGATGACTCGGTCACTTCTTTTTTGTATTTCCTCTGCTAGCTTGACGGAATCCAAGGCATGGAAATAATCGACAAATTGTATGACATCTTTCACCTTACGTCTTTGCAAGGTACCAATCAAATGCCAAGTCACATCTCGATCTTTTAAAGCTTCATATTTTTCCAGAAACTTATCTACACGATTTTCACCGATATGATGAACACCTAGCGGAAGCAAGGCTTCCGCTGTCGGTACATCTACATACTTGGTAACTGCAATGACAGAGACTGAACCACTCTCTCGATGAGCATTCAGACTAGCCTCTGCAACTTCTCGAAAAACAAGTTCTGTATTTTCTTTTACATTCATTTACTTAACGATTTTTGAAAAATGGAGGTGTATCCAATTCATCTTCATCTTGTGATGTTGGGGCTTCAAAGCGTTCGACTGGAGAAACAACTGAATCTGTTGTACGAACAATCGATTCACGGCGAAGATCCCAATCACCAAAAGCAGATGCTTGAGTTGGTTCCAAACGACGTGGATTTTGTTTTGGCAATTCAGCTGTTTCTGCCATATCAAAATGACGATCAAAGCCATGTGAATGAGCTGGTTTCACTGTCTCACGGTAGTTAGTAGTCGGTCTAGCTTGTGGAGCAACAACCTTCTCTACGCGGTCTTGACGAACACCCGTTGCAACAACTGTTACACGAATTTCATCACGCATACTTTCATCAATTGAAGTACCGAGCCAGATGTTCACTCCTTGACCTGCTGCTTGATTCACAATTTGTGAAGCCTCTTCTGCCTCAATCAAGGTTAAGTCGAGACCACCAGTTACGTTGACAATCACATCTTCTGCTCCATCAATTGTTGTTTCAAGAAGTGGAGAGTAAATTGCCTTACGCGCTGCTTCAACAACACGTTCTTCTCCACTACCGATACCAATCCCCATAAGAGCATTTCCTTTATTTGCCATCACCGTTTTCACATCGGCAAAGTCAAGGTTAATCAATCCTGGATTGGTAATCAAATCGGTAATTCCTTGAACACCTTGACGAAGAACGTTATCTGCTTCGCTAAGAGCCTCCAAGAGCGGTGTTTTCTTATCAACAATTTCAAGCAAGTTGTTGTTTGAAATAATCAATAGAGTATCTACATGCTCACGAAGTTGGTTGATTCCTTCAACAGCAAATTGTCCACGCTTACTTCCTTCAAAACCAAAGGGACGTGTTACAACACCAACTGTAAGAGCACCCAAATCTTTGGCGATACGAGCAATAACAGGAGCAGCTCCAGTTCCAGAGCCTCCTCCCATACCAGCAGTGATGAAGACCATATCTGCACCACTGATAGCTTCCGTCAGTGTTTCTTCGCTTTCTTCAGCAGCTTTACGACCAACCTCAGGTTGACCTCCTGCACCCAAACCGCGAGTCAATTTAGGGCCTAACTGAATAACAGTCTCAGCTTTTGTACTGCTCAATGCTTGTACATCTGTGTTTGCTGCGATAAATTCTACGCCTGTAACACCTTCGTCGACCATGCGGTTGATGGCATTGCCACCGCCTCCACCGACACCAATTACTTTAATCACTGCACCTTGAGCAGCAGCTGTATCAAATGAAAATGTCATAATTTATTTTTCCTCTTTATTCGTCAAACATGCTTCCGATCAAGCCACGGAAACGATCTGCTAATTTCGGTTTATTTTGTGAAGCTTGTTGGAAATCCGCCATTGGTTCTGTAGGCGCCACCGGCTCTACTTCTGGAGCAGGAGCTGGTTGAACAGGCGTTGATTGTACAAACTGTGCTGTTTTCTGAATCATTCCTCCAAAACTAATTGGTTGATGAGTCAGAGCAACCTCACCCTTGACTGCTCTTTGAGCCAAAAGATTGACTTCTGTCAATTGTCCAGCGAATTCCGATAGACTAATCACATGCGCAAAGGCTGGATTGCGAATACCAACTTGGTTTGGAACATAGAGTTTGACACGAACGCCAAAGACTTCTTGAGCCAATTCTACCATACCCGGTAAAATAGCATTTCCACCGATCAAGACAATGCCACCAGGGAGGTCCAATAGACGTCTTCTATCTAATTCTTGCTTAATTTGTTCAAGGATGTGCTTGATTCGTGCAGAAATAATTTCTGACAAGTAGGCTTCCGTCACTTCGACTGCTTCTACTTCTCCAATAACTTCTACTTGGAAGGTTTCTTTGCTTGCAAGAGGAGGGTAAGCCTCTCCATAGTTTAATTTCAAACCTTCAGCCAACTTCTGAGAAGTTTTCAAGACTTTAGAGATATCCTTAGTTACATAATCTCCGCCTTCTTGAAGAATATTGGTGAACTGAAGTTCTTGGTTACGGATTGTAGCGACAGTCGTTTGACCTGCCCCCATATCAATCACTGTAGCACCAAATTCACGTTCACCTTCATTCAAAACTGATTGAACCATTGCTAGTGGCGAAATAATAATATTTTCAACCTGAACACCTGCACGCTCAACCGTCTTACGCAAATTATGCAAGATAGTACGAGGACCTGTATAAAGCAAGCCACGCATTTCAAGGCGAACCCCCATCATGCCACGTGGGTCACGAATCCCTTGGAAACCATCCACAATAAATTCTTCAGGAATAAAGGTAATGACTTCACGGTCAGGTGTCATACTTTTTGTCAAAGCTGATTTGACAACATTTTCAATATCTTGATCCGTAATTTCCTTGGTATCAGATGTTACTGGAATCATCCCTTGAGTTGGTTCTACCTGCAGAAGATTACCAGGCAAGCCGACATTCACTGACTTAATCGAAATGCCTGCCTTTTCTTCTGCTTGGGAAATAGCTGATTTGATAGCAGTTGCTGCTGCATCAATATCAACAATAATTCCATCCTTTACACCTTTACTTTTGGCATTACTCACGCCAATTACATTTAATTCACCATTTCTCTGCTCGGCTACAAGCACCTTGACAGAGCTTGTTCCAATATCTAGACCTGTAAAAAAGCCTTCTCTAGCCATTACATCGCATCCTCTCTATCTTCCAAGTTTCGCACTTCGTATTATTCCATAGCTAAACATAGGCATAGCTATTCACAGAATATTATAACACAAAAAATCTAATTGTGCTTAGTTTTTTCCTAAATTTACTTGCTATTTTTTCACTTTTGCTCATCAACTTTTTTTATTTTCCAAACAAATTATAAAAAATCAGATTTATGAAAAAAGAAAGCTCATTTCTAAGCTTTCTTTGCAATCATTTTTTCTGCTTCTTGTTCTAAAAATAGTTCCAAGATTTTCTTTGTCAACGTAATGGCTGCCGACAAAGCCAGAGAAACGATTAAATAATTAGCTACTAAGCCATGATCTCCAACCAATGGTGGTTTTGTCAGGAATCCGTAATCTCCACCTGTTACTAAATTGACCACAAAAATCAAGGCATTTAGTCCAAAGGTCATGAGAAAAATTCCCTTCACATCCAGCAATCGCGCATTATACTGTCTCAATAGATAAACTAGAGAGTTCCCCAAGAGTGCTAAATGCCCAAAGATAAAGGACAAAATCGCAATATGGGGGAAAGGATAGGCATCTGGCACTGGATAAACAAAGGCTGCTAATGTCCCAAATGTTCCTAGCAATGCAAAATACTGCCTATATTTAGACTGACCAGGAAGCAAGAGCACCACAAACATAGCCATACGGCAATGGTAAAAGGGTAAACTTTCTGACAGTGGCATATGATTGACCCAATACCAGCCATAAAGGAGGATCAACTGAACTGCCTGCAAGATTTGGAAAAATCGTTGGTAGGCCTTCTTTTCACGATAGCGATAGGCTGTATAAAAGGTCAAGGCTAAGAGCGTAAATAGGCTAACATACCAAAAAAGATCAAACTTGGGTGGCTCGCTTGCCTGAGTCGTAAAGAAAATATCCCATAAATTCATCTAGTCTTCCTCATAATTCAAAATTTTCCTGCATATTATTATACCATGCTATTTGTCAAAAATGGATTTAGAAATACGATAATCATCTTCTTAGTCAAGATATTGCCCCCTATGACCTTGATAAACCTGCCAAAGAATCTCTATTTGCTCCTTGGTAATGCGTTTTTCAGATAAGGCTGGCAGTTGATCAATGGCAAAAAATTGAAGGTCTGCAATTTCTTGATTTTCTTGGAATTGTCCATCGAGAAACTTACATTCAAAAACAAACTTTGCATATTGTTTACTCTGTAGTTGGAAACGATTGGTATCAAAAACAGCTAGTAGTCTTTCAACTTTGGCTTTAAAACCGGTTTCTTCTTCAATTTCCTTGAGAATATTTTCTGTTGGAGAATAGCCAACCTCACCAAAGCCACCTGGCAAAGCCCAACTATCCTCTCCTTGTCCCCTAACCAGACAAATCTTTTCGTCCTCAACAATCCAAGCACGGACGTCCATTAACGGAGTTGCATAAGCAGAAGTTGGCTTCAAGACTTCTGCCACTTCTTCGGAATCAAGGTCTGATGCTTGATTCAACATTTCAGATAAAAGGTCTCGCAAGTCTTCGTAGCGCTCACGGTCAAACGGATCTTTTGTAAAGGTTAATCCAGTATCTGTAATGGCAATCATTCTTTGCAAATACTTGACAAAATCACTTGGCTTCATTTTCTAAACATTCTACCAGCTTGGCTAGATTCATAGAGTTAGAGCCTTTGAGTAGGATTTGGTCATTGACTCCAAGGCTTTCTTTGACCTGCTTGACTAGGTTTTCAAATTGGTCTTGGTCTTCTGTTTTCTTGAAATAGTAAACGTGGCCGATTGGGAACATTTGACTAGCCAATTGGGCCAATTCAGCAATGTCTTCTCCATAGAAAATCACGGTATCCAGCACATCTGGCGAAAGGCTCAAAATCATCTGGTTATGAAGTTGAACAGACTGGTCACCAAGTTCCTTCATATCCGCCAAGACAGCGATTTTTTTGCCACCTTCATTGGCTGGAATGGCAGAGAAAGTCTCTAAAATCAGCTTCATAGCAGTTGGATTGGCATTGTAAACATCTGATAGTATATCTGCTCCATTGGTTGCTTTCTTCCACTCGGTACGGTTACGCGTCAATTCAAGATCTTGGAAGGCCTGACGAATCTGCTCCTCTGAAACTCCTTCTTGTAGGGCAACATAGGACGCAATCATAGCATTAGTGGCATTGTACTTACCAGTCACTGGCAAATCAAGGGATTGTTCCAAGAAATTAGCCTTAAAGGTCAGACTATCCTTGCGCTCAACCAAATCGGTAACTTCCAGCTCTGCTCCTTGCCCAAAACGGACCAACTTTTTATCAGTTGGCAAGTAGGCCTCTACAATCGAGTCAGCTGGTGCCAAAAGCAAAGAACCTTCAGCCATGCCATCTGCAATTTGCATTTTCCCTTTAGCAATCTCAGAACGGTCTTTGAAAAAGGCCAAATGAGCCTCTCCAACCAAGGTCACGATTGCTGTTTTTGGATGGGCCAATTCAGACAAGAGATGAATATCTCCCAAGTGATCCTGCCCCATTTCCAAGACCAACTTTTCTGTCCCTTCAGGCATATGGAGAACTGTGTAAGGAAGGCCAATCTCGTTATTGTAATTGCCTTGTGTTTTGTAGGCCTTGTATCTTGTTGACAGTAAATGCGCCAGCATATCCTTGGTCGTCGTCTTGCCATTTGAACCTGTAACAGCAAAGACATCTACAGCCGTTTTCTCAAGATAGTAGGCAACTAGGGTTTGAAAGGCAGTCAAAACATCATCTACTAGAATGTAGGGATGATTTGCGACCTTTTTCTCAGACAAGGTTACAGCAGCGCCATTTTCAAAGGCTCTTTCGATAAAGTCATGGCCATCACGCGCACCTTTGAGTGGCATAAATAAATCTCCAGTCCCAATCAAACGACTATCAAACTCAGCCTTTTCTAACTGGGTGTCCTCAAAGATGCTAACATCATTTTTAGCTCCGACAACTTGGGCCACTTCATGAATTGTTAATTTCATTTCTACTCCTTTAAAAAGGGTCGAAGTCCGAGAACTCTGATCATCTTGCAGTGATGGTTCTGGCTTCTACCCTCTCTTTTCATTCTTATAGCAAATGCGCTTCGCGCTTGTCAAAACTTTCCTTGGCAAGTTCCACCAAACGCTCGATTAGTTCTGGGTAGCTGATTCCCATATTGTCCCAAAGCAGTGGGTACATTGACCACTGGGTAAAACCTGGCATGGTATTGAGCTCGTTTAGGAAAACCTCTCCCTTATCTGTATAGAAGAAATCGCAACGAGATAGACCGAGACCACCAATAGCACGGAAGGCCGTTTCTGCATTCTGACGCATGACAGCTACCACATCATCACTGATTTTAGCTGGGATATCCATGGTAATCTTGTTATCAATATACTTGGCATCGTAGTCATAAAAGGCAACATCCTTGACAACTTCTCCTGGTAGGGTGCTTTTGACATCGTAGTTGCCCAAGAGACCAACCTCGATTTCACGAGCATTCACCCCTTGCTCTACCAAGACACGGCTGTCATATTGGAAGGCAAGTTTCAAAGCTTGACGGAGTTCTTCTTGGTTTTCAGATTTAGAAATACCGACACTTGAACCCATGTTTGATGGTTTTGTGAAGACTGGATAAGTCAATTTTTCTTCCACTTCAGCGATTTTAGCAGTCACATCATCCCCTTCAACGATAGCCACATAAGGAACTTGGGCAATACCAGCAGATTCTAACACACGCTTGGTCGTGATTTTATCCATGGCAAGACTAGATGACAAGATGTTACAGCCGACATACGGCATTTTCAAAACTTCAAGGAATCCTTGAACAGAGCCATCTTCTCCCATCGGACCATGAAGAACTGGGAAGACTACTGCACCGTCTTCGTAGATAGCACTTGGTGCAACTTTCTTATCCCAATCAATAGTTTCATTGGTCATAAGACGGTCCTCTTGCCCCGGAGTCTGGCTAAATTCTTGCGTTTTAATAAAGTCACCTGACTGGCTGATAAAGAAAGTCTTAACTGTGAAACGGTCGTAATTAACCGCACGCATGACACTTTCAGCTGAAAGGACAGAGACTTCGCGTTCCGCACTCCGTCCACCGTATAAAAGAATAATCGTTTGTTTCATATTACTTGTCCTAATTCTACTAGAATACTCGCTCTTTAGTATATCATATTTGCTTGTTTTTTTAAAACTTGAACCTAATCCTTACTCATCACACTACACAAAAAGAGGCCGATAGGTACGATTTTCAGCCTCCTTGATTTTTTATAAATGAATGGAGTTCGTAAATTTGCCTACACTTACAACTCTGTCCGATTTTCAATCGCTCGTAAGAGTGTCACTTCGTCCGCATACTCAATGTCCGCTCCCACAGCGAGGCCTCGCGCCAGGCGCGTAACCTTGATCCCAGCTGGCTTGAGTAAGCGGGAAAGATACATGGAAGTCGCTTCCCCATCTGCTGTGGCATTGGTTGCTACGATTACTTCTGAAACCTCACTATCCATAAGACGAGTCATGAGACTCTTGAGATTGATATCGTCTGGACTGATACCATTCATAGGGGAAATGAGGCCATGTAGGACATGATAGAGTCCATGGTATTCTTGGATATTTTCCATGGCTGCCACATCCCGACTATCCTCTAGCACCAAAATCGTTGTCTGGTCACGAGTCGGATCGGTACAAATGGAGCAAGGATCATCATCTGTCAAACGACCACAAATAGAACAGTAGGTCAATTCTCTCTTAGCAGAAAGGAGATTTTTAGCAAATTCATTGACATCGTCATCAGACATCCCAATCGTATAAAAGGCCAAACGCGTAGCCGTCTTAATCCCGATACCTGGTAACTTAGAATAACTGTCAATCAGCTTGGCAATAGGTGTTGGATAAAGCATAATTTCCTTTCTAGTTCATTGGATGGTATTTTTGATACAGATTGATAATATCACGCGCAATGGAAGGTCCTACACCATTTGTTAGATTGGTATTATGAGGAAAGACCACTGCAACAGCGATTTGGGGATTATCAGATGGGGCATAAGCCACCGCATTGGTATTGGTTGCTTGCTGACCATCTGCCACATAGCTTTCGGCTGTACCCGTTTTTCCGCTAATGGATACCAAGGCACCATTTGAAAAGGCACGTCCAGTTGTCAATCCACTAGTCCCATGAGCAACCTGATAAAAACCTTGGTGCAAGATACTCATATCGGAGTCGGATATATTGACCTTATTCATCTCTGTCGGTTGCAGTTGCTGAATCAAGTCGCCCAGTCCTCCCTTATCATTATTACCATAAATGCCTTCAACAATACGAGGAGCCACACGAACACCATCATTTGCAATAGTTGCTACATACTGAGCCAACTGCATCGGCGTATAGTTATCAAACTGCCCAAAGGAATTGGTAATGAAATTGGCAAAGTTATACTCTTTAGGAATAAATCCAGTAGATTCATCTGGTAGGTCAATCCCAGTCGCAGACCCCAAGCCATATTCGCCAAAGGTCGCACGAAGTTTTCCCATAGCTGTTTCCAAATTGCTGGTTCCAACAAACATATTTGGTTGATAGGTCTGGCCCATGATTCCAAGAGCGGTTTGAACCATGTAAGCATTGGATGAATACTCCAAGGCTTCCACAGCTGTAATAGGAAAAGATCCATATGCCAATTTATACCAAGAATAAATTGGAGCTGAACCTTGGAAAACAATAGGCTGATCTGTTAAGGTTTGGTTTCCTGATAAAACACCATTTTCCCAACCTGAGCTGATGGTAGCGGCCTTAACAACCGAACCTGGGACAAAGACATTGGTTACCGTTCCCAAGGAATCAGGAGTCAACTCTCCCGTTTTCAGGTCATGTTTGAGTCCTGACATAGACAAAACAGCACCTGTTTTGGGGTTAAGGGCGACTGCATACACACCCTCAGAATACTTGGCTCCACCATTTCCTAGCTCGGAATTGAAATAACTTTTCAGCAAAGCATCCACGCTATCTTGGAAGGCCAAATCAATGGTCAGCTTGATATTGTTTCCCTTACTACCTTCCTCAATTGTATCCACGCTTTCCATATTGCCATATTTATCCAGATGGATTTCTTTTACCGAGCGTTTTCCTTGTAAGGTCTCTTCATATTGCTTTTCCAAATAGGAGGTTCCAACACGGTCATTTAGAGAATAGCCTTTTTTAAGATAAGCATCTGCTTCTTCCGCTGGGAGACCAGCTTTTTCACTGGATACACTCCCTACTATAGAAGAAAGGGAAGTTTCCAAAATCTTTCGATCCCAAGAAGTAGAAATACTAATGCCAGGCATCTCCTTTGAAATAGAGGCAATAACAGCCACCTGAGAATCATTTAGAGGATCTGTCGCAATGGTTCCTGTCGCAAAGTTTCCAACAGCATTTAACTGACTAAAAAGATAGATTTCTTTCTTTTCATCCTCTGTATAGTTTAGTTGACTTGTTGGGACACTATCGACCGCATTGTTATACAGTTCTGATTCGGATAGACGATTGCCATCTGAATCCAAGCGTTTCTCACTTGGGAGAGCTTCCACTGTTTTTTTATAGATTTCAGGATCAGCCAAATAGTAATCAGCCAGCTGGCGTTCTGTCAAATTTGGCGAACTGATGCTCACATAAGTCAGTAACTTTTTAGCTATTTCTTTTAAGTCTGTAGCCGTCATTTTATTGCTACGCGTAAAGGAAACAACCTGTTTTAACGTATTTTCTACCAAAGGTTTTCCACTAGCATCATAGATTTCCCCACGGGCAGAACTGGTTGTGACCTTGGTCTGACTAGCTGAGGCTAGCTTTTTTTCGTAAAAATCCTTGTTCAAAACCTGCATATACAACAAACGACCAATAATGGTCATAAAGAGTAAAATGACGATTGAAAACAATAAATTAAGCCGAATCGGAATCGAATGGCTGTTAAATTTTCTCATACAAATCAGTCTCATTTCTAACTTAAAATCTTACTCTTAATTGTACCATAATTTGAGCAGAAAATTATGGAAAAGAAAGAAGCTTTTTTCGTTTTTACAGTAAGATACGTTTTTATTTATCCATCCCTATATTATATGTTATAATGAATGTAAAAGTTCAATAATCTAGTCTTTTTCCAATACGACTCATTTAAAGGAGCCTTCCCTATGGACAAACCAGATATCGCAACTGTCATTGATTCACATTTTGAAGAAATGACAGACCTAGAGCAAGAAATCGCTCGCTATTTTTTGCAAGCTGAAACGATTACAGATGATTTATCTTCTCAACAAGTCACCCAAAAATTACATATTTCTCAAGCTGCTTTGACCCGTTTTGCTAAAAAATGTGGCTTTACTGGCTACCGAGAATTTATTTTCCAATACCAACATCAGGCAGAAAATCAAGCCAACCAAGTCTCCAAGCACAGTCCACTGACCAAACGAGTCCTCAGAAGTTATAGCAATATGAGGGAACAAACACAGGACTTGATTGACGAAATCCAACTAGAACGAATTGCCCAGCTAATCGAAGATGCTGAGCGTATCTACTTCTTCGGAACAGGGAGTTCTGGTCTTGTTGCCCGTGAAATGAAATTGCGGTTCATGCGTCTGGGTGTAGTCTGCGAGGCCTTGACCGATCAAGACGGCTTTGCCTGGACAACCAGTATTATGGATGAAAATTGTCTCGTACTTGGTTTCTCACTTTCTGGCACAACACCTTCTATTTTAGATAGTCTATTAGATGCCAAGGAGATGGGGGCAAAGACTGTACTCTTTACAAGTGTTCCCAATAAAGATAGCCAGACCTACACAGAGACTGTTCTTGTAGCCACCCACAGCCAGCCTTCCTACATCCAACGAATATCCGCTCAACTTCCTATGCTCTTCTTTATCGATTTGATTTATGCCTACTTTTTGGAAATCAATCGCGAAAGCAAGGAGAAAATCTTTAATAGCTACTGGGAAAATAAAAAACTCAACGGATATCGTAGACAAAAACGTATCAGAAAATCCTAGTTTGGCTAAGCCAAACTAGGATTGTTATTCATCACCAAACATACCTCTTCAAGATTATGCATTAGTCATATCTTGACTTAGTCTTGAATAATTTCATGTAATCACTTTTTGAAGGGAGTAAATAAGCAAGTCTGACGGTATCCTCAACAATTGTATATAATACGATGTAATCCTTACTCAAGGTCAATCCTCGCGTTTGGTAGTGAGGATCTAATTTCTTACCAAATTTTTCATCGGCATCAAATCCAGCTTGGGGGAAAATTTCTAGCCGATTAATATCTTTTCTAATATTGGCTACTTTTCGTCTAGCAGCCTCTACAGAACCGATTTCCTCCGCTATATACTGATATATTTTATCCAGACTATCAATCACTCTAGGAGAATACAAAATCCTATATTTTTTATAATCCATAGCGTGTCACGACATCCTCATCTGTCAAGTAATTTCCAGCCTCAATCTTGGCATAACTTTCTTGAACTTCTGCTTGCAATTGTCTAAACAAATACTCCTTCTCTAATTCCTCTTCACTCAGTAAATCTACTTCATTTGTTACGGCAACATTCTTTAAAAATAATCTAAGTGCCGATGAAAGAGAAAGATTTTTTTCTTTTAACACTTCCATGGCATCATTTACTAATTCTCTATTAGCTTGGAAGGTCACAATCTTACTTGAATTCGCTATAGTCATTTTATATAATTCCTTTATATATTTTATTTATTATCTCACAATTATAAAGAAAGTCAAGGGAATTTGATTAGAAAATCCTAGTTTGGCTGAGCCAAACTAGGATTGTTTTGTCTTAAAATGATAATATGCACCAAGCATACCTGCTGTATTCTGGTGATGGGCAAATTCTAATCGTGTTTTTTCAGCTAGACTTGGTACCAAAGCATCTTTCAAGGCTGTGCGGATTTTCGGTTTGAGAATCGCCTCTTGCCCCATGATACCACCCCCGAGAATGACTACTTCTGGATTGGCCACATAGCAAATATTTGCCAGACCTTTTCCTAGATAGTCTACCATACGGTCAATACCTTCCATGCAGAGTTTATTGCCCTCAGTGGCTTCCTTGAAAATGCGTCGGCCATTCCACTGGTCAACTGGATCTCCATGTGCTTCAGCTACATATTTCACTAAAGCTGTCGTAGAGGCCAAGTCTTGGAAAGCTCCATCCTGCATATGCATATACCCAACTTCACAGGCTGAATTGCTAAATCCATGGAAGACTTTCCCATCCATAATCAAGCAACCACCGATACCTGTTCCAATGGTCAAGCAAAGGGTCACACTCGCTCCCTTGCCTGAACCAGATACTGCCTCAGCCAGACCTGCACAGTTGACATCATTTTCAATCTCACAAGGAATCGCAAAGCTAGTCTCGATTTCCTTCTTGAACTTGGTTCCTGCATAATTTGGAATCTGAGGTCCAGCATAGAAAATCTCACCCTTGTCAGGATCCACCATCCCAGCAGAAGAAATGGCAACACCTGCTACTGGGCCTTTTTCTAAATAGCTGGCTACAATATCTTTGGTCTTTTGTAAGATATGAGGTCCACCTTTATGCGCCTCTGTTGGCATTTCATACGATTCAACAAGTTGGCCTTCTTGGTCGATCAAACCATATTTGATGTTGGTTCCACCGATATCAATTGCAACGTAGTATGTCATAAATACCTCCTTATGGATTAGAGGAAGCGCTCCTTGGTTTCACGAATCAAGGCTGCAGCTGCTTCTACAACTGGACGATCTTCTTCAGTCACTGGTGTCAATGGTGAACGAACAGAACCAATATTCAAACCTTCATTTATCTTCAAGACTTCCTTAATCACACCGTACATATTTCCATGTGCAGCAGTGAGTTTACCAATGATAGCATTGATAGCGTATTGTAATTCACGCGCTGTTTCTAAATCTTTATCCGCAATCAATTGATTGAGTTTCAAGAAGAGTTCTGGCATCGCACCATAAGTACCACCGATACCAGCCTTAGCACCCATGAGACGGCCACCTAGGAACTGTTCATCTGGACCGTTAAAGACGATATGGTCTTCGCCACCAAGGCTCACAAAAGTTTGGATATCTTGAACTGGCATTGAAGAGTTCTTCACACCGATAACACGAGGATTTTTCAACATTTCTGTGTAAAGGCTTGGAGTCAAGGCAACACCTGCCAATTGAGGAATGTTGTAAATCACGTAGTCTGTGTTTGGAGCTGCAGAACTGATATCATTCCAGTATTTAGCAACTGAGTATTCTGGCAAACGGAAATAAATTGGCGGAATCGTCGCAATAGCATCTACTCCCAAGCTTTCAGCATGGCGAGCAAGTTCCATGCTATCCTTGGTATTGTTGCAAGCTACGTGAGCAATGATGGTTAATTTCCCTTTGGCAACTGCCATGACTTCTTCCAAGATTAACTTGCGGTCTTCAACGCTTTGGTAGATACATTCACCAGAAGAACCATTGACATAAAGACCTTGAACACCTTTATCAATGAAGTATTGCACCAAGGCACGCGTACGCTCTGGACTTACTTCTCCTTGATCATCATAACATGCGTAGAAGGCTGGAATGACACCTTCGTATTTTTTCAAATCTGACATAGATTTTCTCCTATTATTTTTATTTTCTGCTAAAGCAGATTCTTTCTTTACTTCTTTAGTATACACTTTACCGAAAAGGCTTTCAATATCTTATAGACACTTAGATTTTAGTTTCTCGCTTATAGAATAGCGTTTGGAGCGTTTGAAAGTAGTTTCAGAAATAATTGCACCCCTTACTCATACTTAGCAAATAGCTTTTCCATCACTCCCACTTGTAAAAAAGCAAGAAGTCCAAAACCAAAGAGAATAAAAGCTGATCCTCCCAATAGCAGGGTAAAGGCTGATAGATATAGAATCATCAAAATCAAAAAGATAATTGCAATCATCAAGATAAACCAAGGAGCATTAAAACTAGCCAACATCAATCCTTTTTGAAGAATTTCTTTCCAAGATAGGTCATAACGTGCAGCGATGGGATAGCTAGCCAGCATCACAATGGTAAGGAAAATCAGAATACCTAGACAAATAGCTTTAACCAATTGGAAGGGCAAAGCTGTTTGACCCCAGAAAAGATAGAGATCTGAAAGAGTTAGAAATACAATTCCTAATTCTAACATCCCCAACTGAAAACCTAGTTTCAGATTTTGCCTGAAAACTCTTAGATAGGTTCTAAAAACTGGAACACGTCTGCTCTTCTTAACTTCGAACATGGTCTCGTAGAGGCTGATTTTAGCCACTCCAATCGTTACGATTGGCAAACAAGTTACTACAAAGAGAAGATTGACTGTTACAATATCTAAAACCTTCTCACTAATTCGCATTAGAAAATTATCTGTATCAAATGCAGCCTTGATGAGACTTCTTCCTTTTTGTGACATCTTTGCTCCCCCTATAATTTCATTTCTATCACTTGCTAAATCATTCCGATTTAGCAAGTGATAAGATTCAACTCTTAAACTCAATTTTCAAAAGTACTTAATAAGATAGTCATCAGCTATCTCTGCTGATCATTCTAATCAATTAAAACTTTAAACAAATACTTGCGAACTTGATCTTCCATACCTGCATAACCATTTGGTTGATGTGGCTCTCCTGGGAAGAAAATCGCAAAATTGTGATAACCCAACAAGAGTGGGTAGTGTTCATGACAATGGACAAAACCAATGTCACTTGCTTCGTCAAATGCTACTGCTTCATCTTTGATACGTGAACCGTAGCTCGAATATTCATGCCCTTCTACCAACAAATGCAAGTCTGCATAGGTCTTGTGATGTTCAAACTGGTCATTTTCAGCTTTATTTAGGACATTTTCTTGAACAACTAGAAAGACCTTATCACCATCAATATCATATTTTCCTAACTCGAATGAATCTTTACGATGTTCATAAAGATAATCAATTGCCTTGTCAAGATTGGGATGAATCCCTTTATAGAAGCTAATATTTTTCAAATCGTCAAAAATCATTATTTTCTCCTTTAAAAATCGTCATTAAGCGATTAAAACTAACACCTCCAACAGTATCATTTACTGTCGGAGGCTTTTAGATAGTGCTAGCAATAGCCAATTGATACTGTAAAAGAAATCGTTTCTTATCCTTTGACAGCTCCCATAGTAATACCCTGTGTGAAGGATTTTTGGAAGACTAGGAAGACTGTTACGATTGGAACAGCAGCAAGAGCAGCACCTGCCATGATCAAACCATAGTTGGTTGCCATTTCAGCCTGCATGGTCGCAACCCCAAGTGAGATGGTCAAATTTTGACGTGAAGTCAACATTACCAATTGCATGAAGTAGTCATTCCAAGTATTGATGAAGGTGAAGATTGCAAGAGCCGCAAACCCTGGTTTTACAATTGGGAAGGCTACGCTCCAGAAAGTACGAATCTCACCACAACCGTCAATCTTAGCTGATTCGAGCAATTCTGTAGGGATATTTTCACTGAACTGTTTCATGAGGAAGACCCCAAATGGCCATCCAATCAAAGGTAAGATAACTGCCCAAAGAGTGTCATGAATTCCCATGAAGTTGACGATACGTACCAATGGTACAAGGACAACTTGTTTTGGAAGCGCCATGGCAGCGATAAAGATAGCAAATAGAATGCGTTGACCATAGAAACGTTTTTTAGCCAATACATAACCTGCTAGAGATGAGGTTGCACAGACTAAGAACATGGTTACCAATGAGATAAATACTGAGTTCCACATCCATTGTAAGGCAGGGTTCTGCACCATGAGTTGTTGGAAGTTTTCCATGGTTGGCATTTTAGGGAACCACTGAGGAGGAATAACGATTGTATCAGGTTGTGATTTGAATGCCCCTGTCAAAATCCAGTAGAATGGAAAGATGAACAGCACAGTCAACAAGAGCAAAATGATTGTTGAAATAACAGTAAAGGCTGTTAATGGTTTTTTTTCTGTAGATTGCATAGCTGTCTCCTTTCTTTAGTATTCTACGTCGTTTCCAAGTACTTTAAATTGAACAAAACTTACGATAGCAATCATAACTGCCAAGAAGACACCAATGGTGTTGGCATAGCCATACTCTGTCAATTGGAAGGCTTTTTCGTAAAGGTAGTACATAAGTGTACTTGTTGAGTAGTTTGGACCACCAGATGTCAAAAGCTGAATCAAAGCGAAACACTGGAATGAGTTAATTGTTGTGATGATTGCAATATAAAGAGTTGTTGGAAGAAGGCTTGGCCATTTAATCTTCCAGAAAACTTGAAACTCAGTTGCACCGTCAACACGCGCTGCTTCAACCAATGAATTGTCAATATTCCCCATGGCAGCGATATAAAGGATAATCGGCTGACCAACTGAAGTTGTCAAAAGGATAATCATAATCGCCATCAAAGCCCAGTGCTTATCACCAAGCCATGAAATGTTTTGAGTAATGATATGACTTGATTTAAGCACAAAGTTCAAGATACCTGATAGTGGATCATAAATCCATTTCCATACAACTGTTACGGCAACACTACCTGTAACAACTGGAAGGAAGAATACGAAACGATAGAATGATCTAGCGATAGCATTTTGATGGTAGGTCTGTGATGCTACAAAGAGTGAGAAGAGAACAACAACTGGCACAGACCCAATAACCAAAATAACTGTGTTAATCAGAGATTTTGTAAAGACAGGATCTTTAAACATACGGATATAGTTATCTAAGCCCACAAATTCAAAGCTAGTCATAGAGTAGTTAAAGAAACTTGTAATAAAGCCCATAATCATTGGAGCCAATACAAAGATGACAAAGAAGAACAACACTGGTGCTAGGAAAGCATAGGAAATCACTGTTTCCCTCATACGGATTTTATTGACTTTCACAGTCGGCACCTCTCTTTCAAATAGAATATTTTTTGACTTTCTTGAACTGTTTTAAAATCAAAATGAAATTTTTTATGATTCGCTTATGTAAGAACTTCATTTTAATTTCGTGACAATTTCTTACATTTTAAACAAAAGCCCCCCTTTTCTTACACTATCTGTGTAGAGGGAAAAGGGGGTATACACTCTTAGGTTCTTTAAAAAACTACTTTTTATAGAATAACTAAGGACTATTGTTTCATAGCTTTTTTAATTGTTTCGTTCGCTTTTTCAGTGAAGGCTTTCAAAGCGTCCGCTGGTTTTTCGTCACCATTTGATACAGATTGCAACATTGGGAACCAAAGTGTTCTCATTTCAGCAAATCCATCAATAGTGTTGTAGTATGGTGAGTAGTATTGAGTCCAGCTGCTGATTGTTTCCATGCGTTTGTCATCATAAAGTTTGCCAAATGATGTACGAACTGGGAAGGCACCTGTACGAACTACGTCTTTTGGACCCCACTCTTTGTCATCTGCGATAAATTGGATGAATTTCTTAGATGCAGCGACTTTCTTGTCGTCTTTATTGTTGAATACTGCAAATCCGTTTACAAGGTATTCAAGAGCTGGTTTACCTTCGTCTGATGGGAATGGTACTTCTACTACTTCTACCTTACTTGCTTCTAACAGTTTAGCTTGGATACCATTTTGAGCTGGTGCCCAAAGGATTGTGTAAGATGTTTGACCGTTGGCAAAGTTTTGGATATCTGCTCCACCGTCAAATTGTGAACCATTATTGAGCAAATTGTCTTTAATCCAGCTAGTTGCTTTTTCAAGACCTTTGACGAATTTAGGATCATCAGTTGTATATTTGCTAACTTTTTCATCTGTTACAGAACCACTATAAAGGTTAGAGATAAAGGCACGTGTTCCTTGGTCTCCCCCTTGACCAGAACTGAACAATGAACCTGGTGTGTAACCCTTGTCTTTGAGTGCTTTCAATACTTTTTCAAAATCATCAGTTGTCCAACCTTCTTTTACAAGGTTTGCCACTCCAGCATCTTCTAACATTTTCTTGTTCATTGCCATGTAGAATGGAGCAGAACTAATTGGATACATGTAAGCCTTGTCTCCAGCTTTACTTGCTTGTACGATGTTTTCATTGTTGACATCTTTAACAAATTCATCTGTGAAAAGATCGTTCAACTCAGCCAATTTACCGTTTTTACCGTATTGGATGATACGTCCTGGTGCATCAAAGAGTACGTCTGGAGCTGTTCCAGCTTCGATAGCTGTTGTGATTTTTTCAGGACCTGACTTGAAGTCGATGGTTTCCAATTTCACTTTTACATCTGGATTGGCTTTTTCAAAAGCTTCGATGATTGATTTTTCATAAGTTCCAACACCGTCACCAGTTTTTTCTTGGGTAAATACTGGGAATGCCCACCAAGTGATTTCTGTTTTGGCACTGTCACCACCTGATTTGCCAGCATCTTTACTTCCGCCAGAATTGCCACAAGCAGCAAGACCAAGAACCGCAGCACTCGCAAGTACTGTACAAGCTAATTTTCTAAATTTCATCTGTATTCTCCTATGTAATAAGCGTATCCAACTTGGATAATGAGTTCTTTATTTCTTGTATGCGATTTCATTCCATCCTACTCATCCACCACTCTCCTCTGTTTTAAGATTGTGTTATTTGAGACCAGCAACAAAGCGTTCTGTAATCTCTTTTGGTCTAGTAATAGCGCCACCAACAACGATACCTCGCACTCCATATTCAAGGATTTGTTTGGCTTGTTCTGGTGTATGAATTTTCCCTTCTGCAATGACATCTACACCGGCATCGCAGAGTTTTTTGATGAGTTCAAAATCTGGGCCGTCTACTTTTGGACTGTAGGATGTGTAGCCTGATAAGGTTGTTCCGACAAAGTCAATTCCTGCTTCGACCGCTGCCAATCCTTCTTCAAAAGTACTGGTGTCTGCCATCAAGAGCTGTTTAGGATATTTCTCCTTAACCTGACGAATGAACTCTTGAATTTCCAAGCCATCGTATCGTTCACGCTTGGTACAATCCAGAGCAATCACCTCGATGTCCAGTTCTGCCAATTCATCAACTTCTTTCATTGTAGCCGTGATGAAGGGTTCTTGTGGCGGATAATCTCGTTTGATTATTCCAATAATCGGAAGTTTGGTGACTTCCTTGATTTCCTTGATATCGCGAACACTATTGGCTCGGATACCGACTGCTCCACCTTGCTCAGCCGCTTTGACCAGCAAGGGAATCACCCCTCCCGCTTCTGTATAAAGCGGTTCATGAGGAAGAGCCTGACAAGAAACGATGATTCCATCTTTGATTTGCTCAATCAAGGCTTCTTTGCTAATATGTGGCATCCTCTTACCTCCTTTTCCTTTTTCTTTGTTTCTATAAGATTATTATACCTTAAAAATAAAACGCTTTCAAGAGTTTGTAGTACAATAGATTTCAGTTTCAAAAACTAGCCAAGTCAAACAGCTCCTCTAAAAGTACTTTCAGAGGAGCAAGTCGACCTATAATAGGAGAATACCAAAATTTAGTTTACAATTTCTGACAATTTTACTTTGCGATCTTCAAATATAGATTGGGTACAAGCATCTGCAGTAGCAATTGCTTCTAGAGCAGCTTCACCAGTCAATAGTTTTGCAAATTCTTCTGATACTGGAGCTCCTTGCATAATCTCATGCAGATATCGCATTTCTTTGTCAATCACAGATGATAACCATAATGGAGTACGTTTACCTGGTTTACCATAAGCAATTGCTCCGTCCATCTCTGTACTATGATAGATACGAGTACGATCATCATCTTCTTCTTGCGATTCATGAATCAAGAAATAGCTTTCTTGCCCATCTAGCTTAAGAGTTCCTTTACAGTTGAATAAGTCTAGGCGGATAGCGCCTTTCGTTCCTTGGATTAAGACATAATGTTCACCCCAACGATAAGCTGACCCCCATTCTAACAAGGCAAAACGCTTATTAGAAAATTCCATATTGACAAAAATCATATCATCTTCATCACCGAAATGTTCACCTTCATGGGCTACATTTCCACCCGTCATGGTTACAGTTTCAGGCATGCCACCCATAAGGAATTGGACACAATCCAATTCATGAATATGGTGATACAAGTGACCACCTGATTTTTCACGAATTTTTTTCCATGATACTGACGGCTGTTGTTCTTCCCAACCATTACGAGCTGTGTGACAATATAGAACGTCTCCGATAACTCCTTGATTAATTAGTTCTTTTGCATGATGGACACCATTGAAGAAGTTCATAATATGTCCTGCCATAAAGGTTACATTGTTTTCTTTACATGCATCTACCATCTCGCGACAATCTTGATAAGAAAGCGCAATTGGTTTTTCACAGAAAACATTTTTACCATGTTGTGCAGCCTTAATAACCGGTTCCTTATGAAGATTATTTGGAGTTGCGACGATAACACAATCTACTTCATCGCTAGAAACCAACTCATCTAGGGAACTTGCTACTTTTGCTCCCAATTCTTCTGCAATCGCCTCTGCATTATCTGGGTCATAGAGAAGAGTAATCTCTGCTCCATCATTCTTTTGCATATAGCGAGCCAATTCAGCTCCAAAATACCCTGTTCCAACAACACCGTATTTAACCATGTTTTTTCTCCTTTATTATTGAATAAACTTTCTAATTTTAACTTATACTTCTCTTCAAACCGCGTCAACGTCGCTTCATCTACAGCCTCAAAAACATGTTTTGAGCTAACTTCGTCAGCTTCATCTACAACCCTCAAAAACGTGTTTTGAGCTGACTTCGTCAGTTTCATCTACAACCTCAAAAACGTGTTTTGAGCTGACTTCGTCGGTTTTATCTGCAACCTCAAAGCTGTACTTTGAGCAGCCTGCGGCTAGTTTCCTAGTTTGCTCTTTGATTTTCATTGAGTATTACTTCACAGATCCTTCTGATAATCCACTTGCAATTTTATTTTGGATGATAGAGAAGAAAATGATTGATGGAAGAACTACAATAACAGATGCTGCCATCATATCTCCCCAGTCTAAGATTTCTGAACCATTAAGTGATCGAAGGGCTACTGCTACTGTCATCTTTCCTGTATTGTTAATCAAAATCAAGGCATACAAGAATTCATTCCAAGCATTGATAAATGTATAAATAGCTGTTGCTACAATACCTGGTGCTACAATCGGTAGCACAACTTTATAAAACGTAACAAATTTATTCGCACCATCAATTCGAGCTGCTTCTTCAATTCCAATTGGCACTGTTTGGAAAAATCCAACTAAGAGCCAAACTGCATATGGAACACTAAAAGATAGATAAACCATCATCAAGCCAAATAAACTATTTGTTAATCCAACTTTAGCAATGGCAATTGAATAGGGAATTGCTAACAAAATTGGTGGGAAAATGTAGGTAATGACGAGTAATCTTGACATGATTGCTCCCAATTTAGGGAAGAATCGAACAATACCGTAGGCTGCCATAGCAGAAATAATAATCGCAATAACAGTTGTAGCTAAGGCAATGATTAAACTATTTCGAATGTTATCAATAAAGTGCAAATCGTTGATAACATGAGTAAAATAATCTAATGTAAACTGTTCAGGCCAAAATCGTGTTGGATACTGAGTTAATTCCCCTTTACCCTTGACAGAAGATATGATAATCCATACCAATGGGAAAATTGCAACAATGGTCGCACCAATCAAGAGTACATGTGAGAGAATATCTAAATAAATACCGGATTTCTTCTTCATTATTTTCTACCCTCCTTTTCCCACTTACTGATGATAGCAAAGTAGATAAAGCAAATCGCCACCAAGAAGATAAAGAGCAATACTGTGACTGCTGAAGCACGACCCAACAATTTAGTTCCCCAACCCAGGTTGTAAGCAAAAATTGGAAGCGTCGTTGTAGCATTAGCCGGTCCACCACCAGTAATAAGGTAGATGATATCAAAGTTATTAAAGATCCATACAGTTCTCAAAACAACTAGAAGTCCTACAACCACTTTAATATGTGGAAAGACGATAAACTTGAACACCTGCCAACTTGAAGCACCATCTATCTTAGCAGCCTCAAATTGTTCTTCTGGTACTGTTTGCAAAGCTGAAAGCACATTGACCATAATCATCGGCGCTCCAAACCAAATGTTGATAAACACCAAACATAGGAATGCCCATGTACTATCTGTCAAAAATGCAGGTGTATGTTCCATTAAACCTAATTTTACGATTAGATTCGGTAAATAGCCATAAACCCCGTTTAGAATCCATTGCCAAGAGAAGGCAATAACGATTGTAGGAAATGCCCAAGGAACAATCAATAAGGTCCTATATAATTTCTTAAAGTGGCGTACTCTGTGAAGAGCTAAAGCCAATACAAACCCTACTAAAACTTGACCAACTAATGAGAAAATGGTCCACTTAATTGAATTAAAGAACGCATTAAAGAAGTTGGGATCTGATAGCACAGCTTTATAGTTAGCTAAACCAACAAATTTATAATTGGGTATAATCAAATGCTTATTGGTAAAGCTATAAAAAATACTCGAGAAAAACGGATAAACAAAGAGTAATCCTACGATAATCATAGCTGGCAAAACAAATATCCAGCGAGTTAAATTACGTTCTTTAACCATTCTCCTTCTCCCTTCTTTTACAAGATTGGGCTAGGGCTTTTCAGCTCACTAGCCCACCTATTTTCTAGTCTTTTACACCTACTGAACAGCCTCAAATAAATCGTTTAATTGTTTTTCTGCTTCTTTTGCAGCTTTCATAGGGTCTGTTCCATTTGTAATGATATCTTGGAACATCTGTTCAATAATGTGTTGGTTAGTCAACATACCAGCTTGTACACTTGGTCCATTTTCATAACCAATAGCAGTACCTTTTTTAACAGCTTCAGTAATCACTTCTTCAGCATGTTTAAATTTCTTACGAGTTTCATTTTCTTTATAGGCTGCAGAATCGCTAATCCCCTTAATAGTTGGCAACATACCTACTGGAGTTGAATCAAGGAATTTAACGTAGTCTTCTTCATTATAAAGTGATTCTAAGAATGCTTTAGCAACTTCTGGGTGTTTTGAATTTTTCCAAACAACCATTGGAATGTTTGAGGTTTCAATTCCTTGATCTTTATCAGACTCTTTGATTTTTGGAATAGGATAAGCATCAATTGAATCAATCAATTGAGGACTGTTGGCATTGATTCCTCCAATATGGAAGCCAGAGTTAAAGTCAAATGCTGTTTTTCCTTGATAGAACAAGGTAGCTTGTTGAAGGACATTAAAGTTCAAAGAATCTTGAGGTGAGATTTCTTTATACATTTTAACCCAGTATTTAATACCATCTTGAGCAAGTTGACTTGTCAAATCTGCTTTAAGATCTTTTGTCAAGAGGCTTCCTCCACCACTACGTACGTAGAAGTTCAAGAAACGTGTTGCCATCAAGTCATTTGTTCCAAACGGAACAGACAAGCCATAAACTCCAGCTTCTTTCAATTTTTTAGAAGCTTCATAGAGTTGATCCCAAGTTTTAGGAACCTCAATATTATGTTCTTTTAACAAATCTGTTCTAACCCACATGACTTGTGCATGTGAATAAAGAGGAACAGAGTAGTAATCATCTCCGATTTTTGCTTCATTTAAGGCAGTTTCGTTAAATTTATCCTGTCCAATACGCTTGATAGAATCGTTTAACGGAACCAAAGCATCTGAGTTGACCATTTCCATTACTTGGTTAGGAAGAGCCGTACTGATATCTGGCACATTCCCATTTGCTAAACCTGTAGTCCATTTAGTATAGAAGTCATTCCAAGAGAATGTTTCAATCTTAATTTTCGTTTTCGGATGCTTTTGCATGAAGGCATCTGCTGATTTTTGAATACTTTCTAAACGGGGTCCTTGAGTAAAGGAGTGCCACATTGTAATCTCACCAGATAATTCTGTCGGTGGTTCAGTACTAGTTGTAGCTTCTTTTTTTCCTGAACAAGCTACCAAGGCAACGGCTGCTAGCGCAACTCCAGCTAGACATAAAAACTTTCTCATTTTTTTCATCGTTCTTCCCTTTCTACATTAAGAAATCGCAACTTTAAAGACAACTTTTTTCACAGGTTCATCATTTATACGAACCTTGGGTTGATGTAAATCTTCTGGAAAAGTGATGAGACATTCGCCAGCTCTCAAATGAACCAACTGTTCCACTTTCCCTGTGTATAATTCAATATCCTTCTCTTCATCATACTCTTGGGTAACGCTTACATTTTCCGGCGACGTAACAGCCATGGCTTCTTCGTTTTCCAAAACTAAATGAATATCCAAATATTTTTGGTGTGTTTCAAAGAAAGCCCCTGCTTGACCATCTGCTAGATAAGTAAAGCAATTCCCAAACAATCGATCTCCATCGATAGCAATCGGACCTTCTGTTAAATTTTCTAGTCCTGTTTTTTCTAGAAAATCTATCAATGTTGCAAAATGTGGATTTACTCCCACATAAGTTCCTAAACGGCTAATTTTTGTAATAATCATCTCTTCTAACCTCCTTTCTCAATCTCTTTTTCCTATCCAAGTTCCCCATTCTTCTGTCTAGCATTTTCTACTAGAAGGACATAAAAACACAACACTCTCTAGCCTATACTCTTTGAAAATCTCCTCAAACCACAGTCGCTTCACCTTGGATTATATAGGTCAGTCTTATCTACAATCTCAAAGCGGTGTTTTGGGCAATCTGCTACTAGCTTGCTAGTTTCTTCTTTGATTTTCATTCAGTATCTCCTCAACCTTCACAAGGAGATCTGATTTTTCTAGCGACAAACAGAATAAATGAGTTAGTTCAATTAGCTACCTTCCTTATAGATGAAATTGATATTCATGAAGGAAGTCGCCCTTTATTTTTTGCAAAAGATACTAGTATGAATCTATTTGGGAAATTGAATTTATAAGCTGCTCACTTATACTCTTCGAAAATCAAATTCAAACTGCGTCAACGTCGCCTTGCCGTACTCAAGTACAGCCTGCGGCTAGTTTCCTAGTTTGCTCTTTGATTTTCATTGAGTATTAGTTTTTCTAAAATAATTCTAATCTATTATTCTAGCACTAATAGACTCTTTGGCTAAATCTCCTTTCTACATCTCGTTTCACCAAGAACTTTTAAGAGAGAAATACTCTAAATTAGTTTTGTTACCGTTTTCAATTAGAGTATACTTTTTTTTTTTAGCATTTCAAGTCTTTTTCTAATTTGGAATTTAGTTTCAAATCTTTTTAACTATATCAACTACATTAAAAGTACTTTCAAAAATAAGCAGGTTTCTTGCAAGACCTGTTTCGAGTGGACAAGATAAGAAAACAAGAAAGTCAATTTTAGGAGAAAATGAAGGAAATAATCTTGTGATATAACAGTATAATATGAAAATTGAGCAAATTGATTGGCAAATTCAAACCAATTTCTAATAATGATTTAAGAATTGTAGTGTCCTAATATAGATTCAATGCACTATAAAACGCATAGTATCAAGCTTATTCAACACCTGATACTATGCGTGTTTGTGATTTTTAAGATTTTGTGTTTAGAGTCAACTCCTTATTTTAGATATTTAAAAGGAATCTCACTACCACAAAGCCAGTTGTAGACTTGGTCATTGACAAATACATTCATGGCTTCGTGGGCATACTCTGGCATGATGCGATAGGCCTTATCGCAGGTCAGACGGTTGTAAATCGCAAACTGGGTAATGGGATAGCAAACATCGTCGTCCAAGCCCGTAATCATCTTAACCTCACCCTTGATACGATGGGCAAGATTTTTCACATCGATATAGGCCAGGGTCGCCATGATGTCCTCCTCAGTTTCATGGAAGGGATCGTGAAACTTGAAATAACGGAAAAGTTCGTCGTAAGCCTCACTGGTATTGCCAATCTCAAGCACTCGTCTGAAGTCTGACAAGAAGGGATAGATGGCAACTGTTTTCTGAATCCGAGGATTGAGCGCTGCCGCAACTAGAGCTAGAGCCCCTCCTTGTGAAGCACCATAGCTAGAAAGATGCTTCTCATCAACCTGAGACAGACTAGCAACAATTTCAACCAACTGGTAAATATCCAGATAGACATCCTTATAAAAGAGGTGGTCACGACCTTCCACAGCACCACGGATGATATGTCCCTTAACGGTATTTCCAAGAGGGGAACGCAAGCCGTCTTGTGAATAGCCCGACTGACCTCGAACGTCCATGGAAACAACACCGTAACCAGCTACGGTGAAGGCCAGCATGTCAGCCCAGTCCCAACCACGTCCCATATAACCATGAAAATGGAAGATTATCGGAACCTTCTTCTCACTCTTTGGAAGAACGACTCGTGCATAGACCTTGCCTTCATTAGTTCCTTCAAACGTTAACTCATAGCACTTGACTTGCGGAATGTGGAAATCTCTTTCCTCCAATTGGTAGGCTGGAAGCGTGGAAACTTTTTTCACTTCCTCATCCCAGAAAGCATCAAAGTCCTCTGGAACCTCATCCCTTCCTAGATAAGTCTTAATCTCTTCTAACAAATCTAAATTTTTCATAACATGCTCCTTTTTTTGTAATCGCTACCACAACTGTAGCATATCTAGGGAAGCAATGCAAGAAAGAAGGGTAAATAGAAAGTGAATTTAGCTTTTCTTCCTTCAAGCCTATTGACTGAAAGTAGTTTTAGAAACGAAAAAAGAGCATTTTCGCTCTTTCTTCTGTTTATACTAGTTTTTTGCTTCCTTCTTTTGGAAAGTGGTTTGGTAATTTACTTTAATCGTTACTGTCATGTGAGAGTCCTCGTTTCTTTTTGATGACTCTAGTATAAGGGCCAAACCTAAAAACTAGCTTAAGTTTTCCTTAGAGAAAGCTTAAGCTAAATGTTCTTTCTTTTTCAAATGAAGGGCAATCATCCGCCACTCTGGATCCTCTTGCCAAGCTTCTATGTACATAGTATGGCTAACGAAAAAAGAGCATTTCGCTCTTTCTTCCTTCTCTTCAATCTTATTTTGTTGCTTCCTTCTTTTGGAAAGTGGTTTGGTAATTTACTTTAATCGTTACTGTCATGTGAGAGTCCTCGTTTCTTTTTGATGACTCTAGTATAAGGGCCAAACCTGAAAGCTAGCTTAAGATTTCCTTAGAGAAAGCTTAATCTAAATGTTCTTTCTTTTCCAAATGAAGGGCAATCATGCGCCACTCTGGATCCTCTTGCCAAGCTTCTATCGAACTAATGTAGCTAGCAACCTTTCTGGCTTCTTCTAAAATCGGAAAATCTTCGATAATATCAGCCACTTGGAATTCTGGAAGTCCTGACTGTCTGGTTCCAAAAATTTCACCTGAACCACGCATTTTCAAATCTTCCTCCGCAAGGACAAATCCGTTGGTCGTTTCTGTCATGATGCGCATGCGATCTTTCCCAGAATCCGTCTTAGGATTAGCAACGAGAACTGCATAAGACTGCTTGTCCCCCCGACCGACACGACCTCTAAGCTGGTGAAGCTGGCTGAGACCGAAACGATCAGCATCCATGATAATCATGACAGTCGCATTTGGAACGTTGACCCCGACTTCGATAACTGTCGTCGAAACCAGAATATCCGTTTTTCTCTCTTTGAACTCCTGCATAATCTGGTCTTTTTCGTCACTCTTCATCTTACCATGCAGAAGAGCCACCTCTGCCTTGCCTGCAAAATGAGCCGTCAACTCCTCTGATAAGGCAATGGCATTTTTCAAATCCAGAGCTTCTGATTCTTCAATCAAGGGAGAGATGACATAGGCTTGAGAACCTTTTTGGATTTCCCCCTCTAACCAAGTCAAGACCTGAGGTAGTTGCTCATGTTTGATCCAGCGAGTCACAATAGGCTTCCGCCCTGCTGGCATCTGGTCAATAATGGAAACATCCATATCGCCAAAGGCTGTGATGGCCAGCGTCCGTGGAATGGGAGTCGCTGTCATCATGAGAACGTCAGGATTGTCGCCTTTTTCCCTTAGAATACGCCTTTGCCCCACACCAAAACGGTGCTGCTCATCGATGATAATCAAGCCAAGGCGATCATAATCCACCCCATCCTGTATCAGAGCATGGGTTCCGATAATCAAATCAGCCTCACCCTTGGCAATGGTCTCCAAGACTTCTCTCTTTTCTGCAGCTTTCAAGGAACCTGTCAAAAGAGCCAGTTTTAGGTCTGGGAAGAGACTCTGTAGACTCTCAAAATGTTGCTCTGCAAGGATTTCTGTTGGTACCATGAGGGCTGCTTGGTAGCCAGCTGTCACTGCCGCAAACATGGCCAAGCCAGCAACCACCGTTTTTCCGCTCCCCACATCCCCTTGCAGGAGACGATTCATGTGGTGGTCCGACCTCATGTCGGTCAAAATTTCCTGCAAACTCTTTTCCTGAGCAGGGGTCAGGGCAAAAGGCAGTCTTTCTTCGACAGCTGTCACTTTTTCCTGAGACCAATTCAGAACCAGACCACTTCCCTGAACTCTATTTTCAGACTTGAGCGTCTGCAATTGTATTTGGAAGTAAAAGAGTTCCTCAAATTTGATACGGCGAAGGGCCTGCTTGTATTCCGCCAAATCCTTTGGAAAATGCATAGCTCGGACTGCCTGACAACGGGACATGAGTTTGTATTTGTCCAGCAAGGACTGGGGAAGATTTTCCTCTATCAAGAGGTCCAGTCCCTGATCAAAGACCGTCTTGATAACCTTGACCAGACTGACCTGACTGATTCCCTGAGCCAAGCGATAGACAGGTTGGAGGTCATCTTCCACCTGAGCCAGAACCTTCATCCCAGTCAGACTAGCCTTAGCGCGGTCCCATTTTCCAAAGACAGCAAGAGTTGCTCCCAACTCTATCTTATCAGCCAGATAGGGCTGGTTAAAGAAATTCACCGCAAAAACGACTTCTCCCTGCTTGAGGCTAAAGCGCAGGCGATTGCGCTTGAAACCATAATACTGGACACTAGCAGGAGTCACGACTTGACCAGATAGGACTGCCTTCTCCCCGTCTTCCAGTTCCAGCACTTGCTTAGTTTTGAAGTCTTCATAACGGAAAGGAAAGTAGAGCAAGAGATCTTGCAAGTTTTCAATTCCTAGTTTGGCGTACTTCTCTGCTGACTTTGGTCCCACACCAGGTAAGACATGCAAGGGTTGATGTAGATTCATGCTCCACTCCTTTCTTTTCTAATAATATTCTCTCGGAATGCGGTCGCTAAGGAGACAAACCACCTCATAGTTAATAGTCCCACGGTAGGTCGCTACCTGAGTTGCTGTGATTTCCTTATCTCCGTTAATACCAATTAGTGTGACTTTTGTTCCCAGCGGATAAACCTTAGGCAGACGAATGGTGATTTGATCCATAGATACTCGTCCAACGATTGGGCAAGCTTGCCCATCTACCAAGACGGAGAAATTCTGCATATCTCGTGTCCAACCATCCGCATAGCCGATTGGAACAGTCGCGATGACTTGCTCGCTATCCGCCTGATAGGTCGCTCCATAGCCCATGCAAGTTCCAGCTGGAACTGTCTTGACATGGACCAGAGCAGACTCCAAGGTCAAGGCTGGTGTCAAGTCATAGGGTAAATCCAAGGCCTCTCCACTAGGATTAAGACCATACATAGCATCTCCCATACGAACCGCATTGAAAATAGTCTCTGCATGCCAAAGAGTCGTTGCAGAATTGCTAGCATGAACCAAGTCTGGAAGACCTTTCATACTGGCCAAAATAGTTTTAAACCGTTCTAACTGGGCATTAAAATAGTCATCTGATTCCTCATCAGCAGTAGCAAAATGGGTAAAAATCCCTTCAACATGCACACCGTGTTGTTGGAGCAAGTCTTGAGCCTGATTAGCCTCACTGGCCTCTCTAAAACCAATCCGTCCCATTCCTGAGTCAATCTTGAGGTGAACTGTCAATCCAGTTAGGTCCGCTTCCTTATCTAAGAGTGCTTGAAGCCACTCCAGTCCAGCCACAGTCAAGGTGATGTCGTATTCTTTAGCTAGGCCAATAGCTTCTATTTCAGACACTCCTAAGATAAGGATTTTCTTGCCAACTCCAGCCTGACGAAGTTCAATAGCTTCATCAATATTGGAAACGCAAAAGCCATCAACATCATCTTGAATTGCCTTGGCAACGGCAACAGCCCCATGACCATAGGCATTGGCCTTGACCACAGCCCACTTGAGCGTTCCTTCAGGGATATGAGCCCCCATTTGCTGAATATTTTGTCGAATAGCTCCCAGATGAATCAGAGCCTTGGTTGGTCTATGCGGACTAGCTTTCATGATTTTCCTCCAAAATGACACTGGCTGTCACAAACTGATCTGTGTGGCTGATAGACAGCCAAATCTTTCCTGAAAATGGTGACTGACTAAAATAAGGCGCCCCACGTTCATTATTCAAGACTTCCAAATCCTGAAAACCGAGCTTGCCAATACCAGTTCCCATGGCCTTGGAAAAGGCTTCTTTAGCCGACCAGCGACCAGCCAAATATTCTATTTGCCTGCGCCCTTTAAGACTGTTAAACCGTTCCATTTCCTTAGCGGTCAGCACGCGCTTAGCAAAACCTTCATGTCGTGTAACTGCGCTTTCTATCGAAGCCAATTCTTCGATGTCAATTCCGTGTCCAACTATCATTCTCATCAAAAGGAGTTGAGATTCCCCAACTCCATCCTTTTCACTTATTTTGTCAAGGTAGCATAAATTTCTTCTACCAAGGCCTCTGTATTTTCCCAACCTAGACAAGGATCGGTAATGGAGCAACCAAAGACCTCTGGTTGGTTTTGACGACCATCTGCTAGGTAGGATTCAATCATAAAGCCTCGAACCGTCTTTTTAATCTTCTCATTCCAATCACGATTTTGCAAGGTCTGGCGAACAATTCGAATCTGCTCCATATATTGCTTGCCTGAGTTATCATGGTTGGTGTCAATGAGGATAAAAGGATTTTCAAGTCCCATGGTTTCATAGCGTTCAATGGCTTGGAGTAAGTTTTCATAGTAGTAATTCGGCATATAATTGCCATACTCGTTAACTGCTCCACGGAGGATGACATGGGACAAAGGATTACCTGAAGTCTCAACTTCCTGCCCATGATAAAGGAAGGTTTGCTTGTTTTGAGCAGCATAGATGGCGTTAAACATAACACCCAAATTTCCTGAGGTTGGATTTTTCATCCCTACTGGTGCATCAATCCCAGAAGCCACAAAGCGGTGCTCTTGGTCTTCCACAGAACGAGCTCCAACGGCATGGTAGCTAACCAAGTCATCCACCAAGATGAGATTTGACGGATAAAGCATCTCATCTGCCGTCGTCAAACCAGTCTCTGTAATCACGCGGTAGTGCAACTGGCGCACAGCCTGCAAACCGTTAATCAGGCTTGGAGCCTTAGAAGTGTCTGGCTGGTGAACCAACCCTTTATAGCCGTCTCCGTTGGTACGAGGCTTAGCAGTATAAACGCGCATAACCATGAAAATCTTGTCCGCTACCTTCTTTTGCAAGGCGGATAAACGGCGAGCATATTCCAAGACCGCTTCTTCATTATCAGAAGAGCAAGGACCAATTACCAAGAGAATACGGTCATCTTCCCCTGAAATAATGTCTGCCAATTCTCTATCACGGCTTTCCTTAAGTCGCAAGGCTTCCGCAGACAATTGGGTTTCAGCCTTGATGACTTCCATATCGATTTCTTGACCTTTTTCAATAAATGCCATCTTATTCTCCTAACGTTTTGTAAATTTCTCTGACAAGGGTTTCTGTGTTATCCCAACCCAGGCAAGGGTCTGTGATAGACTTGCCAAATACTTCTGGCTCATTTTGTCGACCATCTTCCAGATAAGACTCAATCATAAAACCACGAACGAACTGCTTGATTTTTTCATTCCAAGCACGGTTAATCAAGGTCTGGCGGACAATTCGAATCTGGTCCATGTATTGCTTACCAGAGTTGTCATGATTGGTATCAATGATGATAAAAGGATTTTCCAAGCCCATTTTCTCATACTGGGCAATGGTGTCAATTAAATTGTCATAATAGTAGTTGGGAATATTCTTACCATACTCATTAAGAGCACCACGAAGAATGGCGTGTGAAAGCGGGTTCCCAGTTGTTTCCACTTCTTTTCCTAGGAAAAGGAAGCTTTGTTTGTTTTGAGCAGCATAAATCCCATTAAACATGACATTGAGATTTCCAGAGGTTGGATTTTTAAAACCAGTTGCGAAATCTGCCCCACTGGCCACAAAGCGGTGTTGCTGGTCTTCAACTGAACGGGCACCAACTGCCATGTAAGAAATCAAATCATCCACAAGAGGAAGATTTTCAGGATAAAGCATTTCATCAGCTGTTGTCATACCTGTTTCTGTGATAACACGATAGTGAAGATGGCGAACAGCTTTGATTCCGTTGATAAGACTAGGCGCTTCTGTCGCGTTAGGCTGGTGAATCAAGCCCTTGTAACCATCTCCGTTGGTACGAGGTTTGGCAGTGTAAACACGCATAACCATAAAGATACGGTCTGCTACTTCTTCTTGTAGGACTGCCAAACGCTTAGCGTATTCAAGGACAGCTTCTTCATTGTCAGATGAGCATGGTCCGATTACCAAGAGAATTCGCTGGTCTTCTCCACGTATAATGGCTTCTAGTTCTTGATCACGCTGTGATTTTCTCTCCAAAGCCCGACCTTCTAATTTTGATAAGGCACGAACTTCTTCAATATTGATTTTAGGACTTTTTGCTGTAAATACCATAACTCATCTCCTTATAAAGCAAACGGATACCAAGTAAAAATTTACTTTTCACAAGGTATCCGCCTCTAAACTATCTCATTTTATTGTCTTTTACCGTGACAGTTTTTAAACTTCTTACCAGAACCACATGGGCAAAGTTCATTGCGTCCAATCTGGCTCAAATCCAAATCTTCTGGCATACTTGCTTGGTGGGCAGCAATATTACGAGTCGCTGTTGTACTGATATGGCGTTCTGCCTGTGGTCTTTCTTGTTCATGAATTTGTGCTTTCATCATCAAGCGTGTCACATCAAACTCAATCGAACCAATCATGTCATTAAACATACGGAAACCTTCTGCCTGATACTCAACAACAGGATTGTTCTGAGCATAGCCACGAAGTCCAACCGCATTACGCAATTGATCGAGGGCATCGATATGATCTGTCCACTTGTTATCTACCACTCGTAGAATCAAGACTTTTTGGAATTCTTTGACTGCTTCTTCATCACGTAGTTTTGAAACCTGACTATCGTAAACTTGCAAGGCACGTTGGAAAAGCTCTTCCTTAATAGCCTTATCAGACAAACCTGACAAGTCTTCCATCGTAATAGAATCTTCTGGAAGCAAGTTGTACTTAGCAAAGTTCAAAATCGCTTCTAGTTTTTCATCTTGTTTGGCACGCGCATGACCATCAACGACACGTTCAATCGTGCGTTTGATCATAGACTGAATTTCAGGTGCCAAGTCACGGTCTGCAGTAATGACATCGTAACGTTGAGCATAGATAATCTCACGTTGTTCACGCATGACGTCATCGTATTGAAGGACTTGTTTACGGGTATCGTAGTTATTTCCTTCGACACGTTTTTGCGCTGCTTCAACCTGACGCGTCAACATACGAGACTCAATCGCCTCTTCAGACATGTTGAGACGTTCAAAGATTCCCTTCAAGCGTTCAGAACCAAAACGTTTCATCAAGTCATCTTCAAGAGAGAGGTAGAATTGTGACTCACCTGGGTCTCCTTGACGACCTGAACGTCCACGAAGCTGGTTATCGATACGACGACTTTCATGACGTTCTGTACCAATCACACAAAGTCCACCTAATTCGCGAACCCCTTCACCAAGCTTGATGTCGGTACCACGACCGGCCATGTTGGTTGCGATAGTAACAGCACCACGTTGACCAGCATTCATGATGATTTGGGCTTCTCTATAGTGGTTTTTGGCATTCAAGACTTCGTGAGGAACGCCAGCTGCGACTAATTTCTTAGAAATGTAGTCACTAGTTTCAACCGCTACTGTACCAACCAAGACAGGCTGACCTTTTTGGTAACGAGCCTTAACGTCTTCGACAACCGCCTTAAACTTGGCCTCGATACTTGCATAAAGAAGGTCTGAGTGGTCAATACGTTGAACAGGGCGGTTTGTTGGGATTGGAATAACACGAATGTTGTAGATTTCACGGAATTCTTCTTCCTCAGTCTTACCTGTACCCGTCATACCTGACAATTTCTTGTACATACGGAAAAGGTTTTGGTAAGTGATTGAGGCAGATGTCTTGGTTTCATCCTGGATTGGCACACCTTCTTTAGCTTCAATAGCTTGGTGCAATCCATCAGAATAACGACGACCTTCCATGGTACGACCTGTAAATTGGTCAACGATCAAGATTTCTTGCTCTTCGCTCACCACATAGTCAATATCAAGAAGCATGATGTAGTTGGCACGAAGGGCGTTATCGATAAAGTGAGTCAAAGCCACGTTTTCGATGTCATAGAGGTTTTCAAGTTTGAAGTAGCTTTCAGCCTTGTCAATACCTGAATCAGACAAACCAATAGTTTTAGACTGCACATCGATAATGTAGTCGTCTTTGTCCAAAGATTTTACATAGTGGTCTGCCATGTGGTAGAGCTGACTGGTTTCAACCGCGTTAGCACCTGATACGATCAAAGGTGTACGAGCCTCGTCAATCAAGATAGAGTCAACCTCATCGACCAAGGCATAGTTGAGCGGACGTTGTACCATGTTTTCAGCACGAACGACCATGTTATCACGTAGGTAGTCAAATCCGATTTCTGAGTTAGTTGAGTAGGTAATATCACACTCATAGGCTTCTTTTTTCTCCATTGGAGATTTGGCAGCCAAGTTGATTCCTACTGACAAGCCAAGCCATGAGTACAATTCACCCATCTCAGTCGCGTCACGTTCTGATAGATATTCATTGACCGTAACTACGTGAACCCCTTTACCTGAAAGGGCATTGAGGTATACCGGCATAGTCGCAGTCAAGGTTTTCCCTTCCCCTGTACGCATCTCTGGCACGTCACCATGGTGAAGAACGATTCCCCCCATGACCTGAACCTTATATGGGAAGAGACCTAGGACACGTTTGGCACCCTCACGGACAACCGCAAATGCTTCATAAAGCAATGAATCCAGTGATTCTCCATTTTGATAACGTTCTTTAAATTCAACTGTTTTTGCTTTTAGTTGGTCGTCAGTCAAAGCAGCCATTTGGTCTTCGTATTTGAAAACCTTGTCAGCCATCTTTTCCAGACGACGGATTTCTCCTTTATCATTTTCGATAATTGTTTTTAAAATATTAGCCATGTTTTTCCTTACTTTAAATTCCGAATATTTTAGAATGTTCTTTTAATTTTAGCACAATTACTGATTATTTTCAAGGAAGAATCCCCATTTTGAAAAGGAAAAAGAGGCTAGTTTCCAAGCTAACCTCTCTGACTTTTATGATGCTTTAATTGCCAACAAAAATCGGCAAAATCGCAAATAGGATAAATAGATTTATCCAAAGAGAAAAACAGCAGATCAATCCAAAAACAAAGAGACTGACTTTCTTGGACAGCAAGGCCATCAAAATAGACAGAATACCAAAAACTAGCAAGACTTTCTGTATGCTGAAGAGGTCAATCTTTCCCCCCAGAATCGGACTGCCCCAAGGAAGAAAGAAGAAAGCAATCCAGATCAACAGAACTAAACCAATATAGACCTTAGAATAGCGTGTAATAAATGATTTTAGATATGCCATAAGCCACCTCCTACAAATAAAAACCGATATAAATCAATGCCTTCCACCCTTAGACTTTCCTAACTCCTTTCTTAGTCTAAGCATTTTTTTGAAACAGGAATAAGTTAACCCATTCAGACCAATAGCTAGCAGAATAAAAAGAAACCAAATGCCCCATAACTTGATATCTGTCACATTTCTCAAGACGATATTGAAAAACAGAACTGAAATAACTGTCCAAGCAAGGCTAAAAAGAGCATAGAGGGGAATGTAAAACCAGTAAAAATAGTAAAAAATTGGGAAAAATTTACTTTCTCTATTATCCTTTTCAATCCAGCTGAAAAAGTAAAACCAGGGCAATAAGATTATAAATTTAAACAAATGTTTCATCGACACCTCCTTTTTGATAGCGTTTTCTATTATTTTATTATATCAAAAAAATCTGGAAATGTCATTCCAGATTCTACTTCTTTATTTACGCTTTCTTGCGATGAGATGGATTGGTGTTCCTTCAAAGACAAAGGCCTTGCGGATTTGATTTTCCAAGAAACGTAGGTAAGAAAAGTGCATGAGTTCTTCTTCATTGACAAAGATGACAAAGGTTGGTGGTTTGGTTGCCACTTGGGTCGCGTAGAAAATCTTAAGGCGTTTTCCTTTGTCTGTCGGTGTTGGGTTGATAGCAATAGCATCCATAATCACATCGTTCAAGACAGCTGATGGAATACGTGTATTTTGACTTTCGCTGATTTGCTTGATCATCTCAGGAAGTTTGTGGAGACGTTGCTTGGTCAAAGCAGATACAAAGATAATCGGTGCGTAAGGCAGGTATTGGAACTGCTCACGAATATCTTCTTCCCAGTTTTTCATAGTATGGTTGTCTTTTTCAAGAGTATCCCACTTGTTGACCACGATAATCATCCCTTTACCAGCTTCATGGGCAAATCCTGCGATACGCTTGTCGTATTCACGGATTCCTTCTTCCGCATTGATGACCATTAAGACCACATCTGAACGGTCAATAGCACGCATGGCACGCATGACAGAGTATTTCTCGGTATTTTCATAAACCTTACCAGATTTACGCATACCAGCCGTATCAATCATGGTAAACTCTTGACCATCTGTATCTGTAAAGTGGGTATCAATAGCGTCACGCGTTGTTCCAGCAACAGGACTAGCAATGACACGGTCTTCGCCCAAAATAGCGTTAATCAAGCTTGATTTTCCAACGTTGGGACGACCAATCAAGCTAAACTTAATGACATCTGGATTTTCTTCTTCATATTCATTTGGAAGATTTTCTACGATGGCATCTAGCACATCCCCTGTACCGATACCATGGACAGATGAGATAGGCAGTGGTTCACCCAAACCGAGGGCATAGAAATCATAGATATCATTTCGCATCTCAGGGTTGTCCACCTTGTTGACTGCGAGGATAACTGGTTTGTGGGTCTTATAAAGCTTGCGGGCTACGTATTCGTCTGCATCGGTAATCCCTTCCTTACCAGACACGACAAAGACGATAACATCTGCTTCTTCCATGGCAATTTCTGCCTGGTGCTTGATTTGTTCCATAAAAGGAGCATCGACATCATCGATTCCTCCTGTATCAATCATGCTAAAAGAACGATTGAGCCACTCACCCGTTGCATAGATACGGTCACGTGTCACGCCTTCGACATCCTCTACAATGGAGATTCGCTCACCAGCGATCCGATTAAATAGGGTTGATTTCCCAACATTGGGACGTCCTACAATGGCAATAGTTGGTAGGGCCATAATTTCTCACTTTCTACAATAACTTCTTCTGTTCAAGATTTTTTCTAGTTGAGCTTGGTTCTGCTTGACCAAACTGTTCTGCTAGACGCTGACTCCAGCTTGTGGTTGCACGCGCTCCAGCATAGTCCGCCTGTACACGGTCATAAGCTTCGATTGCATCAGTTGACTGTTCTTGATATTCTTCCTCAAACACCACTTGATTCAATGGCAAGCGAGGTTTGACTTCATGTTCTTCATTTGGTAATCCTAGTGCCATCCCAAAGACAGGATAGGTGTAGTCAGGCAAATTAAAGAGTTCTGCTACTTCTTCTGACTTGTACCGCACCAAGCCAATAATGACACCACCATAGCCCAAGCTCTCAGCTGCAAGCAGGGCATTTTGACCTGCAAGGGCCGCATCGACCGAACTAATCAAGAGACCTTCTACACCTTGAGGTTGGAAGGTATCCGTATGGAGTCGTGCTCCCTTTTCTGCTCGGTTCAAATCCCCGACAAAGAGAAGAAAAACAGCTGACTGGCGAATGGCTTCTTGAGGCACCAATTCATACAAGGCATCTTTCTTCTCTTGACTTCGTACCACAATCACAGAGTAGGATTGGAAATTCTTCCAAGACGAGGCCATCTGGGCTGCTGTCAGGATTTCAGTCAAGTCTTCTTGAGGAAGGACTTGTTCCTTAAATCTTCGAACAGACTTATGAGCTTTCATCAGTTTAATCGTTTCTGTCATCGACGGTTTACTCCTTCTAAACGAGTCTCCTCAGCCAAATAACGGATGCGTTCCATGACCCGTCTAGCTTCCCAGGTTTCGTCATTTCCATGTTTCCCTTTAGCGAAATGCTGTTCCAATTCTTCAAAGTTGAAGTTGGAGGTAAAAAAGGTCGGTAAATTTTCCTGCATCCGATATTGAAGAATGACCTGCAGGATTTCATCACGTACCCAAGCTGTTGATTGCTCGGCACCAATGTCATCTAAAATCAGAACTTCAGACAGTTTAATCTCATCCACCAAGGTCTTGACATTACCATCACCGATAGCATTTTTGACATCAATGACAAAGCTAGGATAGTGGAGAAGAGTGGATGAAACACCACGTTTTTCTGATAAATCATGGGCTAAGGCAGCCACCATGAAACTTTTACCCACACCAAAGTCTCCATACAAGTAAAGACCTTTTTGAATAGCTGGATATTGCTCCACGAAGGCTAATAGCTTTTCAAAAACTGGCAAGCGCCCCAAATCATCCAAATCTACTTGAGCTAAACTAGCTTTCTTGAGAGTAGCTGGCAGATTGATTAACTTGAGGCGGTTCTTAATAGCCGCTTCTTTTTCAGCTGCGATTAGTTCAGGAGTTTCTTCATATGAGACATCCGCATAGCCATGATTCATAACCAAAATCGGCTTGTAGCCTTTGGCAATATAATCCGTATCACCACGAAGAAACTTGTCACGCTCGGTGATGTACTGATTAAACTTGGAGATACTGCGATTTAATTCCTCTGGGGTCAAGGATTCTTGCTGGATAAAAGCCGCAACATCAGGATCCTTCATGATTTTCTGGACCAAGTCTTGATAATGAAAACGGCTAGGTTGACGTTTGAGTACGTCTCCGACACTTTCCATCTAATCTCCTCCTTTTTCTAATCGAGCTAATAGTTCTTGTTTCTTACGTTCTAGTTCCAGACGAGTTTCCTCGCTGGTTTCATTCTTATAATCTGGGTTACTCCACTTGGGTACATTGGACTTGGTAGGACTGGGTTTACTGCTTTTTTGAGTCTGATTCTTCTGTCCACGCTCACGAATGCGCAAGACTGCCTCTTCTGCTGAATGTATCTTTTGATAGGCATAGTCATTAGCCACCTTCATGGCATATTTCTCATTGATGTTTGCCGAATCCACCTTATTAAAGGTCAACAAGAGAATGATATTGATGACTTCGTCCAGCAAGCCCAAGCCAGCCATCTGTTGCAAGAGTTCTCTTTCTGTTTGGGTAATAGTTCCCTTGCGTGTCTGCTTGATTTCTGCCAAGAACTGCAGAGCAGTTTTACTTTTAGCTTCTTTGATAATGGTTGCTTCCTTAGGACTAAAGTCAGAGGAAACAGGTTTTTGAGCAATTTTTTCCCGCATGCGTTTGGTTGAAATAACCTGGGAAACGGCTGTTGACTTGGCCAATTGATAAGTTTCAAACCAAGTCCATTTCTTCTCCCCAGCAATGACAAAAAGGTCTAAGACATCGGACTGCTCATCCGCAAAGCGAAGCCCATCTCGAGCCATAAGCTGACGAAAATGGTCTAAGTCAAAATCGTTGGCCACTTTCTTCTTGAGACCAAGGTCTTCTTGACTTCCTAGTTCTGCCAAGTCTGGAAAGACTTGATTGAGTGAGACAGGTATTTCTTCTCCCTCAGCACTCTCAACTTTCAAATCCTCCACCGCTGCATCGCCAATCTTTTTCTCCAAAAGTCTGCGATAAACAGGATGCTTCAAGAAATCTTGACTTGAAAGAGGAGCATGGATAACTATCTGATAAACATCCCCCTTTTGATAGAGAGTCAAAAGATTGAAAGCAGATAGGATTTTCAGGGATTTTATCAGTCTATCCATCCCAAAGTTGAGATGGTTAAGAATGCTTGAAAAAAGATATTCCTTTCTACCATTATCCCAAAAACTAATTGTATAAAGATAAAGGCTCAGTGCCTCCTGACCGATAATCGGGAGGTAGCACTGTACCAGAGATGAGGTATCTTGCGACACCCGATTATTCTTTAGATAAGAAAAACGGTCAATTGGCTTCATTTATCTTTCCTTTTTCTTTTTAGAGGACTGGGTGATTTGTTGGAGCAGGCTCTCTAACTCACTCACATCCTTAAAACTACGATAGACACTGGCAAAACGTACATAAGTAATCTCATCTAACTCAGCTAACTCCTCCATGACGAGTGAACCAATGTCCTCACTTTGAATTTCATTTTCATTTCGACCACGGAGTTTCTGTTCGATACGATTGACTACCATGTTGATTTCATCACTTGACACAGGACGTTTCTGGGCTGAGCGGATAATCCCATTAAAGATTTTATCTCTGGAGAACTGTTCCCGTGTGCCATCTTTTTTAACAACCACTAAGGTTCTTTCTTCTACTCGTTCGTAGGTTGTAAAACGGTGTTGGCATTCGTCGCACTCACGTCTTCTACGAATGGTGTTCCCTTCTTCTGCTTGGCGACTATCGATAACACTTGACTTGGTAGCCCCACATTTTGGACAACGCATCCTTTCCCTCCTTATCGTTTTCTTTTCATTATACCATTTTTTAAACGATTCCCAAAACAATTCTTCTTTTTGCTTGACAAGTTTTTTGTTTTGTTGTATTATTTAATTAAGACAAAAAGATAAAAGAAAGGAGAACAAGATGTCCTGGACATTTGACAACAAAAAACCCATCTATTTACAGATTATGGAGAAAATCAAGCTTCAGATTGTTTCCCATACACTGGAAGCCAATCAACAACTTCCAACCGTGCGAGAGCTGGCTAGCGAGGCGGGGGTCAATCCAAACACCATCCAAAGAGCCTTGTCAGACCTCGAACGAGAAGGATTTGTCTACAGTAAGCGCACAACTGGACGATTTGTGACTGAGGATAAGGAGCTAATCGCCCAATCACGCAAACAATTATCCGAAGAAGAATTGGAACACTTCGTTTCCTCCATGACCCATTTTGGCTATGAAAAAGAAGAACTACCAGGCGTAGTCGGCGATTATATTAAAGGAGTTTAAGCCTATGTCATTACTAGCATTTGAAAATGTATCCAAATCATATGGAGCAACACCAGCCCTTGAAAATGTTTCCCTTGAGATCCCAGCTGGAAAAATCGTTGGTCTTCTTGGTCCAAACGGCTCAGGGAAAACAACCCTGATTAAACTAATCAATGGCCTCTTGCAACCAGATCAAGGACGCGTCCTTATCAACGATATGGACCCAAGCCCAGCAACCAAGGCCATCGTAGCTTATTTGCCAGATACGACCTATCTCAATGAGCAAATGAAGGTCAAAGAAGCCCTAACCTACTTCAAGACCTTCTATAAAGATTTCAATCTTGAACGCGCCCATCATCTACTTGCAGACCTGGGCATTGATGAAAATAGCCGTCTCAAGAAACTATCAAAAGGGAACAAAGAAAAGGTACAACTGATTTTGGTTATGAGCCGTGATGCTCGTCTCTACGTTTTAGACGAACCCATTGGTGGGGTGGATCCAGCAGCCCGTGATTATATCCTCAATACCATTATCAACAACTACTCCCCAACTTCTACCGTTTTGATTTCTACCCACTTGATTTCAGATATCGAGCCAATCTTGGATGAAATTGTCTTCCTCAAAGACGGAAAAGTCGTTCGTCAAGGCAATGTAGACGATATTCGCTATGAGTCGGGTGAATCCATTGACCAACTCTTCCGTCAGGAATTTAAGGCTTAAGCAAAGGAGATTATTTATGTTTTGGAATTTAGTTCGCTACGAATTTAAAAATGTTAACAAGTGGTATTTAGCCCTTTACGCTGCCGTGCTCTTCCTTTCTGCCCTTATCGGGCTTCAAGCACAGACCTATAACAATCTACCTGTCAAAGAAAGTCAACCTGTTTTACTTGTTTTTCTAGCTACTGTCTTTGGTGGTTTGATGATTACACTTGGGATTTCAACTCTTTTCTTAATCATTAAACGCTTCAAAGGTAGTGTCTATGACCGCCAAGGCTATCTGACTTTGACCTTGCCAGTTTCTGAACACCATATCATCACAGCCAAACTAGTCGGTGCCTTTATCTGGTCGATGATTAGCACTGCTGTCCTAGCTCTAAGTGCTGTTATTATTGTGACCATAACGGTTCCAGAATGGATCCCTCTTTCTTATGTGATTACATTTGTAGAAACACATCTCCCTCAGATCTTTCTTACAGGTATATCCTTCCTACTAAATACCATTTCCAGTATCCTCTGCATCTACTTGGCTATTTCCATTGGACAGCTTTTCAATGAATACCGTACAGCACTCGCTGTTGCAGCCTACATTGGTATCCAAATCGTCATTGGATTTATTGAACTTTTCTTCAATCTTAGTTCTAATTTCTATGTCAATTCACTTGTAGGACTCAATGACCATTTCTATATGGGAGCAGGTATAGCCATTGTTGAAGAACTCATTTTCATAGCTATCTTTTACCTCGGAACCTACTACATCTTGAGAAACAAGGTTAATTTGCAATAGTTTTAAAGTCTAGCGACAATAACTCGCTAGACTTTTTTCGTTCTCAGGACTTACATTTTTATATGAAGTATTTAATAAAAAGGAGTATAATGACTTTAAAACTAATTACATGTATATCGATAAGGAGGGCAACTCTTTATGCTGAGAAGATTTGTTACCAAGAAGCACCTCGTACTTTACTTCTTTTCTATTACCATTACTTGGCTGGAAGCAATTATCACGCCAGCCCTTGTTCAGAATATTGTTGCCAGTTTTACCAATCAAGAACTAGGCCTTCTTTGGAAAGTATTGATTCTAGGAATCCTTGGTAATCTTATCCTCTTACTAGGCTTGGCTGGGAAACGCTATTACTACGCTCGTTTGATTACTGATTTCAAATATGGAATCAAGAGTGCTATTTTCAAGCGATTTTTAAACAGTTATGAGATTGATGAAAAGGATATTTTGTCTGACCTAGAAAACGACGTCAAGCAAGTAGAAGAAAGCTATATTGAGCCAACGGTCATCATCATTTCTTCTCTTGGCTTCACAACTGTGTCCATTCTCTATGCCTTATGGACCAATTTTTACCTGGGCTTGATTTTCATCATCTTCTACTCCTTTCCTGTCCTCTGTAGTGCTATCGGATCAAAGCGTTTGGACTCACTTTCTGAAAAGCGGTCCACTGTTAACCAAAACTACTTAGCAAGCTTGACAAATTTTATTGGCGGTAGCCAACAAATTCGCCATTATCAGGGGCAAGACTACTTTTTTGCTCGCTATCAAAAGCAATTACAAACCAGTTTGGATGCCGAAATCAACTATGAAAAACAACGAACTTTAAACAGTCTCTTGATCAATAGCATCGATGCCTTTTGTTCTGTCACACCAATCGTCATCGGTGGCTTTATGACCTACTATAATTATTTAGATGCGGCGAGTTTTGTGGCCATCTATCTAGTTTCCCATAATATCGGCTATCAATTCCAAGAGTTGGCTTACTTTACCAACACCCGAAAAGCGAATCGAACTCTTCTCAACAAATACCAAAAACTCCTGAACCAGTCTGACTCCATCTCGCCTAGAAGTATAGAAAACATTTTCCCTATCCAACTTAACAGCATCTCCTTAGAAAAAGATGGGAATATCCTCTTATCTCCGATTTCCATACACATCAAGCAAGGAGAAAAAATCGCCATTATCGGGGAAAGTGGCTCTGGTAAAACAACCCTGCTCAATATCATCCATGGAGAAGAGACACCAACAAGTGGACAGATTAGCTTTGCTGGTCAAAACCTGTCACGTCAAGAAATCACAAGCTTTAGTTCCTATATCCTCCAAGATAGCCATTACTTTGACACGCTATCTCTGGACGACAATATCCTTCTAGGACTGGATAAAAATCCAGATACTTTAAATCATATCCTCAAAAAAACAGGATTAGAACATTTGAAAAATCGAACGCTCAGCAATGATAGTCTGTCTGGTGGCGAGAAACAACGCCTAGAAATCGCTCGCGCCCTCTACCATGATAGCCAACTCATCTTAGCCGATGAGATTAAGGCCAATCTTGACTTGGAAAATAGCAGAAAAATTAGCGACTTGCTCTTCTCCCTACCTCAAACAGTCATTGAAGTCATTCACCACTACACGGAAGAAGACTTAAAACACTATGACCAAGTCATTCACTTAAGCAAAGAAAAGTGATAGTCTATAACATACGATTTGAAAAAGCAAGGAACCCGAATTCCTTGCTTTTTATACTCAATGAAAATCAAAGAGCAAACTAGAAAACTAGCCGCAGGTTGCTCAAAACAGAGTTTTGAGGTTGTGGATAGAACTGACGAAGTCAGCTCAAAATACTGTTTTGAGGTTGCAGATGGAAGTTGACGCGGTTTGAAGAGATTTTCGAAGAGTATTAACTCAATATTAAACTGGCTACAATAGGGCTGACAAAGACATAGAGAATACCGGTGACACCGATAGCCAAACCACCCATGGCTCCTGCTACAGAGCCATATCGAAAGGCTGTTCCCGTTCCGACTGCGTGGCCTGTTCCTCCAAGAGAAAGACCAACAGCTACTGGATCATCTATTTTCAACCACTTCAAAAGTGTTGGTCCGATGACACTGGTTAAAATCCCAGTTGCCACTACTACCACCAAGGTCACAGTGGTCAGACCTTGCAATTTTTCTGTAATTCCTACTGCCATGGCGGTTGTCACTGACTTAGGAAAGAGAGAAATGGCTAGGAAAAAGTCCATGCCAAATATTTTCGCCACAAGGGCCGTGAAAGATGTATTGACCACTACCGCTAACAAACTACCAAAGAGAATACTCCGAGCATGGTGCTTCATCAAGTGAAAACTCTTATAAAGCGGAATCCCTAGAGCCACGGTCGATGGGACAATCAAGTTGTTCAGATAAACCCCACCTTGGTAGTAATCTTGGTAAGAAATACCCGTCACTTTTAGAAAGATGATAATGAAAACAGCTGACAAAAGCAAGGGCGTTGTCAATGGATGGGGAAAACGTCTGTAAATCAGCATTCCTACTAGATAAGCTAGGATTGATAGGGCAAGTCCAAACAGGGGATTGGAAACAAATTCACTCATTTGGCATCTCCTTTCTCATAATCTCCCTCAAACCGTCGTTTGATAAACTGAACTACCAAGGCTATGAGGATAATATTGATAACAGCTGCAAAAAAGATAATCAAAACAATTGGCAAAAGATAGGGAGCAATCACATCAAACTTCTCCATAATTCCCACTGCTGGCGGCAAAAAGAGAATGGTCATATTGGCCAGCAAGAAATTCCCAACCATGTTGACATGCCTAGTTCTCAGCCACTTGAATTGTAGGGCTAGAAAAAGAATAATCAAACCGATAATACTGCCTGGTATGGGCAAATGAAAGAAACTAGAGATCCCCTCTCCGATTAGAGAAATCACAAAGAGAATCATTAATTGAACATATAATTTCATCCTATACTCCACGAAATAGACTTCTTGCATACCAGTTTACTCTTTTTTCAGAAAATTTCAAGGAAATGCACAAGGGATAATGAAAATTAGATATGGAAAGGGGATACAAACAATTCTTGACTTGTGAAAACAGGCATGATTTAGGATAAAATATTCCAGCGTCCTTCTTGCCAGCTTGATTTAAAAGTAGTATAATTATTGCATGCGCAATCATCTTGTGATGCAGAGACTGTCCGTAAATGGACTTTCTTCTATTTACAACTCTAAAAAGAAAGGAGATACTATGACCTATTTGGAAAAATGGTTTGACTTCAATCGGCGTCAGAAAGAAATCGAGACTCGCTTGGAAGAGACTATTGCCCAGCAGAGCGAGCAAAGTCTGACCTTGAAAGAGTTCTACCTGCTCTACTATCTGGACTTGGCCCAAGAAAAATCTCTACGCCAGATTGATCTGCCAGATAAACTTCACCTGAGTCCGAGCGCTGTTTCTCGGATGGTGGCTCGCTTGGAAGCCAAAAATTGCGGTCTACTTAGTCGCAGGTGTTGTGATCAAGATAGACGCTCTAGTTTTATCTGCCTGACAGGTGATGGGCAAAAGACACTGGCCTCTCTACAGAAAGCTGTCGAAGAAAGCTTGGAAACTAGTTTGGATTTCTTGATTTAAGATGATTTTTTAAAAAAGTTGCGTGCGCAATCATTTTTCTTGACATTCTCTTTTACAAGGAGTAAAATAAAGTCATCATTAAACAAAGGAGTTTTAAACATGATTGAAATTACCTATCTAGATGCCAGCAAGAACGAAAGAACTGTAACTTTCGAATCTTATGAAGACTTTGATCGTTCACAACAAGCTTGCCTTATCGGCGTCGCAGACTACTACCCCGTCCAAAAATTAACCTACAATGGTCATGATTTGGACTACCATGGGACTTATGGAGATGTCTTTTTCTATCTCATGAAACAAGATTTAAGCCAATATAACTAAAAAAGGAGAAATACAATGGCAAAAGCAATTACAGATGCAACATTCGAACAAGAAACAAAAGACGGTTTGGTCTTAGTAGACTTCTGGGCAACTTGGTGTGGTCCATGTCGTATGCAAGGTCCAATCTTGGACAAATTGTCTGAAGAACTTTCAGAAGATGTTTTGAAAATCGTTAAAATGGACGTTGATGAAAATCCAAACACAGCTCGTGCTTTTGGAATCATGTCTATCCCAACTCTTCTCTTCAAAAAAGACGGCCAAGTAGTCAAACAAGTTGCTGGTGTTCACACAGCAGAACAAATCAAGGCCATCGTTGCTGAATTGAGCTAATCACACTAGAGACCAAGTATTTACTTTGGTCTCTTTTTTCTTGGCCTTTGCCATTTTTCAAAAAATATGCTAGACTGTAAGTAGAATATTACGATGTTTGGGACATGCCATCGCTAAAAAAAACCTCGATTTGGTATTTTTTAGCTCCCTCATGGGAGCTTTTTGCGTGCTCTGAACATTTCCCATTTTGGAAGGAGTACTATGAAACGTCAATCAGCCTTGGTCGTCTTTAGTGGCGGTCAAGATTCTACAACCTGCCTCTTTTGGGCTAAAGAACACTATGAAACAGTCGAAGCTGTCACCTTTGCCTACGGCCAACGCCACCATATCGAAATTCAAGTTGCTAGAGAAATCGCTAAGGAACAGGGGATTCGTCATCATATACTAGATATGTCTCTGCTGGGGCAAATCACTGAAAATGCCTTGACTTCTGATCTAGAGATTGAGCAAAAAGAGGGAGAGGTGCCTAATACCTTTGTTGACGGTCGCAACCACCTCTTTCTATCCTTTGCGGCAGTCCTTGCTAAGCAACGAGGTATTAAAGATATCGTGACAGGTGTCTGCGAGACAGACTTCTCAGGCTACCCCGATTGTCGAGATGTCTTTGTCAAATCCCTTAATGTTACCCTCAACCTTGCCATGGATTACGACTTCGTTATCCAAACACCTCTCATGTGGCTGGACAAGGCTGAAACTTGGGAATTAGCCGACCAACTCGGTGCCTTTGACTATGTTCGTGAGAAGACCTTAACCTGCTACAATGGAATTATCGGAAGCGGCTGTGGAGATTGCCCAGCCTGCCACCTACGTCAACATGGCCTAGATGTTTATCTCTCACAGAAAGGAGGGGACTAATGTTTTTTGCACCCAAAGAAATCAAACAGGAAACCGGGGAGTCTCTTGTCTACAATCCTCACAGAACCTTGGTATCAAAAGAATTTACCTTTGACGCTGCCCACCACCTTTTTCACTACGAGGGAAAATGCAAATCCCTTCATGGCCACACCTATCATCTGCAGATTGCTGTCAGTGGATTTTTAGATGAACGTGGCATGACCTACGATTTTGGAGACATCAAAGCTATCTACAAGAACTACTTAGAGCCCCACTTGGATCATCGCTATCTCAATGAGACCCTGCCCTATATGAATACGACTGCTGAAAATATGGTTTACTGGATTTTCCAAACCATGAACCAAGAGTTGCCAGACGAACGCGGTCTCCGTTTGGAATACGTTCGCCTCTATGAGACTCCGACTGCCTTTGCGGAGTTTAGACGGGAGTGGTTAGATGACTAGGGAACGTGTCCTTAAACTACCAGTTCTGGAAATTTTTGGTCCGACCTTTCAAGGTGAAGGTCGTGCTATTGGGCAGAAAACCATGTTTGTCCGCACTGCTGGTTGCGACTACCACTGCGACTGGTGCGATTCTGCCTTTACTTGGGATGGTTCTGAAAAGCCAACTCGTATGACTGCTGACGAAGTCATTGCTGCCTTGGATAAATTAGGGAGCTACGATTATGTAACCCTATCTGGGGGAAATCCTGCTATCCTAGCAGCCAACATGGCTGAACTGGTCACCAAACTCAAGGAACGCGGTGTCACTCTAGCTGTTGAAACCCAAGGCTCCCGCTGGCAAAATTGGTTAAAAGACATCGACCAGGTTACTCTGAGTCCAAAACCTCCTTCATCCAAGATGGAAGTCAACTTTGAGACCTTGGACTTTATCGTTTCTCAACTGGATCCAGATAAGGTCACCTTTAAAATCCCTGTCTTTGATGATGCCGATTTGGCCTTTGCCAAAGGGATTCAAGAACGCTACCAACCAGATGTCCTTTTCTTATCAGCTGGAAATCCTGAGCCCAAGGCTAGAGGCAATATTGTCCAAGACCAACTGGACCGCCTCAAAGAACTCTGGGAACGCATCGCTACTGACGATAGCTGGGGCAATGTCCGCGTCCTTCCTCAACTCCATACCCTCCTCTACGATAATCAACGTGGTGTTTAAGATTAGAAAGAAAAAATCATGTCACAACAAGAAGAAATGAAAAACCTAAGCCTCCTCGGCAACAAAGAAACCAACTACATTTTCGAGTATCAACCAGAAGTCCTCGAATCCTTTGACAATCGTCATGTGGAAAATGACTATTTCATCAAATTTAACTGTCCTGAATTTACCTCACTTTGCCCAATCACTGCTCAGCCAGACTTTGCAACTATCTATATTTCCTACATACCTGACAAGCTCTGTGTCGAGTCAAAATCCCTCAAACTCTACCTCTTTAGTTACCGAAACCACGGAGATTTCCACGAAAACTGTATCAACACCATCGGGAAAGACTTGGTCAACTTGCTAGACCCTCGCTATTTAGAGGTCTGGGGAAAATTCACTCCGCGCGGTGGCATCTCAATCGATCCCTACTACAACTACGGTAAGCCTGGAACTAAGTATGAAGGCTTGGCAGAACAACGCCTCTTCCAACACGACCTTTATCCAGAGAAAATTGACAACCGTTAAACTCATACTCAATGAAAATCAAAAAGCAAACTAGGAAGCTAGCTGCAGGCTGCTCAAAGCACTGCTTTGAGGTTGTAGATAAGACCGACGAAGTCAGCTCAAAATACTATTTTGAGGTTTCAGATGGAAGCTGACGTGGTTTGAAGAGATTTTCGAAGAGTATAATACGAAAAAAGCCCTGTTCCTCGAGATGAGGAGCAAGGCTTTTTGAGTTTCAATTATTCTTCTGTTCCAAGGAAGTTTTTCGCAACAAGAGCTGCAAGAACACCACCAACGATGGGCGCAAGGATGAAAATCCAAACTTGTTGAAGGGCTGCGCCACCTACCAAGACAGCTGGTGCCAAGCTACGAGCTGGGTTTACTGAAAGTCCAGTAATGTTCAATCCAACAAGAATCATAGCCATCAAGGACAAACCGATTACCAAACCAGCAATCGCGCCATTTCCCTTGCTTGCTGAAGTCACAGTCATGATAACCAAGACAAACAAGAAAGTTGCGATGACTTCAAACAAGAATCCACCAAAGACAGTGACACCGTTTGCCAAGGCATTTTCACCAAGACTAGCAGTTGACATACCTGAATTAGCCAAGAGGAAGAAGACAGCACCAGAAGCGATGAAAGCTCCAACTACTTGTCCAAGGATGTAGTTTACAAGCTCTGAAGATGACAAACGTTTGTTTACAAACATAGCAATCGAAACCGCTGGGTTCAAGTGAGCACCTGAAACAGTTCCGATTGAGTAGGCTGCAACTACGATTGCCAGACCAAAGGCAAAGGCAATTCCAAGGTGACCAAGACCTTCAAGACCATTTCCAAAAACAACAGCTCCAGTCCCAACGAACACAAGCATGAAAGTACCGATTAACTCAGCAACAAATTTTTTCATTTTCTTTCTCCTTTTTTAAAAACTAGATACTAGTCTATCAAAAGAAGGAAAGGGTTTCAAGAAAATTGTTTGGAAATTTTCAGGATAAAATTCTATAAAAACGGTAGTGTTTATTTGAAACATTTTTTCTAAAGGTATATACTATTAACATAGTTCAGATATGTTATTCAGTCCCTAATTTGAACTAATTTTTACAACTTTGCTGTTCTTTTATGAACGTTTGAATGGTATCGTGGATACCAAGGAGGAATCATATGTCTAAAGTTGCTATTGTCACAGGTGCAGGTCAAGGAATCGGTTTTGCAATCGCAAAACGATTGGTTCAAGATGGATTTAAGGTAGGAGTCTTAGACTACAATCCAGAAACAGCTGAAAAAGCTGTTGCAGAATTATCAGCTGAAAATGCCTTCGCTGTCGTGGCCGATGTTTCGAAACAGGCCGAAGTTTCACAAGCATTTCAAAAGGTTGTTGACCATTTTGGTGATTTGAATGTTGTCGTAAATAACGCTGGTGTTGCTCCAACTACTCCTCTTGATACAATTACTGAGGAACAATTTACACGCACTTTCGGTATCAACGTTGGTGGTGTCATTTGGGGTTCACAAGCTGCACAAGCGCAATTTAAAGCACTTGGCCACGGAGGTAAAATTATCAACGCAACTTCTCAAGCCGGTGTAGTCGGCAATCCAAATCTAACTGTTTATGGTGGAACCAAATTTGCTGTTCGTGGAATTACGCAAACATTAGCACGTGATCTAGCAGACTCAGGAATCACTGTTAACGCCTACGCACCAGGTATTGTGAAAACACCAATGATGTACGACATCGCTCATGAAGTTGGTAAAAATGCAGGAAAAGATGACGAGTGGGGTATGCAGACATTTGCAAAAGATATTACTCTAAAACGTCTATCTGAACCAGAAGATGTGGCTGCTGCTGTCAGCTTCCTTGCAGGACCAGATTCAAACTACATTACAGGACAAACCATTATCGTTGATGGTGGTATGCAATTCCATTAAGATACACAAAAAGAGGTTGGAAAATGATTCAACCTCTTTTATTAGTCTTCATTATTAGTTAGAAGGATACAATAGAAACTCTCTCAATAGGCAATATTAGCTTATCCCTAGTATTGAAAAGACTGGATAGCTTCTTTCAAGTCATCTTGTAAACTATTTCTCTGGTCAAGTTGGACATAGACTTCCAACAGACAGGATCTGAAGTTGGAAAGTTTATAAAAATCTTCTCTTTCTTCTATCGGGAAATCAAGTGACTTTATCCAAGAGGCTAGTGTCGCTTGCTCCAACTTCCCTTGTAAAATAGGTTCATAGATCACTCTGGCTAAACGCCAATCCTCATCATCTGTAAAGCGAATCGAAATTCTTTTAAATAGTTGGCCAAGTATCTCAAATACTTCATGAATTCTGTTTTTAGGAAAGTCTGGATGACAAACTACCTCTGTCAGTAAATCAGCTCCATGTGCAAAAGAGTGAACCCAACCATACTGACTTGAAAAACCTGTCGTGTCCTTTTCTTTTGAAAGATAGTACAAACCTTGATTTAAAAGGACATTACGAATTTCTGCTTTTAGTCTCTGATAGAAAATCGATTGCTGGTTGGCATCTGCAGACAAGAGATTTGCATAAATAAGCGCCCTAAAAGAACGTTCAAGTGTTGACAAGCCTACCTTATCAATCTCTTTGTCTAGTCCTCCATCAGCTAAGACAACCTCAGCAATGAAATGAAATTGTTCCTGTGTAAATAGCTCTTCCTGAATCCCCCTAGCAAAGGTTGTAAAAACAAGGTCATCACGAATTTCTGGAGAAGGATCTCCCAAATAATCAAGTAACCACTGGATTTCCTCCTGATGATAACTTGGTTTTTCTTCTGCTATTTTTCTAAGTAACTCTTGATACATGGTCAATACCTCTACATTTCTAGCAACTTGATATAATCTAGACCCCATTTCTCGACAGCATCTAAAACAATTCTGAATTCCTGCCCCATTTCAGTTAAGCTGTACTCAACTCGTGGGGGAACTTCGGCATAGACCTTTCGTTGAACAATCTTATCCTTTTCTAATTGACGGAGATGACGGGTCAAAATAGTTTGAGTAATCCCAGGCAATAATCTCTGCAATTCTTTAAATCGTTTAGTACCCGTACTCAACTGATAAATGATTACCAGTGCCCATTTCCCCGTTAAAACCCTCTGCGTTGTCGCAAATGGACAAATACCATACTCACTCACTTTATTTGTCATAAAATATCTTCTTTCTATTTTTTTAAAAAATTTATCTTTTAGTATCAATAAAAGTACCACTTTTGATACTAGCTATCGAAAAAGTGTCTACTTGTTTTTTAGATTGTAACTGTTACAATTATATCATAAAAAAGAAATGGAGAATAGATATGTCAACAAACTTAGAAATTTTCAACGCTTATAACCAAGCTTTAATTGCTGGTGACTTTCCTGGTGTCTTTGAAACGATGGCAGACGATATTATCTGGCATCAACCTGGTACTCATAGTATATCTGGTACAGTTGTTGGTAAGGACAAGCTAGGACCTCACTTGGCTACATTTGCTGAGAAAACTAATGGAACCTTTAAGGTGGTAACAAATTGGGTTTCTGACAATAAGGATTTTGTCGCAGCTAATGTTACTTTTCTTGGAACACGTGCTGATGGTACTGAACTCAATATGAACGGGATTGACCTCTTCCGTATTGAAGACGGAAAAATCAAAGAAGTTTGGCTCTTCTCTTCAGATCAAGCTGAAGAAGATAGCTTTTGGGGATAATTAAAGAGGCCAGGACAAAAAATTTTGATTTTAGGAATTCTTTATTATAAATTTTTAAAATCGATAGATTAGAAAAAAAGCTAACAAGACAGAATTCTGAGTGTCAGATAACTCGTTTTGTTCGCTTTTTATATTTAAAGTTAAACTTTTGTCCCAGACTCTTTTAATTTACTCTCCCAACTGGGCACTGTAGGCGATAATCTGGTCAACCGTGTCTGACAAGAATTGAATGGTATCACGGAGTGGTTTGTCTGTTGAAATATCGGCTCCGATAATCATGGCTGACTCAAGCGGTGTCTTGCTACCACCTGATTTGAGGAGATTGAGCCAGTCTTCAGCTCCATTCTCAGAGTTTTTAAGATGGAGGTAACCAGCTGTCGAGATAACTAGTCCTGCTGAGTAAGTGTAACTATACAAGCCCATGTAGTAGTGAGCTTGGCGCATCCAAGTCAGAGCTGCATCGTCGTCGATTTCAATAGCATCTCCCCAGAAATCCGTCAAAACTTCCTTCATAATGCTGTTGAGTTTGCTTGCCCCAAAGGTTTCTCCTTCTTCAATCAATGTATAAACCTTACGCTGGAAGGCTGCTTCCAAAAGGTGAGTGATAAAGTTATGGAAGTAGGTGTCTGTCAAGCGGTGAGCAAGAGCGAAGCGTTTTTGACGAGGGTCGTCAGACTGGTGCTCCAAGTAATCACTGAGAAGCAATTCATTGAAGGTCGAAGGCGCTTCAACATAGTAGGTCGACATGTGGGCATTAAAGTAGCTCTGGTGATTATCTGAAAAGATGAATTGACCAGAATGACCGATTTCATGAATCAAGGTATAGACATCGCTCAAACGACCTGTCCAGCTCATGAGGACATAAGGATGCACGCGATATGGGTCCGCCGCATAACCACCAGAATCCTTACCACTATTGGCAGCAAAGTCCACCCAGCGCTCTTCTTGATAGCGAGCAACTTCCTGACAATATTCTTGCCCCAAAGGTTCTACTGACTTCATGACCAAATCATAGGCGTCGTCAATGGTCACTTCAGGATTGAGGGCACTATCCAAATCCAATTTCCAGTCTGCAAAGGTCATCTTTTCAAGACCATTTACCTTGGCAACATGCTTGAGGTATCTCTGAGCAACGGGCGCAAAATCCTTCATGATGAGGTCAATCTGGCGGTCAAACATGGCACGGTCCACTTCTTGTTCAGCCAGAAGATAATCAAAGACTGAGTCGTAACCCTTCATATCTGCCAGTAGTTTTTCAGACTTGACTTGGGCTAGATAGGCTGCTGCAGCCGTATTTTGGTGCTTACGAAGACCTTCTGAGAAGGAACGGAAAGATTTCTCACGAACCTCAGCGTCCTCATGGTTTTGGTAGAAATTCTCATAGGTCACAAAGCTGTTTTTGTAGGTCTTGCCATGAGCTTCAAAGTCAGCCATTTCGAAATCCCCAGCTCGCATCTTAGTGTAAATATCCTGCGGACTGTAGAAAACTTCACCAAGATTGGTCAAGGACTTCTCCACATCAGCCCCTAGATAGTGGGCTTTTTTGATTTTTGCCTGACGAATGGCTGCAGTCAAATGTGGCAGCTCACCCAAACGATCCAAGACTTCCTCATCTGCTGCCACCAAGGCATCGTCAAAGAAGGTAAGAGCTACACTGGCATCTGTTTCAAATTCCATCCCAGCTTGGGCGATATTAGCAAATTCGTCATTGCTATAATCTGTCGTCTGAGGCATAAAGCCATAGTTTCCAATATGGCTCATCTGAATGTAGATTTGTTCCAATTCCGCAAAGGCTTTTTCAAAATCCTCAAAAGTATGAAGATTACCCTTGTGATCACGGCTAAATTGATTGATGTCTTCTCGAGCCTTCTCGATCGCACGCAAGAAATCTTCACGATCTTGGTATAGGGCCGTTAAATCCCAAAGTTCCTTCTCTGGAAATTCTGAACGGTGTTTTTGTTCCATTTTCTTCCTCTTATTTTCTCTAATTCTAATAAAACACTAAGGGCTGATAAGGCGTAAAGTGGTGCTGTTTCTGCTCGCAAGATACGAGGGCCAAGTCCTGCCAAGACTGCTCCCTTAGCTTCAAAACTCTCAATTTCTGCAGGTGACAGACCACCTTCTGGACCAAAGATAAAGAGCAGTTTGGCTCCTTTTTCAAGACCAGAGACCGCTTGTAAGAGCGCAGCAGTTTCTCCTTCTTTGGCCGACTCTTCATAGGCTACTATGATAGAGTCAAATTGGTCTAGTTGGACTAGAAAGTCTGATTTTTTCTCGAAAAGCTTGATACTTGGAACAACATTACGCTTGCTTTGTTCTGCTGCTCCAAGGGCAATTTTTTCTAGTTTTTCAACCTTTTTACCCAATTTCTTGCCATCCCACTTAGCAACGGACCAATCGGCAGGAAAGGCCCAGATTTGGCTAGCGCCTAGTTCTGTTACTTTCTGAGTAATAAACTCCAGCTTGTCTCCCTTGGGAAAACCTGATGCTATGGTCACTTGGATTGGTAGTTCTACATTGTCAGTTAATTCTTGGACCAACTCAAACTGACGAGTTTCCACATCCAGCACGCGCGCCAAACGTTTAATGCCATCATCAAAGACTAAAGTCACCTCATCGTCTTCTTTCAAGCGCATAACCTGAAACATATGCTTGCTGGTTTCCTTGTCCTCGATGGTGACAGGAGAGATAGCACTGCCTTTTACAAAATACTGCTGCATGCTAGCCTCCAATCACCCCTGAAATATCCTTGGTTTTCTTAAAGACACAGGCATTCCATTCCCCTTGAACCATGTGAGTTTCGAGGAAAAATCCAGCTGACTCAGCCGACTCGCGCACCATATCCCACTTGTCCTTGATAATGCCACTCATGATGAGGTAGCCTTCATCCTTGACCAAGCGATAAGCATCATCCGTCAGATGAATGAGAATATCCGCCAAGATATTAGCCACAATCACATCTGCCTCAATCTCAACTCCCTTAAGCAAGTCTCCAGCAGCAACATGGATATTTTCCATACCAGGGTTGAGCTCAATATTTTCCTGAGCAACACGAACCGCCACATCATCTAGGTCATAGGCGAAAATTTCCTTAGCTCCAAGTAGCGAGCTAGCAATGGAGAGGACGCCTGATCCAGTACCCACATCCAGCACCGTTTCGCCACCACGAAGGACCTGTTCCAAGGCAAAGAGGCTCATCTTAGTGGTTGGATGGGTTCCCGTTCCAAAGGCCATACCAGGGTCTAGCTTGATAATTTTTTCTCCCGCAGTCGCCTCATAGTCTGTCCAAGACGGCACGATGGTCAAGTCATGTGTAATACGAGCTGGCTCATAGTATTTCTTCCAGTTGTCTGCCCAGTCTTCCTCAGCCAAGGCAGTCGTCCCCATTTTGACCTCTCCCAAATCCATAAAATCTGTCAATTCTGCTAAGCGAGCCTGCAAATTTGCCTCAACCGTTGCTATATCAACCGTATCAGGGTAGTAGGCTGTCACTACGATTTCTTCTTGTTGTTCGACCTCTGGGAAAATTTCACCGAAGCGATCCACATTTCCCACATAATCCATACTGTCTTCAATCGCAACGCCTTGCGCTCCCAGCTCGATCAAGAGATTGGAAACCAACTCCTCTCCCTCACGCTTAACTGTAACTTTTAACTCTTGCCATGTTTCCATATTTAAGATACCAAGCCCGTAAAACACAAATCCAAAATAGGAAATTCTCTGAAGACGCTTGTGTCTAAGAGAAGTTTATCTTTTTGGCACAGTGTTTAGGGCGGGTTCAGTTTAAAAATTTAACCGAACCATCCTTTCTAATCACTTACTTTTAAATAATCTTTTAGTCTCTCTTGCAACTGAGGTACAACTTGACTGGAACTAAGAAACTCCTCCACATTCATGAGCTGATAACCCTGTCCTTCATCACCAAATACGATACTGTCAAACTGCTCCTGTGTCAACTGACCGACTAGAAATACAGATTGTTTATCCGCAAAAAGCATGCTTGGATAAACCTTCGCCCAAAGCAGACAATCCTCTGTCAGATGAATGCCCAGTTCTTCATAAACTTCACGCGCCACACACTCAAAAGGACTTTCATCGCCTTCACGTCCACCACCGGACAGTTCCCACATATTGGGCCAGGGAATGCTTGCCTTATCATCGCGTAAGATAGTCAAGAGCTTATTTCCACAAAACAAAGCAATCTTGCAGCCTGTGAAATCAGAAATCTCTACTTCCATGTTAGACTCCTTCGGTTAATTCCTTTTCCAGCTCGGATAACCAGTTTTGATAATAGCTTTTCTCATCCCGTAACATCCGGCTGCTATTCATTTTCTGTCTAGCAATCTTCATAGCCTTGTGAGTTTGAACTACATCTTTCTTTACCTTAAATTGATACCAAGCTTGAATGACCTGCATATCTGCTGTTTTTAGAGATAAAAAGGATTTGACCCCTCGAATACTTGCATATTCTTCCGCTTTCTTATTATCTCCTTCCATCAGAGCAATTTGAAGAAGGTATAATTGAGAACTAGTTTTAGACATTGGATTATCTGTTTTCTCTAGCACAGACTGAAACTGTTGCTTTGCAAGTTCTATATTATCATCCAATATGAATACCAACCCCTGAAGAGTCTGAACACTTTCTGCAAAACTCCCTCTCGCCTCCTCATCAACAGGCATGATAAAGTCTTTTAAATCATATTCTTGAGGAGCTAGCAAGGTCTGGGCAGAATGCCTCAACATCAGGTAGGCGTATTTCGTATTTTCAGGGTGTTGTAGCAATTCCCAAATTTTTGCTCCATCGGTGATGCCGACTGGCAAAATGTTATTTAGGAAGAAAGACAAATTAAGAAAAATCCAAGTCCCTGCAAAATACCAGCTTCTTGTCAAAAATCCAAACACTATCGCCAATAATATCAAGCTGAGATGAACCATCAAGCCTCCTGAAAGCATCAGGATGATTCTTTGATCGCTTTCATCCTCTTTTAAACCAATGTATTGAGCACCAACATTTTTCAGAATGGCTGTTCTACTAAGATGAAACCTGCCTGACTTTTTGGTCAAAATAAAATGTCCTAACCCAAAAGCCACCAGCCGATAGCCTGTCAAGTAGCCACAAAAAGCATGTCCCAGCTCATGAAGAATCAAGATTAAATACATACTTAGAAGAGCGAAGGCATAACCAAAAGTAAAGACTAAAACTGCAGAATACCCCAACTCTGCAAATGCGATTGTTCCACAAGCACAAGCCAGTATAATAAAGACAACAGCTAGCACATAAACCAAATAAATCCCAATTTTCTTCATAAAATCTCCATTCAACTCCTAGTATCTCGGATAAGGATAAAACTCTCCCTCTTCCAAGCCTACTTTTCCTTCTTCAAAGACTTCTTGGTTCCATTCCATGACGAACTCTTCTGCTTCTGGGTCTTCCAAAAAGTCCATAAGGGCGTCTAGTCCAACCTCAGCAGTATCTTTGAGGAATAGCGCAAAATAAGCTAAAAACTCACGAGAAAATCCTTTTTTAGGTAGGTAAGGAATGACCGTCAAATAGTCTTCTGCATTGACTGTTGATTTGGCAGGATTGTAAAAAAGCACTGCTTCTTCAAAGAGAATGTCATCTGATGAAACCTCTCCATCTTCATCCACCATCTCCACACCTGCAGCATTTTGCGCTTCCAATAGAAAACTCACTTCTACCGCGTGATTGCGCTTGTCCCAACTAATCTCAAAGTCAAAGGGAAAATTCTTCTCCAACTCTTCCTCTAAAACATCTAAAAATCCATATGTTGCCATTTTGTCCTCTTTCTATGCGACTCTTAAATCGCCCCGATTGCTCGGAAATATGCTAAAATAGATACTACCATCTTACCACATATACATCAGAAAATCCACGCTAGAAAGGACTGCTATGCCAGACAATCTCGCGCTTCGTATGCGCCCTAAAACCATCGACCAGGTCATTGGTCAGGAACATCTGGTCGGACAAGGAAAAATCATCCGCCGCATGGTGGAAGCCAACCGCCTGTCCTCCATGATTCTCTATGGCCCTCCTGGAATCGGCAAAACCAGTATTGCCTCTGCCATCGCAGGGACGACCAAGTATGCCTTTCGAACTTTCAATGCGACAGTAGATAGTAAAAAACGACTGCAAGAAATCGCGGAAGAGGCTAAATTTTCTGGTGGTCTCGTCCTATTGCTAGACGAGATTCATCGTCTTGACAAGACTAAACAAGACTTCCTCTTGCCACTCTTGGAAAGTGGACTGGTCATCATGATTGGAGCAACGACTGAAAATCCTTTCTTTTCTGTCACTCCTGCCATTCGTAGCCGTGTTCAAATTTTTGAGTTGGAACCTCTGTCTAACCAAGACGTCAAAGAGGCTCTTCAGATAGCTCTAAATAACCCTGAGCGTGGTTTTGATTTTCCAGTAGAACTAGATGAGGATGCGCTGGATTTCATTGCTACCTCTACAAACGGAGACCTTCGCTCTGCCTTTAACTCACTGGACTTGGCTGTTCTTTCTACCCCTGAGAATGACGAGGGCATCCGCCATATCACTCTAGACATCATGGAAAATAGCCTGCAGAGGAGCTACATTACCATGGATAAGGATGGGGATGGACATTATGACGTACTCTCAGCCCTGCAAAAGTCCATACGAGGTTCGGATGTCGATGCCAGTCTTCACTATGCTGCTCGCTTGATTGAGGCTGGTGATTTGCCAAGTCTCGCTCGTCGTTTGACTGTTATCGCTTATGAAGATATCGGTTTGGCCAATCCTGAAGCCCAGATTCATACCATGACTGCTCTGGATGCTGCTCAAAAGATTGGTTTCCCAGAAGCCCGCATTCTCATTGCCAATGTCGTCATTGATTTAGCCCTTTCTCCGAAATCCAACTCAGCCTATGTAGCTATGGACAAGGCACTTGCTGACCTCAAAACATCAGGGCACTTGCCTATTCCGCGACACCTGCGTGATGGGCACTACAGCGGTAGCAAGGAACTGGGGAATGCCCAAGACTATCTCTATCCACACAACTATCCTGGAAATTGGGTCAAGCAAGACTATCTGCCAGAAAAAATTCGTAATCATCACTATTTCCAAGCAGAAGATACTGGTAAATATGAACGGGCTTTGTCTCAAAGAAAGGAAGCTATCGACCGTTTGCGAAAAATCTGAAATCCTTTTCAAAAAATTGCACTTTCCTCTTGATTTTTTTTGAAAAAGTGGTATCATATAAACATAGAAACGCTGTGGTGTACGACTTCACACTTAAGTGTTGACCGACTATTTTTTGTATTATTAGGGAAACAAAAGTCTTCTAACAGCATGTAGGCCGTCTCACACGGAAACAGCTTCAGTTAGAGCGAGTTGCCCACCTGCTTAATTGCGCGGGTTCAATACAAACCGTGAAGTTTCGGCACCAATACAGCTTTTTTATTTGCCTCCTTAGCTCAGCTGGCAGAGCAGCGGACTCTTAATCCGTGGGTCACAGGTTCGATCCCTGTAGGGGGCATCTACATACAACAGGAAAAGCCTTGAGTAAAGGCTTTTTTTCGTATCTGTTCTACTTTTGGTCAACCAATGGATATTAAAGATATAATTTTGTAAACACCCTTTCCAGATAGCTCTAATCTGATTGCACTTAAAATTTTAAAAAATTTAAAACAAAAGTCTTGCTTTTCTTTTAATTTATGCTATACTTGTTCTTGCGCCTGATACAAGTTTATCAAAAGAGGAGTTCAGATGGATACAAAATTCTCAGTTGCTTTGCATATCTTAACAATGATTAGTGAAAGCAAGGAAACCTTAAGTTCTCAAGCACTAGCTACTAGTGTCGGGACCAATGCTAGTTACATTCGAAAAGTGATCGCCTTGTTGAAAAATGCAGATTTGATTCATTCCCAGCAAGGAAAAACAGGCTATCAACTCAGTAAGTCTCCAAAGAAAATGACTTTACTAGAGATCTACTATGCTACTCAAGAAATCAATCACATTAGTTTATTCCCTGTTCATCAAAATAGTAATCCCGATTGTCCCGTTGGAAAACATATCCAAGGAGCAGTTTCGCCGCTTTTCGCTAGTGCCGAATCTCAATTAGAGAAGGAATTAGCAAATCAAACTTTAGAAGATGTCATTGACAATCTATATAAACAAGCCAAACAAGTCCGAAACTGATTTGCTTACAAATCAGTTTTTACTAAAAACAACATGTACTTGTATCTAATTCAAGTATACATAGTCGTATTAAAAAAGAAAAGATAAGACAATGAAAGCCGCACAACACACTACTTATAACAAAAATAATATCACACTGAACATCACAGAAATCGCTAAACCAAGTATTACAGACAAAGAAGTTTTAGTTAAAGTCACCGCAGCTGGTGTTAATCCTCTCGATAACATGATCTCTCGTGGTGAGGTTAAGATGATTGTTCCCTGCAAACTTCCTCAAACTGCAGGTAACGAAGTGGTTGGTATCGTTGAAAGCATTGGCAAGAAAGTTAACAACTTTCAGGTAGGAGATCGTGTCTTTGGCCGTCTGCCACTTGATCATATCGGCGCCTTTGCAGAATACGTAGCTGTCAATAGCCAAGCCTTAGCCAAGGTTCCAGACTATCTATCAGACGAGGAAGCAGCTGCTGTTCCTCTTACTGCCTTGACTATCATGCAGGCTCTTGACCTCATGGGCGCTCAAGCTGGGAAAACGATCTTTATTTCTGGTGGTACTGGAGGTGTCGGTGGAATGGCCATTCCGATTGCCAAGGCCAAAGGTTTGAAGGTCATCACCAATGGAGCTGGAGATAACGCTGAGCGTGTCTTGAAACTAGGAGCAGATAGATTTATCGATTACAAAACAGAGGATTACACAAAAACCGTTAGCCAGGTTGATTATGTTCTCGATACTCTCGGTGGAGCTGAAACTGAAAAACAAATGTCTATCATGAAAAAAGATGGTCAGCTTGTTTCCCTTCGTGCTATGCCAAACGGTGCCTTTGCCAAACGCATGAATCTACCAAAATGGAAACAGATGATTCTTGGCTTAGCAGGTCGCAAATTTGATAAAATAGCGAAAAAATATGGCGTCCACTACCATTTTATCTTTGTAGGAAGCAATGGCGCTCAATTACAAGAGGTAGCTGACCTCTTTAGCAAATTAGAAATCAAACCCTCTATCGATACAGTTTATCCATTTGAAGAGGTAAATAGCGCTTTGGACAAGGTTGCTAACGGTCGCTCTCGTGGTAAAACAGTTCTCAGCTTTAAGAAATAAAAAAGGAAAAAATCATGTCATATATTACAACAAAAAATCAATACATCACAGTCGACGGGAACAAAATCTCTTATCGCGAACTTAGTAAAGGCAAATCAAAACTACCTCTTCTGATGCTAGTCCATTTGGCAGCAACTCTCGATAACTGGGATCCTAAACTCTTAGACCTGATTACTGAAAAGCACCATATCATTGTAGTCGATCTTCCTGGTGTTGGAGCTAGTCAGGGCAAAGTTGCTCCGACTATTCCTGGAATGGCTGAGCAGACAATTGACTTTGTAAAAGCGCTTGGTTACGATAAAATCAATCTTCTTGGCCTTTCTATGGGAGGTATGATTGCCCAAGAAATCATCCGAATAAATCCTACTCTAGTCAATCGTTTGATCTTGGCTGGAACAGGACCTCGAGGTGGAAAAGAGGTCGATAAGGTAACAGGGAAAACCTTTAACTATATGTTTAAAGCGGGACTCGAGCTCATCGATCCTAAACGCTATATCTTCTATAATCATGATAAACAAGGGAAAATTGAAGCCTTGAAAGTCCTAGGACGAATGGGGATGAGAACAAAGGAATTTGCGGATAAAGACATGAACCTATCAGGATTCCTAACTCAACTCAAAGCTATTAAACGGTGGGGGAAAGATCCTCAGGACGACCTAAGATTTATCACTCAACCAACCTTAATCGTCAACGGGGATAAGGATATGCAGGTTCCAACGGAAAATTCTTATGATATGCATGAAAAAATAAAAGATAGTAAACTGATTATCTATCCAAATGCTGGCCACGGTTCGATCTTCCAATATGCAGACGAATTTTCAACAGAACTAATAGCTTTCTTGGAGGACTAATATGGTCAAAACCATTCTGATTACAGGTGCTACTGACGGTATCGGTAAACATTTGGCAAAGAAATTGGCCAGTGAAGGGCATCATGTCATCCTCCATGGTCGCAATCCTCAAAAACTTGAGCTGGCGCTTCAAGAGGTTCGGGCAGTTTCCTTGATAGGCAGAGTTTCTAACTACCTTGCCGATTTTTCCAAATTAGACGATGTTTATCGATTTGTAGAGGAAATCAAGCGAGACTTTCAAAGTATCGATGTCTTATTTAACAATGCAGGCCTGTATGCTGGAAAAGAACGAAAAGCGAGTGCTGAAAATGTCGAGTTGACTTTTATGTTATCCGTTCTCGTTCCCTATATATTAACAACTGAGCTAAGTTCCTTGTTAGAAAAAGCGGCTGACGGCCGTGTTATCAATACTTCTTCCTATATGCATCATTTTGCCAAGGTTAAGGATTTAGACTTTGGATTTGAGAACAGCTATAATCCAGGATTGGCCTACAATAATTCCAAACTTTACACTATTTGGATGACACGCTATCTGGCCAGAGAATTCTTTCTAAAAGATTCAAGCATCACCATCAATGCCTATCATCCAGGTTTGATTTCAACCAACTTAGGGAATGATTCCAGTGATGAAAAGGCGAAAAAGTCTCTCTTCGGACGCTTGATGAAGTCACTCTCTAAGAATTTAAACGAGGGAATTAAAACAGGCTACTACCTCACCTTATCAGAAGAAATCACTGGTTTGACTGGCTACTATTTTGATGAGAAGAAAGTGAAATCTGTATCTGAAAAAGCCTATACTTTTGAGAAAGCTCGAGATTTAATCACTTACTGTAATGATAAAATTAAGTTATTCAAACAGAAATCTGCTCTGCTTAATTAGAAAAAAGTTCTCTTTCCATTTTGCTAGAAAGAGAACTTTTTCTTTAGGAGAAATAACTTAATTTTTAATCGATTCGTGATAGCTCAGCTGGCACCGTTAAGTAATAAGTTGCCGTCAAGCTTGCTTCACCTTGATTGACAAAAATCTCGATGGAATTTTTATCTAAAATAACATCCAATTCTTTAGCTTCAATATCTACATACCGTCGACTAGTGTCCTGTTCTTCTTCACCTAGAATTTTTTGAACAAGATGGCTACGATCAATGTAAACTTGCTGCGCATTACTGTCATAACCAAATTCAAGATAATCTGTATCATTTCCTAAATGGTAATGACAATCTTTATCTATTTGGATGTGATATTGGCCTTTTTTAACAGGGAATTGTCTTAGTTTGCCATCTTCCAACCTTAGAATTCTAGGTAAAGTCATGGCACATGCCCACTTGTGTTCTTGGTCATGGGTTGGAAGGGTACGCCCCCATGTCTGCATCCAAGCAATCAGGATACGACGATTTTGATCGTCCAACAATGTTTGAGGCGCATAGAAGTCTTGTCCATGATCAATTTCTTGAACTGATTCTGGGATAAAACGTTTTTCTCCCCAATCTACCTTACCCGTGAACAAAACCGATGAGTTGATGTTATGATATGAGTCTCCCTCACGCTGATAACGCATGGGTGACATAATAAGGCAATCCTTCCCATCTAACTCAAAGTAATCTGGGCATTCCCACATAAAGCCTTGGTGTTCTACCCCTTTTAAAAAGATGGATTCGAACTGCCATTCTACTAGGTTATCGGACCCTAGTAGAACGATACAGCCTACATTATCCTTGTGTTTGGCAGCTACTACGGAGTAATAGCGTCCATCTTTTTCAAAGAGTTTTGGATCACGGAAATCAGCAGCAATCAACTCATCTGGCAAGTCTGCTCCAGTTGCAACTGGATTTTGTTCAATCTTTTCAAAGTGAATCCCGTCGTCTGAAAATGCTATATTTTGCACTTGACGAACACCGGTTTCTTCTTCGATATGCCCAGTATACATGAGCCAGAGGCGATCGTCTTTGACGATAGCTGATCCTGAGAAGCAACCATTGCGGTCGTAGTCTTGGTCAGGAGCAAGTGCCACAGGCAAGTGCTCCCAAGTCACCAAGTCCTTACTTTTAGCATGACCCCAGTGCATAGGCCCCCAAACACTATCATATGGATAGAATTGATAAAAGAGATGGTATTCTCCACGAAAATAGACAAATCCATTTGGATCATTGATCCAACCAATCTCAGCTGAAAAATGTTCTTTAGGCTTATATTGAGTATTTACGAGATGTTTATTTTCTGCTATAAAACGATTGGCTTTTTCTACTGTGTATTTCTTATCTCCCATAATCAACCTCTAGTTTTTGTTTGCTTGGTATTGGTCGTAATATTTTTGTTTAATAGCGAGGTAATCTGAAAGTCCGTATTTTTCAAGCTCTTTCTTGTAATCATCCCACTCAGCATCAATATTGCCATTTACAATCCATTCAGCACGTTTACGGTAGATATAGTCATTCATATCTGCCTCGATATGGGCAATCTTGTCCAAATCTTCCTGTGTCATAAAGACTCTTGGATAGTTATTGTCATTGCTCATGTAAGGAACATAATATTCTTTGATAAGATCCAAACGCCATTTGGCATCGTCAGGCATAGTTGTCACTTTACCATAGTATGAATCTAGGATAGCTAGTGGTCCTCCTACTTCAGTCTTTTGACGAAGTTCTGCTGGTGCAGTTCCGTTTAGTGGTAAGTGTTTGAGGCTGTTAGTTGCTTGGTCAAATTCAAAGATGTTTTGTTGTTTGTCATCTCCGTAAGTTCCCCAGTTATTTTGCACAGATTGGAGTGGAGCGTATTGTGCATCAATCCATTTAGCTGTCAATTCTAGGTTTTTGTTTACACTAGTAATAACCATCTTGTCACGCGCAAATCCCATACCGTTTGTACGAGCTACGTGTTTTTGACCACTTGGCCCAGCAAGTACTGGTAAAACATCATAACTTTCATTACTTCCAGTAACATTACTCTTATCCCATGTAAAGTAAACACCAAATTTCTGATCATGACCTTTAGCAATGTAACTATTCCAATCATGTTCGAAAGCTTCTTTATCAATCAAGCCTTTTTCTTGCAATTGACGGATAAATTTGACACCTTCTTTATAGTTATCATTATCTGCTGTGAAGTCAACTTTGCCATCATTTCCAACTACTAAATGATCATCGTTATCCCCTATACCAAATGCAGCAAATAGGAATTTAAAATCTTCGTTTCCGTTACCACTAATAAATGTAAATGGAATTTCATCAGCCTCTCCATTTCCATTTGGATCCCCGTTTTTGAAAGCTTCTAGGACTTTAATCAGATCATCAGTAGTTTTTGGCATTTCAAGACCAAGTTTCTTAAGCCAATCTTTGTTAATCCAAGCCATATCGTTGACACTATGGATAGATTCTTTGCCTTCTCCAAGCTCCTCAATCCATGGGAATGAATAGATGTGTCCATCAGGTGCTGTCATCAAGGCCTTGTATTCTGGTTTCTCATCCAAAATTTTCTTAAGATTTGGCATGTATTTATCAATCAAATCTTCAACTGGAATGATAACACCTTTTTTAGCCCAGTTCATCAAGTCCACATCTGAAGCTCCGTCGTTGTGGATAGCATCTGGTAAATCACCACTAGAAATATCCAAGTTACGTTTTTCTGCAAAGTCGGATTGGTAGTTGGTCCAGTCAATATGAACGCCAGTTTCCTTCTCCAAACGTTGCAAAATCAATTTTTCATTTGGGTCTTTGGGTGCTAACGGTGAACTGGCTGTCATAAACTTCAATGTTTTCTTTTCTTGAAGCGGGAATGTTACACCTTCCAACTTATAATCTGGACTTGAAGCTGTATTTTTTGAGCCACAGGCTGCAAGTACTGCTAAACTAGCTGTCAACAAAACTGCTGATTTTGTGAATGTTTTGAATTTCATGAGAAAACTCCTTTTATTTTTTCTTTTTTTATCCTTTAAGTGAACCAGCCATAATTCCTTTATCAAAGTATTTTTGGAAGAATGGATACATAACAATCAATGGCAAGCTGGAAATGACGATAGTTGCGTATTTAATCAATTCAGCTAAACGTTTCATTTCATTCATAGCCGCTTGTGCTCCAATCATGTCTTGACCTGGTTGGCTCTGAATGAGAATTTTACGAAGTACAAGTTGCAATGGTTCCAAGTTTGGATCCTTGATATAAATCATTGCATCAAAGTATGAGTTCCACTGTCCTACAAAAGCATAGAGAAAGAGAACAAACATAATTGGTTTTGCAAGAGGAAGCATGATTTTGAAGAAAATCTGCAAATCATTTGCACCATCAATGACGGCTGCTTCTACCAATTCTTCAGGCAATCCTTGGAAATAGGCCCTAGCAAGAATAATATTCCAAACATTGACAGCACCTGGAACGATGATTGCCCATGGAGTATTCAGCATTCCCAAATCTTTTACCAGCAAGTAAGTTGGGACTAAACCACCACCAAAGAACATGGTTACAATCAAGAAGTAGTTAATCCAACGGCGCCCTACCAAGTCTTTCTTAGAAAGAGGATAAGCTGTAAACACAGATAGCAATACTGTTAAAGCCGCAAAGCCAAAAGAGTATAGTAGAGAATTGATAAAGCCTCTTAGAATAGATTGGTCACTGAATACACGCTGGTAACCTTCTACCGTCCAATCGGCTGGATTAAAGCTAATCCCTCTACTAACTAGAACTTTAGGATCCATAAAGGATGCTACGACGATATAAAGTAAAGGAAGTAAGGTTATCAAAACGATAAAGACAATAATGATTTTATTTAAGAGTAAGATACGTCTATCAAATTTTGTATCCATAATCGAATTTTTCATACTTTCCTCCTTAAATTCCTTCACCATTATTCATGCGTTTAACGATTTGGTTAACTGCAACAAGCAATACTACGTTAATCACTGCATTAAACAAACCAACCGCTGTTGAGTAAGAATAGTCTCCTGATACAAGACCAACTTTATAGACATATGTAGAGATAATTTCAGACGTTGGCAAGTTCAACGATGTCTGCATCAAGAATGCTTTTTCATATCCGACATTCATAATTCCACCTGCAGCTAAAACAAATTGGATAACCATAATAGGCTTAAGAGCTGGAATATCAATGTGCCAGATTCGTTGGAAGATATTAGCTCCATCCAATCGGGCTGCTTCTACTAAGGCTGGATCTACATTTACCAATGTTGCTGTGTAGAGCGTTGAAGCCCAGCCCATTCCTTGCCAGATACCACTAAAGATGTATAAAGGTCTAAAGAAGTCTGGATTTGTCAAGAAGTCAGCCTTCATTCCAAACATAGAGAGAAAATTGTTAATTGGTCCTCCCACTGAAAAGAAGAGGAAAATCATACCGACAATAACAACGACTGAGATAAAGTTTGGTGCGTATAAAATGAGCTGAATTCGTTTTTTGACTTTTTCACTCAAGAGTTGATTGAGCATAATAGCAAGAATGATTGGTGGTAAAAAGCCAAGCAATAAACCATAGATACTTAATTTTAAGGTATTGGCTAACAAGATACCAAAGTTGGGAGAGGATATGAATTTTGTAAACTCAGAAAAACCAATCCAATCACTCCCCAAAATTCCTTTTAAGGGATTATAATCTTTAAATGCGATTAAAACCCCATACATAGGGATATATTTAAAGATAAAGGTTAAAACTAAACCAGGGACAGTCATCAATAACAAGAGTTTTTGTTTCTTGATTCTTTCCCAAAGAGAAACTTGCTTCGCTTTGCTATTCATAGCAACCTCCTTTTTTTGAAACGTTTCATTTTTGCTTGGAAAAGATAGCGCTTGGCGCTGTCTATTTATTTTATTTTTGAAACGTTTCATTTTTGTTTTAAAAAAATAAATCTTTTTTTATCTGAATTCATTCTAACATTGTTAGCGTTTTCTGTCAAGACTTATTTTCATTTTTTGTTGTTTTTCCTTCAACAAATTTTACTGGTAGGATTGTCTGCAAATTAACAGCCTTTCCTTCTATGATATCAAATAGGATTCGTACAGCTTCTCTAGCCATTTCCTCCAGGGGTTGCTCAATTGTTGAAAGTAGATAATCTCTATCTCCAGCCATTTTAATTCCATCGTATCCAATAATTTGGACATCATGAGGAATATGTTTGCCATTTTTTTCTAGTATATCAATAACATCTAAAGCTGCAAAGTCGTTAATTGTAAAAATTCCATCTATAGAAGGATTTTCTTCCAAGAAACTCTCTAGCTTTCCATGATAGTCAGTAACTGTCTCATCCAAATCAAAAATACTAAGAGGTATTTTATGCTCTTGGACATACTTTTCAAAGGAAATTCTACGACGTTTGGTTTCATTAATGGTTGTATTATGTCCGCCCACAAAGGCTAAATGCTGACATCCTTTACTAATTAATTGTTTAGCTGCTTCTCTTCCACCTGCATCATTATCTGATGAAACACAAGGAATGGCAATATCTGAGTATGTACGGTCAATACTGACAAAGGGAATTCCTGACGTCAAGTAATGTTCAATTGGACTATAGGTAATGGCAACCACTCCATCAACTTTATTATGACGCAACATATCCAGGTAGTCTTGCTCTCTATTTGTACCATTTATAGAACATAAGAGTAATTTGTTATTTCTCTTATAGACTTCATTTTCCACATGCATAGCAAATTCTGAAAAAAAAGGATGCCAGATACTTGGTACAATGATTGCAATCGTTTCTGTTCGATTTTTTTTCATTCCTCTAGCATAGTAATCTGGAATGTAATTCAAAGTTTTAATCGCTTGTTCCACTTTTTTCAAAGTTACTTCTTTAATGCCTTTTTCTTTATTAATCACACGTGAAACTGTTCCAACACTAACTCCTGCTTCTAAAGCAACATCTTTCATGGTAATTGATTTTCTTTGTTCTACCATATTATCACCTCCTTTCAATATATAGTATCATGCAAACGCTTTTTAAGCAACTATTTCTCAATCATTTTTGTCCAGATCCTTTTTCCTATCATGAATAAAATCACTCCAATCGGCTTTCTAAAATCCCATCAATTTCATATATAGGAATCTACCAACCACAGGAAAAGACTTTGTTTGCTTTCTATCTCCTCTTTTTCATGATGTATTTTCGTTCTGGTTCATCAATGGTTTGAACGATCTCAAATCCTTCTTTTTGGTAAAGATTCTGAGCTCTTTGATTTGCCTCGAAGACCTTTAAAGAAATACTATCTATGTCTCCATTTTCAAAGACCAAACTAATAAATTTCCTTAAAGCCTGGCTACCTAAGCCTTGCCCCTGTTTCTGGGGGTTGATAAAAAATCTTCCAATATGAAGATTACTGTCTTCTAGCCTGATTTTCTGGATAAGCCCCACAAACTCTTGTCCTTCAAAGATTGAAAAGATCCCTTCCAACTCTTGCAAAACTTGAATGGTCAAGGGAAAAGAAATCCTTGGTCCCATCCATTGTTCTTGAAAGGATTTGCCAAGGGAGTTGGACCATTGGCATACAAGCCGAGCGTTTTCTGTGCTCACCTTTTCTTCAAAACGAATTATCATCTTTGCCTCACCATCTTATCTATGTTTCTCCATTATACTACTTCTCCCATTTTTTACGAATAGATAAGTATGATTGATTTTTATTTTTTTCTTGTTGGGAGCATTCTCGCTTCCTTTCTTGGTTTAGTCATTGACCGTTTTCCAGAGCAATCCATTATCCAACCTGCTAGTCACTGCGATTCCTGTCAGACTCGCTTGCGCTCCTTAGATTTGATTCCGATTCTCTCGCAGGTTTTTAATCGCTTTCGCTGTCGCTACTGCAAGTCTCCTTATCCAGTCTGGTATGCCCTTTTGGAACTAGGCTTAGGGCTCCTCTTTCTGGCTTGGTCTTGGGAATTGCTTTCCTTGGGGCAAGTCGTCCTAATCACCGCTGGTTTGACCTTGGGCATCTACGACTTTCGCCATCAGGAATATCCCTTACTGGTCTGGATGACTTTCCACCTAATCCTCATGGCTTCCTCTGGCTGGAATCTAGTCATGGTCTTCTTCCTTGCTCTTGGAATTGTGGCTCATTTTATCGATATCCGCATGGGCGCAGGGGATTTTCTCTTTTTAGCTTCCTGCTCTCTCGTCTTTAGCGCAACCGAATTACTCATCTTGATTCAGTTTGCTTCTGCAACGGGAATTCTAGCCTTTCTCCTGCAAAAGAAAAAGGAAAGACTTCCTTTCGTGCCTTTCCTCTTACTCGCTACTTGTGTGATTATTTTTGGTAAGCTACTGCTTGTTTGATAAAGTCCTCAATCTGCTCTCCTTGGTGGAGAGCTTTTACAATTTTCGAACCAACGATAACGCCATCTGATACCGCATTGAAACGTTCTACATCGTCTTGACTAGATACGCCAAATCCTGTCAAGACTGGAATGTCAGCCACTTGATGAAGTTGTGCCAAGTGCTTGTCCAAGTCTGCACGGTAATTGCCTGACTTCCCTGTCACCCCATTGATGGCAACGGCATAGACGAAGCCTTCTGCTCCCTTGATCAACTCTTTTTGGCGGTCAAGGCCTGTTGTCAAACTAACTAGAGGAATCAAAGCAATGTCTGTATCTGCCAAAAATGGCTCCACAAAGTTGACATGCTCATGAGGCAGGTCTGGAATAATCAAACCCTTAACCGCTGTATCTGCCAAATCTTTGACAAAGTTCTCAACACCGTACTGAAAGAGGGGGTTGAAGTAGGTCATGATGACCAGCGGGATCTCTGTTTCAATGGTTTTCAAGGTTTCGACCAAAGCCTGGGTAGAGGTCCTGTGGGCTAAACTGCGCAAGCCAGCTTCTTCGATAACAGGCCCATCTGCAACTGGGTCTGAAAAGGGAATACCCACTTCAATAGCCGAAACACCCAAATCTTCTAAAAAGTGGATTGTTTCTCCTAGTCCATCCAAACCTTTTTCGTGGTCTCCAGCCATGATATAGGGAACGAAAATTCCTTTTCCAGTTGCTTTTATAGCATTCAATTTTTCTGTTAGTGTCTTAGGCATGAGCTTCTCCCTTCTTTGCTGCATCTGCTTCCAAGCGGTCCTTGACTTGAACCACATCCTTGTCCCCACGACCCGATAGGCAGACAATCATGGACTTGTCTGGTCCAAGTTCTTTGGCCAATTTCACCGCAAAGGTAATAGCGTGGCTAGATTCCAAGGCTGGGATAATCCCTTCCACACGAGACAAGAGTTGGAATCCTTCCAAGGCTTCTTCGTCTGTCACAGGGACATAGCTGGCACGTTTAATATCGTGGTAGTGAGAATGTTCTGGACCGATACCAGGATAGTCCAAACCTGCTGAGATAGAGAAGGCTTCAAGAATTTGACCATGGGCATCTTGGAGCACATCCATGAGGGAACCGTGAAGGACACCCGGACGACCCTTGGTCAAGGTAGCTGCGTGGTGCTCTGTATCCACACCAAGTCCTGCTGCTTCAGCTCCATACATAGCTACTGACTCATCTTCTACAAAGGGATGGAAGAGACCGATGGCATTCGACCCACCACCAACACAAGCTACTAGGGCATCTGGCAGATCTTGACCTGTCATATCGCGATACTGTTGTTTAGCTTCTCGACCAATGACACTTTGGAAGTCACGAACGATTTCTGGGAATGGATGAGGCCCCAAGGCAGAACCAAGGATATAGTGGGTGTCGTCGATATTTGCCACCCATGAACGAAGAGCTGCATTGACCGCATCCTTGAGCACGCGCGAACCGTCTGTCACTGCCTCGACCTTAGCTCCCAAAAGCTCCATACGGAACACATTGAGTGCTTGGCGTTTAACATCTTCCTCACCCATGTAGATAGTACATTCCATGTTAAAGAGGGATGCAGCAGTTGCAGTTGCCACACCGTGCTGACCAGCACCTGTTTCAGCAATAATTTTCTTTTTGCCCATGCGTTTAGCCAGAAGAACTTGTCCCAAGGCATTGTTAATCTTGTGGGCCCCTGTATGGTTAAGGTCTTCACGTTTGAGATAAATCTTGGCTCCGCCGATATGCTGGGTCAAGTTTTTTGCGTAGTAAAGAGGAGTTTCACGTCCCACATACTGGCGCAAAAGTTGGTTTAATTCCTCTTGGAAACTTGGGTCAGCCTGACTTTCACGGTAGGCCTTCTCCAACTCCAAAACTGCTGTCATCAATGTTTCTGGGACAAAACGTCCGCCGAATTTTCCGTAAAATCCATCTTTATTTGGTTCTTGATATGCCATTCTTTACCCTCTCTATAAATCTTCTAATCTTTTCATGATCTTTTTGTCCATCTGTCTCCACTCCGCTTGATACATCTACTGCATAGGGAGTAAAGTGTTGAATTGCTTTTACTACATTGTCTTCGTCAAGCCCACCTGCGATGAAAAATGGCTGAGCTAGTTCTGTCGTATCCAGTTGGCCCCAGTCAAAGGTCTGGCCACTCCCAGCCACAGGGGCATCAAAGAGTAGATAGTTTGCCTGAGAATTGGGTACATGTCCCTCTCCATCCACCTGCACAGCCTGAATACTGGCACAAGGCAAATTCTCAAACAAATCATCTGCCACCTGACCGTGAACTTGAACCAAGTCCAAGCCAACTTTGTCAATCGCTTCTAGCAGTTCTGCCCGACTTGGTGAAACAAATACACCAACCTTTTTGACATCTGCAGGAATAAGCTTTGCCAGCTCAGCAGCCTCTTCCAAAGTCACCTGTCTTTTACTAGGTGCGAAGACAAAACCGATGTAGTCTGCTCCTGCTGATACAGCTGTTTCCACCGCTTCTTTGGTAGATAGTCCGCAAATTTTAATCTTTGTCAATCTGCAACTCCTTGATTCTCTGGGCCACATCTTCTGCCTGCATGAGAGCTGTCCCTACTAAAATTCCGTTAAAGTATGGCGCTACTCGTTCCGCATCCTGCCCTGTGAAAATAGCAGATTCAGAAATGTACAAGCAATCATCTTTGAAATGTTTAGCCAAAGCTACACTGGTCTGCAAGTCAACTTCAAAGGTTGTCAAGTTGCGGTTGTTGACCCCGATAATCTCCGCACCAAGTCTATGAGCCACCTCTAGTTCAGCAAGATTGTGAGTCTCCACTAAAACTTCCAGACCAAGTTCCGTCGCATAGTCATACAGTTCCTTAAGACGTTCTTCTGACAAGGCAGCCACAATGAGTAAGATAACTGTTGCACCTGCATTGCGAGCGCGGATGATTTGCTTTTCATCGATAATAAAGTCCTTGTTAAGCGTCGGAATGTTTACCTGACTGGAAATCTCCCGTAGATAATCCAAATGTCCTTTAAAGAAAACTTCATCTGTCAGAACAGAAATCATCACTGCTCCGTTCGCTTCATAAGTCTGGGCCTGTTGCACAATATCCACATCGAGATTGATATCTCCCAAACTAGGGCTAGCCTTCTTGACCTCAGCGATTACCTGCAAGCGGTCCTGATGATTCTTCAAAAATTCTGCCAAGCGATAGGTCTGGCGCAGGGGCTGGATTTCCTCCAGCTCCATCTGCTCAACCTCACGCGCCTTCTGCTCCAAAATTCGTGCTAAAAATTCCTGACTCATTTTTGGTACTCCTGTAACAGTCTGAGTTTTTCAAGGGCCTTGCCACTAGCAATGACTTGACGAGCTAAAGCAACTCCTTCCTTGATGCTATCAACCTTACCATTAGCATAGAAACCAAGACCAGCATTTAAAACTGTCGTTTCCAAGAATGGACTTGGTTCATTTTTAAGAACGCTGAGCAAAATTTCTGCATTTTCCTGAGCATTCCCTCCACGAATATCTTCGATAGCGTAGCGCTCCATTCCCAAATCCTCTGGAGTAAAGCTTGACAAGGTGATTTCGCCATTTTCAAGAAGAGCTATCTTGGTTGTTCCATTCAAACCAGCTTCATCCAATCCTTCTGGCCCAGCAACCACGATGGCACGTTTGCGACCCATATTTTTCAATACCTGAGCTGTACTTTCTAGCAGTTCTGGACGACTAATTCCAAGAAGCTGTGTTTCCAAGGCCATTGGGTGAATCAGTGGACCAGTCAAGTTCATAATCGTTGGAATTCCCAATTCCAAACGAGCTGGCATGATGTATTTCATTGCTGGGTGCATATTTTTAGCAAAGAGAAAGACGATGCCAGTTTTATCAAAGACCTTACCTAGTTCAGCTGGTTTGAGGTCTAGGTTGATGCCCAAGGCTTCTAGGACATCTGCAGAACCAGATTTAGAAGAAATCGAGCGGTTACCATGCTTGGCCATGTGAACACCGCCACCAGCCAAGACAAAGGCTGCAGTTGTGGAGATGTTAAAGCTGAAAGACTTGTCCCCACCTGTACCACAGTTGTCCATGGCATCATGAATCTCAGTTGGAATGTGTTGGGCATGTCCTCTCATAACTTGGGCAATGGCTGTGCGTTCTTCAGGTGTTTCCCCCTTCATCTTAAGAGCTAAAAGGAGAGAAGCAATCTGCGCCTCCGTTACACGCCCAGTTACGATACGCTCAATGACGTCCGTCATTTCCACACCTGATAAATTTTCAAATTTTGCCAGTTTTTCAATAATCTCTTTCATCCTAGTTTCCTCACTTTACAACCTTCTCGATAAAATTCCGAATAGAAGACAAGCCGTCTGGCGTTCCGATACTCTCTGGATGGTACTGGAAGCCATAAATTGGAAGTGTTTTGTGTTGAATCCCCATGATGACTTGGTCATCAGTCGAACGAGCTGTCACTTCAAAGTTTTCTGGCATTTCTTCAATTAAAATACTGTGGTAACGCATGACCGCACGGCCGTCCTCAATACCTTGATAGAGAACAGATGGCGCTTCAAAGCGGATATTGCTCTGTTTCCCATGCATGACTTTTGGAGCCAAACCTAACTTACCACCAAAGACTTCTGCAATGGCTTGGTGGCCCAAACAAATCCCTAAAATCGGCTTCTTACCTGCAAAATCACGAATCATGTCTTCCATCTTTCCAGCATCAACTGGCCAACCAGGACCAGGAGAAAAGACCAGACCATCTGCTTTGTCAGCTTCTTCATACAGCTTGGGAACATCATTTCTCAAGACCTGTACTTCTGCAAAATTCCCAATGTATTGGGCCAAGTTATAGGTAAAAGAATCATAGTTGTCAATCAATAAAATCATGGTCTTAGTTCTCCAATTCTAGTCATAGATTTAGCCTTATTAATGGTTTCTTGGTATTCGTTTTGGGCGATAGAATCGTAGACAATCCCTGCCCCAGCCTGCACATAGGCTGTTTGATTTTTGAGAATCATGGTTCGGATGGCAATGGCGAAATCCATATCACCCGTCGCAGACAAGTAGCCGATTGCTCCTGCGTATACGCCCCGTTTTTCCGTTTCCAGTTCATAGATGCGTCTCATCGCGCGAATTTTTGGTGCTCCAGAAACAGTTCCAGCAGGAAGTGTTGCTTTCAAGGCATCCATAGCAGTGAGTTCTGGAAGCAAACGCCCCTTGACCACACTGGTCAAATGCATAACATAACGGAAGAGCTCCACTTCCATATACTTGGTGACTTGGACACTGGCCGTTTCAGAGATGCGGCCAATATCATTACGACCCAAGTCTACTAACATTCGATGCTCTGCTGTTTCCTTCTCATCCGAAAGCAGGTCTGTCGCCAAAGCCTTGTCTTCTTCATCCGTAGCTCCTCTTGGTCGTGTCCCTGCAATCGGATTGGTTGTTACGATGCCATTTTTGACAGAAACCAAACTTTCTGGACTGGCACCGATGATTTGATAATCACCAAAATCATAGAAATAAAGGTAATTAGAAGGATTAGTCACGCGGAGATTTCTGTAGAAATCAAATGGATTTCCAGTAACTTCTGCTGAGAAGCGCTGACTGAGCACGCATTGGAACATATCTCCATTACGAATCAAATCACGAGCGGTTTCCACCATTTCCTCAAACTTCTGAGGAGCGATATGGGGTTTGAAGTCAAGTGGTGATAAATCCAAATCTTCAAATTCATTTGGAGCAGGAATGCGTAATTCCTCAAGCACTTGGTTCAAGGCTTCCTCCAAGTCTTCTTGACTACGCTCACTATAGAGAGCATCCTCGATGACATGGATTTTTTCCTTCTTGTGATCAAAGACCATGTAACTCTCATAGACGAAGAAATGCATGTCTGGCGTTCCAATCGTATCTTGAGGGATTTGACCAATTTCTTCATAAAGCGAAATCATATCGTAACCAACAAAACCAATTGCCCCACCACCAAAAGGTAGATCTGAATGGTGCTGGCTCTTATGAGTCACTTCATAAAGGAAATCCAAGGGATCCCGATCAATCACTTGACCATTTTGATAAAGGACTCCATTTTCAAACTTAATCTCAAAAACTGGATTATAGGCTAAGATAGAAAAACGAGCTGTTTCCTTGTCTCTCGGAATACTCTCTAAGATAACCTTGTGTTGCCCCTTTAGGCGCATATAAGCCAAGATTGGTGATAAGACATCTCCATGAATGATTCGTTCCATTGTAATTTCCCTTTCGATTCTTTTCTTTATAGACTTTTAGTGTTAATTTATTATTTTTTTCTATTTCCCTTAAATAGTGCGGACGGGAGGTAAAATTATCCAGTGGATGATTTTAGCAATCCAAGAAATGAAAGACCTAATTTTTGAGCTCCTCGCTCATTCATTTCTAGGCTCAGGCTAAAATAGTTCCCCGAACTATTTTACTCTCAAAAATTCCATCCTATAGAAGCATATTTGCTTCCATAGGATACCACTATGCGGGAAATATCTTTTAAAAGCTCACTTCGTTCGCAAATTTTTTGTAGCAATCTATTTAATAATGAGCAATAATTTAAAACTAAACAGCTGAACCTATAATAAACATATAAAAATCCCCACGCAAAACAACTTGCGTGAGGACGAGATTCGCGGTGCCACCTCAATTATAGGATTTCTCCTATCTCTCATTCCTGTCTCAGATACCTCCTGTAACAGGCTGTGCGATAAAGGGCACTCCCTTGAGAATTATGTTTTCTTCTCTCGTTTCAGATGGACCCAACCTTACAGCTTTCTCTGCTTGTTTCCAGCAACCACAAGCTCTCTGTGAGAGAAAGGACTGTAATTTTTCCATCTTTTATTTTTTAGCTTCTAGGTAGTCTGCAATCGCAGCTACGTCCTTGTCTCCACGACCAGAGACATTGATGATGAGATGTTCATTTCGGTACACCTTCATACTCTTCGAAAATCTCTTCAAACCGCGTCAACGTCGCCTTATCGTAGTGCGGTTACTGACTTCGTCAGTTCTATCCACAACCTCAAAACAGTGTTTTGAGCAACCTGCGGCTAGTTTCCTAGTTTGCTCTTTGATTTTCATTGAGTATAAGTTCATCAAAGCGACTTAACGCCCTAATAAAAGATAAACAAAATGACGGATAGAAAAAAGCCCACACACAGAATAAACTTCCATGTGAGGGCGTTGGTAACGCGGTGCCACCTCAATTATAAAGGGACTATTCCCCTTTACATCTCTGCCTTGTCTAACAACAAGTTGCACTGTAAGGTGTGCGCACCGAATTTTCATTGTTTCAAATTCATTTTTAAAATCAGCCCACTTTCACTACTTCCAACCACCTGTTCACAATCACCACAGGCTCCCTGAAGATCAAAAATAGTTACTTTTCTGATTTGTTGAACTTATTTTAATACTTTGTTTTTTCTTTGTCAAGACTTTTTTACAATTTTTTTGATGAAGCTAGTACTTTTTCAGAAACTGTTTTGAAAGTCTCAATGATATAGTCCACTTCTTCATCGCTTAATTTAGTGTGAAGAGGGAGTGTAATTTCATTTTCAAAGAAGGCATAGGCCTTAGGATAGTTCGCCATATCAAAACCAAGATTCTTATAGGCTGTCAAAAGAGGAAGTGGTTTGTAGTGGACGTTACTGGCAATTCCTGCTTTAGCTAATTCTTGGATAATAAGATTGCGTTCTTCTAAGCTCGCTCCTTCTACATGGGTGATGTAGAGGTGGCGTGAAGATTCGACAGTTTCATTCTTGTGTGCCAATGGATGGATACGAGAACCTGCAAAACCACGATCATAGCGGTCCACGATGTCCTTACGACGTTGCAACAAACTTGGATAGCGGTCCAATTGTACCAAACCAAGTGAAGCCATGATATCTGTCATATTGCACTTGTAGGCTGGTGTAACGATATCGTATTCCCATGACCCCAGTTGCATCTTGGCAAGGGCATCCTTAGTTTGCCCGTGAAGGGAAAGAATTTGGAATTCCTTGTACATTTCTTCGTCGTCAATCGCTGGATTGGCTTTCCAAGTCGCACTCCCACCTTCGGCCGTTGTAAAGTTCTTAACGGCGTGGAATGAGAAGGAAGTAAAGTCAGCAATAGAACCAGCTGGCTGTCCTTTATAAGTAGACCCCAAAGCATGAGCACTATCAGAAACAATCACGATACGGTTAAAGGCTTTTTGCCACTTGCTTGAAGCAGTAAAGAGGTCACGTTTCTTTTCCACAACTTGGAACAAACGGTCATAGTCACAAACAATCCCTGCAAGCTCTACTGGGATGATCACCTTGGTTTTTTCAGTGATAGCTTGCTCAAGCAGGTCATAGTCCATCTCAAACGTATCTGCTTGGATATCCACCATGACAGAGGTTGCTCCTACGTGCGTGATGACACTACATGAAGCTGTGTAAGTCATGGCTGGAACGATGACTTCATCTCCAGGACCCACTTCCAAAACACGCAAAATCAACTCAAGAGCGGCAGTTGCAGAGTTAAGACAGACAGTCTTAGGCGTCTGTGTATATTGAGACAAGCGACGCTCCAGTTCTTTTGTCTTAGGACCTGTTGTGATCCAACCAGAACGCAGGGTATCCGCTACTTCAGCAATTTCTGCTTCTGTAATATCGGGTGGTGAAAATGGAATATTGTAATTTGGCATTGATTTGCTCCTTTTATCTGTACTCATTTTCTCATGACTACTTTATTTTAGCACTTCAAACACGGTTTGAAACATGATTTTGATGTCTCCAAGGAAACTAAACTCTCGGAGATAGGCGAGGTTATAGCGCATCTTTTCAGGAAGGACATGTTCGACATAGGCCTGGTCAACTGACAGACCTTTCTCCGTCATTTGACTGATGATGGTGTCCTCATCCTTGTAGTTGATGCTGGCTGGAGAGGTAATCCCTGCTGGTAAGAGCAAGGTCGCCATCATTTCAGGGCTATACTGCTCTGTGTAACGAGGCACTTCAGGTCGCGTACCGACAAAGGACATTTCGCCTTTCAGGACATTGACCAGCTGAGGCAGTTCATCCAAACGGACACGGCGGATAAAATTGCCAACCTTGGTAATGCGACTATCGTTAGCAGAAGTCACCAAACTTCCTTTTTTGTCTGCATCCGTCACCATGGTACGGAACTTCCAAATCTTGAAAGGTCGATTGTACTGGGTCACGCGCTCTTGCTTGTAAATCACTGGCCCCTTGCTATCCAACTTGATCCAAATGCTCAAAATGAGAAAGATGGGAGAGGTCAGAACCAGTACAACCAAGGCCAAAACCCAGTCCAAACAACGCTTGAAAATCAGCGAACCCTTCCTTTTAGAGACAAGCTGGTAGTAAGACTCAACCTCGCTTGATTTCATTCCCACGGGCAAGTCTTCCCATTTCAGCATGCTGTTTCTCCTTTGTTTTTATTATACTATTTGTCAACATTTTTCATTATACCACAAAATAGAAAAGGCGGTGAAAGAAATCTGTAATTTGAAGGATTTCCTTCTTATGCTCAACGAAAATCAAAGATCATTAAGACATGGCCCCTGCCTGCAAGCTATACATCTTATGATAGGTTCCTCCTAGGGCCAAGAGTTCCTCATGGGTTCCGCTCTCGATAATGCGCCCCTTGTCCAATACGTAGATACAGTTGGCGTCTTGGATGGTAGAAAGGCGGTGAGCGATGGCAATGGTTGTTCGTCCCTGTCTCATCTTAGCCAGAGAAGCTTGAACCAGACTTTCTGTTTCAGAGTCAATATTGGCTGTCGCTTCATCCAAAATCAAGATTTTAGGCTGACTGGCGACTGTTCTAGCAAAGGCAAGAAGTTGACGCTGACCAGTAGAAAAGCTCGAACCACGCTCGGAAACGGGTGCATCATAGCCTAAAGGAAGTTCTTGAATAAAGGAATCTGCATCCACGAAGGCTGCCGCAGCCTGAACCTGCTCATCACTGATTTCTTGGTACATGGCGATATTGGACTTGATGGTTCCATGATAGAGGAAGGGCTCCTGCAAGACCAGCCCGATATTTTTTCTCAGTTCTTCCTGACTGTAGGCCCTAATATCCACACCATCTAAGAGAACTCGCCCTGACTGGAATTCATAAAAGCGCATGAGAACATTGATAATCGAAGATTTCCCAGAACCTGTATGACCAACAAAGGCAATGGTTTCACCCTTATTAACGGAGAAAGAAATGTCATCCAGAATCGGGTGTTTGCCATCATATGAGAAGCACACATGTTCAAAACGGATATTGCCTTCTTTGACCTCAGACTGGCCATTTTCTTGAAGGGGCTCATAGGTCGTCTCGTCAATCAAGGCAAAGACACGGCCTGCAGACACCATGGAAGTTTGAAGGGTTGAAAAGTTTTGCGTTACTTCAATCAAAGGGTCAAAAAGACGATTGATATACTGGATAAAGGCATACATGGTTCCTGCCGTTATTCCCAGATAAAGCCCACGGTAGCCAAAATAGGCCATCAAGACAGCATAGCCTAGAAGTTTCAGCAAACTCATGGCAGGACGCAAAAAGAGGGCATCCAAGGCTACAGAACGGTTGGCATAGATCAAGTGTTCTCGGTTGATCTCATCAAATTCCGCTTGCAGGCGCTTCTCTTGATTAAAGGCCTGGATTATTCTGATTCCCTCGATGTTTTCAGCCAGCTTGCTATTGATATCGGACAAGAGACTTCTGGTTTTCTCAATGATTTTCACTGATTTTTTTCGATAGAGATTGACCAAAAGGAAAATCAAGGGGAGAAAGAGCAAGACCAAAGCTGTCAAACGAAAATCCAACACCAACATGGTATAAAGGGTTGTCAGAAAAATGAAAACTGCTGAGATAAAGCTGGAGAGAATCCCCGAAAACATCTCACTGATGGTCTCAGTATCATTGGTCAAACGAGAGACGATAGAGCCTGCTGGCGTCTTGTCAAAATAAGACATGCCCAGCTTTTCCATATTGGCAAAGGCATCCCGACGAATATCCCTAACAATACTGTAAGACACGCGCGCAAAGAGAAGATTGCCGACATACTGAACTAGAGTTTGAATGATATAAAGACCATAGTAGACCAGCAAAACGGTCACAGCGAGTTGGTTGAGATTGCTGAGATACTGGTCAATAAAGTGGGAAGCGACAAGGGGAATGACACTTTTGATGACCGTCGTCGCTAGGAGAAAACTGAGTGCCAAAAAGGTAAGGAGTCCATAAGGCTTGAGATAGGACATCAAGCGCTTCAATACAGCCCATTGTTCTTGTTTATTCTGCATCTTCTTCTCCTTTCATTTCCAACTGCTGAGACTGGTAGGTTTGGGCATACCAGCCATTCAAAGCTAGCAGGTCTTCGTGCCTGCCTCGTTCGATGATTTGACCATTTTGCAGAACCAAAATCAAATCTGCATGGACAACTGCACTGAGGCGATGGGCCGTAATAATGGTTGTCTTTTCCTTTCGCGTCTCCTTGAGGTTGTCGATAATTGCATACTCTGTCTTGGCATCCACGGCTGACAAAGAATCATCCAAAATCAAGATATCAGGGTCTAAAATCATAGCCCGACTCATAGCTAGACGCTGCTTTTGACCACCAGAAAGACTGACTCCCTTTTCACCAATCAACGTATCAAATCCTTGGGGCATGGCTAGAATGTCTTGGTAAACTTGGGCTAACTTCGTTGCCTCCTCTACTGCTGAAAGAGGCAAATCAGGATTTCCAAAGCGGATATTGTCTAAGATTGAAGTCGCAAAGAGGAACTGGTCCTGAGGAACATAGCCCATAAGACTACGAAGATCTGTCAGACGATAGTCACGAATATTGTGGTCATTCAGATAAATGGCTCCCTTATCTACATCGTATTCACGCAAGAGGAGTTTAATCAAGGACGTTTTTCCAGAGCCTGTTTGACCAACCAAGCCCAATGTTTGCCCTTTTTCCAAACTAAAGTGAACATTTGTCAGTGTTTTCTCATTTTCAAAGGCAAAGCTGTCAATGGCATATTCCAAACGCCCATTTTCAATACCCTCTAAAGGAAACTCTGGATCTTGTACAGGTGATTCCTGAGATAAAAGTTCCTCAATCCGTTGGTAAGAAACCTTCCCTCGCTGAGTGATATTAAAAAGGAAACCAATAGCCATAAGAGGCCAGACCAACATATCCAAGTAGCTGATAAAGGTGACTAGATTCCCAACGGTGATTTGCCCTTTCTGAACCATCAAAGAGCCTACCAAAAGCGTTAGAACATAGGCTGAACCAACAAATAAGAGAACCATGGGGTCAAAGAGACTATCGTATTTCATGGTTTGGAGATTCTTTTGGAAGGTTAATTCATTGACTGCCTGAAAAGACTTCAACTCGTCTGCCTGGTAACCGAAAGACTTGGTCACTTTGATACCCGATACCGACTCCTGCACCTTGTTATTGAGTTCAGAAAAAGCAGCTTGGGATTCGCCAAAGGCCTTGTGGGTCTTTCTCCCTAGACGACTGGTCGCATAAGCCATGAAAGGCAGGGGCAAAATAGCAACCAAGGTCATTTGCCATGAGATGCTAAAGAGCATGGTCAGCAAGGTCACCAGCGCCGTGATAGAAGCATCCACCGCAGACATAACACCGCCCCCTGCCAGACGAGTTAAGGCGTTGATATCGTTGGTTGCGTGTGCCATCAAGTCCCCCGTCCGATAGGTTTGATAAAAGGCTGGAGACATTTTTGTGAAATGCTCAAACAAGCGAGAACGCATAATCTGTCCCAAACGGTAGGAAGTCCCGAGGATATACATGCGCCAAACATAACGCAGATAATACATCCCAAAGGCCGCAAGTAGCAAGTAAAATAGGTCAAGAAGAAGGTCCTGCTGGGTTAATTGCTCCGATGTGATGGCATCAATGACCCGCCCCATAACCATAGGTGGAATAAGATTGAGGACGGAAACCAAGACCAAGGCCACAATCCCGACTAGATAACGGCGTTTTTCTAACTTGAAAAAACACCAAAGTTTTTGAATAATGGACATAAAATCCCTTTCTGGTTGCAAATGGAAACCTGAGGCCAATACTCAATGAAAATCAAAGATCAAACCAGGAAACTAGCCGCAGGTTGCTCAAAGCACTGCTTTGAGGTTGTAGATAGAACTGACGAAGTCAGCTCAAAACACTGTTTTGAGGTTGCAGATAGAACTGACGAAGTCAGTAACCATACATACGGCAAGGCGACGTTAACGCGGTTTGAAGAGATTTTCGAAGAGTACAAGACCCCAGGTTTTTCTTATTCATAGGTTACAACTGTAACAGCACCCTTGTCATACTCAGCGATAAAGATATTGGCTACATTGTCATGCCCTTGTTTGCTGAGGTTATCAAGCAGCCATTCTTCGCTACGACCAATCGATTCCAAGACGTCCACTTGGATCACACCGTCAGTCACAACTGGATACTTAGGATTTTCATCTCCTATTTGTACCACGATGAGTTGGCCATTTTGCTCCTGCACAGCGCGTTTGACCTGCTTCATCTGGAAAATCCCTTGACTACGAAGCTTGAGGGCTACATCCGCTGCAGACAAACCAACTGAACGACAGGCTTCTGGATCAATCTGCCCATTTTTGATGAGGAGAGTCGGTTTTCCATCAATCAAGTGTTTGACAAAACGAACATTGTTATTAAGCCATTTGAGGGTCAAAACCAAAATCGTCCACATCATCAAAATCACTGCGTACTGGAGAATGCTAATAGAACTATTGTAAATCACCCCACCGAGAATACCACCGAGAACATAGTTCTGAATTTGGTCTGTCGCAGAGTTAGGCGCCAGATTTCCCTTTCCTGTCACATTGATAACAAAAACAAGCGAGAAAAGACCCAAGGCCAGTTTGATTAAAATTTCCATATAGTTGAGTGTCATTTGTTTACCTCCACCAATTCAATAGCGTCTGTTTGATTGAATTCTAATTTTTCTAAAAGATACTTGTCTGGTTGGCTCCCGTTCAAAGCGCGATAGAAATTTGAACCTACCTTGATTAGCGCTCCATCAGTGGCTGCAGAAGTATTGACATAAACTTCTGATTTATCTACTCCCAAGTCTTTGGAAACAACCTCTATAAAATGAAGGGAGGTTTGAAATTGATTGTTAGAGGCTTGATTGGTCTGGTATTTTGAAATTGTCACCAAAAGCATGGCTACCAAGGTCAAGGCCAAAATCATGACCAATTCCCGAAACTTAGTCCCCTTTTTATCACGATAAGCCTTAAAAGCAAAAAAACCTGTGATAGCTAGGAGAACAATCCCAAAGCCAATCATGATGCCATTTTGCTGACTGATTTGGCTTAGCACATAGTCATATGAGTAAAATTTCATTTATTTCCACTCCCTTTCATAAAATCATTCTTCATTATAAACGAAAAAGGGTGATTTTTCAAACCATACGTTGGGGAAATAGACATATCAGACCAACTTCTCAAACTAATGACTCCAGTAGCTATTTCAAGATTCTGATTCTGATTTTGATAATTGATAAGAATAGACACTAGGAATTATCACTACAAAGAAAAGTGTCAAGAAGAATACCCAGTAAACATACAGTTGCACAAAGGAATTTAGAAACAATAACAATCCTCCTAATACCCAAATTTTTCCAGCTAGGCGATGCGTTTTTCTCCAGTTTCCATCATTCTCCAAGGTCCACGGAAGTCGAATACCGATTATATAATTTCGGTGTGTTTTTGGTAGATAATTTCCAATTACGATCATCACGATTCCCATAAAAATCTGAGCTAGTAGCCCACTCATCATGGAATAACCCAAAGATTCTCCGTATATAGAAATCATTGATAGACAAGATACAAAAGGAATAATCCAGTAAATCAAAACTTGTATTTTTGAACTGATATTGCTAGATTTAGGATCCTTAATCATTAAAAATAGAAGCAACCAATGCATCAAAAGCATGAGAGTCGGTAATCCAAAGATAGCAGACATTTTATGATTGTAGCCATCTGCTTGACCCAGTAGATTAAAATGAGTGGGTATCTCCTCTGGTAATTGATTCCAGAAAACACAACCTACAAGGGAAGGTAGTAGGATGAGAATGCTCGTAAATAATACCAATTTCTTATTGATTTTTATCTTCATCAAAATGATCTCCTTTCAGTTCTGCTAACCAAACCATTATATCCTCTAAAACCGATGTATTTAACTCATAATAAATAAAGTTTTTTTCTTTCATTTCATGAATTAAATCCGCTGCTTTCAAAATCGTGAGATGGTGTGAAATCGTTGCACCTGTCAACTCGAAATAACTGGCAATTTCTCCTGCAGATAATCTACCTGTTTTGAGTAAATTCAAAATCTCTCTCCTAACTGGATGAGATAAGGCTTTAAAACTATTTGCAAAACTCATAATGACTCCTTTCCCTTTGTAATATTAGTAGGGCTAGGAATAAGCAAGGTAGAACTGATAGCATTCCGGTCGGTGATGGGCCTAAAATCAAGAGGCTTGAAACTTTTTCTCCTGGTAATTGGAAGAGTAACCCAATACCTGCAGTTGCATTGATTGCCCCATGAAATAGGGCAGAAGCCCAGATAGAACCTGTCTTTTCCAACAACCAGCTCAACAATATTCCTAGGCTAAAACAAGATAGAAACATAGCAACAACTCCCAAAACGGGATAAGCAAAATAAGTAAGGCCATAATTATATCCTTGCAAATTGATTGGTAAATGCCATAGACTCCAAATGAGAGCAAGTAAGACATGAGTCTGGACTAGTGAAAAGCGTTCTCTTAGCACTGGGTAAAGATAGCCACGCCAACCAATTTCCTCTCCCAATGCAAAGAAACTATTAAGAAAAGGAGCGTAGGTCAAACTAGATAGGATTTGAATCAAAGCCAAGAAAGATAAGGGAATGGCTGATTGAAGGACTCCTTTTTCTTGTAAAATAGCTTGAATAGATTCAAAACCAAGGCTGAAATTACTAGGGAATACAAGAAAATAAAGTCCCGCTCCTAAAAAACTGATGACTGCTGGTAACCAGATAGCTAGTAAGTAAAAGCGCCAGTTGCTCTTGAGATTCACGACTAATTTAGATTTGATTCCACTAGGTTGATTCGTGATTTTCCCTAAAATAAAGACTGCAAGTGCAGGCATCCACATGGCTACAATACTAGCAAGTTGACTCCATGGAGAATTTAGACCAACACCACCTATCCATAGTGCCAACCATATTATCCAAGCAAGGGCATAAGCCAAGACCACAAAAAGAAGGATTGTTCTCTTATTTGACATATATGTAACTTCACTTTCTATTTAGATGTTTTTCTAAATAACATTATACACCTTTCTATTCTAAACACAAGAACTATTTAGATTTTTTTCTAAATAGTTTGGGGGATTTTTATTTTCTCATGATAAAGTCTAAAGAGTGATTTTTCAAACCATACGTTGGGGAAATAGACCTTTTTTTGGTATAATAAAATCTATAATCTGAATGAAAAAGGTAACTTTATGAAACTTATCTCATGGAATATTGATTCCCTCAATGCTGCCCTAACTAGTGACTCAGCTCGCGCGAAATTGTCCCAAGAAGTCCTACAAACCTTGGTCGCTGAAAATGCTGATATCATTGCTATCCAAGAAACCAAACTTTCTACCAAGGGGCCTACAAAGAAACACTTGGAAATTTTAGAAGAACTCTTCCCAGGCTACGAAAATACGTGGCGCTCTTCCCAAGAACCTGCCCGTAAAGGCTATGCTGGAACCATGTTCCTATATAAGAAAGAACTCACACCCACTGTCACTTTCCCAGAAATCGGTGCCCCTTCTACCATGGACTTGGAAGGCCGCATCATCACCTTGGAATTTGATAAATTTTTCGTGACCCAAGTTTACACTCCAAACGCTGGCGACGGCCTCAAACGCTTGGAAGAACGTCAAGTCTGGGATGTCAAATATGCGGAGTATTTGGCTGAACTAGACAAAGAAAAACCAGTCCTTGCGACCGGTGACTACAACGTAGCCCACAATGAAATCGACCTTGCAAATCCTGCTAGCAACCGCCGTTCACCTGGATTTACCGACGAAGAACGTGCTGGATTTACCAACCTTTTGGCAACTGGATTTACCGACACCTTCCGCCATATTCATGGCGATGTTCCAGAACACTACACTTGGTGGGCACAGCGCAGCAAGACTTCTAAAATCAACAATACAGGCTGGAGAATCGACTACTGGCTCACAAGTAACCGTCTCGCAGACAAGGTCACTAAATCTGATATGATTGACTCAGGAGCTCGCCAAGACCATACACCGATTGTCATGGAGATTGAGCTCTAAGGAGAAAGCTAATGGACTATCAATCTGTCATTCCTGAATTTGTAGTATCTGACCTCGAAAAGTCACGCCACTTCTACTGCGACTTGCTGGGATTTTCTGTCGAATACGAGCGTCCAGAGGAGAAATTTCTCTTCCTCTCACTTGAAGATTGCCAGCTTATGCTAGAAGAAGGCAGCGCAGAAGAATTAGCTCAGCTGACCTATCCTTTCGGCCGTGGTGTCAATATTTCCTTTGGCATAAAGGATGTTCCAAAACTCTATCAAAAAGTGATGGAGGCAAACTATCCTATTTACCGTCCCTTAACCAAAAGAAAGTTTCGTGTTGGGGATCACTATATCTATCCTCATGAATTTGCGATTTTGGATCCAGATGGCTATTTTTTAAGATTTAGCGAGTAGAATAATAAAGATTGGGAAAAAGTCTTTAAAGTTAGAGAAAGGTATATTGGCAGATCTTGAAAAATCTTGATAATATGCCTTTTATGATGGAAAAACCTTCTAAAGGTTAGCTTATAATTGAGAATTCGTCCATTTTTCTTCATTTTGTTCGTTTTTTTATTTCAAAACACTGATAAAATATTTGATTTCTAAAGTTATTTAGTGTAAAATAAAAACATTGGCTCAAGCCTATTTGAAATTGAATATCATTTTACTTGTTTATGTCGTGAATTGGCACGACGTTTCTACAAGGTGCCGGAACACCTAACAATAAGTAAGTCAGCAGTGAGGTATGGTCGTTTTTGCCATGCCTATTTTGGGGACTTACTTAGAGATTAAGTAGGTCCTTTTTCTATTTCTTGCTAGAAACTATAAACAAGCAAATGGATTGGCTTTTAGACTTTAGGAGGTCTTATGAAATTATTAGAAGAGCGCATCCTCAAGGATGGGCATATCTTGGGTGATAACATCCTAAAGGTGGATTCCTTCTTAACCCACCAAGTTGACTTTAGCTTGATGCGAGAGATTGGTAAGGTTTTTGCGGAAAAATTCGCTGCTGCTGGCATTACCAAGGTCGTAACCATTGAAGCGTCAGGTATTGCTCCAGCCGTTTTTACAGCTGAAGCCTTAAACGTTCCCATGATTTTCGCTAAAAAAGCTAAAAACATCACTATGAACGAAGGTATCTTAACTGCCCAAGTTTACTCCTTTACCAAGCAAGTGACCAGCACTGTTTCTATCGCTGGAAAATTCCTCTCACCAGAGGACAAGGTCTTGATTATCGACGATTTCCTTGCTAATGGCCAAGCTGCTAAAGGCTTGATTCAAATCATCGAACAAGCTGGAGCCACAGTCGAAGCTATCGGTATTGTGATTGAAAAATCCTTCCAAGATGGCCGTGATTTGCTTGAAAAAGCAGGCTACCCTGTTCTATCACTCGCTCGTTTGGATCGTTTTGAAAATGGTCAAGTCGTATTTAAGGAGGCAGATCTCTAATGCAAACTCAAGAAAAACATTCGCAAGCAGCCGTTCTTGGCTTGCAACACTTACTAGCCATGTACTCAGGATCCATCCTGGTTCCCATCATGATTGCGACAGCCCTTGGCTATTCAGCTGAGCAGTTGACCTACCTGATTTCTACAGATATCTTCATGTGTGGGGTGGCAACCTTCCTACAACTCCAACTCAACAAATACTTTGGTATTGGACTCCCAGTCGTTCTAGGAGTTGCTTTCCAGTCGGTCGCTCCCTTGATTATGATTGGGCAAAGCCATGGTAGTGGCGCTATGTTTGGTGCCCTTATCGCATCTGGTATTTACGTGGTTCTTGTTTCAGGCATCTTTTCAAAAGTGGCCAATCTCTTCCCATCTATCGTAACAGGTTCTGTAATTACCACGATTGGTTTAACCTTGATTCCTGTCGCTATTGGAAATATGGGAAATAACGTTCCAGAGCCAACTGGTCAAAGTCTCTTGCTTGCCGCTATTACCGTTGTGATTATCCTCTTGATTAACATCTTTACCAAAGGATTTATCAAGTCTATCTCTATTTTGATTGGTCTGGTTGTTGGAACTGCCATTGCTGCTAGCATGGGCTTGGTTGACTTCTCTCCAGTTGCGGCAGCACCACTTGTCCATGTCCCAACTCCACTCTACTTTGGGATGCCAACCTTTGAAATCTCATCTATTGTCATGATGTGTATCATCGCAACAGTGTCTATGGTTGAGTCTACTGGTGTTTATCTAGCCTTGTCTGACATCACAAAAGATCCGATCGACAGCACACGCCTGCGCAACGGTTACCGCGCAGAAGGTTTGGCCGTACTTCTCGGAGGAATCTTTAACACCTTCCCTTACACAGGATTTTCACAAAACGTTGGTTTGGTTAAACTGTCAGGTATCAAGACTCGCCTGCCAATCTACTACGCTGCTGGTTTCCTGGTTCTCCTTGGACTCCTTCCTAAGTTTGGCGCCCTTGCTCAAATCATTCCAAGCCCTGTCCTCGGTGGTGCCATGCTGGTGATGTTTGGTTTTGTATCTATTCAAGGGATGCAAATCCTCGCCCGTGTTGACTTTGCTAACAATGAACATAACTTCCTTATCGCAGCAGTCTCCATCGCTGCAGGTGTCGGTCTAAATAACAGTAATCTCTTTGTCAGCATGCCGACAGCCTTCCAAATGTTCTTCTCAAACGGAATCGTCGTAGCCAGCCTACTTGCCATTGTTCTCAATGCAGTATTAAATCATAAAAAGAAATAAGAAAAAGAGGTGTGAGCCTCTTTTTTGTTTATAGCTAATGAACAATTATTGTAAAAATAAATCAGCTAAAAATCCTTCTCTTAACATCTCTAAATTGAATACATTCGTAATGTGACTAAATGCTTCTGCTAGTGGTAAGTGTGCTGTTTTCCATCCTTGACCATCAGTAACCCAAACAAATTCAACATTGTCATCTGAAGTAACAACAAATTGACTGAGTTCAGTAAACTCTCCAGCAACCGCTTTTAATTTACTTCCTCCGCCGCCATAATAATTTGTTTCAATCAACCAAACCTTATGTTTTTCTCGGGAATAAACTGCAACATCAAATCTTCTTTCAGACTTATCAACAGGTACTTTAATCCCCCACTTATCTTTAATATATTGAGCTGTAGCTTGAGCTTTCCATTCTAATCTTTGTTCCTGAGAAATTTTTGCTACATGTCTCTCTAAAATCCCCTCCATCGTTGTTCCACTTCGGTTTTTTCGTGCATTGCTATCTAATCCAGTCTCCACTCCATAAACATAATCAACTAATGAACGATTAGCATGTTGTTGTAAAAAATTTAATAAGCCGGATTGCTCAATAAATTTCATGTAATCATCTATTCTACTAGTGTCTATCGTTTTGAAATCCAATTGTTCAAAAGACATATTATCGTTTTCATCTATTGTTAAAACATCTAAAACTTTATCACGACTTGCAATCAAGCTAGGAATTGCTTTTAACAAATTAGGTTGTTTAGTGAATAGGTATAATGCATCTGAATAGATATCATCTTTACCAATTAAGTAGTTTAAAGTATTCAACTCTAGTTCATACTTCTTTGTCTCACGATCAACTTTCTCCCAATTTACATAATACTCAGGAGTTCTGTTGGTAATTGAGAGAGTATTTAAAAAATTTTGTAATCTATCTTCTGATGATGAAGAAATGTAACTATTAAAATCCATAATTCACCTTGTAATTAAAATAAACCAAAAAATGTCATGTCGTATTCATCAAGCATTATTTTGATGCCATCCCCTCGTAACATTTCAAAAGTATCACGATATTTATCTTGACCAAAAAAACTTTTATTTCCAACAAATATGAATTGCACAGAAAATGGTTCACCCTCTTGCACACTATCTAACAAACGTTGATAAATACGTCTTTTATTGCCAAAGCCCAGTAGTTTTTCATCAACACTTCCTTCGCTTTCCTGCCATTTTTTCTCAACTATATAAACTGTATGATTTTCAAAATTTATAAATACTTCATCTGGTTTCCATTGTTTAGAATTGGTATTCTTAATACCCAATTCTTTCAAAAAATCATAAAATCTATATTGAGGCATAATTTTACCAATGATTTCTTCTTCCCCAACTCTAAAAACTTCAAAGCCTTTTGTTGCTTTTCTATCTTTGAAATCTATTTCTTTAACTTCATATCCTGGAAGGGAATCTACTAATTCCGAAAAATCAGTATCTCTTTCAAATTTCAAACCATTAGTTGTCGTTTTGGCTCCTCCTCCATGTTTATTTGGTTTTCTAGCCATAGTTTTCCTCCTCTAATCTTCTTCTAGCTATCTTCAAATATTCTTTTTCAGCATCGATACCTATAAATCTTCTACCTAATCGCTTCGCAACAACACCCGTAGTGCCACTACCGACAAATGGGTCTAGAATATAGTCACCCTCTTTAGTGGAGGCTAAAATAATGCGTTCTAACAAATACTCTGGTTTTTGAGTTGGATGTTTCCCAGCCCATTTTTCAACTTTCTTTGTTAAAGAACCGGTCCAGACATCTTTCATTTGTTTTCCATCATTCAATTCTTTCATTAAATCATAATTGTAATAATGACGAGCTTTTTTATCATTTTTTCTGGCCCATAAAATGGTTTCAGTAGAATGGGTAAAATAACGACAAGATAAATTGGGGGCAGGGTTTGTTTTCTGCCAAGTAATATTATTCAGAATTTTAAAACCTTCTTGCTCTAATGCCATTCCAACTGAGTATATGTTGTGCAAACTCCCTGAAATCCAAATAGTCCCATTAGGCTTCAAAACTTCTTTTGCTAAACGAATCCATTTACGATTGAATTCGTGCTTTTCCTCAAAGGAAGAAATCTTATCCCAGTCACCTTTATCTACAGATACAACCTGTCCCCCAGAATTTGATATACCACCGTTACTCAAAAAATATGGAGGATCAGCAAAAATCATGTCCATGCTTTCTGGTTTCATTTTCGATAATAACTTAAACGTATCTGCATGAACAAGAATCATTTTATCTTTATTATAGTATGGTTTTGTCATTAAAACACCTCCATACTTATATTCGTTATTTTTCATAATTTGTGACTATAATTTCAGAAATTTTTCCTCGACTCGAAGATTTTGCTCCATTAGTTCGGGTAGCTTCAACATAATGGATATTAAAATCTCGATACAACTCCTCTACCAAAAAACTAGAGGAGTTTGACAACATAACATAAGCCCCTGCATCACTCAATTTCTTGAAGGTATCTCTTAATCTTACTTGATCATCATATGAAAACCCCTCATGAGTGTAGGAAGTAAAGGCACTTGTCTCTGACAATGGAATATACGGGGGATCAAAATATACAAAATCCCCTGGTTGAACATCCAAAACAGCCTTTTCAAAATCTCCTTTTTTAATTTCTATTTGATTATTATTCAGATAAGTTGAAATAGCAGATACCAAATTCTCATCAACAATTTTAGGATTTTTATAACGACCATAAGGTACATTAAACTGATTCTTAGAATTCACACGATATAAACCATTAAAGTCTACTCTCAACATATAGAGTATACGTGCTGCCCTTTGTACTTCAGACATCATATCTATTCTTTCATCACGATCAGCAGAACGTAAATCTAAATAATATTCTTTTGAATTATATTCCTGATGAACTTTCAAAATTTCAATCAATTCTTGAGGATTGTCCTTAATTTGTTGATAGCAATTTATTAGTTCAGCGTTAAAATCATTAATAACTGCATCTTTAGGAGCTAAATCAAAAAATAAAGCTCCGCCTCCAACAAAAGGTTCAAAATACCGGTTATATTTTTTAGGCATTAATTCTCTAATAACAGGCAATAATTGTCTTTTACCCCCTGTCCATTTCGTGAACGGTTGTAAAGCAACTTCCTTCATTTCTTTTATCTTCATGCTTTTAATTATACCATAGAAATTAAAACACAACTCTTGTATTTTCTACCACATTACTAAATTTTCTATTTTAGAATTAAATCATATCAATACCAAAAAATGAGTAAGGCAAATTTTATAAATTCCAAAATTAACCTCACTCTATTAAATTACTCTCTATATCCTCACCTGTCTTTCTTCTGACCTCTGGCCTGTGACAAACATGGTAAAGGTTGCTTTACAGACATTTCTGCCATCTTGATTAGTGATATCGACATCCACGACACAAGTTGTGCGACCTTGATGGACACATTCTCCTTTTATTGTCAATACATCATCAAGTTTTCCTGCCTTGAGGTAGTTGATAGAAGATTGGAGTGTCACTCCATCAAGTCCCAGAGATATGAGCACCAAACCACTAATCTGGTCGCAAAGGGTAAAGAGATAGCCACCATGGGCATAGCCATAGTAGTTGAGCGACGAGTTCACTACTTTCGTCGTCACCACAACGTGACCATCTCTCATTTGTTCAATTTCGTAATTTTCAAAGGCAGATATAGCGTCAAAATGAAAATCTTTCATCGTTTCCTCCTGATATTTCAAACGACACTATGATACTACTTTTTATAGGACTGTGCAAGGAGAAAGCTCCTAGTCTGGTAAAATTCCGACCTGCTCCACAAAGCGCATAAAGGCTGTCTGTCCTTGTTCTGTCTGCTTATAGACTCCTGCATCCTCAAGCACACGTGCAAAGATAGCCCCAACAGAGTCCTTGACGATTTTAAGGGCTTTTTCTTTATCTGTTAGGTCTGGATATTGAGCTCTAAGTTGGTCTGCCCATTCCTGATGATAATCAGCAACTGTAACAGCTTCTCCCACAAGATAGCTAGCGACTTGCTCTACTTCTTCTTTCAAACGTGGTGGCAAGATTGCCAAGCCCATGACCTCAATCAAGCCGATATTTTCCTTCTTGATATGTTGGACATCCTTGTGAGGATGATAGATGCCATCAGGATGTTCTGGTGATGTTTGATTATCTCGTAAAACCAAGTCCAACTCAAACTGGCCATCGCGTTTACGGGCTATAGGTGTGATGGTATGATGCGGTGTCCCGTCTGTTTCTGCCAAAATCTGCACTGCAAGATCTGAATACTGACGCCATTCCTGCAAAATCTTATCAGCCAAGTTGATCAAATCCTCTTTGGAATCCGAAGTCAAACGCAACACTGACATTGGCCACTTGACAATCCCAGCCTTGACCTGCTCAAAACCAGTAAAAGAGAAAGTCTTTTGCAAGGGAGCCAATTCCATAGGAAATACGTGACGACCTCCCTGATAGTGATCATGAGTTAGAATAGAGCCCCCCACAATCGGCAGGTCGGCATTAGATCCAGCAAAATATCCTGGAAACTGCTCTACGATAGCCAGCAGGCGTTCAAAGCTCTGACGACTAATGGCCATGGGACGATGCTGGCCATCTAAAAAGATACAATGCTCATTAAAATAAGCATAGGGCGAATACTGGAACCCCCACTCCTGACCAGCCATTTCAAAACGGATAATACGGTGATTGCTGCGAGCTGGGTGGTTGACCCGACCATGGTAACCCTCATTCTCTAAACAAAGTTGACACTGAGGATAATTACTAGCTTGCACCAACTTGGCTGCCGCAATCTCTTTGGGATCCTTTTCAGGCTTAGAGAGGTTGATGGTAATTTCAAGTTCACCGTAATCAGATGGAACACGATAAGCAATATTTTTTGCAATGGCCTTAAGTTTAATGTAGTCATTTTTCTGACTGAGTTGGTAAAAATCCTCTATCGCCTGCTCTGGTGACTGGGCATAGGTTGCCCAAAAGTCACGATTGACCTGACTTGGACAAGGGGTCACCAAGTCCATCAGTTCAGCACCAAGGATTTCACGCGCAGTCTGACTATCCTCAATCGTCTCTAATCGAACGGCTTCCTCAACCAGCTGGTCCTTGAGGTCAATCAATTTATCCAGATTGGTCTCAACTTCCAAAACACCTTCTCCCACTCGAGCCAAAACACGATTGGTCAGATAGATTCGATCCATTTCCTCAAATGAACTTTCAGCAATAACGTGTGTTACAAATTTATCTACTAAGGTCACTATAGAGCCTCCTTTTGACTAGTCAAGGACGCGAGTGCCACCTGCAACTTCAGCGATATAGAAGCTTGGAGCGTAGCCAACTACTTCTTCGTAATGCTTGCCTACAGCTTCTTTAAAGGCATCAACAGCATCTTTTTGCACCAAAGCAATGGCACATCCGCCAAAACCTGCCCCTGTCATACGAGCACCGAGAACACCTTCTTGTGCCCAAGCTGTGTGAACAAGAGTATCCAATTCCAAACCAGTTACTTCATAATCATGCTCCAGAGAAATGTGAGACGCATTCATCAAGCGACCAAATGTTTCCAAATCTCCTGCTTGAAGGGCTGATTGAGCTTTAAGGGTACGTTGGTTTTCAAGCACAGCATGGCGAGCACGTTTCAAACGATTTTCATCTTTAATCAGATAGCTGTATTGGTCAAAGGCCCACTCATCCAATTCACCCAAGGTCTGAATATCTAAAGCTGCTTGCAATTCTTCCACTGCCTTTTCACACTCAGCACGGCGTTCATTGTATTTAGAGTCCGCCAATTCACGGCGTTTGTTAGTGTTCATGATAACAACGACATTGTCCTTCAAATCAAGTGGCACCAAGTCGTATTCTAAAGTATTGGTATCTAGGTAAATTGCACGTTGGTCAGCTCCCATACCAATAGCAAATTGGTCCATAATGCCAGAGTTGACTCCGATAAAGTTGTTTTCTGTTTGTTTTCCGATTTTAACCAAATCGAGACGCTCTAATTTTAAATCAAAGAGATGCTCTGCCACGACCCCTGTCAAGAGTTCCAAGGATGCTGAAGAAGACAAACCAGCACCATTTGGGATATTCCCATAAACATAAAAATCAAAACCTTTATCAATCACGTGCCCAGCTTCTTGCAAGAAATGAAGAACCCCTTTTGGATAGTTAGTCCAGCTGTGCTCTTTTTCAAACTTGAGATCAGCAAGAGGAACTTCGATGATGCCTTTGTCCTCAAAGTTAGCTGAGTAGAAACGCAAGACTTGGTCGTCACGCTTGCGCGCTGCACCGTAAGTTCCCAAGGAAATAGCAGCAGGAAAAACGTGCCCGCCATTGTAGTCCGTGTGTTCACCAATCAAATTGATACGACCTGGTGAAAAGAAGGTTTGGTCTGCTTCTTGACCAAAAACGGCAAGAAAGTCTTTACGAAGGGCTTCAGCAGTAAGATGTTGTGTCATATGAATTCTCCTTTGACTGTCCGTTAAGCCACCTTAACGTGTAATCGTTTTCTTCTATTGTATCCAAGGCTTTTACCAAGGTCAATCCTTTTTACTAAAGTTTTACTAAACAATCGGTAAAAAGAAGAAAAATATGATATACTAACCTAAAAGGAGGAGGATTTATGGCTACCTTAAAAGACATTGCACAGCTAGCCTCTGTCTCTATCGCGACCGTATCCCGTGTCCTCAACCGCGACCAGAGCCTATCTGTTACAGAAGAAACCAGACACCGTATTTTAACCGTTGCTGAAGAGCTGGGCTACACCAAGCACCTCAAGACAGGCGAGTCCCACAAACCCAAGCAAAAGATTGCCATTATCCAATGGGTCAGCGAACAAGGGGAGCTGGACGACCTCTACTACTACCAGATTCGCCTAGGCATAGAAAAAAGAGCCCAAGAGTTGGACTATGATATCTTGCGCTATTTCAACGACCATCCTTTTACTCTGAGCGAGGAAGTCATTGGGATTCTCTGCATCGGAAAATTTAGCCGAGCTCAGATTTCTGCCTTTGAGGAATACCAAAAGCCTCTTGTCTTTCTAGACAGTGATACACTTTCCCTGGGGCATACCTGTATTATCACGGATTTTTACACTGCCATGAAACAGGTTGTCGATTATTTTCTCAGTCAAGGGATGGACCGCATTGGGATTCTAACAGGTCTTGAAGAAACAACCGACCAAGAAGAAATCATTGAGGACAAGCGGCTGGAAAATTTCAGAAACTACAGTCAAGCGAAGGGAATCTATCATGATGAATTAGTCTTTCAAGGAAGCTTTACTGCCCAGTCTGGCTATGACTTAATGAAAGAGGCTATTCAGAGTTTGGGAGACCAACTGCCACCTGCCTTTTTTGCAGCCAGCGATAGTTTAGCCATCGGTGCCCTCCGTGCCCTCCAAGAAGCTGGAATCAGCCTGCCAGACCGCGTCAGCCTCATTTCCTTTAACGACACTAGTCTAACCAAGCAGGTCTATCCTCCCCTTTCTAGCATCACGGTTTATACTGAAGAAATGGGCCGAGCAGGTATGGATATTCTTAACAAGGAAGTACTCCACGGTCGCAAAATACCTAGCCTGACCATGTTGGGAACCAGACTGACTTTAAGAGAGAGTACAAAAAATGATTAGAATTACAAAACGACCTTTAGCAAGGCTGTTTCTCTAATAATCTCTATGATTCCGCTCCAACTCACACCTTTCGCTTATGTGCTTGGTGACTTTCTAGGTCTGCATCAACTTCAATGGTAATATTTTGAAAGCCACAATCTTTGAGGAAAATTCGAATAGATTCTTTACAAGTTTCCATATGCTCCATCTCTTTTAAACAAACATGGACAATGGCATTTTTTTCCAAACCATCCATAGTCCAGAGATTAAGCTGATTGATACTAGCGACATGGTCCAATTCTGCTAAATCCGTCTTGATCTTCTGGATATCTACTCCTTCTGGCACTGCATCGAGGAATATCTTGAGCGTTCTCCAAAAACGTGGAAGGGCTTTTGACAGAATAAAGAAGGAAATAACAAGAGACAAGAGCGGATCCAAGATATACCAATCGGTAAATCGAAGAACAATGCCCATCAGGATGACAGTCACCCAACCCAAGGTATCTTCCAGAAAGTGCAGGCTGAGAATGGATTCGTTCTTGGTTTGTCCTTTGCGAATGACGAGACTCGCTAGCACATTGATAGTAATCGCAATAATTCCTAACCAGAGAATCCCCTCATCATTGACCGGTTGTGGATGAAAGATTTTCGCTATATTTTCCAAAATGACCAAAACGGACCCTGTCATAAGAATCACAGCCGTTACCATGGCCCCTAAAAGGCTAAAACGCTTGTAGCCCAAGGTATAGTGGCTGTCTTCTTCACGATTAGAGATTGTTTCTAAAAAGGCCGATATGCCAATGGCTATAGCATCTCCCAAGTCATGGACAGAATCAGCAAGAACAGCACTCGAACCAAAGATTCCTCCTGCGATAAACTCAACAATGGCATAGCTTAAATTTAAGAAAAAAGCTACCCAAACAGTATATTTTGCCTTCATCTTTCTCATTCCTTTGTTATAATAAATTTATGAACACCTTGTTCATTATCATTATCCACTAAAATTCAAAGAAAGGATAGAAGCAAAACGTCAGCTTTATTCAGTTCTGAACAATTTGCCTCAAGTGTCCATATGACTAACATTGACCGCCGTATCAGCAAAACCAAAAAAGCCATCTATCAAGCTTTTCTACAACTTTTGAACGATAAGGGGTACGAAGCCACTACAGTTCAGGATATCATTGATCTCGCAGATGTAGGACGTTCCACCTTTTACTGTCACTATGAGAGTAAGGAACTACTTCTGGACGAGCTTTGCCGCCACCTCTTCCATCACCTCTTTGAAAGAAAGCAATCCGTTTCTACCGTGGACTATCTCGCCCACCTCTTTCTGCATTTTCAGAAAAACCAAGACCATATCACCAGTCTGCTATTTTCCAAAAATGACTACTTCCTCCGTCAACTCCATAAAGAGCTAGAACACCATGTCTATTCCGTGATGGCTGATGATTTAAAAGAATCTCACCCGAGTCTGCCTACTCCTTACCTCCAACACTTAATCGTATCCAACTTTATCGAGACATTGACCTGGTGGCTCAAAAAAGGGCAAGATTTCACAGAACAGGAAGTTGTCCAATTTTATCTAGACCTTCTCATTCCTAAAAATTGAATACAGATTAAAGCTCGGTTGCCTTATTTCTAGGCTACTGAGTTTCTTATCTTTTCAATAATCAAAAAGCCCAGACGACATTGTCTGAGCGTTCTTCTATATAATCGTTTAACAAAGTTGAGTTTGACATTTTCAAACTATTTCTTCAACAAACCTTGTTCTTGTAGAAACTCCTTGGCTACTTGTTCTGCTGACTTGCCTTCAACACCGACTTGATAGTTAAGCTGGCTCATCTGGCTTTCAGTAATTTTACCAGCCAATTTATTGAGAACTGTTTCCAACTCAGGATGCTTCTTGAGAAGAGCTTCTTTCATGAGTGGAGCCCCTTGATAAGGTGGGAAGAGTTGCTTGTCATCTTCCAATACCTGTAAATCATAACGTGCCAATTCCGCATCAGTCGAATAGGCATCCGTAATTTGAATATCGCCTGACTGAATAGCCTGATAGCGCAGGGCTGGCTCCATGGTCGCTACATTAAGCTTGAGACCATACATTGATTGCAAGCCCTTATTGCCATCTTCGCGGTCATTAAACTCAAGTGTAAAGCCTGCCTTCAACTGCCCTTCCACTTTTTTCAAGTCCGAAATGGTCTTCAAGCCATATTCTTGAGCAATCTTTTTCGGAACAGCTACAGCATAGGTATTTTGATAAGACATGGGTTTGAGATAGGCTAGATGATCCTGTTTGGCAATACCATCACGCGCTACCTGATAAACTTGCTCTGGCTCATGGCCCGCTTTCGGTGATGGTTGAAGCAAACTTTCAGTCACCGTACCAGTAAATTCAGGATAGATATCAATATCCCCCTTTTTCAGAGCTTCATAGAGGAAGCTTGTTTTCCCAAAATTCGGTTTAACAGTCGCAGTCATACTGGTGTTTTCTTCAATCAGTAACTTATACATATTGGCCAAAATTTCTGGTTCCGGTCCCAATTTCCCAGCAATCACCAAATTTTCTTTCTCTTTTTGAGCTAAGAGGGCTGGACTATAAGATATACCAAGTAATATGGTCACCAAGGCAAAACCAGAAAAAATCGTCCGCAATTTTGCTTTTTCCATCACTTTTAGTAGGAAGTTAAAGGCAATAGCAAGCACTGCAGAAGAAAGGGCCCCAATCAAAATCAGACTGGCATTATTACGGTCAATTCCCAAAAGGATAAAGGAACCCAGCCCCCCTGCCCCAATCAAGGCCGCCAAGGTTGCCGTACCGATAATTAAGACAGCTGCCGTCCGAATCCCAGACATGATAACAGGCATGGCAAGTGGAATTTCGAATTTCTTGAGACGCTCCCATCTGGTCATCCCAAAGGCAATCCCAGCCTCTTGCAGACTCGGATCAATTCCCTTCAGACCAGTGATGGTATTTTGTAAAATCGGAAAGATCGCATAAATCACTAGAGCTGTCAAGGCTGGTAAAGTCCCAATTCCCATCAAGGGTATAAAGAGACCCAGCAAGGCCAAAGACGGAATAGTCTGGAAAATCCCTGCAATCTGTAAGACCCAATCCGCCAACTTCTCATGATAGCGAAGATAAACAGCCAAGGGAACCGCGATAAAAATAGCTAGTAACAAGGTCAAAAGTGACAACTGCAAATGTTGAGATAGGGCTGTCAACCAATCACTAAAACGATCCTCAAAAGTTGCAATTAAATTAGTCATGAACACTACCTCCAAACAAGTCTGCTACAAATTCTGTTGCAGGCGCTTTTAAAATCGTCTCGGGATTCGCTATCTGGCGAATTTCTCCATCCTGCAAGACAGCAATACGGTCCGCCAACTTCAAGGCTTCATCCGTATCATGGGTCACAAAAATCGTTGTCATTCCAAACTCTTTATGCAATTCTTTCGTCAGAACCTGTAACTGTTTTCTCGAAATAGCATCCAAGGCTGAAAAAGGTTCATCCATGAGGAGAATCTTAGGCTGACCAATCATGGCTCGTACAATTCCAACACGCTGTTGCTCCCCACCAGATAGTTCACTAGGTAAGCGATGCCCATACTCAGCTACTGGTAAACCAACCTTAGCCAAAAGCTCTTCTGTTTTCTGAGCAATTTCTTCCTTAGTCCAGCCCTTCATCTCAGGAATCAGGGCAACATTTTCCGCGACCGTTAGATTGGGAAAGAGAGCAATGGCCTGTAAAACATAACCAGTAGACAGACGAAGCTCCCGCTCGTCATAGTCTTTGATGCGCTTGCCATCCATATAAATATTTCCATCAGTCGGTTCCAAGAGGCGGTTGACCATCTTAATCATGGTCGTCTTACCGGACCCAGAAGGCCCAACTAAAACCATGAACTCCCCATTCTCAATCCGTAAATTGACATCTCGCAAAACAGCTTTTTCTGTGTAGCGCAAGGCTACATTCTTGTATTCAATCATTCTGTATCCTCAATTTAAAACTTCCCTCGATTGGTCAAATCTTCTACCTTAGGCATAACTTCCTTATTGTCCCAATGCTCCACAATTTTCCCGTTCTCTAAACGGAAGATATCGTACTGGGCATAAGCAAGGCCATCAATCTGAGTCTGACCATAGCTAACCACATAGTTTCCTTGTCCTAAGAGTTGGAAAACAAAGTCAAAAGTGACACTATATTCAGCCACATAGTTTTTATAAGCAGCACTTCCTTGTCCAATCTCATGATTATGCTGAATCAAATCGTCTGCCACATAATCACTCCACTGCTCCAGTTCCCCATTTTGAAAAATTTCTGTCAAAAAACGGCGAACCAACTTTTTATTTTCTGCTGTTTTATCCAAATCCTTGATTTCAAAATCTCCAAATATCTGGTCTAACTGGCCATTTTCAGGTGTTCGATAGTAGTCAATGACATCCCAATGCTCCACGATACGCCCATTCTCATCCGCGCGGAAAGTATCTGTCGTCACCCATTGAGCTTTCCCACCATTCAGATATTGATGAACATGAACAAAGACCAGATTGCCATCCTCAATAGTGCGAGCAATCTTAATCTGACGCTCTGGATGACGCTCAAAGAAATCTGCAAAGAAGGCTGCAAATCCTTCTTTCCCGTCAGGAACACCTGTCGAATGTTGGATATAGGTATCCCCTACAGACTGGGCTTGAGCCTCAGCAACTCGTCCGTCTTGAATGGCATGGATGTATAGGTTGTGAGCATTTTTCACTTGTTGTGACATATTTTAATCCTCATTTTCCTCCTCTTTCAGATTAGCCAAAATTCTTTCTTGAAAGGCTTCAAACTGACGAATTTCTTCCTCTGAAAATCCTTTGTAAAAGATCGTATCCAATTTCTGACTGACACGATGCCCCACTTCTTTCTGAGACTTCCCCAACTCTGTTAAAACCAAATACTTCTTACGCTTATCTTCTCCACATGGACTAATAGTTACAAGATTTTGTTCCTCTAGTTTTTTAATCATCGTCGTCAGAGTATTATTAGCAAGCCCAGTTTCCAGAGCAATATCTGTCGCAGTTGCGCAGCCAGTTTTACTATTCCATAAAACCGCTAAAATCTTCCCCTGTTCACTCCGATAAAGAGCTTCAGGATCTTGACTCAGTAACTTTTGAAAAATCCGCCCATTCAACAAACGAATATGATGGGCTACCAAATGACTATCTTTCATGACACCTCCAATTTATTTCTATATCGAAACGAATAAAGTAATTGTAACACTCATTATTCTAACCGTCAACTATTTCGACTTAGAAATAATTTTTCCCAGTAAAAAAACCTCCTACCCAAGATAGAAGATTTTAATCTTATAAACTTAATCCGTCATATCCGATACCAACGTTCGATGCTCCAATGGAATACTGCACATAACTAGCAAGAAAATGAAACCTGACTGAATCCAGAAGAGGGCCAAGTCAAAGATTCCATGCACAGCAACCACTGTAAGGAAAGACAGATAAAGACCGATAATCGGACGTTTCCCCGACTCCTGACTCATATCCATCATCAAGCGAACAGGAGCAACAGAAGACAAAACTAATAAAATAGTCCCCACAATTCCGTAACTCAGAATCGTATCGATATATAGACTGTGAGCATGTTCATGATAAGGAGCATTTATTCTAGGATAAGAGTGCATATAGGTCAATGGCCCCTCACCCCAAAAAGGATTTTGCTTAAACAAGGCCATCCCAGCATCCCAGATAGAAATGCGTTCTTCCATAGAAGAGTCTAAAGTCCCCATCCGAACTCCCAAATCACTGGAAAAGAGGAAACTCAAGCCAATCGCAAAGACCCCTATACTAAGCCAAAAGGCCTTCCAGTTTTTAATGGTCGTAAAGAGATAAATAATGGCTCCAGCGATAATAGCAGGAAAGGCAGTTCGATTTTGAGTAAAGTTCAATCCAAAGAGATTCACAAAGCCTGCAAACACACAGAATACTTTCAACCAATTCAACTTGGTCGTTGTAAACAGATAGAAGGCAATCATGATACAGAAACAACAAATAATTCCATAATAATTAGGATTAAAGAAGGTCACTTCTGCACGATTCTGATGCCAGACCTGCATATTGGGTGAAAGAAAAGCATAGTTGAATTTCTTCACAATTTGGAAATGTTCTAAACTCGCAAAAACAGCTGACAAGACGCTACCAAACAAGACGAGCTGCAAAATCAAGCGAAAGAATTTATGTGATAAAATCGACTGATAGTGCAAAAAGAAAATAGTAAATAGAAAAATTCCTACTGAAGCTACAACTCCCATCCAATTTTGTGCAAAAATGGATATTACAGTACTATAGCCAAGAAAAAGAAGCAGCATCGGATGCTCCCCCATTTTCTGAAAAATACTTTTCATGTCTCCTGTAAAAATCAAACTAATAATATATAAACAGAATACAACTACAAAAAGATAAAAGGGTAAAAAGATACTCAGGATAATTCCCAATAAAATCAGCTCTTTACTAGACAACCCTTTCAGCTTTTCAATAAAGCCTATTGATTTCAAAATGAATCCTTTCTCTCCAAATCAGTTGATTCAGATAATAGTAAGCTATCCTATATTGTACCACTTTTTTAGTAATTTGGAAACAAAGGAAACGTTTTCTAAAATAAAAACCCTATTTTATCAACCATATCAAGGCTTCAAAATGTTACTTCAATTCCGTTCTCAATTACCCGATAAGTCTGATTTTGCAAATCAATTTCTGCTACTGCTGTTACGGACTTATCTTTATTTTGACGTTTGATTACAATGCTGTAGGCTGTTGGTGTTTCAACGTCAATAGTTCCTTCTAGTTCAAAGGCTTCTGAACGGTTACGGAAAGAAAATAGATTGAGAAGGGCCTTCACTACAGGACGTTGGACTTCTTCTGCTATTTCCTCATTGCTATAGTAATGACGATTAATATTTCGACCTTCTTTAGTTTCTTCTAATAGTTTCAAGTCATTCTTTCCTGCTAGTAGCCCCACATAGTAGACCTGGGGAATACCTGGGACAAAAGCTTGAATTAAACGGGCAAGGAAATACTTGTCGTCATCATCTCCAAGCGCAGAATAGTAAGTTGAATTGATTTGGTAGATATCTAGATTGTTATACTCTGCACTGGAGTACTTACGTTTGACATTAGCTCCAACCTTATAGAGTTCATTTGAAGCATAGTCAATCTCCTCATCTGTCAGGATGTCCTTGACATCCACCACTCCAATCCCATCATGGGTGTCTAGCGTCGTAAATTGCTTCATTGGGCTCATCTTTAACCACTTAGCCAAACGCTCTGTTCTGGAACTGTAAAGAGTATAAAGCGTCACCATTGGAAGAGCAAAATCATAAACATAGTAATCATGATCCGCTATCTTAAACTGAATCGAATAATGTTCATGAATCTCAGGTAAGAGCTCTGTCCCATACTCAGCAGCGATATCTCGAACTTTGTCCAATAAATCCCAAATATCTGGTTCTACAAAGAAATCATTAGTATCCAATTTCTTCACTGCATAAGCAAAGGCATCTAGACGAATCAAATCACACCCATTACTTGCCAAGTGCTGAATGGTCTTATGGATAAATTCCATCGTTACTTCTTTGGTCACATCAAGATCAATTTGCTCCTCACCAAAGGTATTCCACAAATGTTCCACTGAACCATCTTCAAAAACAATCTCTTGCTTTGGTGCACGATCCTTACGCTTGTAAATTAAGTCTACATCAGCCTGTGTCGGACGGTTTTCTGGCCAAAACTTATCCCAGTTTAAAAAGAGATCTTTAAATTCACTGGCTTCATGTTTTTCTTGATAGTCCTTATAATACTTGGATTGACGAGAAATATGATTAATCATAAAGTCAAACATAAGATAATATTTCTCACCTAAACGCTTAACATCCTCCCAATCACCAAAGGCTGAATCCACTTCGTCGTAGTCAACTGGCGCAAATCCACGATCACCTGTTGATGGGAAAAATGGTAGAAGGTGAACTCCCCCAATAGCATCTCCAAAATGCTCTTCCAAATTCTCATATAAGTCTTTAAGATTATTTCCCAGACTATCTGAATAAGTAATCAACATGGTTTTATTCTGAATTGGCATCATTACTCTCCTTTTTCTAATTGAAGCCAAGTCTCATATGACTTGGCTTCGTAAATCAAATTCATGTTATACTCTTCGAAAATCTCTTCAAACCACGTCAGCTTTATCTGCAACCTCAAAGCTGTGCTTTGAGCAACCTGTGACTAGCTTCCTAGTTTGCTCTTTGATTTTCATTGAGCATTAAATCTCTATTTATCATCAAACTCGTACTAATATAGACTGTGATAAACTAAGTACTACTTTCTTGTTTTCTACATAGAATTATCAACAAGCTGAACTCTTCCTCTGTGTCAGAGACTATAGATTCTATGAGTTCTTCTTACTTCACTGCTCCGTTGCTCATTCCTGAAATAATATGTTTTTGGAAGATAAGGTAGACGACAGTAATTGTTATAATTCCCACAATATAGGATGCAAAACTTGGCCCATAGTCATTAAAATACTGACCTTGGTAGTTGTACTGGAAGAGAGGCAAAGTCCACATCTTGGAATCCTTATTCAAAATCAACAATGGCAACATAAAGTCATTCCAGAACCATAATGCATTGATAATCAAGGTTGTAGCATGCATAGGCTTCAGCATTGGAAAGATAATTCGACGGTAAGTTGTAAATCGATCAGCCCCATCAATTTCTGCAGCTTCATCTAAACTATCTGGTACACTGATTTTAATATAACCAACATACAAGAAGAGGGTCTGTGGAATTGCATAAGTTAGATAAAGTAGTACCAACCCCCACATATTTGCCAGGCCGAGTTTGCTCATCATAACTGTGATAGGAATCATAATCACCTGAAATGGAACAAATATCCCTAAAATCAAGAGCGAATACATAATTGCAAAGGCTTTTTTCTTGGACATATTTCGAGCAATGGAATAGGCTGCAGCTGGTATAAAGAAGGCTACTACAATCAATGATAACACCGTAATAACAGCTGAATTCCAGAAATAGCCTCCAATCCCATCCGAAACCAATCGTTCATAATTGCTTAATGTAAAAGGATTGGGCAAACTAAAGAAATGATTCATGATATCCTTGGTTGTTTTGAAGGAACTAAATACTGTTACCAATAAAGGAACAAGTATGAGAATACCACCTACTATCAAGAGGACATACTTCCAAAACTGATTCAATTTTTCTTCTTTTTTCATGTGTAGGACTCCTCTATTAGATTTCAAATTTCTTTGATAGTTTGATTTGGATAAGAGAAACAATTCCAATAATTAAGAATAAAATCAAGGCAATTGCATTCGCATATCCATATTGATTACTCTTGAAAGCATAGTTGTAGACTAAAAGACCAAGAGACGTTGTAGCATTATTTGGGCCACCACTCGTCAAGGCAAAAATTTGGTCAAAGGCAGTCAAACCGGACTTAAGAGCTAGGATAAAAACCATAGAAATCGTTGGCAACAAATATGGTAACTCAATCTTCCAAAAGGTTTGTTTGCTTGTTGCACCATCAATTGATGCCGCCTCCAAAATATCACTTGGAATACTCTGAAGGCCAGCAAGAAAGAGAATAATTGGCATTGCTACTCCTTGCCATAGAAGAACAAAAATAGTTGCCACTACCGCTCCGATCGGTGTTCCTAATAGACTTTCTTGTAAAAAACTAATCCCTAAAATTTTTCCAATCGTTGGAAGACCATAGTTGAAGAATTGTTTAAAAATCAAGGAAACTGTCAAACCAGACAAAACAGCTGGGAAAAAGAACCAAGCTCTAAAGAAGGTCTGCCCTTTCATCTTAGAATTTAAGGCTCGAGCAACAACCATCCCAATTGTAATCTCTCCAATAATCAATGCCATGGTTAAAATCAAAGTAAAAGCAATGGCTGTGAAGAATTTCCCATCAATCATAAGCAATTTGTAGTTATTCAGACCAACAAATTTATAATTATAGGTCAATCCAGTCCAGTTAGTCAAACTATAGAAAGCACCTTGTACCATCGGAAAGTAAAAGAAGATAGCTTGTAATGCAAGCGGGATAAGCAAAAAAGTCCAACCCCAGTATTTATTTAAAAATTTTCGAATAGCCATATCATCTTAACTCCTATTCTAGTCCAAATCTGCCTTCATTGGATTAAAGAAAGCATTGAGATTGTTTGCCATATTTTTCAGATTTTTATCCATCAAGTAACCTGCACTTAGATTGAAAAAATCTTCTTCAGAATTCCAGTGTTGGCCCAACCAAACATAATGTTTATCCGTAAATGCTAGTTTAGAAATCTCTGCAAGTGCTGAATCTTCTTTTTCCTGTACACCTTTTACAGCAACTGGTGATCCATCCACATCATAATATGCTTGCATAGCTTTTGAACTAGTCATATAGCTGATAAATTCTTCGGTTTCTTTAGGATGTTTGGTAGTAGCTGAAGTTGATAATGCCATGTCCCCTGCACCAACAGTGACTTCTTTTCCTACTTCTTCTCCTGGGAAAGCAAACATCCCCACATCAAATTTTGGATCCTGTTGATTAATTGCCGCTAATGCCCATGATCCTTGCGGCATCATCAAGGCTTTTTCATTCGAGAATGCTACCACCGCATCATTATAAGAGGCACCACGCCATCCATCTTGAGCATTATCCGCCAACAAATCTAGTCGTTCTGCATCTGCTTTTAAAATAGCATCATCTGCAGAAATAGCATTTGGTTTTGAAAAGCGAAGATAGTTATTAGCTGCGTCTCCACTGCCTGTAATGGTAATGAGAGAAAGTTGGTGATAACCGTTTAATGTCCATCCTTCATTGCCTGCAACTGCAAACGGAGAATTCCCACTATCTTTTATCTTTTTAACAATCTCTTGAAACTCTTTAAAAGTCTTCGGTTCCTCAAGTCCTAATTCTTTAAACTTTGTTTTATTGTAATAAATTCCATAAAGGTTAGCAGTTAAAGGCACACTATAAATCTTGTTATTGATTGCATACTTTTCTGCATAGTCATTCTTAATGTTTTCAAGATAGGACTTCCCTGTCATATCTGAAAAATAACCTGCTTTTGCCCACTCCTGAAAATCCATATTTTGAGGATAAATATTAACAATATCTGGAACATCTCCTGATAAAATCCGAGTCTTCAGAACAATTCCAGCTGCCGGAACAGTCGTCAGTTTTACATCAATAGTAGGATGATCCTTTTCAAAATTATCTACAACTTTTTGCAAAGTATCCGCCATTTCGGTCTTCTGGTTAAAAAATTCAATCGTTACCTTTCCATCAGTCGATTGGTTATTCTGACCACAAGCTGCTAGGCCTAGTAAACTAGCCACAACGACTAAAAGAAAACCTGCTTTCTTATACCATTTCATTGGAAAGCCTCCTTTATAAATTTATACACCTTTATTATAGTCTTCTAAAAATATACTGTATACTCAAAAAATCTCCTTGGGATAAGATAACAGTTAAGCCTGCATACATGAGTTCTGCACCTGAGTAAACTACTCCATTTTCCTGTAATTCATATAGTCCCTCTTCATCCAAATCTTTTAACTTTAAAGTTGTTTCCATGGTCTCTACAACTGACAAAACGCGAACGTAGGTTACAATCGTTTGATTGCCGTAATTAAATTGTACAGCTGCTTCATTGGATGCAGACTCGGGATTGATTAACCTATACTGCTGTCCTAACTGAACTACTGGTCGTAATTCTTTATACAAGTTCACCTGATTAGCAATCGTAGCTTTCTCTTCATCTGATAAACTTGTCAAATCAAGCTCATATCCCAAATTTCCCATCATTGCTACATGGCCACGTGTTTCTAATGGTGTCATTCGTCCCATCTGATGATTCGGTACTGCTGACACATGAGCCCCCATAGAAATGGTTGGATAGAGATAGGATGAGCCGTATTGAATTGGTAAACGTGCAATCGCATCAGTATTATCACTTGCCCAGACTTGTGGGAAATAGCGCATCATACCAAGATCATTTCGTCCACCACCACCAGAGCAGGACTCAAAGAGAATATGGCTGTGCTTCTCTGTCAGATAAGCGACAAGTTCATAAAGCCCCAGCATGTACTGATGAGATTGCATCTGTGTCTCTAGATAAGTTAAGCCATTTCCTAAGTTAGTGATATTGCGGTTCATGTCCCATTTAATGTAATCAATCTCATGATAAGATAGGAGTTGATCTAAGACATTTTTCAAGTATTCTACTACCTGAGGATTGGCAAGATTAAGTACTAATTGATTCCGAGAATAAGTATGCTCATAGCCAGGAACCTGAATAGCCCAGTCAGGATGTTTACGATACAAATCGCTATCTACAGAAATCATTTCAGGTTCTAACCAAAGCCCAAACTGCAAACCTCTTTCATGGATAGCTGAAATCAGACTTTCTAGGCTTCCACCCAGCTTTTTCTCATTAACACTCCAGTCACCTAAAGCACGATTATCATCAAAACGATTGCCAAACCAACCATCATCTAATACAAAAAGTTCAATTCCAACTTTCTTAGCTTCATCAGCTAGTTCTAACAGTTTTTCTCTCTGAAAGTCAAAGTAAGTAGCTTCCCAGTTATTGATTAGAATTGGGCGTTCTTTTGTAGAAAATTTACTTGGCAGAATGTGCTTCAGTACAAAATTCTGACCTTCATGACTAACACCAGTTAATCCCTTATCTGAATAGGTCACTAAAGCTACCGGTGTTTCAAAATTTTCCTCAGGGTCTAACTTCCAAGAAAAGTTTTCTGGATTTATGCCAATAGCCAGCCGAACTTCATTCAATTGATTTTTTTGAACAAAAGCTTCAAAGTTGCCACTATACATTAGTTGAATAGCAAACACATTTCCAGCATCCTCTGTGACTCCTTGATCACATAAGAGAAGAGCTGGTGTTTGAGCATGCCCAGAAGCCCCACGGTTCGAACTAATCGAAAAGATTCCTTGTTCTACCTGTTGACGTCGAACAGTCTTTTCACGTGCATAAGCTCCCTGAAAAGTTACGATTTCGTAATCTGCAGCTGGAACATCAGCCATAAAAGAAAAATCTTTATGGATGACAACTTCCTGATTACTATTATTCTCTAATTTACTGTAGCTAGCAATAGTCGAATCATTATTAAAAGCAGTATAATACAAAGTCAGACTAAGTTGAGCCTTAGAATCTTCTAAAATCAAGGCAAGAGTCTCTGTATCGTCCATGCTATGTGGAGAAGGTAAGCCCTGTGGACCATTCTGACCTTTTAAAATCTTTGCTTCTACAAATCGAAAGTCTGTTACCTCAGTTGCATCGTGCTGAACCTGTAAAGTTGGTTTTCTAAAGTCACCCAAACCATGTTGTCCAAAAATCTGACGTTGCGTATCCAAACTAAAGATTCGATTAGTAGCTGTTGGATTTCCTGAAAAGGCATGGTCTCGTTCATAAACACTATTGGAACCTTTATAATTCTTAATAGTCTTTCCTAAATGTTTCAAAAGTAAGTAGCCATTTCGATTTTCAATAATCAAACTTAAATTTTTACTCTCAACATAAAATAGATTATTCTCTAGCCTAACTCCCATTTACTTCACCTCATCACTTTATTGATTCTATTTTATCATCTGAAACCGCTTTCCAAAATAGAAAAATGTCTCAAGAATATGGTAAAATGTTAGGTAGGAGGTAGCACATGTTAGTTTTTTCAGAATACCAGACTGGAACAATCGACCTTTCCCTAAGCTTTTATGGATATGAGGAATGCACACCTAATTACTCTTTTGGTCCAGCCATTCGTGATACATACGTTCTACATTACATTACTAAAGGACAAGGAAAATTTCATTACAAGGGTAAAATTGTTGATTTAAAAGAAGGAGATTTCTTTCTATTAAAACCAGAGGAACTAACCTTTTATCAAGCAGATAGTAAAGAACCTTGGGCCTACTACTGGTTAGGAATCACTGGTGGGAAAGCTCCTGATTATTTTGCTCTTTCTCAAATTTTTGACCAAGCCTATCTCATCCAATCTGAAACTTGTCATACCCAGACTACTGCAAAACTCATCTCAGACATTGTCCGCTTCGCTCAGATTACAAAATCCAATGAATTAGCTCAACTCCATATCATGGGACAACTCCATGAACTGATGTTTCATCTGGGAACTATTGCTCCCAATCAGAAAAAAAAGAATATTTCATCAACCTACCAACTCTATCTTGAATGCAAACGATTAATTGATAGCCACTATCCTCAATCACTTACAATTCAAGATTTAGCAAAAGAACTATCCGTTCACAGAAGCTACTTATCAAGTGTATTCAAAGAATTTAATACCTTATCACCCAAAGAATACCTACTCTACGTTCGAATGCACCGAGCTAAACAACTTCTCGAAAATACCCAAGAGTCCATCAAGGTAATTGCATATTCGGTAGGTTTTTCAGATCCACTCCACTTTTCGAAAGCTTATAAACAATACTTTAATCAGACTCCAAGTCGAACAAGAAAAGAATACTCTCAATACCAACTAGTGAGAAAGGAAACACTATGAAATCCTACCAAGCTGTCTATCAGATTCTAGCTAAAGAAACCGACTATATAAGCGGAGAAAAAATCGCAGAGGAACTATCCCTAAGCCGAACATCAATTTGGAAAGCTATCAAGCGACTAGAACAAGAAGGCATTGAAATTGATAGTATCAAAAATAGAGGATATAAACTGATGAATGGTGACCTTATTCTTCCAGAGATTCTAGAAGAAAATCTTCCAATTAAAGTCAGCTTTAAACCCGAAACAAAATCAACACAACTAGATGCAAAAGAAGCAATTGATTTAGGCCATGAAGCAAATACCCTCTATCTAGCTTCCTATCAAACAGCAGGGCGAGGCCGTTTTCAACGTTCCTTCTACTCACCACAAGGTGGCATTTATATGACACTCCATCTCAAACCAAATCTCCTCTATGACAAATTACCATCCTACACACTACTTGTAGCTGGAGCTATCTACAAAGCCATTAAGAACCTAACTTTAATAGATGTCGACATAAAATGGGTCAATGATATCTATCTAAACAATCATAAAATTGGAGGAATTCTCACTGAAGCAATGACATCTGTAGAAACAGGCTTAGTCACAGATATTATTATTGGAGTAGGAATCAACTTTACTATTAATGATTTCCCACAAGAATTAAAAGAAAAAGCTGCTAGCTTATTTAAAACTACAGCTCCTATAACAAGAAATGAATTAATTATCGAAATATGGCGTGCTTTCTTCGAAACACCAGCAGAGGAGTTATTATACCTATATAAAAAACAGTCATTCGTTCTAGGAAAAGAAGTCACTTTCACACTAGAACAAAAAGACCACAAGGGACTTGCTAAAGACATCTCTGAAAGTGGTAAACTTTTAGTTCAATGTGATGATGGAAAAGAAATCTGGCTAAATAGTGGCGAAATCTCTCTCAATAGTTGGAAGTGAAATAACACAATTATAATATAAACGATATAAAAATAACTTCAGATTAGTAATTCAATTAAGTTTTACAAATCTGAAGTTTTATTGTCTCTAAAAATAAAAAAGAGAGCTAGAAACTCTCATTAAAACGGAGAATAAGGGATTCGAACCCTTGCGCCAGTTACCCGACCTAACGATTTAGCAAACCGTCCTCTTCAGCCTCTTGAGTAATTCTCCAATTAATGGGCACGAGTGGACTCGAACCACCGACCTCACGCTTATCAGGCGTGCGCTCTAACCACCTGAGCTACGCGCCCAAGTTAAAAAACTTGGTAATTTGAACAAAGTTCAAAGCGGGTGACGAGAATCGAACTCGCGACAACAGCTTGGAAGGCTGTAGTTTTACCACTAAACTACACCCGCATAAATACTATCAATAAAATGGCGCGAGACGGAATCGAACCGCCGACACATGGAGCTTCAATCCATTGCTCTACCAACTGAGCTACCGAGCCTTATTGCGGGAGCAGGATTTGAACCTACGACCTTCGGGTTATGAGCCCGACGAGCTACCGAGCTGCTCCATCCCGCGTTGATATAAAAGGAGGATGTGGGATTCGAACCCACGCACGCTTTTACACGCCTGACGGTTTTCAAGACCGTTCCCTTCAGCCGGACTTGGGTAATCCTCCAATATTCAAATGGACCTTGTAGGACTTGAACCTACGACCACTCGGTTATGAGCCGAGAGCTCTAACCAGCTGAGCTAAAGGTCCGACAAGATCATTATAGCGGCGAAGGGGATCGAACCCCCGACCTCCCGGGTATGAACCGGACGCTCTAGCCAGCTGAGCTACACCGCCATGTATCGGGAAGACAGGATTCGAACCTGCGACACCTTGGTCCCAAACCAAGTACTCTACCAAGCTGAGCTACTTCCCGAGTTAAATAGAAAAATGCACCCTAGAGGAGTCGAACCTCTAACCGCCTGATTCGTAGTCAGGTACTCTATCCAGTTGAGCTAAGGGTGCTCATTATATTATGCCGAGGACCGGAATCGAACCGGTACGATCGTTACCAATCGCAGGATTTTAAGTCCTGTGCGTCTGCCAGTTCCGCCACCCCGGCCTCTCTAAGCGAACGACGGGATTCGAACCCGCGACCCCCACCTTGGCAAGGTGGTGTTCTACCACTGAACTACGTTCGCACTGTTTTCTTCTATCTAAAAATGCCGGCTACATGACTTGAACACGCGACCCTCTGATTACAAATCAGATGCTCTACCAACTGAGCTAAGCCGGCTCATTTATTATATCTTAATGCGGGTTAAGGGACTTGAACCCCCACGCCGTTAAGCGCCAGATCCTAAATCTGGTGCGTCTGCCAATTCCGCCAAACCCGCAGATATGACCCGTACTGGGCTCGAACCAGTGACCCATTGATTAAAAGTCAATTGCTCTACCAACTGAGCTAACGAGTCTAAAATAACTTCCGTTATCTTAAACGGTCCCGACGGGAATCGAACCCGCGATCTTCGCCGTGACAGGGCGACGTGATAACCGCTACACTACGGGACCTTTGGGAGTTAACGGGATCGAACCGCTGACCCTCTGCTTGTAAGGCAGATGCTCTCCCAGCTGAGCTAAACTCCCTAGAGCTAAGCGACTTCCATATCTCACAGGGGGCAACCCCCAACTACTTCCGGC
>NZ_JAQFJG010000020.1 GCF_030439915.1 Streptococcus sp. SPS1
AGATAGTTTTTAAGTCTATCTCTATCAACCTTTCTTGGTTTTGTTCCTTTTACTTGATGGTTTAGCTCTCCTGTTTTCTCTTTTAGCTTTAACCAGCCATAAATGGTATTACGTGAGATTTGGAAAACGTGTGATGCTTCTGCCATACTACCTGTTCGCTCACAATAGGCGAGAACTTTTTTACGAAAATCTATTGAATATACCATAAGAAGATTGCACCACATTATGTACTATTTTTGGTTCATTTTACTATACTCTTCGAAAATCAAATTCAAACTACGTCAGCGTCGCCTTACCGTATATATGTGACTGACTTATCTACAACCTCAAAACAGTGTTTTGAGCAGCCTACGGCTAGCTTCCTAGTTTGCTCTTTGATTTTCATTTAGTAAAAATAGAAAAAGATACAGTTATACAAATTGCCTTCTATTTAAAAAACGAACCAGCTTGACTGATTCGTTTTCTTACGTTTAACTCCTACTTCCGATACATTTTAAACTGTAGGAAGAGGTCGCTATATTTTCCTGTCCACTTATGGTCAAATTTCTCATAAACTTCTAGGTGTTTCATGGTTTCAGCATCTGGATAGAAGGCCTTGTCTTCTTTTTTCTCCTCTGGGAGCAGTTCCTTAGCTGGTAGGTTTGGTGTTGAATAGCCGACATACTCTGCATTTTTGAGGGCATTTTCGGGTTTCAACATAAAGTTGATAAAGGCATAGGCTGCATCTTGGTTTTTGACTGTTTTGGGAATGACCATATTGTCAAACCAAAGGTTGCTGGCCTCGGTCGGAACCACATAGCGTAGATTTTCATTTTTCTCCAGCATTTGGCTGGCTTCACCAGAGAAGGTCACGCCGATAGCAGCGTTATTCTGAATCATGTAACCCTTCATCTCGTCTGCCACAATAGCCTTGATATTTGGAGTCAGCTTATAGAGCTTGTCCACTGTCTCTTCCAACTGCTGGGGATCTTTGGAGTTGAGGCTGTAGCCGAGGGAATTGAGGCCTAGTCCCAGCACCTCACGCGCCCCATCAAAGAGCATGATAGAGTTCTTATACTCTGGCTTCCAGAGGTCATCCCAATGCTCAGGCACTTCATCGACCATAGTTTCATTGTAGACAATTCCCAGTGTTCCCCAGAAGTAAGGAATAGAGAATTTATTACCTGGATCAAAGGATTGGTTGAGAAACTCTGGTCCGATATTTTCGATTCCTTCAATTTTTGAATAATCAAGTGGCACCAAGAGGTCTTCGTCCTTCATCTTGTTAATCATGTATTCACTAGGAATGGCAATATCGTAGGTCGTTCCACCTTGTTTAATCTTGGTATACATGGCTTCGTTGGAATCAAAGGTCTCATACTGGACTTGAATTCCTGTTTCTTCTGTAAATTGCTCCAAGAGTTCTGGATCGATATAGTCACCCCAGTTGTAGATAACCAGTTTTTGACTATCTCGGCTATTGATTTTACTATCGAGATGCGTCGCAATTCCCCACAAAACCAGGATAATCGCTACAATTCCTGCTAAAAATGAATAGAGTTTTTTCATGCTTGCTCCTCCTTCTCGCGTGAGATAAAGTAATATCCAACCACTAGGATAATACTAAAGAGAAAGACAAGGGCAGACAGGGCATTGATTTCTAGCGAAATCCCTTTACGAGCACGAGAGTAAATCTCAACTGATAGAGTTGAAAAGCCATTTCCTGTCACAAAGAAGGTCACGGCAAAGTCATCTAGCGAATAGGTGAAGGCCATGAAATAACCTGCAATGATAGACGGAGTCAGGTAAGGAAGCATAATTTCCTTGAACATCTGAAATTGACTGGCTCCCAAGTCATAGGCCGCATGAATCATGTCACCGTTCATTTCCTTGAGTCGAGGCAAGACCATCAAGACCACGATAGGAATCGAGAAGGCCACGTGACTAGATAGAACGGTCAAAAAGCCAAGTGAAAACTTGAGTTGAGTAAAAAGAATCAAGAAGCTGGCACCAATCATAACATCAGGCGCAACCATGAGGATATTATTGAGTGATAGAAAGGCTTCTTGGTATTTCTTACGAGACTGGTAGATGTAAATAGCTCCAAAAGTCCCGATAATCGTCGCTATCAATGCTGACAGAAAGGCCAAGAAAAAGGTCTGAGTCACAATCAACATGAGGCGACCATCGCCAAACATGGTTTTAAAATGGCTCAAGCTAAAGCCTGTAAAGCTATTCATGTCATTGCCTGCATTAAAGGCATAGCCAATCAAGTAAAAGATCGGCAGGTAAAGGACAAGAAAGACCAGTCCCAGATAAAGGTTGGCAAATTTTTTCATCGTTCTCTCCTTTCCTTAGTCACCCACATGGTGATGAACATGGTCAGGATGAGAATCACACCGATGGTTGACCCCATACCGTAGTTGTCATTGGTTAGGAAATTCTGTTCAATAGCCGTTCCCAGCGTAATAACACGGTTCCCACCAATCAAACGGGTCAGCATGAAGAGACTCAAACTTGGGATAAAGACGGATTGAACCCCACTTCGCACGCCGTTCATAGACAGAGGGAAGATGACATGACGGAAGGTTTCCCACTTGGTCGCACCAAGGTCGTAGCTGGCATTGATGAGATTGTTATCCATATCGTCCAAGACATTGAAAATCGGCAAAATCATAAAGGGAAGCTCGATGTAGCTTGCGACAAAGATAAAGGAGAAATCGGTAAAGAGCAACTGTTGTGAGCCGATTCCGATAAATTCCAAGAATTGGTTAATAGAGCCATTCTGACCAAAAATTCCGATAAAGGCATAGGCTTTAAGGAGCAAATTGATCCAGGTTGGCAGGATAATCAGCATGAGCCAGAGTTGACGGTGCTTGAGACGGGTCAAAAAGAGGGCTGTTGGATAGCTGATAAGCAGTGTCACTAGAGTTACAATTCCTGCATAAAGCACTGAGTTGAAACTCATTTTGAGATAAGTCAAGTTTTGTGACGCAAAGTAAGATCTATAGTTTTCTAAACTGAACTGGCCTTCAATGTTGAAAAAGGATTGACCGAAAATCAAGACCAAGGGTGCCAATACAAAGAGGGCAATCCAGAGCATATAGGGTACTACAAAGAGTTTAGAGCTTGTTTTCTTCATCTCTTTCCTCCTCGATTGCATTGATTAGACCTGCTTCTTGCTCTTCAATTTCCACGTATTCTTCGATACGGGCATCGAACTCTTCCTCGGTTTCGTTGAGACGCATGATGTGGATGTCTTCTGGTTCAAAGTCCAGACCGATTTCCTCACCCACAATGGCCTTACGAGTCGAATGGATCATCCATTCATTTCCAAGTTCGTCATAGGCGATAATTTCATAGTGCACCCCACGGAAGAGCTGGGTATCCACCTTAACTTGGAGCTTGCCTTCTTCAGGAAGGGTAATCCGCAAGTCCTCTGGACGAATCACGACCTCAACAGGTTCATTCGGCTTCATCCCCCCATCAACCGCTTCAAAGCGTTTGCCGTTAAACTCAACCAAGTAGTCCTCAATCATGGTTCCTGGCAAGATGTTTGACTCCCCTATAAAGGTGGCAACAAAGTGGTTAATCGGCTCGTCGTAGATGTCCACAGGTGTTCCTGACTGGACAATCTCACCATCATTCATAACAAAAATCCAGTCACTCATGGCAAGGGCTTCTTCCTGATCGTGAGTGACAAAGACAAAGGTAATGCCCAATCGTTGTTGCAGTTCACGCAGTTCGTACTGCATGTCTGTTCGCAATTTCAAGTCCAGCGCAGATAAAGGCTCGTCCAACAAGACCACACGAGGTTGATTGATGATGGCACGGGCAATAGCCACACGCTGGCGTTGTCCTCCAGAAAGTTTACGGATAGAACGTTTTTCATAACCTTCCAACTGAACCATCTTGAGAACTTCTGCTACACGCTGCTCGATTTCTTTCTTGTCAATTTTACGCAAGCGGAGCGGAAAGGCAACATTTTCAAACACATTCATATGTGGAAACAAGGCATAGGATTGGAAGACTGTATGGACGTCTCGCTTGTTGGTTGGAATGTCATTGATACGGACACCATCCAGCAAAATATCTCCTGTCGTCGCATCCAGTAAACCTGCAATGATGTTAAGGATAGTTGATTTCCCTGAACCAGATGCGCCTAGAAGGGTGTAGAATTTCCCTTCTTCCAACTCAAAGTTGATGTCTTTGAGAACCTTGGTGTTGCTGTCTTCAAAAACTTTTGAGACGTTTTTGAATTCAATAATTGGTTTTTTCAATTGTCATTTATTCCTTCTTTTTCATAGATTAACAGATCAGGGCTCTGTCAGACCGCTACTACCTCGTGTAGGAGATTGAACTGCCTACATTCTTCTGCACTAACGATAGGCTTTCACCCCCTTTCCATGACATAGCAGCAGCTTTTCAACTACAGCTTCCTACTTGCTTTCACCCAAGATACGAACTTCTCTCTCAAGAGTAACGCCGGAGTGTTCCTTGACTTTTTCAATCACAGACTCAATCAAGTCTTCGTAGTCTTTAGCCGTTCCGTCAGCAACATTGATCATGAAACCAGCGTGTTTTTCTGAGACTTCTACTCCACCGATACGATAGCCTTTCAAGCCAGCCTCAGAAATTAACTGACCTGCAAAATGCCCGACTGGACGCTTAAAGACCGAACCACAAGATGGGTATTCCAAAGGTTGTTTGAGTTCACGTAGATGCGTCAAGCGGTCCATTTCTTGCTTGATGACCTGATGGGTTCCTGGAGCTAAAGCAAATTTAGCTGACAAGACAACTGCACCTGACTCTTGAATAGCTGAATGGCGGTAACCAAAAGCCAAGTCCTTGACAGACAGGGTCTCGATTTCTCCATCCTTGGTCAAGACCTTACAAGACTGCAAGATGTGAGCAATTTCGCCACCATAGGCACCCGCATTCATAAAGACAGCACCACCAACGCTTCCTGGAATGCCACAAGCAAACTCAAAGCCAGTCAAACTATGACGAAGGGCAATGCGAGTTGTTTCAATCAAGTTAGCACCAGCTTCAGCTTCAATGGTATAGCCATCAACGGAAACATTATTGAGCTTGTCACACAAGATGACAAATCCACGAATTCCACCATCACGAACGATGATGTTGCTAGCATTTCCAAGAACCATCCAAGGGATATCTTCTTGATTGGCAAATTTGACAATGCGAGCCAACTCAAAATGATTTCGTGGAAAGACCAGATAATCAGCCTCTCCACCTACTTTTGTATAACTATAGCTATGCAAGGGTTCCTTGAAACGGATATCAATCCCTTCTAAGATTTCAAGAATTTTTTCTTTTACTGACATGACACTCTTCCTTTTACAAAATTCATTCCATTATACCATTTTTAAGACTATTTGACGACCCTAAAAAAATCTTAGGCTTATTTTAAACAAAAAAAGAGGCTTCCCCCTTTTCTTATGATTTTTTACAAAAGATTGCCTTAGTTCCATAGGCAACTAGGATCAGTTCAACTAGTAGAATGACTTCAACTAAGACTGGACTTGTCAACCAACCTACTTGGACTAGAGATGGTGCCAGGTCAAAGAAGGCATGTAGGCCATAAGCTGCTAGGAGATAAGGCCATTTCTTCTGGCGAACAGCTTGGTAAACCCAAACCGTCAAGAGTAATTGGAAACCTAGGGCCAAGATTCGCTCAAAACCAAGCAAATAAATCTGCCAAACAGAAAGCGACTGGATAGTTTTCAACATATTTTCAGACAGCAATTGCATGACCTGTGGATTCTGCGTTTGAACTGCTGAGAGAACGATGTAGAGATTGAGCAAACTAGCAAGGCCTAGGAAAATCAATTCCAAGCCACCATGCCCCAGTCCATAGGCCAAGGCATCTGCCTTTTCCAAACTTCTCTTTTTCTCCAACCATTTGAAGAAAACAAGACGAGCAGTTTCCTCAAAAAATGCTGCCATGGCTAGGCCATAGATGATATAGACAAGCGGTTGTTCTTGCAAGAGGGCAATACTACCGTCTTTTTGAGGATGCAAAACTAAGATATGCACCAGTTTTTCCAAAATCTGTGAAGAGACAAAGAAGGCAACAGCCCCCAAACCCAAGACAGCTAGATTGATATGGTATTTCTTTCTGGCATACCAAATGCTTCCTATCAAGAAAGCCAGTAACAGCACCATGGTAATGATAATATGAATGGTCATTTTCTTCTCCTATTCCGCCTTTTCAATATCTTTTTTCATCTCGTCAACATTGAACTTAGCAAACAAGTATTGACGGTCTTGGACTGGAAAACGTTGGTCCAACTGGTCAACCGCTCCCACCTCGATAATGCCTTCCTTGATGACAAAGTCCATGACATGCCCACCAAAAGTCAAATCATCTGTGATGAAGTGCAGATGATAGCCTGCCACACTGACTCCATGGAAAATCTCTGGCGTCCAGAAACCAACGATGGTCCCCGCCACATTGTCACGACTATATTCCGGTTGATGGGTTGCGACCTCAGCAAACTTGGTATCTGGTGTTGACTTAGGAATCATGCGCACATGCATATGTGAAAATTCCCCCCGAATCTTGATAGAGCGGAAAAGATTTTCCCCGTCATAATAAGACTCGATTCGTTCTTCCAATTCCTTGTCTGTCATCTCAAACCGCTGGCGGAAAATAACTTCTGCCTGATGTGGTACTACTGCAGCGTAAGGAATAAGGGCATCTGGTGACACTTCTACAATTTCCGGTTGCTCTCCTGAGCCTTTGGCCTGATAAGCCTTGCCATCTAAGACAATCAATTCCCCATCAATAGAATCCAAGGTTCCCAAACCAAGGTCACCATGCTCTAGCAATTCTCCCACTGTCATGGTACCAACATAAAGGCCAGCCATCAAGGCTCCAAGGGTATTGTATTGAAATAATTTCACTGGTTCCTGCACGTTCTTATCCATTCACTTTCTTGTCTGTTATTCTATAAATGTTACTCCTAAGTATACCACATTTGCCCCTAGATGTGAACGAGAGAAACACTCTAGACATTGCCAAGAAGAAAAAAAAAGGGTACAATGTAACAAAATCAAGGGAGGTCTGGAATGAAGAAACAAAGCAAGTACCAAGAGGTCATATCTTATCTGAAAAATGGTATCGAGTCTGGACGCTTTCCGACGGGAAGTCGCCTGCCTTCTATCCGTCAACTGAGCCTTGACTTCCACTGTAGCAAGGATACTGTCCAACGAGCCCTGCTGGAATTACGGCACGAACAATACCTCTATGCTAAGCCCCAGAGTGGCTACTATGTCCTAGAACAAGGGCAACACCAGGACCTAGAAATCGAGGTTACGGACGAACATGCCAGTGCCTATGACGATTTCCGACTCTGTGTCAATGAAACCTTGATTGGCCGGGAAAACTACCTCTTCAACTACTATGACAACCAAGAAGGTTTAGAAGACCTAAGACAGTCCATTCACAAACTCCTCTTTGACCAAGCCCTCTACTGCAAGGCTGACCAACTGGTACTGACTTCTGGCACCCAACAAGCCTTGTTTATCCTCTCTCAAATTTCCTTCCCTAGCCAAGCCAAGGAAATCTTGGTGGAACAACCAACCTACCATCGGATGAATCGCCTCTTGATTGCACAGGGTCTGGACTATCAAACGATTGAACGAGGCATTGATGGAATTGACTTGGAGGAATTGGAAGGCCATTTCAAAACAGGAAAAATTAAATTTTTCTACACAATTCCTCGCTTTCACTATCCTCTGGGGCACTCCTATTCTGAGCAGGACAAACGGGCTATTCTTGACTTAGCTGCCAAGTATGGTGTCTATATCGTAGAGGACGACTATCTGGGGGATTTGGACTCTAAAAAGGGTCAGACCTTCCACTATCTGGATACAGAGGAGCGGGTCATTTACATCAAGTCCTTCTCAACCAGCCTCTTTCCAGCCCTGAGGATTACGGCACTCATTCTGCCAAATGCTATCAAAGATGCCTTTGTGGCCTACAAAAATATCCTAGACTACGACAGCAATCTCATCATGCAGAAGGCCCTTTCACTCTATATTGACAGTCAATTGTTTGAGAAAAACCGTCTAGCTCGCTTGTCAAATCAGGAAGCTTACCAAAAACAAATCGAGGAAAGACTAGCTAACACTCCTTGTCCCCTTCCTCATTATCCCCTACACGATGGTTTATTACTAGACCTGAGACAGTATCCTAAGATCGCCAGTCTCAAGCACAGCCAACTGGGCTTGGATTTCTTTGAAGAGGCATACTTGGGTGCCTGCCCTTATCAATTTGCCAAGGTGTCCTTAGAAAATCTGGAAAAGGTTTTAAACTATTTAAAAGCAGAATTGGACTGACTTCCAACTCTGCTTTTTTCTTATACTCTTCGAAAATCTCTTCAAACCACATCAACGTCGCCTTACCGTAGATATGGTTACTGACTTCGTCAGTTCTATCCACAACCTCAAAACAGTGTTTTGAGCTGAACTTCGTCAGTCTTATCTACAACCTCAAAGCAGTGCTTTGAGCAACCTGCGGCTAGCTTTCTAGTTTGCTCTTTGATTTTCATTGAGTATTATTCTTCAACTTCTGTTAGGCTTGCTGCTTTTTCAAGATAGCTTTGGTAGGTGCCTTCATCCTTGAGTTTTTGGATAACCTTGTCCACCACTTCTTTCAAATCAGCATTATTTTTTCTAAGGGCAACTGCATTGGCTTCGCCGTCCTTCATCTTCAAGCTGACAGTTGCGACAGCTAGGTCTGCATTTTTAGCAGCATAACTAAGGGCAACAGGCTCATCCATATGAACAGCATCTACTTTTCCAGCCTGCAATTCATTGACTGCTTCCCCCATATTGATTAGGGAAGTTAATTGAGCTTTTGGCAATTGCTCCTTGACCATTGATTCTGGAACAGTCCCTTTTTGGGCTGCAATATTAGCACTTTCCAGGCTAGTCAAATCCTTGTATTTTTCTACATCAGCCTTACGAACCAAGAAACTAATCTTGTTTTCATAGTAAGGGATTGAAAAGTCAAAGACTTCTTTTCTCTCGTCAGTAGCGCTAATTCCCGCAACTGCTAGGTCAGCCTTACCAGTTTGTAGACTGGTTAAAACATTGTCAAAACTCATGCTTGAGATTTCCAACTTCACCCCAAGTTCATCAGCGATAGCTTGGGCCATATCAATATCCGCACCGACTACCTGATTTTTCCCGTCAACTAAAGACTGGAATTCAAAGGGTGCATAGTCAGGACTGGTCGCCACAACTAATTTCCCCTTTTGCTTAATGGCTTCAACAGCTGACTGAGAACCATTAGAACCTGACTGGCAAGCTACTAAGAAGAAACTTGCAAGAAAACTACATAAAACAAATATCCATTTTTTTGATTTCATAAATAAACAACCTCTCTGTTGATTTTGTATAATTATAACGCTATTCAAGCTACTTGTCAAGCACTTTTTCGAATTTTTATCTTAAAAATATTTTTTTCATTCAAGAAAAGGAGCTATCTGTTGATTTTAAGCTCCTTTTTATACAGAATGAACCTATTTTATAGTTCGACAATCTTACCTGTTTCAAAGTAAACAACCCATTCACAGATATTCTTGGCATAGTCTCCAATGCGTTCCAAGAAGGCAATCACTTGGAAATAATCACGACCTGTAACAATGGCATCAGGATTTTTCTTGATTTCTTCTGTAGCCAAGTCACGAATGCTATCAAAGTAATGGTTGATTTTTTCGTCCATTGCTGCTACTTCATAGGCCTGATCTACTGAACCATTGAGATAGAGTTCAAGGGCTGCTTCGACGAAGTTCTTGACATCGCGACCCATTCTCTTGATTTCTTCTTCAACAGCTGGGATGCGTTGCTCCCCCTTCATACGAATTGCCGCCTTGGCAATAGAAACGGCATGGTCCCCCATACGTTCCAAGTCAGATACAGCCTTCAAGACCGTCAAAACAGTACGCAAGTCCTGAGAAACCGGTTGTTGGAGGGCAATCATTTCAAATGATTTCTTCTCCAATTTCACTTCGTATTCGTTTACTTCTGCATCGTCTTCGATGACTTCCTTGGCCAAATCACGGTCATGCGTAACAAAGGCACGCACTGTCCGATTGATTTGGGATAGCACTTCTTGTCCCATAGCATAGAACTGGTTGTGCAATTTCTCCAAATCTTCTTCAAATTGAGAACGTAACATCATTTATCTCCTTATCCAAATTTTCCTGAAATATAATCTTCTGTTTCCTTGTGTTGTGGGTTTAGGAACATCTTCTTGGTATCGTTAAACTCAATCAAATCTCCATCTAGGAAAAATCCTGTCTTGTCAGAGATACGAGAGGCTTGTTGCATGGAACGCGTAACCAAGAGCATGGTGTATTTATCTTTTAGACCATACAAGGTTTCCTCAATCTTACCAGCAGAGATAGGGTCCAAGGCTGAAGTCGGTTCATCCAAGAGAATGATTTTAGGACTGGTTGCCAAGACACGGGCAACACAAACACGTTGTTGTTGTCCACCTGAAAGCCCGATAGCTGAATCATGCAGGCGATCCTTGACCTCGTCCCAGATAGAAGCTCGTTGTAGGGCTTTTTCTACCGCTTCATCCAGAACCTGCTTATCCTTCACTCCATTGATACGAAGCCCGTAAACAACATTTTCGTAGATGGACATAGGGAAGGGGTTTGGTTGTTGGAAAACCATACCAATTTCCTTACGCAATTCAACTGTATCTGTACGCGGGCTGTAAATGTTGTGGCCGTTGTAAACCACCGAACCTGTTGTGGTTACCTCTGGATTGAGATCCCCCATACGGTTGATAGCCTTGAGGAGGGTTGATTTCCCTGATCCAGATGGACCGATCAAAGCTGTAATTTCCTTAGGTTGGAAAGATAGGGAAACACTATTCAAGGCCTTTTTTTGATTGTAGTAAACGGACAGGTCTGATACCTGTAAAATCGCTTCTGTCATACTGTTTCCTTTCTATCCAAAGTGTCCTGTTACATAGTCATTGGTTGACTGTAGTTTAGCATTTTGGAAAATATTAGAGGTCTTATCGTACTCAATCAAGTCACCCAAGTAGAAAAATCCTGTGTAGTCACTAGCACGCGCAGCCTGCTGCATACTGTGGGTCACGATGATGATAGTAAAGTCCTTCTTCAATTCCAACATGGTTTCTTCCAGCTGGGCTGTCGCAATCGGATCCAAGGCTGACGCCGGCTCATCCATCAAGAGGATATCTGGTTTAACAGAGATAGCACGAGCGATACAGAGACGTTGCTGCTGACCACCTGATAGGGTCAAGGCTGATTTGTGTAAATCGTCTTTGACCTGGTCCCAAAGGGCAGCTTGACGGAGAGAAGTTTCTACAATTTCATCCAAGACTTGCTTGTCCTTAACACCTGCACGTTCATGGGCAAAAGTGATATTGCGGTAGATAGACTTGGCAAAGGGATTTGGGCGTTGGAAGACCATTCCAATGTGCTTACGCATTTCATAAACGTTGATTTCTGGACGGTTGACATCAATCCCTTGGTAGAGGATTTGACCTGTGACCTTGGCAATATCAATGGTATCATTCATGCGATTGAGACTGCGGAGGTAGGTTGATTTTCCTGAACCAGAAGGGCCAATTAAGGCTGTAATTTTATTTTTTTCAAATTGCATATCGATGCCCTTGATGGATTCTTTTTTACCGTAGTAAACATGTAAATCCTTAGTAGAGAGGGCCACTTTCTCTTCTGGAAAGGTGATGATATGCTTTTCATCCCAATTATATTTTGACATGGCTTCTCCTTTAGGCAGCGGTTAATTTCTTATGTAGGTAGCTTCCGAGTTTGCGGGCTCCAAAGTTAAAGATGAGGATAAAGATCAGAAGCACGGCGGCAGAACCTGCTGATACGATGGTTCCATCTGGAATGGTTCCTTCACTATTGACTTTCCAGATGTGGACAGCCAAGGTTTCTGCTTGACGGAAGATAGAGATTGGGCTGGTTACACTGAGAATATTCCAGTTAGACCAGTCAAGGGCTGGAGCGGATTGTCCTGCTGTGTAAATCAAAGCAGCAGCCTCACCAAAGATACGACCAGAGGCCAAGACAACCCCCGTTACAATCCCTGGAAGGGCTTCTGGAATGACCACATGGACTACAGTCTCCCAACGAGAAATTCCAAGGGCTAAGCCGGCCTCACGCTGCGTATGGTGAACATGTTTCAAGCTGTCCTCAACATTTCGAGTCATCTGAGGAAGATTAAAGACCGTCAAGGCCAAGGCACCTGAAATGATTGAAAATCCATACTCAAACTGAACTACAAAGATCAAATAACCAAAGAGACCTACAACCACTGATGGCAATGAAGACAAGATTTCAATACAGGTTCTGACAAAGTTGGTCACAGGACCTTTTTTAGCATATTCAGCTAGGAAAATCCCAGCTCCCATAGATAAAGGAACAGAGATAATCAAGGTAATGACCAGAAGAAAGAAGGAATTATAGAGCTGAATTCCAATCCCTCCACCTGCTTGGTAAGAAGATGATTTGCCAGTCAAGAAAGACCAAGAGATGTGGGGCAAACCACGAACCAAGATATAAAGAATCAAGGATGCCAAGATGGCAACAATAATTCCTGCAATTGAGTAGAGGACAGCTGTTGCAATTTTATCTAATTTCTTAGCGTGCATAGTTTTTCTTTCCTCTTTCTTTCGTAATCAATTTAATCACACTGTTGAAGGCCAAACTCATCAAAAGCAAGACTAAGGCCAGTGACCAAAGTACGTTATTATCAACTGTTCCCATAACGGTATTTCCGATACCCATGGTCAAAACAGAGGTCAAGGTCGCAGCAGGTGTTGTCAATGAAGTTGGGACAACGGCTGAGTTTCCGACCACCATCTGAATGGCCAAGGCCTCACCAAAGGCACGCGCCATCCCAAAGACTACTGCTGTAAAAATCCCTGAACGCGCCGCCTTCAAGGTCACGCGCCAGATGGTTTGCCAGCGAGTGGCCCCCATAGCCAAACTAGCTTCGCGGTAGTGACGAGGCACCGCACGCAAGCTATCCGTTGTCATAAAGGTTACCGTCGGTAAAATCATGACAAAGAGAACGAAAATCCCTGACAAGATTCCAAAACCAGTTCCACCAAAGACACTACGGACAAAGGGAACTACGACCTGCAAACCAATAAATCCATACACAACTGAAGGAATCCCTACTAGCAATTCAATAGCTGGTTGCAAGATTCTAGCACCTTTTGGTGAGACTTCAGTCATAAAGACTGCCGCACCAATGGCAAAAGGAGTTGCGATAAGAGCCGATAGGATTGTGACAATAAAGGAACCCAAAATCATGGGAAGGGCACCAAATTGTTTACCTGAAGGATTCCAAGTTTGGCCAAAGAGGAAATCAAAGATATTAACCCCATTGACAAAGAAGGTCGACAAACCTTTTTGGGCTACGAAGATCAAAATCATAGCCACAATGATGACAATCAAAGACAGACAGGCAAAGGTCAAGCCTTTTCCAAGTTTCTCTAAACGAGAGTTCTTTGAGGGAGAAAGCAATTTTTTAGCTAATTCTTCTTGATTCATTAGTGACTCCCTTCTAGTGCTGTCACCGTTCCTACAGCATCTTTTTCAACCTTCATTTCCTTGACAGAAATATAGCCCATTCCCTTAACGATTCCGCTTTGCGCTTCATCTGAGAGAACAAAGTTAAGAAATTCTGCCACCAATTCATTTGGTTGACCTAGGGTGTACATGTGTTCATAAGACCACAAAGGCCAGTTATTGCTTGTAACATTTTCTGCAATCGGCTCATAGCCATTCAACTTCATACGTTTAACTGAGTCATCCACATAGGCAAAGGCTAGGTAAGAAATGGCTCCTGGTGTCTGGGAAACAATGTTTTTGACCATCCCATTTGAATCCTGTTCTTGACTCTGCACGGCAGATTGGCCATCCATAACAACACTATCAAAGGTTGCACGCGAACCAGAACTTGCCGCGCGGTTGATAATGGAAATGGCTAGGTCTTTCCCACCGACTTCTTTCCAGTTGGTCACTTGACCTGTGAAGATGCTACGGAGTTGTTCAGTTGTCAGATTTTCAACGTCAACTTCCTTATTTACAATCACTGCCAAGCCCGCTACAGCAACCTTGTGGTCTACTAGAGCGGATGCGTTGATACCGTCTTTTTCCTCGGCAAATACGTCTGAATTTCCTACATCAACGGCTCCAGATTGAACCTGAGACAGACCTGTACCA
>NZ_JAQFJG010000021.1 GCF_030439915.1 Streptococcus sp. SPS1
TTTATGTTTTGTCATAGTAGACCTCATTTCTAACTCAAACGTCTCACACTTAATTCCACCATAAAAATCCGTTTTAGACTAATTTCCACTTTGATTAGGCAAGTGGAAATTACTTTGAGAAGTTACGAAATATTACAAACTTCTAAGTTAATAAAAATTATTATTGACATTCTCTCTTATTTATCCTAAACTATAACCAAGGATAGGATGTTTGTCGGGTGACTGGTAACAGTTTGCTCAAAGGTACTTGTTTTAGGTACAGGTTAGGTACTGCCTTCAGCTTTATGCTGTAAAGAACCCCTGCCACCACTGGTCCTATTCGTTTTACTCTTGGATTATATTCAAGAGTTTTTTCTTGTCAAAAAAAAATCTCAAACACCTGAGACATCTTTCTTTATTTTATAAGCTCCGAAACCTTAATTTTTGGTACCTTTTTGGTACCGTCTTGGTTTAACAATACGCTATATATATAATATTTTACAGCTACTTTCCCTTTAGAAACGTTGATTTAATAAGGATTTAAACATTACAGAGTATACTTTTGTAAAATACGGTCTCAAATAATGATAAAAAGACAGCTTCGGCTGTTCTTTTTTGTTTCTTGAAATCAACTGCTGTTTTCATGTTCCAAACTCAAAAAAACTTTGCACTCTAGCTAGCCATGCGATAGTTTCCAGGGTACAAAGTTTTTTCTTGCCTAAAAAGTATAAAAGATATATACTAGCTATATATAGTATAGATTGGAGATATACCATGACGACATCACTTACTAAGCAATACAATTTTAAAATCAATGAATCATCAATGGAACAAGCTAGAGCTATCATTAAGGAAAAAGGAATGACTATGACGGATGCTATTAGTCTTTTTATCGAGCAGATTGTTCTCGAACAGGATTTGCCAATAAAAACTGCAGAAGATTTACACCGTGAACGATTGATTCAGGAGCTACAAGCCCAATCTGAACGCGCCTTAAGAGAATATGAATCCGGACAAGGAACTTCTCTAGATGACATGAGGCTACGATATGATTTATAAAGTGATTCTATCTACTGAAGTGAGTCAGGCAATTGACAGTATTCATGATTACATTACTACTGTTCTTTTATCACCTCAGTCTGCTAAAAATACTGTGGCCAAAATTCTAGACGGCTTAAAAAGTTTAGAAACTTTTCCTGAAGCTGGCTTTGATGCAGATGAAAAAATAGGACTAAAAATCAACAGTAAGTACCCTACGCGAGGAAAAATTATCGGTCAGTATATCTTTCTTTACTTTATCGACCAAACTCAAAGAACTGTTTTTCTTTCCCACTTATTCCACACCAAAAGTGACTATGTTACCTTGCTCCAAAGCAAAAATAACAAAAACTCAAAATCATCATTTTAATGTCCACCACTCTCTTAATAACCTTGTACTTATAAGGAACACAATCTTCATTTTAACTAAAAAATAAAAAAACTTTGCACTCTAGTTAGCCACACGATGGTTTCTAGAGTACAAAGTTTTTTATTAGAGCAGATTTACTCTTCCTTATCTTGATTTTCAGTTCCTTTAACTGCTTTTTTAAATTCAGATAGCATTTTACCGATTGACTCGCCTAGTTCAGGCAATCGTTTTGGTCCAAAAATCAAGAGAGCTCCTAAAACGATGATAATCAATCCTGGTGCTCCGATATCACGTAAGATTCCCATTTCTCTCTCCTTTCTGCTTGCGTTTCATAATGTATTTGCTGATGGCAATACTTAATTCATAGAGTAAAATCAAGGGGGCAGTCATTGCCAAATCGCTGACAAAGTCAGCTGGTGTTAAGATGACTGCGAGTACCAATAAGATAAAATAAGCATATCGGCGATAAGCAGTCAATAATTCTGGTCCAATAAGTCCAATCGACGTCAAAAAGGCAATGATAACTGGCAATTCAAAAATCAGAGCCAAAGGCAAGGTCGTTTGAAAAACAAAAGACAGATAATTTTGAGCTGTTAACTGCGTTTCAAATAGTCCTTCTCCTAGCCCTAATAAAACCTGAAGTATGGCTGGTGTTACAAAGTAAAAACCAAAAGCCAGTCCAACTAGAAAACAAAGGAAACTAGCTGGAATATAGGCAAAGACAGCTCTAGCCTCTTCCTTCTTTAAACCTGGTTTGATGAAAGACCAGATATGATACACCGTGTAAGGCAAGGTGATGGTGAAGGCCATCAGACTAGCCAAACGTATGTAAATCCATAAAATATCATTAGGGCCTAAAACAATCAACTTTTGCTGAAAAGATTGGGTCACATACTGGTAAATCTGGTCTGCAAACAGCAGAGAGACACAGAATACCAAAAAGAAACAAATGACCACAGCCAATAATCTCTTTCTAAATTCTACCAGATGTTCAACGATTGTCAATTCTTTTCTATCCATCTATTTTTCACCCTGTCTGAAAGTGACAATCAAGACAATAACAATAAAGATTAGCTGACTGACCAAACCTTCCCAACTTGGATAAATTCCAAGCAGGTCAATTGTTGGAAATCCTGTCAACAAGTGATTTGGTGCCATATTGGTCAACTGAAGAGCATGGACACTAACCCCCAGCATCTTAAAGGCTAGGGCATAAATCATCCAAGTCAGGATAAAGAAGACCTTATGTGGCAAGAAGAATTGACTGGCCTTGTTCATCACAAGGGCAATAATTACCAGAACCAGTAAGGCAAGTGAAATACCCAAGACAAATTCAAAGCTAGAAATCCTTGGTAAAATCCCAACATAAAAGAGAATGGTTTCTGCTCCCTCACGGAAAACAGCTAGAAAACTGAGAGCAAACATGGAAATAAAAGATCCTGTCTTAGTCACTGTTTCCATTTGTGACTCCATAAAGGTATTCCATTTTTTGACTGAGGATTTGCTGTGGAGCCAGATTCCAATCAAAATCATCATAGCTACTGCAAAAATCCCCACTGCTCCTTCTATGATTTCACGATTGGAGCCTGATGTGACTGCTGGAAAGGCAATTTGCAGGATAAAAGCAATGACCAGACTGGCCATAATTCCTGTGATAGAGCCACCATAAACCCACTTGAGCCCTTTTCGCATCTTAGCTGCTTTCAAGGTCGTCACCAAGGCCATAACGATTAAGAGAGCCTCTACTCCTTCTCTTAGGAGAATGAGCATAGCATCAAAGGCATTGTAACGTGCACTGGTATCAATTTGTGATAAATCTCCAATCAGTTTTTCTAATTTTTCTTGGTAGTCCTTCTCATTTCCCTTGACCATAATCACAGGGCTTTCGCTTTCCACTCGTGTATAGAGGGAAGGATTGGTCGTGCTAACAGAGCTCTCAATCGTTGGCCAAATGGTAATAAATTCCTTCATACTGGCTACTCCTAATGCTTGGTCACCAGCTTGGAATTGTTCCAAAGCCTTCTTCAAAAGGGCAATACCATCTTTAAGACTCAAATCAGAAGATGCTTCTGCAACTTCTTTTCCACTCACAAAATCATCAATAGCCTTTTTTAAGTCCTCAAAGGAAGTCTGGATGGAGTTGAAATCTGTAGGCTCGGTTTCCATGCTACTACGCAGGAAGGAAATAGCTGTTTCAACACGTCCATAATGAGCTGTACTATTGTCACGAACCACACTTTCATTGATGGTCCAAGTGGAATTCATTTTCTTAAAGGCCTCTCGAACTTTTTCCAAATCTTTGGAGGCAATGGCCTGCTCTAAGTCTTCAAAACGAGGACTTAGACGGTTGACCAATTTTTCCTTTTCCGCATCTAGGTCAACAGGATTTTGTTCTTTTTCAAAAGCTAATAAGGCTGAAGAAATTTCAGTGAGTTTGTCTTCAGTAATCTCGCCTGACTGGGCTAGCTTTTCCTTGACGACTTTACCAGCCTCAGAATTGCTATCTTCTACTCTTTCAAAGTCTGTTGCCATCTCTTTAACGAGATTCTGTGCCTCAGACTGATTCCCATTTTTGACCGCTTTAGAAGCATCTGTGATTTTTACAAAGTAAGAACTCAAGCTTTCTTGGGCACCTACTGGGGAAAGAATAAAAAATGACAAAGCTAAAACTAGTAACCAGCTTTTAGCCTTCCAATAATTTCTGACCAATGTAGCCTCCTTTCTCCACACCACCAAAGCAAGCAAAGAGTCCACTACCGATGTGAGTGATGTATTCATTCATCTTATCAGTAGCACCTAGATTGGTTTGAACCTTGACAAAGTTATCAGGATCCTTCTGGAAAGAAATGAAGAGCAAGCCTGTATCAAACTGACCAGTTTTTTCATCAATCCCATCTGAGTAAGAGTAAGAACGACGCAAAAGTGGCTTATCTACTTCCTTAGCCAACCGAACATGCGAATCATCAGGCAAAAGACTCAAATCCACTTCATCAAACTCATTTTTCTTTCCAAAGGGGGCACCACTTTCCTTGTAACGGCCAAATGTATTTTCTTGTTCTTCGAGACTAGTGCGGTCCCAGGTCTCTAAAAACATCTGAATCCGACGAACTGCCATATAAGAGCCATTTTCCATCCAGTCCTTACTATCAGCCCAGATAACACGGTCAAAGTCTTGCTCCTTGGTTGGATTTGCTGTTCCATCCTTAAAACCAAAGAGGTTACGCGGTGTCTCCATTCGATCCCCGATTGCTGCAAAACCAGACTGACTCCAGCGAAGGGTCACGGCATTTCTCCCCTTACGGATGAGATTGCGAATAGCGTGAAAGGCAACTTGCTCATCATCTGCACAAGCCTGGATGACAATATCTCCACCTGTATATTTTTCACGCAATTGCTCTTTAGGAAAAGGCGGTAAATCTCTGAACACTTGAGGACGCTTGTTTTCCAAGTTCATCTTTTTCAAGAAACTTGCAGACACACCAAAAGTTAGTGTCAAACGATGAGGATTGAGCCCCACTGTTTCACCAGTGTCGCTAGGAGGCAAGAGAGTATTCTGGCCATCTTTTTTGACCAGTTCCCCTTCGACCAACTTGGCACTATAATCCGTCCAATCCTTGAATAGCTGGATAATCTTATCCTTATCCGTCGTATGCAAATCCAAGACAACAAAATAGATATTCTTTTGCATGGGCGTACTAATCCCTGCTTGATGCTTACCATAAAAAGCAATTTTTTCATTTCCGTACGAGATTTTTTCCTGAGTCCCAAGCTTAGGTGCGAAAAAAGCAGAAGCACCAGAGAGTCCTAGCGCTAAACCAGCCCCTCCAATCCCTGCTTTTTTTAGAAATTCTCGACGGTCCATTTTCTTCTCAAAAAACTTTTCGTCTTTTTCAGTCATGACTCTTATTCTCCACTAAGAAATTTACCCATTTGTGATAGAGGTTCACCAAGTTTTGTCACGGCTTCTGACAATTCTTTGGTATCTTCTTTTGTCAAATCTGTATAGAGTTTGTAGTGTTCCTTGTCGGTCATGTGTTTGTCCAACAAGCTATTAACAGATTTGAAATCTACTTCCAATTCTTTAACTAGGTTAGCGTCTGATTTTTCAAGTAAAGGTTTAAAGAGTTGGAAAATCTTCTCAGCTCCCTCGATATTAGCACGGAAGTCATATAAGTCTGTATGAGAATAAATTTCCTCTTCACCTGTAATCTTACTTGTTGCCACTTCATTAAGCAAGTCAACTGCTCCAGTCAGCATAACCTTGTAGTCCACATCTACAGTTGCAATCTTGGCTTTCAATTCCTTGATATCATTTACCAACTGATCGCCATAGCTTTCAGTTCCTTTAGTTGTATTGTCTTCCCAAAGGATACGCTCGATACGGTGGAAACCTGACCAACCTTCTTCTGTCTTGTTTTCGTCCATATAGTCTGCCAAACGGAAGTCAATCTTGACATCCGATTCACCAAAACTCTCGGCAATTGGTTCTGAACGCTCATAGGACATACGAATCAGTGGATAAACCTTCTTAGCTTCTTCTAACTTACCTTCTTTCAACAATTTGACAAAGCCTTCCGTATCTGTCAATAGCTTATCGATTTGCTCTTGTACAAAAGTCTTATATTCGGCAGTGGCCTTATCAAGCATTTTTTGCTTGTCCTCAGACAAGGCTGTTACCTTAGAAGAATTATTTGTCTCTGTTGATTTTTCAAACCTAACAGCACAAGCTGTCAATAGCAAGGCTGAAGATAAAAGGACAAAACCTAGTTTTTTCATTGTATACTCCTATCGATTCAGGAAACCTGAATTAATTTTACGTTTCATTATACCATGTTTTCACTCATTTTTCAATAAATTTTCAGACAATTTAATGTTATGAATAGCATTACAAATGCAAAAAACTAAGCCTAGGAAAATCTCCAAAGCTTAGTTTGATCTAGTTTCTTAATTTCCAGCGTAATATTTTTGAATTCCTTTAATAATACCTTCAACCAACTTATCTTGGTATTGGTCACTACGGATTCGTTGGTTTTCTTCTGGATTATCCATATAACCCAACTCTAATAACACAGCAGGTTTTGCAGTCTCACGAAGAACAGCGAAGGTGGCTTGCAAAAGCCCAGCATCCCTAGCTCCTGTCTCAGTCAAGAGAGATGAATGAAGGTCAGCGGCCAAACGATTACTTTCACTCATTCGGTCTGGATTATTATGCCAGTACTGGTTAATCTTGCTCGGATAACCCGCTTCTTCCTTATAAGAATAAGTCTGTATTCCCAGATTCAGTGTTGTGTCATTCCCAGTAGCGTTAAAATGAATACTAATAAAGAAGTCTGCATTCGTTTTATTTACCATACGAGAACGCTCCGTCACAAAGTCAACATCCACATCACTATCACGAGATGTTAAAACTGTATAGCCAAGTTCTTCTAAACGTTTCCGTAATTTACGAGAGACCTGTAGATTCAAATCTTTTTCAGCTATTCCATAATAATAAGCACCCGAATCACGTCCACCATGCCCAGGATCTAGGAAGATAGTTTTAGTATAGTGCCCCTTTTCAAATCCTTTTGGAAGTTCTTGCACCCATTTACCATTATCTTTGAAAAAATGGCTACTTCCATTAATAGTATAAGTTCCAGTGACATAAACGCCATCTTCTTTAAGATAATACCAAGCTTGATAATCTTGATCATAAATCCACTCTTTGTGAGCCATGTAGCCACCAGATTTTAGATAGTAAGAGCCAACCCATTGCTGTTCAGCATAGTGTCCGCCTGGCTTAAGATAAAACCAGCTAGAGTAGTTAGGATCGTACACCCATTCTTTATCTGCCATAGCCCCACTGGATTTCAGGTAATAATTTCCCTTCCAGGTATTAGCCATCATGACACCATTTTGATCAAATGCATACCATTTACCATTGATTTGACTCCATTGGTTAGACAGATATTTTCCTGAGCCATTGGCGTAGTACCACTTGTTAGCCATCTGATACCAGCTATTTTCAAGTAAGTAACCATTCTTATCAAATAGGTAGCCCTCATAAAGAGTATCTGTAAATTTGACACCTGTTTGACTATAATAAGTCCACTTCCCGTCTTCTTTTACCCAACCAGTTTGTAGCTTAGACTCAGTAGAAAGAGTTGGCTTTGTCTCCTGCTTACTCGAACTAGGAGTCGTTGGCTGGTTTTCTGTAGTTGCTTGAGAAGCATTTGCAGAGCTAGTAGCTGAACTACCGGTAGAGTTATTCGTAGAATGACTAGCATCATTAGCTAGAACTGTTTGGCTAGTGAATCCAAGAAGAGCTAGAGCAAGAATCGTAAATTTCTTATATGATTTCATTTATTTAACCTTTCTAGGGGAATGGAATCCCTGTTTTATTGAGTTCTTTGATTTCCTTGATGAAGGAAGATTTGTTCTGCATCCTACAAACTATAATTTATAGGATGTTATGTATTGTTTAGTTGATTTAAAGATGTGAAACCTAAAAAGTATGGCTAAGTTGGAACCTTAAAAATTCAATTTCTGAACACCTCATCTCGCTTCAGATAGTTATCGAACAAGTCGAGTAGATTTCATTAAAATCATCTATTTATATTATACACCAAATTTAAGAAAAATTTTTGCAAACATCTAAATTTAAAATAAATCTAGTCCCTAGCTATACCGAATTTTAGTTTACTCTGCCCAGTAGAGATGTTATAATAAAAATAGGAGGACACAAAATGAACAATAAAACTAAAAAGTTCACACTTGCTACAGTTTTAGTACTTTCCTTGTTAGGAGCTGGAACTCTTACATCACAATCAGTAGCCGCTAATGATAGGTTGGTTTCCACTCAAGTAATCAATGGTCAATCCTACCATATCTTAAACTCTGAGGTCACTAGTGCTTCTTCTGGTACTACTCTAGTTGGGATTGAAGGGACTTTCTTAACGCCAGATAAACAGGCTATCTTAGACCGTATCAATGCCATTCGAAAAGAGGCAGCAGACGAAGGTCTAGTTACTAGCTATGTTCCTATCAAATGGTCAACTGCACTAGAAAAAACAGCCTTCGTTCGTGCAGCAGAAGCTTCTGTAACTATGAATCATAAACGTTTATCTAATAAAGATATTTGGAGTGCCTGGCCTTCAGGAAATTTCTCACTAGCCGAAAACTTAGCTTGGAACTATGACGGATTTATGACAGCTATTAATCAATGGTATGAAGAAAAAGCAAATTACGTCAAATCTCGTAGTGGGGCAAGTGTCTCTGGTCAAACTGGACACTACGAATCCTTAATTAACCCAAAATTGACCTATATGGGGTTGGCAGCCTTTGAAAACCCTGTCACTCAAAATGGATGGATTACCGTTGCACAAAGTTTCGGAACAGCATCTGGTGGCTCTGAAGAATTAGCTGGTGGTTATGGAAAGGCCATTCAATATACAGAAGCAAATTCTTCTCAGACTCAAACATTTGCGACTAAGGCGAATCTTTTTGACAAAGACTTGAATGCTATCGGAACTCATAAAACCAAAACTGCAAATACAAATTCAAGTCAGAAAAATGGGTTCAATCATTCCCAATACTTCGGAAGTTGGATTCAATCAAACGGACGTTGGTGGTTTAAACACAATGACGGCTCATACACGAGTAATGGATGGGAAAAAATAAATAGAACTTGGTATCGCTTTGACAACTCTGGTTGGATGCAAACTGGCTGGGTGAAAGACGGTAGCTGGTACTATCTCGACGGTTCAGGCGCTATGAAGACTGGTTGGCTCAAAGATAATGGTAGCTGGTACTACCTTGATAGCTCAGGTGCTATGAAAACAGGCTGGATGAAGGTATCCGGCAAATGGTATTATACCTATAGCTCTGGCGTCCTAGCAATCAATACAACGACCCCTGACGGCTACCGTGTCAATGACAATGGTGAATGGGTAGGATAATTTAACACAACAAAAAGACTCTATACTATCTCACAGTGAGTAATCTTCACTTTCAGATAGTATAGAGATTTTTATTTACCTAGTATAGCTCTTATCTTAGATTTTAATATAGTGGATTGAAGTTGGAATAGAGCACTGTTGTTTCTGAAACATTGTTAAAAATTGGTTTGAATTTCTCAACTAATTTGTTCAGTTTTTATTTCATTTTACTATACTCTTCTAAAATTTCTTCAAACTACATCACCCTTGCCTTGTCGTGTCTATATATTACTTACTTCGTCAGTTCTATCTACAACCTCAAAACTGGAGTTTGAGAAACCTACGACTAGCTTTCTAATTTGCTATTTGATTTTTATTGAGTATACAAATACCAGTCCAAACCCGTGTTTCTTCAGGTCGAGCATATATATGTATCTAAACCACTTCCAATAGCGCCTCAAACTCAGCAACAGTCATTCCTAACTGCTGGCTGGCAACCTCAGATGTCAGAAGACCTTGGCGAACGAGATTTAGTAGCATAGACAAACTACCTTCAGCACGACCGCGTTCAAGTCCAAGTTCTAAGCCCTTTTCTTCTGCTTGTTCCAAGGCATAGTCCTGCGCTAACAAGGCTTGTTCTTCGCGCATACGTAATTGACTAAACATTTTCCTGTCCTCCTCGGACCAGCTTTTATAGTCTAGCAGTTGGTCTGCCTGGCTAATGGCTCGCTCGGGTTGTTGGGTAAAGGGCTTATTCCCAAAAAACTCTAACCACGGTTTGCGAATACTATCTTTGCTGGTTTCTCTATATTTTTTTAATTCCAAGAACGCCATCTTAACCAGATGGTTTTCTTGTCCATTATTGGTGATAGTTAAAACCTCACCTGTCGTGTCCTCTCGCATACTAAAACTATGAAAAGCTAGGTCATCTGAGAAATAATTACTATCTACAATTGCGATAGCGTATACTGGTGCAATGTGTTTATAGCTCTGGTGGGTATCACCTTCACGTTGGCGAATTTTTTCAAGATTTTGATTAACCTGACTGCACAAGTAAGCCCACAGGCGATTGATGAAAAAATTCTGATGATGAACTTGAATCTCTATAATAACTTGCGTTCCATTATCTAGCTCCGCCAAAACGTCTATACTGGTATAGAAATCCTGTGCCGAGTAAGGTACGGAAGGCAAGACGTGAATGTTACTTCCCTCCAAAATGGTTACATTTTTGGCTGGCAAGTCCAGCATGTCGCGAATAAATTGACAAGTGATTTCTGGATTGCTAAAAATCTTCTTAGCAACCAAATCATTAGTTGGGCTAATGCCCGGATGTCTGAGAATCATCCTTTTCCTCCTTTTATTATACCACAGTTTTAAATCTAGGTTTGCTAGATTTACTGCTACTATCTATTTATTCGGAAAAGAAAGTTCAAACTATATCATTTTAAATGAAATAAGGAACACTTGCGCGATAACAACATCATTTAACAAATAGCCAAAAAGCAACGACAAGGGTTACTCGTCGCTGCTTTTGTGAACGAAAATGTCTTTTAGGTCTGACATTTCATAAATCATGTTTTACTTGAGTTTGGCAAGGGTTGCTTTAAGCTCCTCTACTAGTTTAGCTTCTGTCTCTGCTGAGCCATTTTCTTCTTTCACGAAATCAAGGGTTTCTTGGAGAAGTTTTTGGGCTTTGGAAAGGACTTTTTTATCCGCTTTTTCTGCATCTAGCTGTCCGAGAACCTTGGTCAATTCCGTGCTTAATTGCTGGATTTCTGACCCTTTCTTACGACGAACCAACCAGAAGGCAATCACGCCTAGGAGAGCAAGTAGACTGACCACAATCACTCCTGCTGGAACTGAGTTTGTTTCAGTCATCTTATCTGAATCCTTACTATCTTCCGTTCCTTGCTTAGCATCTTTCTTGTCCTGTGTAGGCTTGCTGTCGCTAGCATTTGCTTTCACATCTTTGAGAGAGTCCAAGACAGCCTTCACAGACTCTACTGCAGTACGCAGACCTTGCTCTGTCAAGGCACTATCTTCCAGAGCTTTTTGAGCATCTAGGAGAACCGCCTTGGCTGCATCGATTTTCGGATCAGATACTGTTGCCAAAGCTTTCAAGCGTTGGTCTAACTCTTGACTCAAGGCACGAAGTTCAGACTTGTCAACTTGCTCTTGAGCTGGAGCTTGCGTGCTCGTTGAGCTAGCCGAAGCGCTTGCTGCCGCTCTAGGTGCTTGAGTCGGAGCTGGAGCAGGACTTGCAGGTTGACCCGGAGCAGTTGGTTGAGACGGTTGAGCGCTTGGACTAGATGGAGTTGTTGGTGTCTCTGTGCCTCCTTGGTCTGGCTGAGTAGGAGTAGAAGGTTGAGGTTGATCTGCTTGTGGAGTATACGGTGATATGTAAATTCCATTCAAAGATTCTTTAGCTAGTTTTAGATTATCCCTAGCTTCATCAACTGCTTTTTGAGAAGCATATACATCATCTAAAACAGCCTTAGCTTTTTCTATAGCTTTATCAAAAGCATCTTTCTTATCTTTGTCAGCATTGTGATACTTGTAACTTAGAGCCGTGTTGGCTGCCTCATCTACTAAACTTCGAAGCGTACTCTTGGCTGAGAATTTCGTCTCAGTACTATTTGCAGTAACTTTTCCGGTTTGACGATTGACATCATATGTCGTCACACGTTTCATGACATCATCGCCCTGTTTATAGTATTCTGTCTTGTCTGCGACACTCGTTATACCTGGGT
>NZ_JAQFJG010000022.1 GCF_030439915.1 Streptococcus sp. SPS1
TATCAAAAAGAAAAGGCGATAGGACTGAGGAAACAGTTCTAACGCCCAAACTAAAAAAATTTCAATTACAGTATAGCACAGGAAGTGATTTTTTGCGCTTTTTTACTGTCTTTTTTCAAATAAAATATAGAGAAACCAGCAAAGACGAGGTTCGCAAGCCGTGGTTGGAGTTTTTCGGGAATAAACCCTTTACCCAGCACCCCGAGCGAGCCATCAGCCAAGCAGATCAACTGCTGGACTACAAGAGCTGGTCCGAGGAGGACAGGAGAATGTTTAGTGAACAACGCAGACGCGAAGAACAAGCCTTGTTAGCACACGACTATGCCTTGGAACAAGCAGAGGAAAAAGGTTTAGAGAGAGGTCGTGCAGAGGGGGTTGAACAAGGGCGACAAGAAGGTCTTGAACAGGGACTGGAGCGAGGGAAAGTTGAAGGAAGTTTGTCCATGCTACTAAATTTAGTCCGCCAAGGTATTCTGACTTCTGAGGTTGCCAGCCAACAATTAGGTATGACTGTCGCTGAGTTTGAGGAGCTTTTGTAAGTTAGAGATTTCCTTTCAAAATCTTATCAGAATGGTAGGAAACTCGGATGAGGGAGATTCCAAGAAAGCTCTGACTGAACAGCCGGCTGAACTTAAACCAGTCGACGAGCTAAAAAGGTAAGCAGTGCCAGCTGAGGGAGCCAATCAAGGGCAAGCGGTAGCTGCCCCTACAACTACTGAAGTAGGGGGAGAGTCTACCCATCCAGAGTCTGTTCAAGAAACTCCTTGAGCAGAGGGAGAAAAAGAGCAAGACAAACCTACTTCTGCCGCTGATACAGCAGCAACCAAATCGATACAAGGCCCCCTAGAAGCTTTGTTGGTAAATCTAACGCTAGACTCTATGAAGGCTCTCCATACTGAAGTGGAAGAAGCTCTCGCGAAGGCTAAGGCGGTCTTAGAGAATCCAAAAGCCAGCCAAGCACAGGTTGATGAGCAAGTCAAACTCATGGAAGGGATGACTTGTCGGATCAGGGAGAGCTTTGTTGCTTCGTTTTTTTTTGATGAAATAGAAGCCTAAAAGATGAGGCGGGGCAAGGAGTCTTTTAAATCAAAAAACGCATAATATCAAGTGTTGAAAAACCTTGATACTATGCGTTTTGTTGTGGAGAAATTTACTTCATTTTCTCCTGAAATTGAGTCTCCACGAAATTGCCAAAAAGTTCTTGTTTTGCTGTTCAAATTTGCGAAAATAGGATATAATAGTACTGTCTCGGAATTTGTCTTTTGACAAGTATGGGAATAAAATAAACATATCCTTTCTTAAATACCTAAAATATTTAAGGGGGGGTATTTTTTTTGGTACCTCCAGAAAGGAAAAAACGAGAGGTAATTCAATCATGAAAAAATCATATCGTGATGATAATGGTGAAAAAATTTACCGTTATTCAATAAGAAAATATCATTTTGGGGCTGCTAGTGTTGCGGTGGCGGCTCTGATGTTCTTTGCGAATGGAGTAGCTGCTCAAGAAGCTCCTGCTGTATCTCCAGCAACAGCTAGCAATGTAGTTGCTGGACCTTCTGGAAATTCAGATGGGGATCCAGAAAATTCGGTTGAGGAAAACTCCAAGCAGGCTTTGCCTGACCAGCCTGAAGGTAAGCCTGCGGGTGAGCTAAAAGCGCAAGGTGCTAAAGCTGAGGAAGCAAATCAAGGGCAAGAGCTAGACAAGTCTAAATCTGATCCAGTTGCTCAAGAAAGTCCTCAAGCAGAGGGAGAAAAAGAGCAAGACCAGCCGACTACTGCTGATAGGAAAGCAGCTAAATTGACTCAGGGGACCCTAAAAGATTTGTTGAAAAATCTAACACTAGACTCCATGAAGTCTCTCCACGATGAAGTGGAAGCGTGTCTAGCAGCAGCTAAGGCAGTTTTGGATGACCCAAATGCGACGCAAGCACAGGTTGATGAGCAAGTAAGACTGATGGAAGACCTAATCAGTCGTGTTAATAAGGTTTTAAGTGAGCGCTCGTCTAAGGTAAATATCACTCCAAAAGAAAAATTAGAAAAACTATCTCAGAGCTTGAATACATACTTCAAATTCGCTAGTGAAATTACAAGACCTGAAACGAAAGAATTGATAAAAGGAACAGAAGATATTATTCGTTCTGTAAATGAAGGATTACAACAACCAGACTTAACAGATGAAAAAATTCAGTCACTTATCAAACAAGGAAAACAAGCAGAAAGAAAATTAGCACTTGCTGTTACTCGTGAAAACTCTGGGAAACGAGATGTTATAAATGGAACTGTAATGGAGAGAGGTGCTGATTTTAGAGCTAATCCGACTGGTCTTGATACAAAAAGAGCATATATTGTACAAAATGGTGATGGTTCAGGCTTGCCTGCTGAGACGTATTTGTATGCGATGAGAAGAAGTACGATTGATAAATTGCCTACAAATGAACATCAAGTAACAGTGGAGGAGGGCTTAAAAGAAGCAAAGATAACAGTGAAAAAAGACCCTGGGAACGAGAACGGTTATATTTGGACTGTTACTTTTAATAATCATAATCAGAATCACCAAAATGCTTTGTATTGGTTTACTTTGCCTAAAGGGCATACGATGGGAGAAGTCCTTGGTGTTACAAGACAAAAGGCAGGCAGTAATTCACTTGGTGGGTTCAATTTAAATGCAGAATGGCGAAACAAAATAAAGAATCATTTAAATGCTACGGAAGCGGATTATGGAGATGCTAATAGTCATCATTTTACAGATGGATTTGATAGTGTGACAGACGTAACGGATAACAACTTTATTATCGGAACTCTCCAGAGGAACCAAGCTGGTCCCGAGGAAACTCAGGCTTCAACTTCCTATTATTATTTAGGCCCTACTTTCAACAAGTTTACTCGTCGACCTATTTGGGGTACAGAACCTTCTCGTGATGTGAGAGATAAAGCGAAAAGAAATTTAGCTGGATTAAAAGAAAATACTGACCAATTATATTATTTAAAATATGATGGAGCAGGGATTGTAACGATTGAGTATAAAACTACGACTGATAACAAATACGCCCCTCTTTATTATGGTGCAGGGATGAGATCGTATGAATATTCTTCAGGAAAACAATACTTCATGGTAAGAGGTTTACAAGAAAAGCCAACCGGGCCGACAGTTAACACTAATAATGAGGGAACAGTAACAGTAAATCCTTATTCTAATCCTGATTCTGATAAAAATAAAAACGTGGATAAGGTAGAACTTTCTTATACGAATGCTAAAGGGGAAAGAAAAACTGCAACCTTAATACGTAATCCTCAAAATGGAACTTGGACTAGTAGTGGGAATGGTGCGGATGGAATTCAAATCAATGGAGATTTATTCTCAGTAAAAGCAGGATATGCTAAACCTGGATCAGAAGTTAGCGCAATATCTTCCTTTGGGAATAGTGATTCTAGTGTAAGGAATAGTGTGACTGTGCCAACGGACACACAACCTCCTGTAGTTAAAATCAGAACGGGACAAAATACTACAACACTTCCAGAAACTAGCCCGTCAGATGCTATCTATACAGTTACCCAAGGTCAACCATTTACTCCAAACCTAGAAGCATTTGACAATACTGGGAAAATTACTAAGTTTGAGCTTGAAGGAGAACTTCCAACAGGAGTTAGATTGTCAAGTAACGTATCATCTACAGCTAACTATACTGAAACTAATCCATATCGTCCTACATTTACAGGAAATGTTCATAATGATTTTACTCCTGGAGTATACACACGTAGTATTAAAGTAAGTGATGGTGTATCAGGAGATAAGACGTATTATTTCAAATACCGTGTTATTGCTCGTGATACAGAAGCGCCAACGGTTAAAATTGTGGATAAAACGAATAATAATGGTGAAACAACATTAACGGATAATGTTTCAAATGCACCAACTATTGATGTTTATCGTGGTGCAAATATTGAGTTGCCTTTAAAATATTACGATAACGATAGAGCTGGTAAGGTAAACATACAGTATGTTTCTGGGCTTCCTAGTGGTGTTTCGTTCAATCAAAATGCTTCTGCAACCATTAAAGAATCAGATAAAACAGAAAGTGCACAAGGAAGTTATACGGTTCGTGGTCGTGTTGACGCTAATGCTCCATTAGGTATTTCAACAGTTACATTAAAAGTATCTGATGCGGCAAACGGAAATGTAAATCAAGGAAATAAAAAAGAAGTGAAATTCCGTGTTCGTGTGTTAGATCTTGACTTTGAACAAGGTGTTTCTACACAAACGGGTGCTTCAAAAATTTCTAAGGAAGTAGAATTAAACAGACCAGTAGGAGATGCAAATGATTATTTAACAGTCAATGATGGGTCACAAAGAAATGATAACTTATTCCCAAGTGGTATGACATTCCGTTATATCAGAGGTACAGAGTATAAGACAAACTTAACGTATACAGATCCAGGTAAATATATTGTAACAGCAGCTGCGTTCTATCCAACAACATATGTACCAACAAATGGTGAATCAGTTACTGCAACAAATGCAACAGGAGATAATGTCAATGAAATCCGTGGTCGTGCTTATGTTGCTAGAGAGATTGAATTCCAAGTGAAACCAACAGCTCCAACTGTAACACCTAAAGAAAATGGGGATGTAGTAGTTGCACACACGAACCAAAGAAATGTAAAAACATTAAGTTTCACATATACAAATGGTAGTGGTGCACAACAAACAGTTACTGCAACGAAAAATGGTAGTCGTTGGACATTAGATAATTCTTCAATAGATGGAGTAACGATTGATGAAAGTACAGGTACTGTAACAATTAAAGACCGTGCTGTACGTGACGCTGCCGAGGTAATTGCGAAAGTGGCTACATCAGATAGTGTTAATAGTAATAACACTACAGCAGCTGCAAAAGTAGGTGAGCGTATTGCTCCAACATTTGAATTCAATTCAAAATATACAGAAGTAGTGAATGGACAACGTGTAGTTTATGTTACACCAACAGAAAATTTATCAAATGGTTCTATTACATTAGGAACAGTAAAAGATAATTCTGGTAAGTTATTAGAAACAGTATTATTCCAAGGGAATGGTACATCTACAAACTTAGATTTTGGATTGAACTATAATGAAAAAACTAAAACTACTAATGGCGATTTTAATGCACCACACGATATTGTAATTACGGGGAAAGTTCCAAAAATTAATCCAAATACGAATAATATCTGGGGAAATAACGATTCATTAGTAACACGTTATGTTTCAGCGATGGATGCTGCGGAAAATCAATTAAAAGATACAACAAACCAAAATTCAAATCCATTACGTGTACAGTTTAAGATTCTGACACAAGCAGCAAAATATAATCCACAAGTAGCAACGCAAGCTATTAATAAAGATATTACAGCAAGTGGAGCTACATTATCACAAGATGAATTTAATGCCATTAAATCCACTATTACATTTACAGCCAATAAAGGTGATGTAAAAGTAGCGTATAATACGCCAGATATGAACATTACCATGAATGAGAATGGTGCAGTAAAACGTAATTCGAATGGTACTTATTATGTTGGTGCAACAGTTACTTATCCTGATGGAACAAGTGAAGTAATTCAAATTCCAGTTGAAAAATCAGATAAAATTCCACCAACTGTAAAAATGAATGGTAAAGAGTTGACTGAAAATGCAGCAGACAATCATTTCATTATTTATAGAGGTGCTAACTTCAATCCAACATTTGAAGTGAATGATAATTCTGGAGTAACAACTTATCTAAAAGCAGAAGGTATTCCAAATGGTGTTTGGTTCAATAAACAAGGAAACGCTGATTCTCCTAAGACAGGCAACATGGCGAACAAGACACAGTATCAATTAACAACAAACAACACAGTTGATAGTACTGCACCTTTAGGAGACCGTGAAGCACGTGTTACTGTAAAAGACTCGCTAAATAACGAGAAAACTTATAAATTCAAATATACGATTGTAGACGTTGATGTTAAAGATAGTCCTAAGAATGTTCGATTAAACTCACAATTAGGAGATCCACATCATTTCTTGACAACTACAGCAGCCAACAGAGTTAATTCAGACGATAAGTATTTCCCAGACGGAATGCGATTCAAATGGATTAAGAATAATCAAGAAGTAGCACAGTCTACAACATTACCGACAGCGGGAAATATTACAGATTATAAAGTAGTTGCTGAGTTTGCAAATGGCGCAAGAAGCTATGAAAAAACTATTGATGGTAAGACTGTAACGATTTATACACCTGCTAAAGTTGAAAAACCAGTAACTCTGATTGTAACAGAAGATTCACCACCGACTGTTAAGATGACAAATCCATCGAATAATCAAATAACTGAATTATCAGGAGATGATTCAAACTCTCCAATTGTGACTATTTATAGAAATGGTCAATTAGATATTCCGTTAAGCTTCTATGATAATGAAGCAACAGGACGTGTAAATCTTCAATATGTAGAAGGATTGCCAAAAGGTGTAACATTTGGTGGAACGAATAATACAGTTTCGGTTACAGGTGCAGTGGCAAATGCCAATGGCACACATACAATTTCAGGACGTGTTGCAGCTGACGCGACATTAGGAATGTCTACAGTAACTATGAAAGTATCAGATGGTGCTAATGGTGTAGCTTCTGGAAACCAAGGAGAAGTGAAATTCCGTATCCGTGTATTAGATGTTGACTTTGAAGAAGCAAAATCACCAGAGCCAAATCAAAGTTCTATTACTGTAGAAACAAATGTAGGTGACAGCATTCTGGATCCAAACTACTACTTAACAGTAAATGATGGAACAAACCGTACAGATCAAGGTAATTTCCCTAATGGAATGACATTCCGTTATGTAAGTATTGATGGAAGAACAACAACTCGTACCCTTCAATATAATGCTCCAGGACAATATACTGTTAGAGCAAGAGCTTATTTCCCAGAGAACTATGCGGGAACAAAAGGAATCGGTGAAGTAGTTTCTGGACAAAGTGGAGATAATACAGAAATCAATGGACGTCGTTATATTGAAAAAACAATTGTCTTCAAAGTAAAACCAACAACTCCTGTAGTTGCACCGCAAGATAATGGGGATGTAACAATTACCCAACTGAATGAAACAAATGTAAATCGTCTAAAAGTAACATATACTACTCAGGGAGATAATCCACAAGAAGTAACGTATACAGCATCTAAAAATGGAGATACATGGTTATTTGGATCAAATGTTCCAATTACGATTGATAGCACTACAGGTACTGTAAAAATTAAAGACCGTTTAGTACAAGATGGTTCAACTGTAAAAGTGCAAGCAATTACTCGTGACCAAATTGGAAGTAACGAAGGTACAGGTGATGCTAAACCGGGTGACGCGATTTATCCAACGGTTGATTTCCAAAATACGGAAACAGATTCAGAAGGAAATCGCGTAGTCTATATCACACCGACAGAAACAACTGACTTACCAGTAGCAACGTTGAATGACAATTCAGGGAAATTAGTATCTGCTAATTTTGTTGGGTATGATGGTTCTGCAACTAATTTATCAAATGTAAGTCTTGATTTTAAAAATAAAGTTGTTAAAGATAGTGCAGAAACACAACACAACGCACCAATTACCTTAAATGTTACAGGTACATTACCAAAACAAAATCCAAATGGAAATCGTTTGTGGAATGATGGCGAGAAATTTGCGCATATTTATGCGAATGCAGAGGATGCTGCCGGAAATGTCTTACATGGTTCTCCAGGAACTAAAGAGAATAGTCCAAGTAGTAAAACTCGTGTAGTGCTTAGAGTTAAAACACAAGCAACGAAATATACACCGACTGTAACGACTCCACAAATTACTCGTGATATTAGACAGCCTAATTCGACATTAACTGATGGCGAATTTAATAGTATTAAAGACACGTTAACATTCAAAGCGGATAAAGGTGCAGTGAATATCCAGAAAGATACAGCGAACTTAACATTTACATCGAACAAAGAAGTAAATAAAAATGCTGATGGTTCGTTATATATCACAGCAACTGTGTCGTATCCAGATGGTTCTGCTGAGGAGATTCAAATTCCAGTAAATGCTCCGGCACAAAAAGAATTTTATACACCAACGGCAGTTGAGAAAACTGTAGAAAAAGATAGCGAACCAGAAGCTAGAGACAGTATATCAAACGCGTCAAACTTACCAACAAACACAAAGTTTGCATGGAAGACAGGGACTTTAGATACATCAACACCAGGAGTAAAACAAGCGACAGTAACGGTAACCTATTCAGATAAATCAAGTGAAGAAGTAACAGCTACGGTGAACGTTAGACCAACGCAACCAACGGTAACTTCAGCAAACGGAGATGTTACGATAACTCCTGTAGATGAACCGAATGTTACTAAATTAGTAGTAAGTTATACTCCAGCAGACAGTAATCAATTGGAAGATAATGGCACAGTGACGAAAACTCCTCAAACGGCTACAACGATTGAGGCTAATAAGGGTGCTGATAACCAATGGACAATTACAAGTGGTGGAAAAGATGGTATTAGTATTAGTATTGATGCAACTACTGGTGCAATTACCTTGAAAGACCAAGTTGTAAAAGACCAGACAAGTGTGACTGCTAAAGTTTCTGCTCAAAATATCGAAAGTATTGCAGGAACTGGAACGGCTACTGATGGTGACCAAACAAAACCAGTGATCGGAGCTTCTTCACAAATAGTAGAAGTTGGAAATACGCTTAATATTCCTCTTAACCTATCAGATGGAACAGGTGTAGGTATTGACGAAGGTAATATTAAAGTTACAAACTTACCAACAGGTCTAAGCTATAATACAACTACTAAATCAATTACGGGTACTTTGGGTACAGTTTCTAACAATACTGTTACAGTAGCTGTCTTAGACAAGAACGGTAATAAAGCAGACAAGACAATTACGATTACAGCTGTTAAACCAAAAGCAATTTACGCTATTAAAGATGCAACTATTGAAAATGTTGATAATGCAGCTAATTTTGTAGAAGTACCTGAAGGGGTTACTGCATCATGGAAAGACAATGACAAACCATCAACGGCAACAGTAGGAACTACGAATAAAATTGTGACGGTTAGTGCAAATGGTGCGAATACTGAAATAACGATTCCGGTAACGGTATATCCGAAAGTAACTTATCGTAAGGTAGGCGGCGAAGAAGTGAAGACCTACTACGAAATCGTTGGACAACCGTTGACGTCAAGATTAGTTTCAGGCGGTGGTAGTTTTAAGGATGTAACTCCAGACTACTATATAGAGTTTGAAGGAGGTACAAAGCCAAAAGGAACTCGTGTTGAATTTGAAGGTGGTGCACCTGCGGATACAAGTACAACAGCGGGTGTAACAACTAAAACAATTAAAGTAACATATCCGAATGTTGAAGAAAGTGTTACGAAAGAAATTACCTTCAAGACTTATGGTAATGAAGTGAAATACAAAGATGGAAAAGACTCTATCGAGACAACGGTTGGGACTACTGTTACTGCAAGAAACAGTGTCAAGTTAAGTAATCCAAATCTTCCAAATCCAAGCGAAACTTTTATTGGTTGGTGGAAAAACAATAAACCATACACCCCAGATAATAAAATTGGGGAACATACAGAAAATGTTAACGTTTGGTATGGCGGTACTGTGCGGAAGGATCGAGGAGATAATACAAATAACTACAGTGACCAAAACATTGGTGTGAATATAACCATCAAACCACAAGCACCGAGAATTGCTACGGATGCTTTCTATGGTAAAGGAGCTACTAGACCAGCGGTTACCGTTAGTAATATTCCGACCTCTAATCAGTTAGAGGAAAATGCTAGGGTAACGGTGGAATTGTACCAAGGCGGTAACAAAGTTGCTTCTAAAGAGTTAAGTCGCGATGAGGTAACTCAAGGAGCAGGTTCAGTTAATTTCGATACCACTAATTATACTTCTAATCTAGCTCTTGGAGAAAAAGTTCATGCGGTGGTTAAAGTTGCGGGTGGTAGCGGAAATACTGCATATGACTTATCATCTGCAAATAGTAATGATGTCCAAGTCACTCCTCAAAAACCAACTTTTGACGCAACTGCGGTTACTTCAACTAGTCGTACACTAAGTGGTACATTGGGTGGATTCGAAGCAACTAATAGAGTGGTAGAATTACATCTGAATGATGAAGCTAATACAGTATTGTCAAGTGCGCGTAATGAAGTAACTTTAACTGGAGATAAATGGACAGCTACGCTTCCTGACAATGTAAAACTTCGTCAATCAGTTGCTAAAAATGGTGAAACTACAACGCCACCAGCGATTACAGTGGAGAATACAGTCACAGAGGGAACAGTTTCAACTATAAGTGATAATAAAGCAGTTGAAATGGGAGATTACTCAGTAGCGTCAACAGTTGCAGGTAGTAAGCATATTGATATTACAGTACCACATGATGCTAAACGAGTGGAGTTGAGATTCCATAACAATCAAGAAACAGGGGATAAACCAAACGGTATCACTCTTGTACGTGGCGCAGATGGAACTTGGCATACAGAAGCAACTCGTGCTGATAATGCTAGTGTGACAGATGCGAATGGATATGTTGGAACCATTACAGCTACTCCAAGCGCTACTAATCCAGCAGAAAATGTTATTACTATTCCCCTTAATGAAGAAAGTAACGGTAAGAAACTTCACATTAGAGAAGAAGCTGCTAACGGGGATAATACAGCAACTTACGGCAAAGGACTAGGTTTGCGTGTAGAATATCAACCAGAAGCAGGACAAGACCCAATGGCTGCTGGAAACTGGAAAGTCGCTAATGTTACGAATACAGCGCCTGTTCTAGCACATAAAGGAACAGAAGGAACTACTGAAGCTAATCGAAAAGTCTACCCATCAGGAACTGGCATTACTAAAGAAACACTAGCAGACTTAGTAACTGTTAGAGATTCAGAAGATAATGCTACAGATGTGAATAATAAACCATATGGTTCACCAACAATAGAAATCGTATCTGGTTTAACAGAAACACCAGGAAAAGCAACAGCCCCTGACATTTACACAGTTACTCTAAAAGCTACTGATAGCCAAGGAAGAGAAAGTAATGAGTTGACTGTGTATGTTGAGGTGAGAAAACAAAAAGATGAAAACGATCCAGGTGCGAAGACTCCAAACCAAGAAGTCAGCCATAACGCAGTTCCAGATGCGGAAACAAGTGTAGATACATCAGGATTACCAGCAGGAACAAGATATAGTTGGAAAGCTGATGCAACACCAGA
>NZ_JAQFJG010000023.1 GCF_030439915.1 Streptococcus sp. SPS1
AGAGGCAAGTGACGAGTCAAGAGCAACGAGGCTTGAACAACGTGAAAGCCAGCGTCTTTAGGCGCTGGCTGGTAATTTGGGCTTATAGACCGGGTACAAACCACCCGTTAGACGGGTGGTCATGATTAAGCTCATATTTAGTTTGATTCTTTTCATATGGATGTTCTATCAAATGGGACATTTTCACGTTTGACCGAGTAAATACATTATCACATTCGAATCACATTCTAGCTATATCAAGGAGACTTCTTTGACAAGTTCCCATTTTTTTGCTAGAATAACATCACACAAACAGAATGAGAAGGAGCTGACACATTGTCGCTCCCTTTTGTCTATTTTTTAAGGAGAAAGTATGCTGATTCAGAAAATAAAAACCTACAAGTGGCAGGCCTTAGCTTCGCTCCTGATGACAGGCTTGATGGTTGCCAGTTCACTTTTGCAACCGCGTTATCTGCAGGAAGTGTTAGACGCCCTCCTTGCTGGAAAATATGAAGCTATTTATAGTATCGGGGCTTGGTTGATTGGTGTGGCCGTGGTCGGTCTAGTTGCTGGTGGGCTCAATGTTGTCCTTGCAGCCTATATTGCCCAAGGAGTTTCATCCGATCTTCGGGAGGATGCCTTCCGTAAAATCCAAACTTTTTCTTATGCCAATATTGAACAATTTAATGCGGGAAATCTAGTGGTTCGCATGACAAATGACATCAACCAGATTCAGAACGTCGTCATGATGACCTTCCAAATTCTTTTCAGACTCCCCCTCTTGTTCATCGGTTCCTTTATCCTGGCTGTTCAAACCCTACCCTCTCTGTGGTGGGTGATTGTTCTCATGGTAATCTTAATTTTTGCCTTGACTGCCGTCATGATGGGGATGATGGGGCCTCGTTTTGCCAAGTTTCAAACCCTTCTTGAACGCATCAATGCTATCGCGAAGGAAAATTTGCGTGGCGTTCGTGTGGTCAAGTCCTTTGTCCAAGAAAAAGAGCAGTTTGCTAAGTTTACGGAGGTTTCAGACGAGCTTCTTGGTCAAAACCTTTACATTGGTTATGCCTTTTCAGTAGTGGAACCCTTTATGATGTTAGTCGGTTACGGGGCGGTTTTCCTCTCTATTTGGCTGGTTGCTGGGATGGTTCAGTCGGATCCGTCAGTTGTTGGCTCCATTGCTTCCTTTATCAATTACCTGAGCCAGATTATCTTTACCATTGTTATGGTTGGATTTTTGGGAAATTCTGTCAGTCGTGCCATGATTTCCATGCGTCGTATTCGAGAAATTCTGGACGCAGAGCCAGCCATGACCTTCAAGGATGTCCCAGATGAAGAGTTGGTCGGAAGTCTTAGCTTTGAAAATGTAACTTTTACTTATCCAATGGACAAGGAACCGATGCTGAAAGATGTGAGCTTTACTATTGAACCTGGTCAAATGGTTGGTGTCGTTGGAGCGACTGGTGCAGGTAAGTCAACCTTGGCTCAATTGATTCCACGTCTCTTTGACCCGCAGGAAGGGGCTATCAAAATCGGTGGCAAGGATATTCGAGAAGTAAGTGAAGGAACCCTGCGTCAAACAGTTTCTATCGTTCTCCAACGTGCCATTCTCTTCAGTGGAACGATTGCAGATAACTTGAGACAGGGTAAGGGAGATGCTACTCTATTTGAAATGGAGCGCGCAGCCAATATTGCCCAAGCCAGCGAATTCATTCATCGTATGGAGAAAACCTTTGAAAGTCCAGTTGAGGAACGGGGAACCAATTTCTCTGGTGGGCAAAAGCAAAGGATGTCGATTGCTCGTGGAATTGTCAGCAATCCACGTATTCTGATTTTTGACGATTCGACCTCGGCCTTGGATGCCAAGTCAGAGCGCCTGGTCCAAGAAGCCTTGAATAAGGACTTGAAGGGAACAACAACCATTATCATCGCTCAAAAGATTAGCTCGGTTGTCCATGCAGATAAGATATTGGTGCTGGATCAAGGACGATTGATTGGTCAAGGGACGCATGCAGACTTGGTTGCCAACAATGCCGTTTACCGTGAAATCTACGAAACACAGAAAGGAAAGGAGGAGTAATATGAAGACAGTTCAATTTTTTTGGAATTATTTTAAAGTCTATAAGCTATCACTTATAGTTGTTATCCTGATGATTGTTCTGGCAACTCTTGCCCAAGCCCTCTTTCCGGTATTTTCTGGACAAGCAGTGACGCAACTAGTTAATTTAGTTCAAGCTTATCAAAATGGCGATCCAGAACTTGTTTGGCAAAGCCTATCAGGAATCATGGTCAATCTTGGTCTGCTGGTTTTGGTTCTATTTATCTCTAGTGTCATATACATGTGTCTCATGACGCGCGTGATTGCAGAATCGACCAACGAGATGCGCAAAGGCCTCTTCGGTAAGCTTGCTCGCTTGACGGTTTCTTTCTTTGACCGCCGACAAGATGGCGATATTCTGTCTCGTTTTACCAGTGATTTGGATAATATCCTCCAAGCCTTTAATGAAAGTCTGGTTCAGGTCATGAGCAATATTGTTTTATACATTGGTCTGATTCTTGTCATGTTTTCGAGAAATGTGACGCTGGCCCTCATCACCATTGCCAGTACACCAGTGGCCTTTCTCATGCTGATTTTTATCGTGAAAATGGCACGCAAATACACCAATCTCCAGCAGAAAGAGGTAGGGAAGCTCAACGCCTATATGGATGAGAGTATCTCAGGCCAAAAAGCCGTGATTGTGCAAGGGATTCAAGAGGATATGATGGCAGGATTTCTTGAACAAAATGAGCGCGTGCGCAAGGCAACCTTTAAAGGAAGAATGTTCTCAGGAATTCTTTTCCCTGTCATGAATGGGATGAGTCTGGTCAACACAGCCATCGTCATCTTTGCTGGTTCAGCTGTACTTTTGAATGATAAGACTATTGAAACAAGTACAGCCCTAGGTTTGATTGTTATGTTTGCCCAATTTTCACAGCAGTACTACCAGCCTATTATTCAAGTTGCGGCTAGTTGGGGAAGCCTTCAGTTAGCCTTTACAGGTGCTGAACGGATTCAGGAAATGTTTGACGCAGAGGAAGAAATTAGACCTGAAAAGGCTCCAATCTTCACTCAGTTGCAAGAAGGCGTTGAAATCAGTCATATTGATTTTTCATACTTGCCTGATAAACCTATTTTGAAAGATGTCAGTATTTCTGCCCCTAAAGGTCAGATGACAGCAGTTGTTGGTCCGACTGGGTCAGGGAAAACGACTATTATGAACCTCATCAATCGCTTTTATGATGTTGATGCTGGCGGTATTTATTTTGATGGTAAAAACATTCGTGACTATGACTTAGATAGTCTCAGAAGTAAGGTGGGAATTGTCTTGCAAGATTCCGTTCTTTTTAGCGGAACGATTCGAGACAATATCCGTTTTGGTGTGCCAGATGCTAGTCAAGAAATGGTTGAGGCAGCAGCCAAGGCAACCCATATTCATGACTATATCGAAAGCTTGCCTGACAAATACGATACCCTTATTGATGATGATCAAAGCATCTTCTCGACAGGGCAGAAGCAATTGATTTCCATCGCTCGAACCCTGATGACAGATCCAGAAGTTCTCATTCTCGATGAAGCAACTTCAAACGTAGATACGGTGACAGAAAGTAAGATTCAGCATGCCATGGAGGCGGTTGTAGCAGGTAGAACTAGTTTCGTCATTGCCCACCGCTTGAAAACCATTCTCAATGCTGATCAGATTATTGTCCTTAAAGATGGAGAAGTCATTGAACGTGGTAATCACCATGAACTCTTGAAACTAGGTGGCTTCTACTCAGAACTCTATCACAATCAATTTGTTTTTGAATAAGAAAGAAGTTGTCCTATGTGGGCAGCTCTTTCTTGTCCATAAAAAATATTTATCACAGTCTTTAAAAAAACATATTAGACGAAAGTCATTTTGAGTGATATGATAGGACTATCGTTATACTCAATGAAAATCAAAGAGCAAACTAGGAAGCTAGCTGTAGGTTGCTCAAAGCACTGCTTTGAGGTTGTAGATAAGACTGACGAAGTCAGCTCAAAACACTGTTTTGAGGTTGTGGATAGAGCTGACGTGGTTTGAAGAGATTTTCGAAGAGTATTAACATTCGAAAGGAGAGACATCATGGCTAGAACGGTTGTAGGAGTTGCTGCAAATCTATGTCCCGTAGACGCAGAGGGCAAAAACATTCATTCATCTGTATCTTGTAGATTCGCAGAGAGCATTCGTCAAGTCGGTGGTCTCCCTTTAGTCATTCCTGTTGGTGATGAGTCAGTTGTACGCGATTATGTCGAAATGATTGACAAACTTATCTTGACAGGCGGTCAAAATGTCCATCCTCAGTTTTATGGAGAGAAAAAGACTATCGAGAGTGATGATTACAACCTAGTGCGTGACGAATTTGAATTGGCACTCTTGAAAGAAGCGCTCCGTCAGAATAAACCAATTATGGCAATCTGTCGCGGTGTCCAACTTGTCAATGTTGCCTTTGGTGGAACCCTCAATCAAGAAATCGAAGGTCACTGGCAAGGCCTGCCTTTCGGAACATCTCATTTTATTGAGACAGTAGAAGGAAGCGTGGTGTCTAAGCTATTTGGGAAAGAAAGTCAGGTCAATTCCGTCCATCGTCAAAGCATTAAAGATTTGGCACCTAATTTCCGTGTAACTGCTATTGATCCAAGAGACCAGACCATCGAAGCGATTGAGTCTATCGATGAGCACCGCATTATTGGTTTACAGTGGCATCCAGAGTTTCTGGTTAATGAAGAAGATGGTAATTTAGAATTATTTGAGTATTTATTGAATGAACTGTAACGACTGGAACATCTAGTCGTTCTTTCTTTTATTTTTTCAAAATTTTTGGAATGCGGCATTTTTACGCAAACGTTTGAATTCTGATAAAAATTGGAGAAATTCGACAAAAAAACTTGAAAAAAACGAAGGTAAGCGTTATGATAGAAAAGAAGAAATATTGGAGGAATAACATGTCACATATTAAATTTGATTATTCAAAAGTTTTAGACAAATTTGTTGCACCACATGAAGTGGAATACATGCAATCACAAGTAACAGCAGCAGATGAATTGATCCGTAAAGGAACTGGTGCTGGTAGCGACTTCTTGGGATGGTTGGACCTTCCTGAAAACTACGACCGCGAAGAATTTGACCGCATTTTGAAAGCTGCTGAGCAAATCAAATCAGATAGCGATGTCTTGGTTGTAATCGGTATCGGTGGATCTTACCTTGGTGCCAAAGCAGCAATCGACTTCTTGAACCACCACTTTGCTAACTTGCAAACAAAAGAAGAACGCAAAGCTCCACAAATCCTTTACGCAGGAAACTCAATCTCATCTACTTACCTTGCTGACTTGGTAGAGTATGTTGCAGACAAAGACTTCTCAGTAAACGTGATTTCTAAATCAGGTACAACAACTGAACCAGCTATCGCTTTCCGTGTCTTCAAAGAACTCTTGGTTAAGAAATACGGTCAAGAAGAAGCCAACAAACGTATCTATGCAACAACTGACCGCCAAAAAGGTGCTGTTAAGGTTGAAGCAGACGCTAACGGTTGGGAAACATTTGTGGTTCCAGATGACATCGGTGGACGCTTCTCAGTATTGACAGCCGTTGGTTTGCTTCCAATCGCTGCATCAGGAGCTGACATCAAAGCCCTTATGGAAGGTGCGAATGCAGCTCGCAAAGACTACACTTCAGATAAAATCTCTGAAAACGAAGCTTACCAATACGCAGCAGTTCGTAACATCCTTTACCGTAAAGGTTATGCAACTGAGATCTTGGTAAACTACGAGCCATCACTTCAATACTTCTCAGAATGGTGGAAACAATTGGCTGGTGAATCAGAAGGAAAAGACCAAAAAGGTATCTACCCAACTTCAGCCAACTTCTCAACTGACTTGCACTCACTTGGTCAATTTATCCAAGAAGGAACTCGTATCATGTTTGAAACGGTTGTTCGTGTTGACAAACCTCGTAAAAACGTTATTATTCCTACATTGGAAGAAGACCTTGATGGACTTGGTTACCTTCAAGGAAAAGACGTTGACTTTGTAAACAAAAAAGCGACTGATGGTGTTCTTCTTGCCCACACAGATGGTGATGTACCAAACATGTACGTGACTCTTCCAGAGCAAGACGCCTTCACTCTTGGTTACACTATCTACTTCTTCGAATTGGCTATCGCCCTTTCTGGTTACTTGAACGCCATCAACCCATTTGACCAACCAGGTGTTGAAGCTTACAAACGTAACATGTTCGCCCTTCTTGGAAAACCAGGATTTGAAGAATTAAGCAAAGAACTTAACGCACGTCTATAATAGAAGAAAAGAGTGGTTTGTCCACTCTTTTTACTCTCTTTATTCATAGCAATTGGACTCAGCCAAGACTTGTGATATAATATAGAGAGCAAAAAGGCAGACGCCTAGAGACTTTATAGGAGAAACTATGTCAAAAGATATCCGCGTACGTTACGCACCAAGTCCAACAGGACTACTACACATCGGGAATGCCCGTACAGCATTGTTCAACTACTTGTATGCACGTCATCATAGTGGAACTTTTATTATTCGTATAGAAGATACTGACCGTAAACGTCATGTCGAAGATGGGGAACGTTCACAGCTTGAAAACCTTCGTTGGTTAGGTATGGATTGGGATGAAAGCCCAGAAACACATGAAAATTACCGCCAGTCTGAGCGTTTGGACTTGTATCAAAAATACATTGACCAATTGCTAGCTGAAGGAAAAGCCTACAAATCTTATGTTACAGAAGAAGAGTTGGCAGCTGAACGCGAACGCCAAGAAGCAGCTGGTGAAACCCCTCGTTACATCAATGAATACCTTGGTATGAGTGAAGAGGAGAAAGCAGCTTACATCGCAGAACGTGAAGCAGCAGGGATCATCCCAACTGTTCGTTTGGCTGTCAATGAGTCAGGTATCTACAAGTGGCATGATATGGTCAAAGGTGATATCGAATTTGAAGGTGGCAATATCGGTGGTGACTGGGTTATCCAAAAGAAAGACGGCTATCCAACTTACAACTTTGCCGTTGTTATCGATGACCACGATATGCAAATCTCTCATGTTATCCGTGGAGATGACCATATTGCTAACACACCAAAACAGCTTATGGTTTATGAAGCACTTGGTTGGGAAGCTCCAGAGTTCGGTCACATGACCTTGATTATCAACTCTGAGACTGGTAAGAAGTTATCTAAACGTGATACTAATACACTTCAATTTATCGAAGATTACCGTAAGAAGGGTTACCTTCCAGAAGCGGTCTTTAACTTTATTGCTCTTCTTGGTTGGAACCCAGGTGGCGAAGATGAAATCTTCTCTCGTGAAGAACTCATTAAACTTTTCGATGAAAACCGCCTCAGCAAGTCTCCAGCAGCCTTTGACCAGAAAAAACTCGACTGGATGAGCAATGATTATATCAAGAATGCAGACCTAGAAACTATCTTTGAAATGGCAAAACCATTCTTAGAGGAAGCAGGCCGTTTAACTGACAAGGCTGAAAAATTAGTTGAGCTCTATAAACCACAAATGAAATCAGTAGATGAGATTATCCCATTGACAGATCTCTTCTTCTCAGATTTCCCAGAATTGACAGAAGCAGAGCGCGAAGTTATGGCGGGTGAAACAGTTCCAACAGTTCTCGAAGCCTTCAAAGCAAAACTTGAGGCGATGACAGATGATGAATTTGTGACAGAGAATATCTTCCCACAAATTAAAGCAGTCCAAAAAGAAACAGGTATTAAAGGGAAAAATCTTTTCATGCCTATTCGTATCGCTGTTTCAGGTGAAATGCATGGACCAGAATTGCCAGATACGATCTTCTTGCTAGGTCGTGAAAAATCAATCCAGCATATCGAAAATATGTTAAAGGAAATCTCTAAGTAAGAAGGGTACAACAATGGACATCTGGGAAAAGATGCACGAAGAAGCACAGAAGCTATACAATCCACATGAAGTATCTGATTTTGTTTACGCTAACCATGTTGTGGCCGCAGTAGAAGCAGAAGATGGACAAATATTTACAGGTTTCTGTATGGAGGGAACCTGTGGTGTTTTCCATCTCTGCGCAGAGCGGGCGGCCCTCTTCAATATGTACCAATTTTCAGGACAAACTAAGGTTAAGAAAGTATTAGCCTTTCGAGATAAACCACCTTATGGTGGAAGTTCAGCCATGCCTTGCGGTGCTTGTAGAGAATTCCTTTTAGAACTGAATGCTGAAAATAAAGATGCAGAATTCATGATGGACTATGATACAAGAAAAACAGTTAAAGTCGCAGAACTAATGCCCTATTGGTGGGGAGAAGAACGTGCTTCTCAGTTTAATAATCAATAGAAGAGTCAGTACAATTCTGGCTCTTTTTACTATAAGTTGAAAAAGTTGATTTGAAAAAAAGGTAAATTCCCAAACTAAGTTCCACTGCTAATCCAAGTGGAAGTTAGTCTGATAAAAATCGTAAAAACCAGTGGAAATTCGTGTCAGGGTAAGTTCTACTGGTTTTAATCATGCTTGATTTCATAGCTTTTGTAGCCAAAATGAATCGAAAAAAAGAGCGCACAAAATCCCCTCATCTGAAAGCGTTTCAGATTAAGTTCCGCTATGGTGGAAGTTACTTTGAGAAGTTAGAGATTTGAAAAAAGTAAAAAAAGTTTAAAAAAGGTGTTGACAAGTCTGAAAAAGACTGTATAATAGTAAGAGTTGAAAATAACAACTCTGGTCCGTTGGTCAAGGGGTTAAGACACCGCCTTTTCACGGCGGTAACACGGGTTCGAATCCCGTACGGACTATGGTATGTTGCGGTAGGAACACT
>NZ_JAQFJG010000024.1 GCF_030439915.1 Streptococcus sp. SPS1
CTTTCTGACAATGAGAAGACCAAAGCAAAAGCCGAAATCAAGAAGATAGCGGACAAAGCTAAGGAAGACATTGATGGAGCAAGTGATCAAACTACGGTAGATCAGAAGAAAGACCAAGGTGTCAGCGACATTGGTAATGTGAACCCAGTAGGAAAAGAACTTGCCAAGCAAGAATTGGCAACCAAGGCTCAAGAGAAGAAAAATCAAATTACAACGACGCCACATCTTACGAATGAAGAAAAGACAGCAGCCATCAAGAAAGTTGAAGCAGCTGTTAAGACGGCAGAAGGTGAAATTGATAAGGCCACGGATCAGGCAGGCGTTGACAGTGCTAAGAACGATGGCTTAACTGCCCTCGATAAAATTCTTGAAAATCTTTCTGCTCGTATTAACCAAGGAAATTCATACATACCAGGTAATGGTACTAACCAAGCAGGTTCAGATAGTAGGGGGGATACGGGTAGCCAAGGAGACAGACCAGCTCCATCTGGTGATGGCAGTCAAGGCGATGCAAATAACCAAGATCAGCCTACTACTCCAAACGCTTCAGCTCATTCGGGAAATTCGACGGATCAAGCTACTGGTCCATCTGCTCAACAGAGGGGAACAGGAAATGCGACAGAAGCAGAGTCTTCACAAGGGCTATCTGAAAGTTCTGCGACACCAGCAGTCCGTAGCCGTAGAAGTGTAGCTTTCGCTGGAGGCGCTCAATCGAGTCAAGAGAAACAGGTTGATAAATCCGTCTTAAGAGATTTGATTCAAGACTTGGAAACTCGTTTGAAAGACTTGGATGGTATTGATCAATCTGTCATCGACGCTGCGAAGGTCATTCTCGGAGAGGGTCAAGAAGCCCTTAGAAATGCTGACTTGACAGAGGCAGGCTTGAAAGAGATGACTGCTAAGGTCAAAGAAGCCCTCGAATCCTTGAAAGGCAAGCAAGCGACTAAGGATGAAGAAGAAACGAAAGAAACAAGGAAAGAGCAAGGTCATCTTCCATATGGTACGATGATTGCTAGCCTGCTCGCCCTTCTTGGTCTCCTTCTCTTCCTCATCGCGCGTCGTAAGAAAGAGTCAGAACTCAAGAAATTGACCAAGGAATTGACTAAGGTTCTGCAAGACGGTGACCTTACAAGTGTAGATGCGAAAGTCCTTGATCAAGCACGAGAAGCTCTCGCTCAAGCAGTTGCCTTCCTAGCCAATGAGAAAGAGTCTGACTACACAGAAGATGAGTTGATTGAGAAACTCAAAGCTATTCTTGCTCAGTTAAGATAAGCAAAGTTTAGACGAGTTGGAAACTAGCTAGAATAGTGATTGATAGAATGTTGGAAAAACTCAATTTGAGGTGAACATTCAGAAAATCTTTCTCTGATAAAACGCATAATATCAAGCTTTTTAAGGCAAGGTATTATGCGCTTTTATTATTTTGAAACTTTTTGTTCTATCCTATTTGTGATATTTTTCCCTTATTTCATAAACATTTCATATTTGGATTTTATAATAAGATATAGCTTTCCAGTTTTTACTATACTTTGATATTCAAATATGTTATACTATGATTATCAAAGTAAATGAAAGGGGTTACGAACATGACGCCAGAAGAAATGTACTTGACAGAGCGATTAGACGTACAGATAGCTCATTTTTTAAAGAAAAGCGTTCAACATCGTAGACGCTATAAGGTATTAAAAATAACAGAAATCGTGGCAGGTTTTCTCATAGCTGTTTTTTGTGCTATTCCTATGCCAGGTGATCGCTACCGTTTGATTTCGGTTGCCTTGTCCAGTTTAGGCTTGCTGTGTGAGGGGATTCTCAATTTGTATAATGCCAAGGAACACTGGATTTCTTACCAAAAGACTGCGCAACTCCTGGAGAGAGAAAAATTCCTCTATCAATGCCAAACAGAGAAATATGCAGGAAAGACCAAGGCTTTTGCCCTATTTGTTAAGACATGCGAAGGTCTTATCTCAGAGGAAATCAACCAGTGGGAAAGTATCCAGTCAAAAGAAGTGGCAGCTAGTGCAGATGCTCCAGAGAAAAAAGAATAGGAGGTGGAGGAAATGTCTCAATCCAGCTACCTATTGCCCTTGCTCTGGTTGAAAAAAGAAGCCGATAAGGAAAAGATGAGTGCGACCCAGTGCCAGATATTTTTCTTTTACTATCAACTGTTTGAACTCTTATTTGCTAGAGAAAGTGACTTGAGAGACTTATGTCTGGGAAGGCAAGGTTTTTATTTCTCGCAGTTAGAGAAAGATTTGCTTTCTGGAGTTTCCCACTTTCTAAAAAACTTGGAGGGCAAGGGGACTCTCAAGGCTAACCAAGAAGTATCAGCTCGCAAAGCCCTTTTTCTAGCCTTGACAACTAGCCAGTCAGATTGGCAGGAGTTAGCTCCTGTTTTTGATTTTTATCAGACTGTCGGGAGACTTGAAACGCCCTTGCTCTTGAGTTTTCAGGACAGACAAGATCTGATGTGGATTTACCAGTCAGCTTTGGAGAAGGATTATAGTGTCAAGGTAATTGGCGACAAGCATTTTGTATTGAAGAGACAAGATGCTACTAAATTGACAACGCGCCAAACTCAAACTTTGGAAATTCTGAGTCAATCAGAAGACTTGGTCAATCCTGTCTATGTTACATTAGGAGAAAAGGGGGTGCTTTTGCTTGATTAAGAGAGGAGATGTTGTAGCTCTTTATTTGCCTTTTCCAAGTATTAGTAGCGATTTGGCTGTGAAGAATCATATGTATATCTGTATTGACAACAGCATGACTAAAAACAAAGAGTTGGTTAAAAATCAGACCTTCAAACCAGCTCTCTTGACCAGACGTTTGGTCAAGAACTTTATGATAGAAGAGCCGGATTTAGCTCGTAATCCTTTTACAAGACCAACCTTGATTGACTTAGATAAGGTATTTATGTTGGATAATACGGTCATTCCGACTTCTTATCTAGCCAGACGGCGACGCAATGTCTCAGAAGAATTGTACGAGGAAATTTTGGATCACTTAGTCCAACCACAGCTGATTTCGCTGAACAAGTCTGAGTTTATGCAACTCAATCCAGGAACTTATTAGGAGGTAGAAGATGACAAATAAAGCAGTAAATGACTTTATACTAGCTATGGATTATGATAAAAAGAAACTCTTGACCCATCAGGGAGAGAGTATTGAAAATCGTTTCATCAAAGAGGGGAATCAGCTACCCGATGAGTTTGTTGTTATCGAAAGAAAGAAGCGGAGCTTGTCGACAAACACAAGTGATATTTCCGTGACGGCTACCAACGATAGTCGCCTCTATCCTGGAGCCCTTCTCGTAGTGGATGAGACCTTGTTAGAGAATAATCCCACTCTTCTTGCGGTCGATCGTGCTCCGATGACTTATAGTATTGATTTGCCTGGTTTGGCAAGTAGTGATAGCTTTCTCCAAGTAGAAGACCCCAGCAATTCAAGTGTTCGCGGAGCAGTAAACGATTTGTTGGCCAAGTGGCATCAAGACTATGGTCAGGTCAATAATGTCCCAGCTAGAATGCAGTATGAAAAAATCACGGCTCACAGTATGGAACAACTCAAGGTCAAGTTTGGTTCTGACTTTGAAAAGACAGGGAATTCTCTTGATATTGATTTTAATTCTGTCCATTCGGGCGAAAAGCAGATTCAGATTGTTAATTTTAAACAGATTTATTATACAGTCAGCGTAGATGCTGTTAAAAATCCAGGAGATGTGTTTCAAGATACTGTAACGGTAGATGATTTGAGGCAGAGAGGAATTTCTGCAGAGCGTCCTTTGGTCTATATTTCGAGTGTTGCTTATGGGCGTCAGGTTTATCTCAAGTTGGAAACCACGAGTAAGAGTGATGAAGTCGAGGCTGCTTTTGAAGCTTTGATAAAAGGAGTCAAGGTAGCTCCTCAGACAGAGTGGAAGCAGATTTTGGACAATACAGAAGTGAAGGCGGTTATTTTAGGGGGAGACCCGAGTTCGGGTGCTCGAGTTGTAACAGGCAAGGTGGATATGGTAGAGGACTTGATTCAAGAAGGCAGTCGCTTTACAGCCGATCATCCAGGTTTGCCGATTTCCTATACAACTTCTTTTTTACGGGACAATGTAGTTGCGACCTTTCAAAACAGTACAGACTATGTTGAGACTAAGGTGACAGCTTACAGAAACGGAGATTTACTCTTGGATCATAGTGGTGCCTATGTTGCCCAATATTACATTACTTGGGATGAATTATCCTATGATTATCAAGGTAAGGAAGTCTTGACTGCTAAGGCTTGGAACAGAAATGGGCAGGATTTGACGGCTCATTTTACCACTAGTATTCCTTTAAAAGGGAATGTTCGCAATCTCTCTATCAAAATTAGGGAGTGTACAGGACTTGCCTGGGAATGGTGGCGTACGGTTTATGAAAAAACTGATTTGCCACTAGTGCGTAAGCGGACGATTTCTATTTGGGGAACAACTCTTTATCCTCAGGTAGAAGATAAGGTAGAAAATGATTAGGCTCGTGATTTTAAAATGAGTCTATCAAACAGTGGCTGTAAGAAAAAGTAAAAAGGGTAGTGAAACTCCTTGCTATACAGGGAATTAGCTACCTTTTACTTGTTTTAGAAGTGCCGTTGTACTAGTCTAACTTCAATATCATGTAAAATCAAAAAGAGCATAAATTTCTGTTTCAGGAACACATAGATTACACTCTTCGAAAATCTCTTCAAACTACGTCAGCCCTATCTGCAACCTCAAAACAGTGTTTTGAGCAACCTGCGGCTAGCTTTCGAGTTTGCTCTTTGATTTTCATTGAGTAATAGATGTTTGGTTAGAAACTCTTCTATTGATTTCTTAGAATATAATAGCGCTTATAAGAACTGTTGAATTTCAAAGTATTTACTTGAACTATGATATGTCTGGAGTAGACTGTCAACAAAAGGTGCAGTATAATGGTTTTTATCGCTTATGTCTACAAACTCTAAACAGTAGTTTGAGCGGACTTTGTCAAACTTGGTAGAAACTTTCTATTTTCAGATAATGGTCTAGTTTGTTTTTTGAATGTTGATAAGGATGGAAAGGCAAGGAAATCTTGGTAACCAAAGTGCAATCCTAGTTGGATTTACTGAATAAAATCTATTTCCTCTAGTGAAAATCGAAAAAACTTGTGCTGTTATCTTTAGTTTGGTCTTGAAAATAGTTTAACAGACTTTTGACTTCTTTTATATGATATAATAAAGTATAGTATTTATAAAAAGGACATATAGAGACTGTAAAATATACTTTTGAAAAGCTTTTTAGTTTGGGGTGTTGTTGTAGATAGAATGCAGACCTTATCAGTCCTATTTACAGTGTCAAAATAGTGCGTTTTGAAGTTCTATCTACAAGCCTAATCGTGACTAAGATTGTCTTCTTTGTAAGGTAGAAATAAAGGAGTTTCTGGTTCTGGATTGTAAAAAATAAGTTGTTTTAATTGATAAGGAGTAGAATATGGAAATTGATGTGAGTAAATTAAGAACAGATTTGCCTCAAGTCGGCGTGCAACCATATAGGCAAGTCCATGCCCATTCCACAGGCAACCGTAACTCAACGGTTCAAAATGAGGCTGACTACCATTACAGAAAAGATCCTGAATTGGGCTTCTTTTCTCACGTAGTCGGTAATGGTCGTGTTATGCAGGTAGGACCTGTTGATAATGGTGCCTGGGACGTTGGGGGCGGTTGGAATGCAGAAGGTTATGCACAAGTTGAACTGATTGAAAGCCATGAATCAAAAGAAGAGTTTCTGATTGACTATCGTCTCTATATCGAACTCTTGCGCAATCTAGCGGATGAAGCTGGTATACCGAAAACACTTGATACAGACGACTTGGCAGGTGTCAAGACACACGAATACTGCACCAATAACCAACCCAATAATAACTCAGATCATGTTGACCCTTATCCTTATCTTGCCAAATGGGGTATTAGCCGTGAGCAGTTTAAGCAGGATATTGAAAACGGCTTGACGATTGAAGCAGGATGGCAACAGAACGATACTGGCACCTGGTATGTACACTCAGATGGTTCTTATCCAAAAGATAAGTTTGAGAAAGTCAATGGTACCTGGTATTACTTTGACGGTTCAGGATATATGCTTGCAGACCGCTGGAAGAAGCACACAGACGGCAACTGGTACTGGTTTGACCAGTCAGGCGAAATGGCGACAGGCTGGAAGAAAATCGCTGAGAAGTGGTACTATTTCGATGGAGAAGGTGCTATGAAAACAGGCTGGATCAAATACAAGGAGACTTGGTACTATCTTGATAGTCAAAATGGGGACATGGTTTCTAATGCCTTTGTCAAATCAAATGATGGCTGGTATTACCTTAAAGAGGATGGCACGATAGCAGACAGACCAGAATTTAGTATAGAACCTGACGGTTTGATTACGATGAAGTAGTTTTTTTGTGAAGAGTAGCATTTTTGCTTTTTAAATAGACTTGTTTAGTGTCTTGTTGAATTTTTAAACTATAAAATATATTCTTTTGTGTATTGTTGTAGCTGATTTAAAGATGCGAAAACTAAAAACACCAATGGTTAGTTGGAACGATACAAATTCAATTTTTAACTAGCTAATCTTGCTTTAAATAGTTATCGAACAAGTCTAATAAACTTTGAGATAATTCTGACCTTTTCTCTCTTTTCTAGGAATTTTAATAATTTTGTGTAGGAAAGTTAAACAAACAGTAGCTTCTGATTAAAGAAAAAAGAAGGAGAATTTGTTACTCAGGCTCGTACTATGGGTGAAAAAGCCAATATGAATGTTGTTTTGGTGTTTTCAAAGTTATCAGACAGTGAAAAAAGTAACTACTTCAAGCTAGAATTCCTTTTGTCGACTTCAAGGGAAACCTCTTCTTCCCTTCATTGGGACTAGTACTGAATGCTAATGATGATACTGAATCCCATAAGAAATTAACACCTCGCGAACAATTAACGTGGATTGCTTTTTTATTGACAAAAGGTCAAAAAGTAGTAGATGTTGATTTGCTTTCGCAGGTAACTGGACTTCCAAACTCAACGATTTATAGGTGCTTGAGGAATTTTAAAACGTTAGATTGGTTAAACAAGCCAAATAAACTTTGTTTTGGAATGATTTTAAAAATAATCATGATAAATAATTTGTAGATTCGATTTCTCTCTATTTGACCTTAAAAGATGATAATCCGCGTATAGAGGAAGAGAGTGAAGCACTACAAAACACTATATTACAGTATCTAGGAAAAGATGATGCTAGTTAATACGAATTGGGGGAACTGTACCTCTATCGTATTGGATTCGCAAGGATTTAAAAGTCGCACAACAAAAGATTATGATATGGTCATCATTGATGAACTAAAAAATAAGGAATTTTATAATACCTTATTTTTTAGAATTGGGAGAGTATCAAGGAAGTCAGAAAGATGAGAAAGCGTAGCTTTTTCGATTTACAACAGGTCATCAGTTAAGACCGTATGATTATGGTACAAAAGTTAAATTTAGTATAATAGAGTAGGTGAATAAAATGTTAACTATGAAAAAGATTATTGCGGAATTTGATAAAAGTTCTAATGATATTAAATTCCTTGAATTTAATAAAAAAACAACGGATAGTATCGAAAGACCACAAGAAATGAAGTTTATCTTAGAACATTTTTCTTATATAACTGTTAATGGTTATTTAAAAATCTTGGGGAATGATTCGGAGAATGGCTTCATCTACTGTAATGAATTGTTTTCAAAATGTTATAATTCTAATCGTTGTTTGATAGCTTATGATATCTTGGGTGGTCTATTTGCAATAAATATTGAAAAATTAAATTCAATAGAATATTTCGCTCCTGATACATTAGAATGGGAGAATTTGGAAATAGATTACAAGGGATTTTTATATTGGGTGACGACAAATCAGTTAGACACATTTTATCAAGGACTTATAGTGCCAGATTTGTTCAAATTAGATTTATCGCTTGAAACAAATGAAGTTGTTTTGACCTATCCTTTTATTTGGTCAATGGAATACACTCCATCAGGTTCAGTTAGAAAAATAGTCCCTTTTAAAGAATTGTTAGGAATGAATGCTGATTTTTATAGACAGTTAAGTATATAAATTCATAGGCGTACCTCTCGTTCTAGATTGTTATTTATCTTATAGTCATTTAGTTTTAAAAAGCGCTCTAAACATTCAAAAATATTTGGGACTTCCCTTAATAAATCCGTCACTTTTTTCAAGATAGCCCAAGCCTGCTCAATTGGATTCAAATGCTGTGCCTCTCTTTGATGTAATCTAATGCTCCTTGTTTAAAATCTGTACTATATGCATAGCTTTATTATAAGATGCTTGTTCAAAACTAATCAACTATATCACATTGTGTTCACCCCTAAGTATAGACGAAAAGTTATCTATAATCAATATCGAAGTAGTTTAGGCGAAATATTTCATCGCTTGTGTAGTTATAAAGGAGTTGAAATTATCGAGGGTCACTTAATGCCAGACCATGTACACATGTTAGTAAGTATTCCACCAAG
>NZ_JAQFJG010000025.1 GCF_030439915.1 Streptococcus sp. SPS1
TATGTTTTGTCATAGTAGACCTCATTTCTAACTCAAACGTCTCACACTTAATTCCACCATAAAAATCCGTTTTAGACTAATTTCCACTTTGATTAGGCAAGTGGAAATTACTTTGAGAAGTTACGAAGAAGGTTTTAGGGCCTTCTTTTTCCTATCAACTCTTTTCTATTTCCTGCCATTCATGTTATAATGGATAAATATGAAGAATCGGAGTGAGACTATGAAATACAAACGGATTGTCTTTAAGGTGGGGACTTCTTCTCTGACGAATGAAGATGGAAGTTTATCACGTAGTAAGGTAAAGGCTATTACTCAGCAGTTGGCTATGTTGCACGAGGTTGGTCATGAATTGATTTTGGTGTCGTCAGGTGCCATTGCGGCTGGTTTTGGAGCTTTAGGATTTAAAAAGCGTCCGACTAAGATTGCTGATAAACAGGCTTCAGCAGCGGTAGGACAAGGACTTTTGTTGGAAGAATACACGACCAATCTTCTCTTGCGCCAAATCGTTTCTGCACAAATCTTGCTGACCCAGGATGATTTTGTGGATAAGCGCCGTTATAAAAATGCCCATCAGGCTTTGTCAGTTCTACTTAGCCGTGGTGCGATTCCTATCATCAATGAGAATGACAGTGTCGTCATTGATGAGCTCAAGGTTGGGGACAATGACACTCTTAGTGCCCAAGTAGCGGCCATGGTTCAAGCAGATCTTTTGGTTCTCTTGACAGACGTAGACGGTCTTTATACTGGAAATCCTCATTCAGATCCAAGAGCCAAACGCTTGGAGAAAATCGAGACCATCAATCGTGAGATTATTGATATGTCCGGTGGAGCAGGTTCTTCAAACGGAACTGGGGGCATGTTAACCAAAATCAAAGCAGCGACTATTGCGACGGAATCAGGAGTTCCTGTTTATATCTGCTCATCTTTGAAGACAGATGCCATGATTGAAGCAGCTGAGGAGACCAAGGATGGTTCCTACTTTGTTGCTCAAGAGAAGGGACTTCGTACCCAGAAACAATGGCTGGCCTTTTATGCTCAGAGTCAAGGTTCTATTTGGGTTGATAAAGGGGCTGCGGAAGCTCTCTCTCAACATGGAAAGAGTCTTCTCTTATCTGGTATTGTTGAAGCAGAAGGAGCCTTTTCTTACGGTGATATCGTGACAGTATTTGACAAGGAAAGTGGAAAATCACTTGGAAAAGGGCGTGTGCAATTTGGTGCATCTGCTTTGGAGGATATGTTGCGTTCTCAAAAAGCCAAGGGGGTCTTGATTCACCGTGATGACTGGATTTCCATTACTCCTGAAATCCAACTACTCTTTACAGAATTTTAGAGGTAAACTATGGTAAGTACACAAGAACAATTTGAACAGGTACAGGCTGTTAAAAAATCGATCAATACAGCTAGTGAAGAAGTGAAGAACCAAGCCTTGTTAGCCATGGCTGATCACTTAGTGGCTGCTACTGAGGAGATTTTAGCAGCCAATGCCCTTGATATGGAATTTGCTAAGGGGAAAATCTCAGATGTGATGCTGGATCGTCTTTATTTGGATGCAGGTCGTATAGAAGCAATGGCAACTGGTATTCGTGAAGTGGCTGCTTTACCAGATCCAATCGGTGAAGTTTTAGAAACCAATCATCTTGAAAATGGCTTGGTTATCACCAAGAAACGAGTGGCTATGGGGGTCATCGGTATTATCTATGAAAGCCGTCCAAATGTGACGTCTGACGCGGCTGCTTTGGCTCTCAAGAGTGGGAATGCAGTTGTTCTTCGTAGTGGGAAGGATGCCTATCAAACAGCTCATGCTATTGTCACAGCCTTGAAAAAGGGCTTGGAGACGACTACCATTCATCCAGATGTGATTCAACTGGTGGAAGATACTAGCCGTGAAAGTAGCTATGCCATGATGAAAGCCAAGGGCTATCTAGATCTTCTTATTCCTCGTGGGGGAGCTGGTTTGATCAATGCAGTGGTTGAGAATGCGATTGTACCTGTTATCGAGACAGGAACTGGGATTGTCCATGTCTATGTGGATAAGGATGCAGATGAGGATAAGGCACTGTCTATTATCAATAATGCTAAAACCAGTCGTCCTTCTGTCTGCAATGCCATGGAGGTTCTGCTGGTTCATGAAGATAAGGCAGCAAGCTTCCTTCCTCGCTTAGAGCAAGTTCTGGTTACAAGTCGGAAAGAATCTGGACTGGAGCCAATTCAATTCCGCTTGGATGAGAAAGCAAGTCAGTTTGTTTCAGGCCAAGCAGCTGAAGCACAAGACTTTGATACCGAGTTTTTAGACTATGTTCTAGCTGTTAAGGTTGTGAGCAGTTTAGAAGAAGCGGTTGAGCATATTGAAGCCCACAGTACCCATCATTCGGATGCCATTGTGACGGAAAATGCTGGAGCTGTATCTTACTTTACAGATCAAGTGGACTCTGCAGCTGTCTATGTCAATGCCTCAACTCGTTTCACAGATGGTGGCCAATTTGGTCTTGGTTGTGAAATGGGGATTTCTACTCAGAAATTGCACGCGCGTGGTCCAATGGGCTTGAAAGAGTTGACCAGCTACAAGTATGTGGTTGCTGGTGATGGGCAGATAAGGGAGTAAGAGATGAAGATTGGATTTATCGGTTTGGGGAATATGGGAGCTAGTTTGGCCAAGGCTGTCTTGCAGGCCAAGACGGGCGATGACCTTCTCCTTGCCAATCGTAGTCAAGCTAAGGTGGATGCTTTCATCGCCAACTTCGGTGGTCAGGCTTCCAGCAATGAAGAAATATTCGAAGAAGCAGATGTGATTTTTCTAGGTGTTAAGCCAGCCCAGTTCTCAGACTTGCTTTCTCAATACCAGAGCATCCTTGAAAAACGAGCAAGTCTTCTTTTGATTTCCATGGCAGCTGGATTGACCTTGGAAAAACTAGCAACTCTTATCCCAAGTCAACACCGAATTATTCGTATGATGCCAAATACCCCTGCTTCTATTGGACAAGGAGTGATTAGTTATGCCTTGTCTCCTAATTGCAGGGCTGAGGACAGTGAGGTCTTTTATCAGCTTTTAGCCAAGTCTGGTCTCTTGGTTGAACTAGGAGAAAGTTTAATCGATGCAGCGACAGGTCTTGCAGGTTGTGGACCAGCCTTTGTCTATCTCTTTATTGAGGCCTTGGCAGATGCGGGTGTTCAGACGGGATTGCCAAGAGAAACGGCATTGAAAATGGCAGCTCAAACAGTTGTCGGCGCTGGACAATTGGTCCTTGAAAGTCAGCAACATCCTGGAGTTTTGAAAGACCAAGTTTGCAGCCCAGGCGGTTCGACTATCGCTGGCGTAGCAAGCTTAGAAACGCATGCTTTTCGAGGAACGGTCATGGAGGCAGTTCATCAAGCTTATAAAAGAACACAAGAACTAGGTAAATAAGAGGTAGTTTTATCTGCCTCTTTTATGGTGGTTGAAATGAGAAGAAAAAAAGATTGTCACAAACCCCTATTTTTTTGATAGAATAGAAGTAGTAAAAAAGAAATGAGTTAGACATGTCAAAAGGATTTTTAGTCTCTCTTGAGGGACCAGAGGGAGCAGGCAAGACCAGTGTTTTAGAGGCTCTGCTACCAATTTTAGAGGAAAAAGGAGTAGAGGTGCTGACGACCCGTGAACCTGGCGGGGTCTTGATTGGGGAGAAGATTCGGGAAGTGATTTTGGACCCAAGTCATACTCAGATGGATGCGAAGACAGAGCTCCTTCTCTATATTGCCAGTCGCAGACAGCACTTAGTGGAAAAAGTTCTTCCAGCCCTTGAAGCTGGCAAGTTGGTCATTATGGACCGCTTCATCGATAGTTCTGTTGCCTATCAGGGATTTGGTCGTGGTTTGGATATTGAAGCCATTGACTGGCTCAATCATTTTGCTACAGATGGCCTCAAACCTGATTTGACCCTCTATTTTGACATTGAGGTGGAAGAGGGACTGGCTCGCATTGCTGCTAATAGTGACCGTGAGGTCAATCGCTTGGACTTGGAAGGGTTGGACTTGCACAAAAAAGTTCGTCAAGGCTATCTTTCTCTTCTTGACAAAGAAGGAAATCGCATTGTCAAGATTGATGCCAGTCTCCCTTTGGAACAAGTTGTGGAAACTACCAAGGATATCTTGTTTGATAGAATGGGCTTGGCTAAATGAAACAAGAAGAATTAAAGGCTTGGCAGCCAGACCAGTTTGACCGCTTTGTCCGTATCCTAGAACAAGACCAGCTCAATCACGCCTATCTTTTTTCAGGATTCTTTGGAAGTTTGGAAATGGCGCAATTTTTAGCTAAGAGCCTCTTTTGTACAGATAAAGTAGGTGTGTTGCCATGTGAGAAATGTCGAAATTGTAAGCTGATTGAACAGGAAGAATTTCCCGATGTCACTTTGATTAAACCAGTTAATCAGGTCATTAAGACAGAACGCATTCGAGAATTGGTGGGTCAGTTTTCTCAAGCAGGGATTGAAAGCCAACAACAGGTCTTTATTATCGAACAAGCCGAGAAAATGCATCCTAATGCAGCCAATTCTCTGCTCAAGGTCATCGAAGAACCCCAGAGTGAGGTTTATATTTTCTTCTTGACCAGTGATGAGGAAAAGATTTTACCGACCATCAGAAGTCGGACCCAGATTTTCCACTTTAAAAAGCAAGAAGAAAAACTCATCCATCAATTAGAACAAGCAGGTCTGGTCAAGAAAAAAGCAACTCTTTTAGCCCAGTTTAGTCAATCGCGAGCTGAAGCAGAAAAGTTAGCCAATCAGGCAAGTTTTTGGACCTTGGTTGATGAAAGTGAACGCCTGCTGACTTGGTTAGTGGCTAAGAAAAAAGAAAGTTATCTGCAGGTTGCTAAATTAGCCAACTTGGCAGATGACAAGGAAAAACAAGATCAGGTTTTACGGATTCTTGAAGTTCTCTGTGGACAAGATATCCTACAAGCAAGAGTAAGAGTGATTCTACAAGATTTGCTAGAAGCTAGAAAAATGTGGCAAGCTAATGTCAGCTTTCAAAATGCCATGGAATATCTGGTCTTGAAAGAAATATAAACTCAAAAATGAACGATAAAGAAAGGAAAGGGCTGTTTTATGGACAAAAAAGAATTATTTGACGCGCTGGATGATTTTTCCCAACAGTTATTGGTAACCTTAGCCGATGTGGAAGCCATCAAGAAAAATCTCAAGAGCCTGGTAGAGGAAAATACAGCTCTTCGTTTGGAAAATAGTAAGTTGCGCGAACGCTTGGGTGAGGTGGAAGCAGACGCTCCTGTCAAGGCCAAGCATGTTCGTGAAAGTGTCCGTCGCATTTACCGGGATGGTTTTCACGTGTGTAATGATTTTTATGGACAACGTCGAGAGCAGGACGAGGAATGTATGTTCTGTGACGAGTTGTTATACAGGGAGTAGGCATGCGGATTCAAAAAAGTTTTAAGGGGCAGTCTCCCTACGGCAAGCTGTATTTAGTGGCAACGCCGATTGGCAATCTAGATGATATGACCTTTCGAGCCATCCAGACCTTGAAAGAAGTGGACTGGATTGCGGCTGAGGACACACGCAATACAGGGCTTTTGCTCAAGCATTTTGACATTTCTACCAAGCAGATCAGTTTTCATGAGCACAATGCCAAGGAAAAGATTCCTGATTTGATTGATTTCCTGAAAGCAGGGCAAAGTATTGCTCAGGTATCAGATGCAGGTCTGCCTAGCATTTCAGACCCTGGTCATGATTTGGTTAAAGCAGCTATTGAGGAAGAAATTGCAGTTGTCACTGTTCCAGGTGCCTCTGCAGGAATTTCTGCCTTGATTGCCAGTGGTTTAGCGCCACAGCCACATATCTTTTACGGTTTTTTACCGAGAAAATCAGGCCAGCAAAAGCAATTTTTCGACTTGAAAAAAGACTATCCTGAAACACAGATTTTTTACGAATCCCCTCATCGTGTAGCAGATACGTTGGAAAATATGTTAGCAGTTTATGGCGACCGCTCGGTCGTTTTAGTTAGGGAATTGACCAAAATCTATGAAGAATACCAAAGAGGAAAGATCTCTGAATTGCTGGAAAGCATAGCTGAAACGCCACTCAAGGGCGAATGCCTTCTCATCGTTGAAGGTGCCAGTCAGGATGTGGAGGAAAAAGACGAGGAAGACTTGTTCTTAGAAATCCAAGCCCGTATCCAGCAAGGCATGAAGAAAAACCAAGCTATTAAGGAAGTCGCTAAGATTTACCAGTGGAATAAAAGCCAGCTTTACGCTGCCTACCACGAATGGGAAGAAAATGACTAAACAGGGAAGTTTGCCTTCTTCCCTTTTTTTGTTATACTAGTAGAAGAAAAAATTAGAAAGATTTGTGGGAGTGAAAAAGTCCGGGGGACTTTTTCAGCCTGAGCCAAGAAACTTGAAAGCGAAGTAAGTCCTGTGGACTTTTTCAGCCTGAGCCAAGAAACTCGAAAGCGAAGTAAGTCCTGTGGACTTTTTCAGCCTGAGCCAGGAAATTCGAAAGCGAAGTAAGTCCTGTGGACTTTTTCAGCCTGAGCCAAGAAATTCGAAAGCTCTTAAGTTTGATTAGCTTTTTCAATGTGAACCTTGTCTTCACACTCCCAAAGAGGTATTAGTGTCGTGTCTCAATCTTATATCAATGTTATCGGTGCTGGTTTGGCAGGTTCTGAAGCAGCCTACCAAATTGCAGAACGTGGTATTCCAGTTAAACTTTATGAAATGCGTGGTGTCAAGTCAACACCTCAACACAAAACAGACAATTTTGCTGAGTTGGTTTGTTCCAATTCCCTACGTGGGGATGCTTTGACCAATGCTGTCGGGCTACTCAAGGAAGAAATGCGCCGCTTGGGTTCTGTCATTTTGGAATCAGCAGAAGCTACACGTGTTCCTGCAGGCGGTGCCCTTGCGGTGGATCGCGATGGTTTCTCCCAAATGGTGACCGAAAAAGTAGCCAATCATCCCTTAATCGAAGTAGTGCGTGATGAAATTACAGAATTGCCGACAGATGTTATCACAGTTGTCGCTACTGGTCCTTTGACTAGCGATGCCTTGGCTGAAAAGATTCATGCCCTTAATGATGGCGATGGTTTCTATTTCTACGATGCGGCAGCGCCTATTATTGACGTCAACACCATCGATATGAGCAAGGTCTATCTCAAATCTCGTTATGATAAGGGAGAAGCAGCCTACCTCAATGCTCCAATGACCAAGCAAGAATTTATGGATTTCCATGAAGCCTTGGTTAATGCGGAAGAAGCACCGCTCAATTCTTTTGAAAAAGAAAAGTACTTTGAAGGCTGTATGCCTATCGAAGTCATGGCCAAACGAGGTATTAAAACCATGCTTTATGGTCCTATGAAACCAGTGGGTCTTGAGTATCCGGACGACTACACAGGACCTCGTGATGGAGAATTTAAAACACCTTATGCGGTTGTGCAACTCCGTCAGGACAATGCTGCTGGTAGCCTCTACAATATTGTTGGTTTCCAGACCCACCTCAAATGGGGAGAACAAAAGCGTGTCTTCCAAATGATTCCAGGTCTTGAAAATGCTGAGTTTGTTCGTTATGGTGTCATGCACCGCAATTCTTATATGGATTCACCAAATCTTCTTGAGCAAACCTACCGTTCTAAGAAACAATCAAACCTCTTCTTTGCTGGTCAGATGACGGGTGTGGAAGGCTATGTTGAATCAGCAGCTTCAGGTTTAGTAGCTGGTATTAACGCCGCTCGTCTTTTCAAGGGAGAAAGCCAAGCTATTTTCCCAGAGACGACGGCTATCGGAAGCTTAGCTCATTACATCACCCATGCCGATAGCAAACATTTCCAACCAATGAATGTCAACTTTGGGATTATCAAGGAGTTGGAAGGCGAACGTATCCGTGATAAGAAGGCTCGTTATGAAAAAATTGCAGAGCGTGCTCTTAGCGACTTAGAGGAATTTTTAACGGGGTAAATTCCCAAACTAACTTCCACCGCTAATCCAAGTGGAAGTTAGTCTGATAAAAATCGTAAAAACCAGTGGAAATCCGTGTCAGGGTAAGTTCCGCTGGTTTTAATCATGCTTGATTTCATCG
>NZ_JAQFJG010000026.1 GCF_030439915.1 Streptococcus sp. SPS1
CTTATCAAAAAGAAAAGGCGATAGGACTGAGGAAACAGTTCTAACGCCCAAACTAAAAAAATTTCAATTACAGTATAGCACAGGAAGTGATTTTTTGCGCTTTTTTACTGTCTTTTTTCAAATAAAAGCCAATTAAAATATATTGCAGTATTAGAAAAGCAAAAACGTGGAGCATGGCATGCTCATATTCTACTTTTCAGTGTTCCCTATATTCCACATAAGCAATTATTAGAACTTTGGGGGCATGGTGCAGTATGGATAAATAAAGTTGACGTCGACAGCAAAGAAAATCGCGGTCGATATGTCACAAAGTATTTTGAAAAAGGTATTGGACAAGAATTGTTGGAAAACTTCGGAAAGCAAGCCTATTTTTCATCACGCAACTTGAAAAAGCCTGATGAAGATAAATTTTACACTTATGAAGATTTTAACTATGATAGTTCAGTCGTGCTATATGAAACGGAATACACTAGTAAGATCTATAAAGACGGTCAGTATTTCGATAATCATGTAAAGTACAAGAAAATAAGACTAGATGAATAAAGGAGTAAGTCACATGATAGCAACTGTTACTAAGAATGACCTAATTGCCCTCGGTTTCTCTGAGGGAACATCTAAACGTATTATCCGCCAAGGGAAAGAGCTACTGATAACCCGAGGCTTTACAGTCTATCAGAACAAGCGAATTGGTACTATACCTGCTACTATTGCTACCGAATTACTCGGTTTTGATGTTCAAAGCAGTACCCTCAAGGAGTAAAATATGGCAATTAGAAAAGGTAAAGACGGTAATTGGGTAGTTGATATTAGCAACGGTTTTGACCCAATAACACTAAAGCAACGTAGACTTGTCAGAAAGGGCTATAAGACGAAAAAAGAAGCTATTGAAGCGGAACACTACTTACGAAGTGTAGAGTTAAAAGAACGCTTCTATGGAGCTAAAATAACTATCCCCATACTATATGAACTACTTAAGGAAGAAGATAGCATAAATCATCGAAAAGCAAGCTATATCAATACACAAGATAATAATTACAACAAACACATCAAAGATTATTTTTCTATGGTCGATAATGTCGGAAAATTGACCTATGATGACATCTACCAGTTTAGAGAACATCTTAGGAAAAAAGCGGCTAAAAATTCAGATAGACCGTTAAGCACAAATACTATTAACAAAATCATGATTTTACTCAAAAAAATTTTTGATGTTGGTTTGCGAAAAGGCTATTACTCCTCCAATCCAGCAAAATTGATAAAAAAGTTGCCAATTGAAAAAACAAAAATGCAATTTTGGACAGTCAAAGAATTTCAGAAGTTTTTGACACTATTTGAACCCGAAGAATACAATATCAAACTACTCTTTACTGTTCTATTCTTTACAGGATTAAGACTTGGGGAAGCTCTTGCCCTAACATGGCAAGACATCGACTTTTCAAGTAATACAATTCATATCACGAAATCTGTCTATGTTAATAAAGGAGTAACTCATATCAGCACAACAAAAACTAAAGCAGGAACAAGAAGAATTGTCATCAATAAAAAATTAAGCCAAGAATTACAAGATTGGGAAAAGCAACAAAAACATCTATTAGAGCAATTTACCAACAATAGCCTAACATTACAAGTGTTTCAAAATAATCCTATCACAATTACAAAAAATGCAGTTGAAAAACAATATAAGAAAATACTTGAACGTGATAGCACACTAAAACAGATACGCATACACGATTTTAGGCACTCACACGCTTCCCTGCTGATTAACCAAGGGGAAGATTATCTAGTTGTAAAAGAGCGACTAGGACATGCTTCTATAACAACCACGATTGATACCTACTCTCACTTGTACCCAAGTAAGCAAAAGGATTTAGCTGATAAACTAGATGATTTACTATAAAGTAATTGAGTTTTATAAATGGAAAGTTTATAATTAAATCATGGATACATCACAAGCAATAAAAGCACATGAAGTAGCTAAAAAAGCACACTTTGGACAAATTGATAGAGCAGGAATTGACTACATTAAACACCCTGAAACAGGAGCTAGTTTTGTTGCAACTGATGAAGAGAAAGCTGTCGCCTATCTACATGATGTAATTGAAGATACTTCACTAACCCTACTAGACCTAAAAAAGGAAGGTTTTTCAAAAAACATTATAGAAGCCGTCGATATACTTACAAAGAAAAAAGGACAAGATTATCAATCTTATCTCAATCTAGTAAAGACAAATGAACTCGCTAGAGTTGTAAAGTTGGCGGATTTACGGCATAATTCAGATTTAAGCAGACTACCATTAATTACTGAAAAAGACTTAGAGAGAAATAAGAAATACAGTTCTGCTATTAGATTTTTAAAAACAAAGAAAAAAAGTTAGTAACTAAACTATAAAAATTTATAAAGAGAAAACAAAAGACAAGGCTTATAAACTTTGTCTTTATTACTATACTGGCGGTCGGTCTCGAACTGGCACATCCTTGCGATACTACAATTTTATTAAAATAAATAACTATAAAAAGTGAAATTTTTTATTGAGAAACTTTTAGACTAGGAGTATAATGTATCTAAAATAACTATTAGGTGGCTGTTATATGAATAATGATGTTACTACACTAATTTCTGTTCAATTTAGTCAAGAGTTAAATTCTTTATTAAATGCTATTGTTGAAGAAAATAATACAACCAAGACTGACTTTATTAGACAAGCTGTTATAGAGAAAATTGAAGATATGTATGATATTAAGGTCGCTGATGCAGCTTATAAAAAATGGGTTGAATGTGGTAAAAAAACTATCTCACATGAAGAAATGATGAGACGCTATGGCTAAAATATACGCAATATCTGATATACATGGGCACTACAATGAGTTTATTAAATCTCTCAATAAAATAGATTTATCTGATAAACAAAGTTGACTTATCTTACTTGGAGACTATATTGATTACGGTTCTCAATCTTTTCAAATCATTTCTAAAATAATTGAACTTGAAAAAATTTACCCAAAACAAATTATTACACTTATTGGAAATCATGAAGAAAGGTTTTATGATTGGTTTAATTTAAATCAGCCTACTGCTTCAGCATTTCTAGAAACAATAAAGAGTTTCTTCTCTCCAGAGGAATTGGAATATATATTAAAATCAAATCTTAACAACTTTGAAACAGGTGTTAGAAATGAAATAAAAAATAATATCAAGTTCATCCCATTCATAAACTTGTTAAAAAACGATATAGAGATAAACGCTATTATTATGAAACTAATAGTTAAATCTTTGTTCATGCAGGCATTGATGAAGAGGATGGTAAAAACTCAATTACAGGAGAGAAGGAAGTAAATCTTCTCACAATAAAACGCATAATATCAGGTTGTTCAATACTTGATACTATGCGTTTTTCTGATTTTAAACACTTTATTCCCAAATCTCTTTAAGTTAAATAAAATGTGAAGCCAACGGATTAGATAAACTAACAAAAAAAGTGTTCTTCTTATTAGTAAAATCAACACAATAAAAGAAAATACAATCGTCATCTATTGAAAGCTTAACTTTGTATGGTAGCAATCCATAGAAACTGATAATATTTCTGATATAAGACATTGCCGAAAACAAGAAAATTTCATCAGCAAATTCTATACCTAAAATTTGATTTTGTTCAAGCAAATAATCACTCCATAATGTAAAATCAAATTTATCATTTTCTATGTAAAAATCATTTATTGATTTAACATTATTAGGATTTACTTTTAACAACCCATTCAACACTGTAGATTTATCAACTGTGTCAAAAAACAAGTTTGAAATTTTTCCATTACTTATTAGTATCTCAGCTCTTCTTTTAAAAGTAGCATATCTATAACTAGAGCCTTTAGTTAAAACTCTAAGATATTCATTAATAGTATTATTCATTAAAGTGGGATACTTTATTTTAAAAAAGTCGGTCTTTGAAAGTGGAAGCTTAAAGTGGTCGTCTAAAAAATCATATTTTGGTTTCCACTCATTAACAACTGCGTCACAGATAACCTTAACAAGAATTGGACTAAGTAACATTGAGTTTTCCTCCTAGAATATTTTTGTACATTTGGATTAAGTATTTTGTACACTATAATTCTATCAGATTAAACTCAAACCGTCAAGAGAAAAATTAGTAATTTTTAGTAACTAAACAAGAGTTGCCACTACCAAGAAAAAAAGACAAGGTTTTAGGACCTTGTCTTTAATACTATACTATACCGGCGGCCGGGGTCGAACCGGCACGTCCTTGCGGACACTGGATTTTGAGTCCAGCGCGTCTGCCAATTCCGCCACGCCGGCAAATAGTAACTGGGGTAGCTGGATTCGAACCAACGCATGAGGGAGTCAAAGTCCCTTGCCTTACCGCTTGGCTATACCCCAATAATATAAAATAGGCGAGTGATGGGGATCGAACCCACGCATGCCAGAGCCACAATCTGGTGTGTTAACCACTTCACCACACCCGCCATAATTCTATTAACACGGGCAGTAGGAATTGAACCCACACTGAAGGTTTTGGAGACCTTAGTTCTACCTTTAAACTATGCCCGTAAAATGGAAGGGGAGGGATTCGAACCCCCGAACCCGAAGGAGCGGATTTACAGTCCGCCGCGTTTAGCCTCTTCGCTACCCTTCCAAAATATATAAATGGCGCGAGACGGAATCGAACCGCCGACACATGGAGCTTCAATCCATTGCTCTACCAACTGAGCTACCGAGCCTTATTGCGGGAGCAGGATTTGAACCTACGACCTTCGGGTTATGAGCCCGACGAGCTACCGAGCTGCTCCATCCCGCGTTAATATAAAAGGAGGATGTGGGATTCGAACCCACGCACGCTTTTACACGCCTGACGGTTTTCAAGACCGTTCCCTTCAGCCGGACTTGGGTAATCCTCCAAAATAGTTTATACGGGAACAAACCCGTGTCCTCTTAGTGAAGTGAAAAGATAATATTTCAATTCTCTAGTAATGGACTAAACACTATGGGCACGAGTGGACTCGAACCACCGACCTCACGCTTATCAGGCGTGCGCTCTAACCACCTGAGCTACGCGCCCAAGTTAAAAACTTGGTACAAAGAACAAAGTTCAAAGCGGGTGACGAGAATCGAACTCGCGACAACAGCTTGGAAGGCTGTAGTTTTACCACTAAACTACACCCGCTAAAATGGGAGTTAACGGGATCGAACCGCTGACCCTCTGCTTGTAAGGCAGATGCTCTCCCAGCTGAGCTAAACTCCCTAGAGCTAAGCGACTTCCATATCTCACAGGGGGCAACCCCCAACTACTTCCGGCGTTCTAGGGCTTAACTTCTGTGTTCGGCATGGGTACAGGTGTATCTCCTAGGCTATCGTCACTTAACTCTGAGTAATACCTACTCAAAATTGAATATCTATTCAAACCAAGAAAACCGTTTGCTTTCATATTCTCAGTTACTTTGGATAAGTCCTCGAGCTATTAGTATTAGTCCGCTACATGTGTCGCCACACTTCCACTTCTAACCTATCTACCTGATCATCTCTCAGGGCTCTTACTGATATATAATCACGGGAAATCTCATCTTGAGGTGGGTTTCACACTTAGATGCTTTCAGCGTTTATCCCTTCCCTACATAGCTACCCAGCGATGCCTTTGGCAAGACAACTGGTACACCAGCGGTAAGTCCACTCTGGTCC
>NZ_JAQFJG010000027.1:0-2500 GCF_030439915.1 Streptococcus sp. SPS1
GGGAAATCTCATCTTGAGGTGGGTTTCACACTTAGATGCTTTCAGCGTTTATCCCTTCCCTACATAGCTACCCAGCGATGCCTTTGGCAAGACAACTGGTACACCAGCGGTAAGTCCACTCTGGTCCTCTCGTACTAGGAGCAGTTCCTCTCAAATTTCCTACGCCCGCGACGGATAGGGACCGAACTGTCTCACGACGTTCTGAACCCAGCTCGCGTGCCGCTTTAATGGGCGAACAGCCCAACCCTTGGGACCGACTACAGCCCCAGGATGCGACGAGCCGACATCGAGGTGCCAAACCTCCCCGTCGATGTGAACTCTTGGGGGAGATAAGCCTGTTATCCCCAGGGTAGCTTTTATCCGTTGAGCGATGGCCCTTCCATACGGAACCACCGGATCACTAAGCCCGACTTTCGTCCCTGCTCGAGTTGTAGCTCTCGCAGTCAAGCTCCCTTATACCTTTACACTCTGCGAATGATTTCCAACCATTCTGAGGGAACCTTTGGGCGCCTCCGTTACCTTTTAGGAGGCGACCGCCCCAGTCAAACTGCCCGTCAGACACTGTCTCCGATAGGGATCACCTATCTGGGTTAGAGTGGCCATAACACAAGGGTAGTATCCCAACAACGTCTCCTTCGAAACTGGCGTCCCGATCTCATAGACTCCTACCTATCCTGTACATGTGGTACAGACACTCAATATCAAACTGCAGTAAAGCTCCATGGGGTCTTTCCGTCCTGTCGCGGGTAACCTGCATCTTCACAGGTACTAAAATTTCACCGAGTCTCTCGTTGAGACAGTGCCCAAATCATTACGCCTTTCGTGCGGGTCGGAACTTACCCGACAAGGAATTTCGCTACCTTAGGACCGTTATAGTTACGGCCGCCGTTTACTGGGGCTTCAATTCATACCTTCGCTTACGCTAAGCACTCCTCTTAACCTTCCAGCACCGGGCAGGCGTCACCCCCTATACATCATCTTACGATTTAGCAGAGAGCTGTGTTTTTGATAAACAGTTGCTTGGGCCTATTCACTGCGGCTGACTTAAAGTCAGCACCCCTTCTCCCGAAGTTACGGGGTCATTTTGCCGAGTTCCTTAACGAGAGTTCTCTCGCTCACCTGAGGCTACTCGCCTCGACTACCTGTGTCGGTTTGCGGTACGGGTAGAGTATGTTTAAACGCTAGAAGCTTTTCTTGGCAGTGTGACGTCACTAACTTCGCTACTAAACTTCGCTCCCCATCACAGCTCAATGTTATAGAACTAAGCATTTAACTCAGTTCACACCTCACTGCTTAGACAGACTCTTCCAATCGTCTGCTTTAGTTAGCCTACTGCGTCCCTCCATCACTACATACTCTAGTACAGGAATATCAACCTGTTGTCCATCGGATACACCTTTCGGTCTCTCCTTAGGTCCCGACTAACCCAGGGCGGACGAGCCTTCCCCTGGAAACCTTAGTCTTACGGTGGACAGGATTCTCACCTGTCTTTCGCTACTCATACCGGCATTCTCACTTCTATGCGTTCCAGCACTCCTCACGGTATACCTTCATCACACATAGAACGCTCTCCTACCATACCTATAAAGGTATCCACAGCTTCGGTAAATTGTTTTAGCCCCGGTACATTTTCGGCGCAGGGTCACTCGACTAGTGAGCTATTACGCACTCTTTGAATGAATAGCTGCTTCTAAGCTAACATCCTAGTTGTCTGTGCAACCCCACATCCTTTTCCACTTAACAATTATTTTGGGACCTTAGCTGGTGGTCTGGGCTGTTTCCCTTTCGACTACGGATCTTAGCACTCGCAGTCTGACTGCCGACCATAATTCTTTGGCATTCGGAGTTTATCTGAGATTGGTAATCCGGGATGGACCCCTCACCCAAACAGTGCTCTACCTCCAAGAATCTCTAATGTCGACGCTAGCCCTAAAGCTATTTCGGAGAGAACCAGCTATCTCCAAGTTCGTTTGGAATTTCTCCGCTACCCACAAGTCATCCAAGCACTTTTCAACGTGCCCTGGTTCGGTCCTCCAGTGCGTCTTACCGCACCTTCAACCTGCTCATGGGTAGGTCACATGGTTTCGGGTCTACGTCATGATACTAATTCGCCCTGTTCAGACTCGGTTTCCCTACGGCTCCGTCTCTTCAACTTAACCTCGCATCATAACGTAACTCGCCGGTTCATTCTACAAAAGGCACGCTCTCACCCATTAACGGGCTCGAACTTGTTGTAGGCACACGGTTTCAGGTTCTATTTCACTCCCCTCCCGGGGTGCTTTTCACCTTTCCCTCACGGTACTGGTTCACTATCGGTCACTAGGGAGTATTTAGGGTTGGGAGATGGTCCTCCCAGATTCCGACGGGATTTCTCGTGTCCCGCCGTACTCAGGATACTGCTAGGTACAAAGACTATTTTAAATACGAGGCTATTACTCTCTTTGGCTGATCTTCCCAAATCATTCTTCTATAATCTTTGAGTCCACATTGCAGTCCTACA
>NZ_JAQFJG010000028.1 GCF_030439915.1 Streptococcus sp. SPS1
TTAGACATGAATAAAGATTTGTTGGCTGAATTAAAGGGATTTAGGCGAGAATTTGATAAATTCTTTGATTTAATTCAGGAAAGTTTAGAGTAATAAGCGAAAACAGCCCTCAGAGGCTCATATTCGCTTGTTTTTGTTTTCGGAGTATAATTCTATGTCTTTGATGTTAAAATGCGTTAAAGGGCAAAATATGGCGTCTGATAGCCTCTGAGCGATTTATGCCGTGAAAGCTATTTGATAACAAGCTAGGTCAAGTTAGACTGGTTAGGGCGGTTCAGTCTGAACTTTGTTCAGCTGACCGACAAACCAAAGACTAACGACCTAGGTTACTTGTTGTCAAATAGACCATGGAATAAAGCAAGCGGACATGGTATAATAGCAATATTCTGGCACTAAGCCTTCGAAAGGAGGTGTTTAGCTTGTTAGAACTCATTACTCTTCTTGTTGTTGTCCGAGTAGTGTTGCCCTTAGCGTACGAGTTGGGGAAATCCTATGGGATGAAGTGGATTGAAAAGCGCTTCGATGATAACGAGAAATAGTGTCACTTTTCACGAACGCTAGTGTGTTGTAGCTGGCGCAAAAAAAGCACCCTAAGTCTTGGCGGACAGGGTGCTTTTTCGTTTAGCGTGATGAACTCACTACTCTTGTTGTTGATTAAATTATAACATATTTTTGCTAAATAGCAAAATTAGGGGGAATTTCGGATAGATAGCTTGATTTGTAATGAGGGATAGAGGTCGAAACGAAGTGAGACCCTTTTTATATATATTTAATTATATTTTATATATATTTAAGGCGCTTTTGAGCCCTAGAGCGCCAAGGGGTTTCAGCTTTTATGAATAACAAAATGTCGGTTCTTCGATAACATTTTGTCGGTTCTTCGATAACATTTTGTCGGTTCTTGAATAACAAAATGTCGGTATATAAAAACATAACTTGAAACTTGTTTTTATAACGAAAACAGGGTATAATAAAAACATAAATTAGAAGAGGTTTCTATATGGCTAACGAAGTTGTCAAACATCACAATGATTTGAATACTGTTATTATGCGGAAATGGACTGCTGAAGAGATGAATTTCTTCTTTGCTATCATCGCTAAAGCGAAGGATAAAGGCACTTCTGACCTCGTTTTTGACAAGTATCAGCTAGCTGAATTAGCAGACTATTCTATTCAACACAACAAGCGTTTCTATGATACGATGGATAGTCTATCCAACAACATCAGCCAGCTGAGATACATCGAGAGAACAAGCAGGTCTGTTGAATATATGCCACTTTTTACGAAATTCAGGGTAGATTGGGAAGAGGATTTGTCTGATATGAAGGCGACAGTATCGCTTTCCCCATACTTCGACTATATCTTAAACAGACTATCAGCCAATTTCACTCAATACGAATTGCAGGAATTTACATCGATTCGTTCAACATACGCTAAGACCGCCTATAGACTGCTGAAGCAGTGGCGTACAGTTGGACGAAAAGAGTTTGCGATTGATGAATTTAAGTTGCTGATGGACATGCCAAGTAGCTACAAGGCGTGTCATATAGATAGGCTTGTCATAACCCCTATCAAAAAGCAACTCTCGCCTTATTTTGCTGACTTAAAAGTCAAGAAAATCAAGTCAAACAAGCGAGGTAACCCCGTTCTAGGCTACGAGTTCACTTGGAATCCTGAAATATCCGAATCGTATGTTCCAAATAAATTTAACAAGCCAAAACATAAGCAGAAAAGACAGTCCAACGTACCTAGTTGGTCAAATACTGATTATGTGAACACAACAAGCGAAGAGACAAAAGCTGAATTGGAACGTAAAAAGCAAGAAATGTTGGCTAGACTGAATCGTTCAGAATCTCATGAAGTTCAAACAGACATTTATGATTTTTTAGACTAATCAACGCAGAAAAGGGAGCCACAAAATGACAGAAAGAACGGAACTGATAAACGATATCGAGAAATTAAAAGCTGAAAGAAATAGATTATTAAGGCAAGTAGAAGAAGCTGAGCAGTGGGAAAGTACTGCATGGGAGAGTTTTAATGCATTGGCTGACCATCTACGAGCTACAGAGAAAAAGCAGGCTATTGCCCAAAACTATTGGGACAGTTCTCGAAGGGCTATTGAAAGTCAATTTGAATTCGTAGCTAGTCAAATTGCTCGAGTGAAAAAAGTGTTGGATAAAAAACGTTATGAGTTACTAGAGGGTGAAATCGACGAGTTGATGAAAGAGATTGCTGAATTAGCAGACGTTCTCGGTTTGGAGATTGAGGAACTGCCAAAATACTTGCCGTTTTATACCTTACCAGCTGAAGAGATTGTTGATTGAGAAATCAGCATCTTTTTTTTGTGTGTATCTGTATGCGATAAGAGTGTGTTAAAGTGTGAGATAGTCAAAAAGGGTGTATGTAAAAGTATGTAAAGAATAAAAAACAGTGTAAGTATAACACCTATAAAGTGTGTAAAGGTAAGTATAGCATGTGTGTGTAAGTAGGCGAAGCCGAGAAAATTGATATCATTGGAAACGTTGATACTATCAACTCCACACGCTTCGTGGGGGCAGTTTCCCTTATGCTCAAAAAAACAATTATAAGATATAGTATTTTTAAATAATGCATTGTGATATAGGAAAAAGCTAAAAAGAAAGAATGTAGGGAAATAAACCCTACATTCTTAAAATAACTTAGTACATAAATGATAATGCTGTCGCTGCCATCAATATTGCAAGAACTATTTTCCAAATTTTTTTATTTTTTCCAAAAATCTTATCAGGTAACAAGCTTATTACAAGAAAGGTAATAAACAACACCAATTTTGTATACATCATTGAGAAGTTATCCAGTGTGGAGTTCCATTTGGAAACACTCCTACAAAAGCAATGATAACCCCTCGTCCAGCAGCATTATTATAAGCAATTATAGCGGCAACAGTCCCTAAAGCAGCAGCTACAATTTTGGATGCGCCTGGTTCAGGAATTAAAGCAGCAAGAGCAGCTCCACCACCAAGTCCAGCAACTATTCTATTGGCAGTAGTGCTATCTAAATAAATATCATATCCTTTCCAAGTATAAACGATTTTAGTATATCCTGAGAAGTCTCTGAAAGAATATTTAGGAGCTATTGTAATTGAGTTTTCGGTAAAAATAACATTATATAAGTCAGTGTCAGTGTTAGCTAATACCTCCTGCTTATATTTTTCAGTAATGGTAACTTTTTTAGCATCAGGATCCACGTCTAGATAGCCATTATCAGAGAGAGTTTCAACAACATCAATCTTATTAAGATTTCCTTGCACTGTTGTCTCTGTGACGGAATCAGCAACAACTGGATTCGCTCCTAAAACAGGAGCAATAACCCCTAAAGAAACAACACATACCCCTAAAAGGGCTGAAGTTTTTATTTGTTTATTCATAAGAATTCTCCTTTCTATAAACAAATTAAAATTGAAAACTACATTATGATTTCTTTATTGAATCGACCTCCGCTGTATACGCTTACATTATACCATAAAATATTATTGTTGCAAAGAAAAAGAGTTAAAAAGAATTTGTAGGATGAGGGGGATTGGGGAACTCCCCAAAAATTTGAAAGTGGTAAAAAAGGCGTTTGAGAGGACGACTCTTTTTATTTCTTTCAAACACAGCATCTGGACAATTTACTGGTAAATGGGTATCCAGATGCTAAGCTTGCCGGAATAAAAACATATGTTTTCTGGGTAGTTTTTACTAGGAAATTCCTTGGTTGTGTGGTATACTCATAGTTGGTAAATTTCCCAGTAAGAAAGTTTAGAGAAAAAGGAGCGAAAATGAGTAGTTGGAAGACAATGTCAGAGATTGCTGAAGAGTTAAAAATATCAAAAGATTTGGTGAAATATCACCGAAAAAAATTAGATAACGATGATGTGATGACTCACAGAGGTCTGGTGTATATATCAGCTTCAGGTGTTGAAAAAATAAAACAAGGACTTCGCAAAGAAAATTATTCTCTAGGTTTTGAAGGAAATGTTATTCAGCGTATATCGGAGGTAGAAGTCAAGTGTAAGTTTTTGGAGGTTCAAAACAAGGAGCTTTTAGACATGAATAAAGATTTGTTGGCTGAATTAAAGGGATTTAGGCGAGAATTTGATAAATTCTTTGATTTAATTCAGGAAAGTTTAGAGTAATAAGCGAAAACAGCCCTCAGAGGCTCATATTCGC
>NZ_JAQFJG010000029.1 GCF_030439915.1 Streptococcus sp. SPS1
GGTAAATTCCCAAACTAACTTCCACCGCTAATCCAAGTGGAAGTTAGTCTGATAAAAATCGTAAAAACCAGTGGAAATCCGTGTCAGGGTAAGTTCCGCTGGTTTTAATCATGCTTGATTTCATCGCTTTTGTAGCCGAAAGGAATCGAAAAAAAGAGCTCACAAAATCCCCTCATCTGAAAGCGTTTCAGATTAAGTTCCGCTATGGTGGAAGTTAGTGTGAGACGTTTGAATGCGGTTAAAGGTTAGTTTTTAGAACTTATGTTGGAGTAATGTAGACGACTGGCAGACGTCTTCTTCAGGTATTTTAGAAATGCCGAGAAGCTTAGGAATTTCTTCTCCGTAAGTAAAAGCAAAGAGTTCATAGGCTGACTTTCCATTCAAAGCAGCGCGTTTGACACTGTTGACATGAGAACAAACGAGATTAATATCCTCTTGAGTTAAGTTGTCAAAAGAAGTTCCCTTAGGAAGGATATCGCGAATCAGCGTGTGATTTTTCTCAATTCTCCCTTTCTGGTCAGAGCGATTAGGGTCACAAAAGAAGAGTTTACTCTCTCCTTGAACATCCATTTCGATATCATCAACTCTAGCAAACTCTCCACCATTATCTGTCAGGATGACAGGGAAGAGTTGGAAGAAATCTTTGTCAGCTTGGTGAAGAGTGTTCTTGATGTCATAGAGGTGTTTGGTAACCTCAAGGGCAGTTTTATTATCCAGAAGCCTAGCGAAGATAAAGTTACAGAAAGATAAATTGAAGGTGAGTAGGACTTTACCTCCTATCCTGCCCATAACGGTGTCCATTTCCAGCCAAGAGTCTAGTTGATTCAGTGCTAAATAGTTTTGGAAATCCTCATAGGAACGGCCTTTTTTAGCTTCTTTAGGGATGGAAGGTAGCTTACTTTTCCGTCTTTCTTTGAATTTAACGGCTCTGGCTAGGTCAATAGGAGCGATAGATAGGTATCCTTTTCGGATGTGCCGATAGACAGTTGAGGAGCTGACATCAAGGTTATGAGTTTTGAGGATATGATAGATGTGTTGTCCCTTTTTAACCCCATCAGAAATGACTTTGTCCATTTCCCAGAAGGTCTTGGAATTGAGGGGAGTTCCTTCACGAGCTTCGACAAGAGTTTGTTCGTATTGTTTTTGAGCTTGCTTAGCGAGGTAGAAAATTTTTTTAAATCCACAATTTTGTCTTCTTTTAGGGCATCCGTTACAGACAAAGGGAGCTTTGTCGAGTAGAGAGCAAGGAAGGTTATGGCATGTAGACTCTCGGACTTGTCTGTTTCGTTTGACTTCTTTGGATACAGTAGTTGGGTCTTTTAGAATGGATTGTCCAATAGCTTTGAAGGTTTCACCGCGCTCTAAGCCCAGTTGGATATCATTACGGTCTGAAAGGGTAAGATGTTTATGTTTTGTCATAGTAGACCTCATTTCTAACTCAAACGTCTCACACTTAATTCCACCATAAAAATCCGTTTTAGACTAATTTCCACTTTGATTAGGCAAGTGGAAATTACTTTGAGAAGTTACG
>NZ_JAQFJG010000002.1 GCF_030439915.1 Streptococcus sp. SPS1
AGCAAGCTCCTCCTTCAGCGTTCTACTTGCATGTATTAGGCACGCCGCCAGCGTTCGTCCTGAGCCAGGATCAAACTCTCATTAAAAGTTTGAGTTCTCACTCATTTCTGTCACTGACAGATTTATTGTTTTTTTCATTGTTCAGTACTACAACCTTGGTTGTAGTGCCCTGCACATTGGTTCGTCTTGTTCAGTTTTCAAAGGTCTTTGTCACTCGCCGCTTTCAAGCGACAACTAGTTTAGTATATCACAGCCGCTTTCGCTTGTCAACACTTTTTTGAAACTTTTTTAATCTTTTTTTCATCAAGTGTTCCTACCGCAACATACCATAGTCCGTACGGGATTCGAACCCGTGTTACCGCCGTGAAAAGGCGGTGTCTTAACCCCTTGACCAACGGACCAGAGTTGTTATTTTCAACTCTTACTATTATACAGGCTTTTTAAACTTTGTCAACACCTTTTTCTAATTTTTTTCATTTTTTTTGTATGACTTCCTAATGAGTACGGATATCAAACTCCTTAAACACAATGCGTAAATCCCTCAATACTCTTTGACGTCCTCGAAAATATTCATTTCTTAAAACACGTTCTAATTCTTCTTGTTTTTCTTTACTTTGTTCCTTTCTATACCTCCATAATGTTTCATGAAAGAGATAATAGTCATCTAGCCAGAGACCGCCCTCACTTATACGATGACTGATCTCACCCACTTCTTCATAAGGTTCTTTATTATATCTTCGTTTGTGGCTTTCTTGCTTACGGATATAGTCTAAAATTCGATTTCGGAATTTTGTTTTGAAATATTGCCTTAAACGAGGGATATCTTCTACCAATTCTTCTTCTCTACTAATCAATTCATGTAAGCAAATCATACCCTCTTGGTTCCAATCCGATAGCTCCCATAAATGAAGGTAATATTCATTTCTACACTTATCTACACTCCCCTGGACTTCTTCATACAATTCTTTAATCATTCTTTTCCCCTTTCTGTTTACAGTCTAACAGATTCAAATACACTTTTGGCACATTTCAGCCATTCTGCACCCTTTACCGCCTCAACCGCACAAAAAAGAGAGGACAAGCCTCTCTTTGGGTTATTTTTCGTCATTCATTTTTGACTTTACTTCATCATAAGATAATGCATGAGACTCCTCTTCTACGGTTTCAGGCATCTTTCCTGTTTCATAAAGAGCTTTAATTTGTGTACTATCCAATGTTTCGTATTTCAATAATGCTTCTGCAATCAACTTGTGAGTTTCACGATTTGACTGAATAATTTCAGCAGCTTTATTTCGTGCCTCATTCAATAATGAACGAACCTCTTCGTCAATTTCATAAGCTGTTTGTTCTGAAATTGATTTTTGAGGGCTTTGTGCACCAAACATGGCATGATTTCCTTCATATTGAACTGGACCAAGTTTTTCACTCATACCGTACTCTGTAACCATTGCACGCGCCATTTGTGTCGCCTGTTCAAAGTCGTTTGAAGCTCCTGTCGTTTGGACATTAAAGATAATTTCTTCAGCTACACGTCCACCCATTAAGCCAGCCAATTGCTCTTTCATATCTTCTTTGGATAGAAGCATTTGATCCTCTTTAGGAAGTGCAATCATGTAACCACCTGCACGACCTCTTGGTACAATTGTAACCTTATGAACAACACGGGCATTCGACAAGACTAGACCAACAATGGTATGTCCTGCCTCATGGTAGGCAACCAATTCACGTTCTTTTTGTGAAACTGTCTTATCTTTCTTAGAAGGTCCAGCAATCACTCTATCTTCTGCTTCATCAATATCTGAAGCATCAATTATCGATTTATTGCGACGAGCGGCAACCAAGGCTGCTTCATTCAAGACATTCTCTAAATCAGCACCAACAAAGCCTGGAGTTTGTTGAGCAACTAATTTCAAATCAACATCTTCTGCTAAAGGCTTGTTCTTAGCATGAACTTTCAAGATTGCTTCGCGCCCCTTAACATCAGGACGGCCAACCAATACTTTTCTATCAAAACGTCCTGGACGCAAGAGGGCAGGGTCAAGTACATCTGAACGGTTTGTAGCAGCGATGACGATAATCCCTTCATTTCCCTCAAAACCATCCATCTCAATCAAGAGTTGGTTCAAAGTTTGTTCACGTTCGTCATTTCCTCCGCCAAGACCAACTCCACGTTGACGTCCAACAGCATCAATTTCATCGATAAAGATGATAGCTGGTGCTGCTTTTTTGGCATCTTCAAAAAGAGAACGAACACGACTAGCTCCAACTCCGACAAACATTTCTACAAAGTCAGAACCTGAGATACTAAAGAATGGAACGCCTGCTTCTCCGGCGACTGCCTTAGCAAGCAATGTCTTACCTGTTCCCGGAGGTCCCTCCAAAAGAACACCTGCTGGAATCCGGGCTCCAAGTTTTGTAAATCGTTTTGGATCTTTTAAGAATTCAACAACTTCAACTAGTTCTTGTTTTTCTTCCTCAGCTCCAGCAACATCTGAAAATCTTACTTTAATATCTTCTTTATTTGCAGCTTTAGCCTTACTACGTCCAAAACTCATCGGGTTACGACCATTGCCTCCCCCCATATTTCCCATCATAGAGAATAGGAAGAAGAATAGAATTCCAAATGGCACAATGGATACGAGTAGATTAATCCACATACCACTTGAACTTTCATGCTTAATAGTTACTTCTGCTTTATGGTCCGAAGCAAGTTTTTGCAATTCTGATACTGTGGTATCGGAGGGAAGAATAATACTTGAAAATTTCTCTACTGTTGTAGCAGAAGGAGAAAAGAACTGGATACCTGTTTCTTCTTTACTTGTTTTAGGATTTTTATAAACACCCGAAACTTCGATAACACTACCATTTGGTTGGTAGGTTAATTCTTTTACATTGTCATCGGTAATTTCTTTTACCAATTCTGTATAATTAATTTGCTCACTTTTCCCTGCAACACTACCTGTACTAAAATACTGGTAAGCTGTAACTAGGAAAAAAATAAGTAATAACCATAGAAATGGATTTTTAATTAAACCATTATTTTGTTTTTTCATTAAAAATTGTTCTTTCTAATTTGAATACACTTCTTCTTTCAATACTCCAACATAAGGAAGGTTACGATAATTTTCTTTGTAGTCTAAACCATAACCTACTACAAATTCATTTGGGATCGTAAAGCAGGTATAGTCTGCCTCAATTTCTACAACACGTCCTTCTGGTTTATCCAACAAGGTTGCAATCTTAACAGAAGCTGCTTCTCTTGCAATAAACATATCTCGCAAATTCTTCAAAGTTTGACCTGTATCAATGATATCTTCTACAAATAGAACATGTCTTCCTTTGATATCTTGAGTTACATCTTGCTTGATATTGATGACACCACTACTTGCTGTTCCACCATGGTAGCTAGAAACCATCATAAAGTCCATTTCAATATGTGTATCAATATGTTTGACCAATTCAGCCATAAAAGGAATAGATCCTTTTAAAATCCCAACTAAAATTGGATTTTTTCCTGCATAGTCTTTGGTTAATTGAGTACCTAATTTTTTAGCAGCTTCTGTAATTTCATCGTGTGAAACGAGGATTTTTTTAATATCGTTTTCTAACATTTTTTTACCTATCTATTTTTTCTATATAAAGTACAGTGTTCATTATATCATTTTTCGTGTTTTTACTCAAATTACTGGTCGCAATTCCAAAAATTGAGACAATTTCACCAAATTGCTCAATAATCAGAGCTGATTTTCGCTTTTCCATAGGGATTTTCAAATCAATAAATAGACGTCTAAGTTTTTTTCTATGCCCATTTTGAATCAAAAAATCTCCTGTTTTTCGATGACGAATGTGTATGGATGTTTCCCGTGAAACAGGTACCTGCTGAATTAATTCACCTTCTAAAGGAAGTCCAAAGGAAAATAAATAACCTTGGTAAGATACCTGATTTTGATAGTGTAACACAAGTTCATCTTCCTTTTCATCAGCCTGCGGACTGATTTTACAAATCTGAAAATGTTGGTACTCTTTTATCAATTCATAGCCATTTTTAAGTGGATGACGATACTGGCTTTTAATTTTTAAAATTTGTCTAACTTCTTCAAACTGAGCTTTTGTGAGATTCAAATCTGGAAAACGATTCAGATAAGTTTGAAGTAAAACTCTTTGTGTAGACTCAGAGTAAGACAATAGCTGCTCTAAATTTTCTACATCAATATTCTTTGATAATTCAGCTATAGCTAAGTCATAATCTAAAATTTCATTTCCGATACTTAAGATTGCATCTCTAAATCTAGGATTTTCTTTTTCTAATTCTGGTAAATAAGAGTTTCGAATACGATTGCGAAAATAATGATTTTCCTGATTTGATATATCTTCAAAGTGAAAAATTGGTGGAAAGTCTTTTTTATGGAAATGCAAGAAGGGCCGAATAAGTTCTATATCTCCGACTACTTGCTTCTCCTTAATTCCTGATAGGTAGCGCAAACGAGTTCCTCGAATCAAACGCATCAAAATCGTTTCCACCTGGTCATCCGCATGGTGGGCAGTGACTAAGGCTGTCGCACCTGTCTTTTTCATGACCTCTTGAAAAAAATCATAACGAAAATGTCGAGCACGCGCTTCTGAAAATTCTCCTGAAAAATTGCTGACATAAATAGGAAGTCCAGCTTCAGCAGCCAACTTCCTTAATTCCTTTTCTTCCCAATCTGATTCTACTCTCTGCTTATGATTCACATGTGCTAAAATCAGTTCAATTTCTAACTCTTTTTGATAAGTAGATAATACCTTAAATAGAAACATAGAATCTAACCCACCAGAAAGAGCTAGCACCACCTTAGTATGATTTTTGAAATATCCCTTCTTGAGAAAATGATTTAAAAAATCTTGTTCCCTCATTTTAGAACCTCATAAACATCCTGAGCTATCTGAGAAATTGTATCATAATCAGAATTCTTAGTGAAAATAGAAAGAATAAATGGAGAATCTGCATAGACAACACCCGTATCATGCTTAAATTCATCCGCATCCCCAATTTTATGAGCTACCTTCACAGAAACACCTTTGGCAATTCGCTGATTATCAAAATCTGTTTTAGTCAAAGACTCTAGCACAAATCCATTTTGATTATAAATAGCTTCCATGACCTTCCCGGCCATCTTGGAAGAAATCAATTTTTCTTTTGAATCCCAATCATCCCCCATAATAGCAGACATCTTAGATTTGAATGCGGCATCAGATTGGTTTGAAATGTAATATCCCAATATGTTATGAGCTACATTATCCGATTCTTTTGATACTTTTGTGATTAAGTCCTTGAGAGAATACTCTTTATTATCCTCTTTTTTAGGAAGACTACCACTTCCCTCTGGTTTATAAGAACCTGGAAAATCATTGACTTCAGATACGTATTTTACAGTCGTATCTAACTGATAAAGACCCTCATTTATTTTTTCTTGCGCATAATAGAGATAAGGGAGTTTCAAAACACTAGCTGCATACATCTTTTCATCTTGATTGATACCAGCTTCTTTTCCAGTAGTCAGTTGCTTAACATAAATAGAGAATGAATCCTTCTGATATTTTTCCGATAACATTTCTTGGACCTTACTCATCCGATTATCTTCTTCAGAAGTTGATTCTTTAGCTACCCATCCAGCCTGATCAATATGTAGAAATTCTCTTCCTTCTACAAACATGGTCTTGTCGATTAATACTTGCGAATAAGCTGATAAGGATGATTTCACTTCTTTTAAATCATAAGGGCTATTATACAGTTTAAAGTCAGATTCTAACCATACTTTTTTGATTGTTGGAGTCACCTCTGACTGATCATATAAAAATCGTTTGTCCGCAGCTATAAATTGATGATTTGATAGCTTAAATACCGGAATTCCTTGTTTATTTAAGCGCCACTCAGTTATTTGAAAACTTGTTTTAGGAGTCAATTTTCCAGATTCCACTACTAAATCTTCATTCGCATAGACAGGAACTTCTCCATAAACCATAGGAGAACTTAGCTTTTCTCTAAAATAAATACCAAAGTCAGATTGTGAAAGGTAATAAATTTCTTTCGAAGTATAGACGACTTCTTTTTCTGTGCTAACAACTTTTGAAATGGTCAAAAAACTCGGTAGCAACAAAATAATTAAGAATTTACGCATTCTTCCTTTCCTTTTCTTCTTGTAAACGCAATAATTGATTTTTATCAGCCAACTCTTCCAGCTTTTCATCCGATAGACTCAAAAATTGCTCAATTACGTCTAATAAATTTTCCATTTTATCACCTTTGAAGCAAGTCAGGAATCGTATAAACTATTTCCCTCGACTTAGAATAATAGTACTTCGCTCGTGTATATTTGGCAGCATAATCCTCATCTTTCAACTTGGTAGCAAATGCTGTCTCCTTATCCTTTTCATCACTCAAAGTCTGATACTGAGTTTGCAAGTCTGCTAGTTGCTGACGTCTTTGGAGTAATTGCTGATAGCTCTGCGCTAAATTAAAAGTTGGCAAAATAAATAACAGCATAATCAAAATCAATACCCACCCCATAAAACGATTCCGTTTTTGCCGTTCTTTCATCAGGTAGCGACGGCGTTGGTGTTCATTTTGAATAAAAGAATTATTCAATTGTACAATATTTTTAGACATTTTCTTCTACCCGTGTTTCACTGATAATTTCATACATGCCTGCTGCATCTTCTTTTTTTGTACTATCTTTCATCTCTAGTACTTTGACAAGTAGCAACTTATTGCCAAATCGAATTTCAACTTGGTCATTAACTTTCAAATCCGTTGAACTTTTGGCCAAGATTCCATTCACCTTGATTCTGCCTTTATCTGCTACTTCTTTTGCGACTGTACGACGCTTGATAATTCGCGATACTTTTAAATATTTGTCTAATCTCATCCTTATTACCTCAACTTATTATTGTACCATTTTTATCTATTTTATAGAAGAAAAATATCAAATGGAATTTTCTTTCTTCGACTCTTTTATTTCTAATAAACTTTCTCCAAAAATCAGCAGACCTTCTAAAATTTCATAATCTTTCTTATTTTGGACATCAAATACAAGCTCCATTGATCCCTTATTCTCAGCGATGCCTGCTTTTAAGTTCGTTGCGGATAAAGCTTTAAAATAATCTTGAGCTAAAAACAGTCGTTGAGTGACTTTTTCAAATTGAACTGTAATTTTATTATCTTTTCTTTCCACACGTTGAACAAAGACCTTGTCCAAATATGACTTGACTAAACCAATCTCTAAAAGATATGCTACTACATCTGGGTATTCTCCAAAACGGTCTATCAACTCCTCTTGTAACTCTTCATAATTGACACGGTTGTCAATTTGACGAATTTTCTTGTAAATTTCAATCTTATGTCGTTGATCAGAAATATAAGTATCAGGAAGATAGGCATCAATTTGTAAAATCAATTCGGCATTACCTTTGGTTCTTGTATTCCCATTACCATGTCGTTTAGCAATAGCTTCCTCTAGTAACTGCGAATACAATTCAAAACCAACAGAATCAATGAAACCAGACTGGGATTTTCCTAGGAGATTCCCTGCTCCACGAATCGAAAGATCTCGCATAGCAATCTTAAATCCGGATCCCAATTCTGTAAATCCTTTAATCGCTTCTAATCTCTTCTCAGAGACTTCACTAATTGATTTTTCTGGACGATACATTAGATAGGCATAAGCAATACGATTACTACGACCGACTCTTCCTCTTAACTGATACAAGGTTGACAAGCCCATATGGTCCGCATTTTCAATAAATAAAGTATTGGCATTTGGAATGTCCACTCCTGTCTCAATAATGGTAGTTGTCACCAAAATATCGTATTGTCCCTCAATAAAGTCTAATAGAGTATTTTCCAACTGGATTTCACTCATGCGACCATGAACATAACCAATAGAAGCCTCTGGAATCAACTCCTGTAATTCGGAAACCTTCTGGTCAATCGTGTCAACTTTGTTGTAAAGGTAGTAAACTTGACCTCCACGCTCCATTTCACGCAAGACCGCATCACGAATGACACTATAATTCTTTTCCAAAACATATGTCTGAACAGGATAACGATTAGTCGGCGGAGTTTCAATAACAGACAAATCTCTGATTCCCAGCATAGACATGTGAAGGGTACGAGGAATTGGCGTTGCTGTCAAGGTCAGGACATCTACTTGTTTTTTCAGTTCTTTCAAGGTTTCCTTATGCTTGACACCAAATCGCTGTTCCTCATCAATAATCATCAAGCCTAAATCAGCAAACACAACATCTTTTGACAAAACACGATGAGTTCCAATCAAAATATCAACTTGACCGTTTTTCAATTTTTCAAGTGTTTCGGTCTGCTCTTTTTTACTTCTAAAACGACTCAATACATCAATATTAACTGCAAAATTTTGGAATCGTTCCTTAAAATTCGTATAGTGCTGTTGCGCTAAAACCGTCGTTGGAACTAGAACGACAACCTGTTTGTGATCATTGACTGCCTTAAAGGCTGCACGCATAGCAACTTCAGTCTTTCCAAAACCAACATCCCCAACTAAAAGTCGATCCATTGGCTGAGAAGCCTGCATATCTCTCTTGATTTCCTCAACACTACGAAGTTGATCATCCGTTTCAACATAAGGAAAGGCATCATCAAAAGCATGTTGATCTTCATCATCAGCTGAAAAAGCAAAACCCTTCAACTGGCTGCGTTCAGAATAAAGTTTGATTAAATCATCAGCTATATCCTCTACCTGGTTCTTAACTTTTTGCTTGGCCTTTTTAAAATGACCGTCATTTAATTTATTGAGTTTTGGAGCTTTACCATCACTTGAAATATATTTGGACAGTAGATGAATCTGTTCCACGGGGATAGAAATTTGATCACCATTTTGGTATTGGACACTGACATAATCGCGATGAATTCCCTTGATTTCAATTGTTTCAATTCCTAAATATTGACCAATCCCATGGATATGATGGACAACGTAGTCCCCTTTTTCAAGTTCATTGTAATCTTTTAATCTCTCTGCGTTTGAAACATGTTGTCTTCGAAAACGACGTTTCAATTTCTTTTGAAAAATCTCATGTTCAGTTATCAATAAAATCTTTTCATCTACAAAATGAAAACCATGTCTGAGATTACCCTCGATTAAGTTTACAGATTCTTGACAGATTCTTGACTTATCTCTAGAATCCAATTTAATATGATATTCCTCTAACACATCCTCCAATGTTTTACTTCCCATTGAATTGCTAGACTGCAGAATAATGGTGTAATCCATTTTTTTGTATCGTTCAATTTCTTCTTTTAGAAAAGAAAATTGATTGAAAAATTCCTGCATAGGATATTGATTGAATTGATAAATTTTGTCAAATTTGAGATTTCCTAAACCTTTTTGAAGATTAGAGAAAAAGGTCACTGGACTTTGTTTTTTATAGATTTGTTCAATATCAGCAAAATACTGCATATCAGAAAATGCTTTACTATTCTGTAATTCTTCTGTAAAGTACTGCGCTAATTCTCTTTCAAATACTTCATACTGATTCATTAATTTTTGATAATCATCAAAGAATATTGGGGTATCTTTTTCAATATAGTCAAAAACAGTCCATATCTTGTCATAACACAAAGATAAAAATTTCCGGGAATCAGAATGAATTTGTTTTTGGTGAAAACTTGAAAGAATTTCTTCTAAGTATGATTTTAAAATAGGTGATAGCGTTTTTGAAATTTGTTTTTCTAAAGCTGACTGACCTCGTTGATAATCCTTTTCTCTCAAAAGTATGTCGCTAGCTGGAAAGATTGTGAGTTCTGTCTGATTTTCTTTTGATAATTGTGTTTCAACTTCAAACGACCTGATACCATCTACTTCATCACCAAAAAACTCAATTCGGCAAGGTTCTAACTGGGATATTTCAAAAATATCTAAAATATCTCCTCGAAGACTAAATTCGCCCTGAGTTTGTACTTGTGTAACCTTTCGATAGCCGATTTCTTTTAACTGATGGATAAGTGTGTTTTGGTCATATTCTTCACCAACTGAGATTTTTACAACACTATCTTTGAATACATTGGGAGACGGTAAAATCAATCGACTTGCTGCGATATTACAAACTAAAATCCCTCTCTTAGAGGAATCAGTCAAAAAACGCAAGGCTTCAACCCGTGAAATGATTTTTTCTTGTGAAGATATCAAAAACTCGACCATAGGGTAGTCATCTACCAAAAATGGATAGACAAGTTCCTCACCCAAGACAGATATAAGATCACTAACAAGTCCTTCTGCTTCTCCATAAGTTGACGTCAACAACACAATCTTATCTTCCTGTCTCAAACTACTAGCAATTGCTAAAGCTTTTGTAGAAGTTGACAAGCCTAACATTAATTGTCTTTTCTTATCTGTCAGATTTAGATGCCATTTTTTAATCTGATCATTTTCTGAGAATAAATCTAATAAGGTCACCATTTATCCGTTATACCTCTGCATCGTTTTTTCAAAGTTTTTCTCTTGTAAATAGTAGTTTACAGAGCCGTCAACTTTGTCAATAGACTGTAAAATACCAATATAATCATCCTTGTCAAACTTACTCAAAACATGGTTAACAACTGATATTCCATTTTTAGGTCTTCCGATTCCAATCTTAACACGATTAAAGGTTTGGGTTCCAATATGTTGAATAATAGACTTGATACCATTGTGACCACCTGCTGAGCCTTTTGCTCTTAAACGAATCTTTCCAACTTCCATGTCAAGATCATCGTAAATGATGAGTAAATCTTCAATATCCAAACCATAGTAAGTCAATAAAGCATGAACTGCTTTTCCACTTTCATTCATAAAGGTCGTTGGTTTGACAAGATAAATTTTTTCTCCATTTAGGAAAAAGGATGCTAGGTCAGCTTGAAATATCTTATCGTGTGTAAAAGTGACATTCTGTTTCCTCGCTAGTTGGTCAATCAACATAAAACCAACATTGTGTTTTGTTTCAAAATATTTATCCCCTGGATTTCCCAAGCCTACAAGTAATTTGGTCATTTATTTTTCCTTTCAAAAGCCAAAAGGGTTGGAATTTTTTTCCAACCTAATTGACACTATTTATTAAATTTTTAGACATTAAAGCGGAATTCCATGATATCGCCGTCTTGAACGATATATTCTTTACCTTCTTCACGCAAACGTCCAGCTTCTTTTACGGCCTTTTCAGATCCGTATTTCACTAGATCCTCATATGACATGGTTACTGCACGGATAAAGCCTTTTTCAAAGTCTGAGTGGATAATACCAGCTGCTTGTGGAGCCTTCATACCACGTTTGAAGGTCCAAGCGCGAACTTCTTTTTCACCAGCTGTAAAGTAAGTTCCCAGTCCAAGCAAGTGGTAAGCTGCACGAGTCAACTTATCAACGCCTGATTCTGTCAACCCAAGAGCTTCAAGAAACTCTTGCTTGTCTTCATCGTCTAACTCAGAAATTTCTTCCTCAGCACGCGCAGAAATAACGACTACTTCAGCATTTTCTGTCGCTGCAAATTCACGAATTTGTTTGACATAGTCGATAGAGTCAGGTTCTGAAACCACATCCTCGTCCACATTAGCAACATAAAGAACTGGTTTAGTTGTCAAAAGGAAGAGACCTTTTACAACCTTTTGTTCCTCGTCTGTAAATTCGATTGTACGAGCTGATTTTCCATCTTCAAGGACTGGTTTAATCTTTTGAAGAACATTAAATTCTGCTACAGATTCTTTATCTTTTTGCGTACGTGCCATCTTTTCTACACGCGCATATCGTTTGTTCACTGATTCTAAGTCAGCAAGAATCAATTCCAGATTAATTGTATCAATATCTGCAAGTGGATCTACAAAGGCGTCTTCACGTCCTTGCTCACGCATTACATTTTCATCATCAAAAGCACGAACTACATGAACAATCGCATCTACTTCACGGATATTAGCCAAGAATTTATTCCCTAGCCCTTCTCCTTTTGAAGCTCCTTTTACAATTCCTGCGATATCTGTAAATTCAAATGTTGTTGGAACTGTCTTTTTAGGAGTAATCATTTCAGTCAATTTTTGTAGACGTTCATCTGGAACTTCCACCATTCCAACGTTTGGGTCAATAGTCGCAAATGGGTAGTTAGCTGCCTCTGCTCCTGCTTTTGTAATTGCATTAAATAGTGTTGATTTACCAACGTTTGGCAAACCAACGATACCTGCTGTTAAAGCCATATTTTCTCATTCTCCGTTTTCATTTCAATCCCTAATATTATAACACAAAATGTGAGAAAAAGCTGAAACCCCTTGATATAGCCGTTTTTTGTCCCTTAATGATGAATTTTAAGAACTTTTTAGGAACTTTGTAAATTCTCAATGGCTTTTTCATAAAAGGAAGTCGCCTTTTTCTTATTGTCTTTGGATAGGTGGCTATAGATGTCCATAGTCATAGAAAGTTTTGCATGGCCTAGCCGTGTTTGGATTTCTTTGTAAGGAAGTCCTGCATTGAGCAATAGACTAGCGTGGGTGTGTCGAAAAGCGTGGAAACTTAAATGAGGACATCCAGCCAGTTTTAAATGCTTTTCTAGTCTGAATCTGAGCGCTCCAGCTTCTCTATAATTGTCAAAGGTATCAGAGAACACTTTTTCAAAAGTTACCCCTATTTCCCTACCTATTTGGGATTGTCTTGCTTTATAGAGCCGAAGCATGAGTACCGTTTTGGTATCCAGAGCTATTTCTCTAATACTACTTTTACTTTTAGGGCTAGTGATTTCCTTGAGGGTGTTTAAAGTCTTGGTAACTGAAATGTTACCGTTTTGTAGGTCAATATCAGACCATTTCAAGGCTAGACACTCACGAATACGCAAACCAGTCGCTAGAAGTGTCTTATATAACACCGTATCGGAGAAATTTTTATAAGTGTTTGGCAACTGATCCAGATAATCTAAGAATTTTTTTAAATTGTCGTCATCCAGATATTTCAGTTTTTTCCCTTCTTTGGGTTTGCGACGTGGGACGATGATATCACTAGCTGGATTTGAAGCAATGACTTGCAAGGAAACGGCATAGGATAATATGCGTTTATTTAAGGCATGGAGCTGGTTATATTGCTGATAACCTTTTCCTAGTTGATTGTAATCTATTGCCCACTGGTTTACCTGGTGCTGAATGATTGGGGGTGTCAGCTTATCCAACTTGTAGTCTCCAAAGGCTGGTAGGAGATACTTTTTTATGTTGTTTTTTGCCCCTATAAGGGTGCTATGTTTGACTGTATGGCAATAATTTTCTAGCCAGAGTTTCGTCAATTCCTGATAGGTGGTAACATTAACGGTTTTTGTGACTGTTGAGCCGTTTTTTTCAAACTCTACCTTGGCTTGGATAGCCTTGCTTTTGAGTCTGTTCTTGGTTCTGTCTGAAATAGTTGTCTTGACTTTCTTACCTGTTACGGTATCGATACCAAGATAAACGCTGGAACGGTAAACTACTGATCCATCTTTCTTTTTGTATTCTGTAATTTTCATGGTTTTACTCCTTTTCCATCAGCAGGCAAGCAATTAGAAAAGGTTTTGAGTTTATACCATGCGAGGAGCTACGAACCTCCCCTTATTTTCGATTTTAAGCAGTCAGACAATTGTACCAGAATATGAAACAAGGCGGATATGTGGCTTATATGGGGTTTGGGAAAAGTCCATATATTACAAGTAGTTTTATCTTAATGTGTCAGTGATATTATACCAATTATTCGGAAATCCAAGTGTGTCCAATACAATGCCGGCTTCAATGGAGTGCGCTTTTTTATTTAGAGCTTTGGTTCTTTTAATAATAGTGTTATGTAATTGAGCGTATTGTGTGGAAGCAAGTAGGCATTGTAAGGCAAGAAAAACATAATATACAGATTGTCTTGATGTATTGGCATTGTTATTGTAATAGTGGAAATAAGCTAATTGTGGAAGATTCTCACGACATTTATAATTGAAAAGCTTATTATTATGAGCAGTGATATTTCTAATTTCTAGTATATTTTTAATAATACTTTCTAAAGCCTTTCCACTTAAAAGGTCTTTACTAGGTCTATTTTGGATGTATTCAATATTTTCTTGTAAGAATGGTGATAAATCTCTAGCTATCTGATTTTTTATATCAGTGTTTAGATTTCTATAAAAGTTAAATGCTTGCCCTAATGTAAGTTCATTGATGATAACCCAGAAAGGAACAACGCCATGTTGTTTATAGTGGTGCTTTATAGAATTGTTTTGCTTATCCCTATTATAATCATTGAGTATTCTAGCTAATATACTGATTAAATTAGTAATTTGTGCTAGCCTTTTTGTATCTTTTTGTGTTTCAAAATTATTAATATCTAGATAAGCGTATGGTGTTGGATATGCTTCTGAAAAACGATATGCCAGTACGGATTTAAAGTGTTTTTCTGCATCTATAATTGCTTTTAAAAAAGCTGATTTAATTTCTTTATCGTAAAAGTGTGTTGCAGCTATTTCTCTAAAGTCTGCACCAGTTATAAATTTATCTTTTGATGTTTGAAAAAACTTACTATATCCGTTGACGACGTTGTAATAGTTGTTAGTTAGAAGGTATCTTTTACATTCTTCTATGTTATCTATTTCTAAACCTCTAGACTGGAGAAGTTTTATTTGTTCATCTAATGTTTGAAATGGTTTCATATATGTTCCTTATATACAAAAACACCACCTAGTAGAACTAGGCGGTGTTTCGCGTACTCTGTTCCCTTGGGAGCAGAAACTCTTCTCATTGCCTAATAATACTGTAATTTTGAGTTTTTGTCAATCTTTTTGGTTTGTTTTTTAAAAATTTTTGAGTATCGAAAAATCTCAACGCTGGGAAAGTTCGCTTTTTTCGTCCTAAAAATGTCCCTTCCGTGTTGTTTCGTAGTCCATGATTCTCCGTTATATTTGTCAATTTTGCCGTTTTTTGCACTTTAGTCTGTAAAATCGGCTTTCTATTCTTCAATTTCCCCTGTTTTTGCACAATAGATCTTAGAAATAAGGGTGCTATTTATCAGATAAGGATTTTAATAAGTTTAATACTATTTGCTTATCTTTTGGGGATAGGGATATGAAATCTACCAGTAATTGAGTTTCTTGAGGGTTCAATGTTCCAAGAGTAAATAGAAAATCATTTAGCTTCTGATCTGCTTCATTAATGATTCTATCATCTGATAAATATTTTTTTATTTCACGATTACTTAACTCATTAAAATTTGGAATGAGGCTTTTTAAAATTTCTTCACGATACTTACTTAAAAAATCTTCATCTTTTAAAGTCAATAAATTCTCTTTACCATCAGCTATTTTTAGTTCATAGTATGCTCTAAATGCTTTAAAAAATGCTTCATCAGAGCCATCTTTTTGACTTAAATTTTTTACAGATTCAATGAAATTGTTTTCATAACCAAGTAAGCGAGCAACGCTTACCCCAAAGTGGTTAGCGAGTAGCTGGGCTTTATCTGGTTTGATAGTATGTTTATTATTTTCCCAATTAGATATCACCATTTTGGATATTGGTTTTTCGTTTTCTTTTAGTTCTTTATTTATTATTTGAGCTAATTCATCTTGAGTTATTCCCTCTTTGGTTCTTAGAATCTTTAGTCTATTTTTTATTGTTGACATTTTATCACCTCAGTTAAATTATAACCGCTAAAAAAACTTTTGTAAAGTTTTTATTTATTTCCTCTTGACAAGTAAAGAAAAACATTATATACTTGGTCTAAGTAAAGATAAACTTTACAAATAAGAAAGGAGGGAACTGTATTGCTTATCACCTCAACACAAGCAAAAGCAATTCGCCGAAAGCAAGCGGACAAGAATTTGACTGCTAAAAGAGCCAGCGAGGAAATTGGAGTGAATCCAATTACTTACAGGAAAATCCGAGACGGAGGCGAAGTAAAGCCTAGCATTTACCAAAAAGCCATGCAGTGGCTTGCTGAAGATTATTAGAAAGGAGCGAACCAATCGTAATACTACTCTACATTTATAGATTTCTCATGTGGTGCTTTACCACTGGAGATTGATAAACGGATCTAGCTAAATATTTGCTTGCTACCTATAGCAGTATCAAGGGTTTGTAGGGGTTCATATTCTCCGATTTTCCCCTACTTTAATGCTTTACCTTGGTACTGTTTTAGGTGGCAAGCACTGACAAAAGAAGAAAGGAGCGAACCAATGGAATTGGTTTACATGGACGGCAAGAAAGAGCCGTATACTACGAGCGAGATTATCGCTGAATGTGCTGAAGTACAGCACCATACTATTACACGCTTAGTCAGAGACAATAAAGCTGATTTTGAAGCGTTGGGAATACTTGGATTTAAAATCCATAAATTAGATAAGAGAGGGCAACCGAAAAAAATCTATCTTCTGAATGAGCAACAAGCTACCTTGCTGATCACTTATCTAAAGAATACCGAACCAGTACGGCAATTCAAAATGAACCTAGTCAAAGCATTCTTTGAAATGCGTGAGGAACTTTCTAAACGCTATCTTCAAAGAGAACTGGAAAAGCCAAAGCGCAAGACCTTAACCGAAGCTATCAAATCATGGGAGAAAGCACCCAAGCATGCCTATAGCACTCTTACAAACCTATTGCTAAAGGGAGCTACTGGGAAAAACAAAGCCCAACTCATGCAAGAGCGAGAAAGTGAAAACGGTATTAACAGTTTAACAAGCGCGGAACTGACAAACTATCAGCGTTTGGAAGATATGGCAATAGCGATGATCAACTTGAATATGAGATATTCAGAAATTAAAGAACTAATTTTTAAAGCATAGGAGTATAGAAAATGGAAAATGATTTTAAGACAGTTACAAATGCCAAGGGGTTAGAAATTCCCAAGTATTTTAAGGATTTTAAAAAGCTAGTTGAGAAAGACAGACAACTAGCCGAATATCTTTGTATGAACTACGAGAACTTAGACAGTGAAGACCTGGGTGCATTTCTTGAAACGATGGAGCAGGGATTCAGCTGGATTCTGGATCTTATCGAAAGTAAAGACTTGCTTTATAGCCCCCAGACAGGGAAGAAAGCATGAAAAAAGTCAACAAAAAAAAGTCACTTGCGGAGAGTTTGGCGAACGAAGCAAGCGACAAGATTAAGGATATAGAAATTTTTTCTATACCTTGATTATAGCATAATATAGCGGTTTCCGCTAGTACATTGAAAATAAAATAAGGTACGCTGGGAAGATTTTAAATTTTTTTCGGTTTAGGGGTTGACATTATACCGTGCATAAGTATATAATAAAAGCACGGGCGAAAGTAAAGGAGTGATATAATGAGCCCAAGAACAGGAAGACCTATAAAGGGGAATGCTAAGCGTGATAAACGATTAGAGGTTAGACTGACAGCAGACGAATACAACGAAATTCAAGAAGTCGCTGACAGTTTGAATATTTCTAAAGCTGACACGATAGTTAAAGGCATTCAACTTTTAAAGTCACAAAAATAAAAGAAGCCTGCTACGTTCTCAACCGACCAAAGCGATAACGTAACAGACTCAGCCCCCACGAATGAGGTACGTAAATATCTTATCATGCGTACTCTTATTTGTCAAACACAGAAATAGAGTGCGCTTTTTGCGTACCCAAAAAATGAGGTATACAATGGGAAAACAACATCAAGCAGTAAAATTCAAGGATATTGCTGAAAAATTGTCCGAATTAGAGGGCAAAAATTTAGAAGAAATTGCTGGAGTATTAGGTTACCGCAACTTGGAGAGTTGCAGGGTCAACCTTTACAATCTGAGACAAAACAAGCGTCTAGGATTTGAAGTGGAAAAAGGGGTGTACTCCAAGTTCGCACTCTTGGACGATTCGGTAAAAGAGGAACTGGAAGACAAGGAATTGTCAGACCGTGGGCGCTATTTGAAGAGCGTAGACCGCTATAAGGCAATGCTAAACGCCTTTTCTATCGCCTTTGATAGCACAGTCAAGGCGGAAACCAGACAAAAAGCAGAACACGACGGCTTGAAGGCCTTGGACAGAATCCCAGATAAGCACTACGCCCTACTTTATGACATGATGGAGGGTTAGGGATGGAAGCAAAAACACACTTCGCTAGATTCATGCATAGAGGCATGGAGTTAGCAAGGCAATTACATAGCAAAGAAATCCAACGTGATGAATTTGATAGAGCCTGGAAAAGATTAGGCGATCAAATCGAAAACGAAACGAAGAAAAACTAAGAAAACCGAAGTGCAGGCAAGCAATTAGAAAAGGTTTTGAAAAACGAGTGCTGACACGGCGACTATAAGCACTTGTTTAGCAAAAATGTGGGTGATTACCCACGAAACATCACTACATGCGTCCGCCAACTAGGGGCAATCGCCCAGCGTTTGGAGTGGTGGTAATCGTGTATAGGAAACAGGCAAACCAAAAGAAAAAGGTAAAAATATGAATGATTATTTTAAAGAATTTGAAAAAGAGTTGGTACTTGTAGAGGAAAAGCTAGATATTTTATCAGAGTGGCATAATTCTAAGAATCATATTGGCGCTATGGAAATTGTCGAAGATTGTAATTCAGTAATTACTGATCTATGGCTAAGTTTTTATAAATTATCTGAAGCGTACAAGATGCAGGAAGCGAGTCATGAAGAATTTTATAATAAGAATGTTGAGAACTTACTGGGAGAATTAAAAAAATATGACGATGAGTGTGCAGAAATGTACAATAAAAAACCTGACTGGTTACTATTCAATTACTTAAATCAAGTAATAAACGAAAACAAGTTAAGTAATGATATTACTCATGAGACTGCTTCAACTTGGACGTATTTACGAAGTTTAGTTGTTTCTGATTTACAAAAAAGAGGGCTTTTAAAATGAATGAACTAGATTTAAGCAATACACAGGCGCTTATTTTTACCGTGATTTTGATTGTCTTTCTCATTTACTTAAACCACCGAGACCGCAAAAAAAGCGCTCAACTGGAGCGAGAAAACAGGAAACTAGGAGAAAGACCGAGTGAAAGTTTAAGCCCTGACTATGGGAGATATATCCAACTTGCAGGCATTAAGCCGTGGAGGTGATGATATGTTTGAAAGGATGATTGAAGAAATTCAAATAAAAATATTAGAAGCCTTAGAACGTTACCTAAAAAGTCGTGAGAAAATACCTCCCCGAATCATTGGACTGATTTCCGCAAAACGAGTACAGGAAGAGTTAGATATAAAATACCTGACCTTACAAAAATGGGAAAGAATGGGCTTGAAGCGTTATCAGCCTCCAGGAGACGATAGCAGAAAAGTTTATTATAAAGTGGACGAGATCCGTAAGTTTATGGGGGTGGGAGAATGAGAGTGATAGAGTTAACCTTGTCTAGTGACAAATTGGCCTTGTTTGGCTTTCTCAAGTCTACCCCTACCCAAGCTTGGAAGAATGGGGAACACTTCAAATTCATCTACTTTGAACCGATAGGCGAGGCGCTGACGGATTTCCACTATAAAGGTTTGTATGTGGCTGTAAAAGACAAAAAAGAGGAAGTAGAGGGCTGGAAATTAATTAGAGACTTGAAGATAGTTTTGGCCAGTCCTGACCTGCTGACGATCCTGAAAGAATTAGAGGTAAACAAATTGACCGAGCAACGACAGGGGCTTGGAGTGGAGTTAAAAGGCTGGGTTTTTGATCTGATTTGTAATGGCATTTATACCAGGTATGAGACTTCACTTTTTGTCCGCTTGCTATTTGTGAATGGCTACAGTTTTAGTCAGCTGGTAGATTTGTTTTCAGCAATCGTCAAACGCAAAGACCTAGCCAGCTATTTCCTAGAAATAGCGACAAAATTCTATAAGGAGGTGGCTTTTGAATAGTGAAGAAATTGTAAATAAAATCATTGAAGAAAATCAGAAACAAGCACCGCCTGAAGTGGTGGACTTGACCCAAGCAAGGGAGACCAATGAGGAAAACAATAGCCTGAATCTTACGCCTAAAACCAAAGGAAAAGGCTTCGCCATAACCTTGGACAATCTCAAGAAGATTTTGAGTGGGGATAGTAAACTAAAAGGGGCGATACAGTACAACACTTTTACATATGAAATTGACGTTACCAAGTCCATTAAGTTAAATGGTAGAACCTTGAGCGGAACAATCGATGACCTGATTATCAGAGAGATTAGGGCTTATATTGCTACTAAGTACAAGATGGATTATAAAAAGTCGGACATAGCGGATATCTTAGAAGTGGTGGCTGGAGAGCATAGCTACAACCCCTTAAAAGACTATCTGGAATCATGCGAAAACGAGTATAAAGAGTTAGTGAATCAGCGTGATCCTTTTGATATTTTAAGGCATTATCTCAATATCAAGGATGATGAATATAACCGTATTATCATGGACTTGTTTTTCCGTGGAGCGGTTGCCAAGGTGTTTGACCCTACTGTTAAGTTTGACTTTGTACTGGATTTGACTGGAAGGCAGGGAGTAGGAAAGACTCAATTTTTTGAGGGGCTTTTTACTCACAAGTATTTTACAACCGTTGAGACCTTCACAGACAAAGACGACAAGGCTAGAATGGTCAGAAACTGGTGTGTATTTGACGATGAGATGGTGGCTAGTAAAAAGGCTAGTTTTTCAGAATTGAAGAAATTCATCACGGAAACCAAGCTAGAGTTTAGACCGCCTTACGCTTCAAGTGACAGGCGATTGCCTAAGAGTTTTATTATTGTGAGGGCAACTAATGACCATGATTATTTGAACGACTTGACAGGAGAAAGGCGCTTTCTGGTTGCAGAAGTCCACAAGGACACCAACTATAAGGGAAGGAAGTGGACAGAAAAAGACCGCAGAGGCTTTTGGGGTGCTATGGTGATGGCTTGGAGAGCTAACCAAGTGCTGAACCTGACAGACGAGCAAGAAAAGCTAGTAAACGAGGTTAGAAGTCGTTACAAGTTTGTAGATGAAACCCTTGAGGATTTGGAGCGCTATTTAGGCACTCCTTACCCAAAAAGAATGTATCAGTTCCCGATGACCGACAGAATGCGATACTATTATATCTATGACATGATGAACGAGGGATACTATAGAAATAACAGGGGTGGAACAGTTGAACTTGACACAGACACCTATGGCGAACTGGTAGATAGGGACAAGATGACCATTAACCTATTTTTTCAAGAGGTGTATTTGACTGACAAAGTACCGCCAAAGGATAAGGCTAAGGTTAAAAAGTATATGCAAAACCGAGACGGCTGGGAACATAGGCGATCAACAAGATTTGGTAGAAGTATTAAACCAGCTTACGTTAAAAAAATGTAGTCAGTGTAGTTTATTTTTAAAAAGTGACTACATTTTAAATAGGAAGAAAACCCTTGATACATAAGGGGTTAGAAAAAAGTGTTGTTTTTACTATTTTACTGACTACACCCCTAACCCTTTGGTACTATTGACTTTTATATAAAAATGTAGTTATTTTCTATTTATTAAAGAGTATATGAAGATAAGAGATAAAAGGCGTTTATTGTTTATTTTTTTGGGAGCAAGGTGACTACATGACTACGCATGGCGAAAAGCCTTGTGACTGTAAGGCGGATAGCGTAGTCACTAGATATCCCAAAATGACTACACTTTTTTATGAACTCTAAGAATTTTTTAAGAGAGGTTTAGAAATGAAAGTAGTTGAACCTATTAGAGATACTGATGACATTGAAAGAATTAAGGATTTTTTGAGAAGGAAGAATGAACGAGATTACGTATTATTCCTATTTGGAATTTATACAGGTTTACGAGTTAGTGATATTATTCCAATTAAAGTCAAACAAATCATAGAAGACAAAATTGAAATAAGGGAGAAAAAAACAGGCAAAATAAGACGTTTTCCAATTAATCAACAATTAAGAAATGCTTTAAATCAATACATTGAGAATAAACAACTTAAAGAATATGATTTTTTATTTCCGAGCAGAAAAAGAGAGAATGGCAAGGGGGTAAAAATTTGTCATATTTCAAGAACTCAAGTGTATAAAATTTTAAAAGAAGCTGGGAATAAATGTGGGATTGAAAATATAGGAACCCACTCAATGAGAAAGACATTTGGCTATCATCATTACAAAAAGAATGGTGATGTAGGTATTCTACAAAGAATATTTAACCATTCAACACCAGAGATTACACTTGGATATATTGGCTATACTCAAGACGAACTAGACCAGAGTATACTAACATTTGACTACTAAATAGCCGTTCTATTTTACATAATGAGAAAATGTAAATTCAAAAACAGAAAAGAGGCCTATCCCCTTGATATAAAAGGGATTCTAAAAAGTGCTCGAAAGTCACAAAATAGAAGATATGTTAAATATATGGCACCAAAAAAGAGAGGAAAAACAGATGAATCAAAGCAAAGATTACACTCCATTTCTACAGGATAACTTTATTATCTTTAACAAAAATGGTATAATAGAGATGAAGAAAATACCAGACTTTGGTAGCGTGGTATTTACTAGTCAAGATGGCAACATTGTCCAGATTGAAACAACAATTAAAGAAAGATAGCTGACTAGACAACTAGAGGCGTAACATTAAAGCTAAGTAGCTTTTTTGTTGCGTCTCTTTTTGTTTTGAGAAAGAGGAAGTAATGAGGAATAAAGACCCAGTAGAGAGTTGAAACCAATAAGCACGATCAAAAGAATCAAAAGAAATGAGGAATAAAAGAACATGGAAACATTACAAACTATTGAAACTAAAATTGATAAACTGATTGAACAGAATAAGAAAGCTATTGAGATGACTGAGGCGGAACTGGTTAAAGCAAACCAAGCTATTTCAGACGCTCAAGCTAAGCTGGTACAGGCTCAAAAAGAAATCAACTCTGAAAAATACGTTGAAGCAAAAGGCGACCTATGGACAGCAGAACGTACAAAAGAATTTCATGAGGGACGTTTGAAAGAATTAACTAGAGATCCATTAGTTACCTATGAAGAATATCATGCGTTGATTGCAGATATCTTTAGATTAGCCGATGAAGAGCAGGATACTTTCTTCACTCCAGCAGTTGCCAAACTAATGGAAATTATAACACTTGGAGATAATGCTATTAAGGCAAGGGAACGTGTAAACGAGGTTCTTAAAAAACTTGAAAAGGATATCTCTAAAAATAATGAAGATTATAAAAAAGCTAAGAACGGCTGGATTTTAAGTGATTTCTTTTCAGGTTTATCTTATACACCAAGAAACGCCCTATACGGATATCAGTATAGTTTGAAAGAAATGGCTGAGAATTTCAAAAAGGGGCAAAGTTAAAAAAGCCCCCTCCCCCCTTCAGCTATCCCCCTACTAAAAAATAGAAAGATGAGGTATATAGAATGACCCTACCTACTGGTAAGTTTGATTTAAACGAATACGGGAAGTATTTAGCGGAAAAGTCTGCTGAGATTTATGAAGAGAAAACTAGACAAGCAGTTGACGCGATGGAGCGACATAGACAAGAATGTTTAGCAAGAGACGCCAAGTGGCAAGCTATCATAGATCGTTCTGGTGAACTATTAAAAGAAAAGAAGGAAAGAAAGCACCAGCAAGAGATTGAACGCTTGACGGAAGAAAAACGCAAAGAGGTTGATAGAGAAGTTAGTCAGCGCCTATCAATGCCTGATGAACACCAGAAAAAACTCAACAAAGCGATGAGCGAAATGCTGAAAGGTTTATCTTAAAGATTCTATAAAAGTAATTAGAAAATATTTTTTGTGAAAGAGGCTGGAGCAACCAGGGAGAAGATGGGGGGATATCCCCCTCCCCCTCGGAGCTTCAGGACTTCACGCCATCACTGTACATATTTTCTCGCGAGCGAGAAAGACAAAAAGGAGTAAATAGGATTGAATGAAACCACTTTAACTAGAAAATGCTCCAAGTGTCATGAGACTAAAGAATTATCTAGCGAAAACTTTTATAGGAAGCATTCGGACAAGAAAGGTTTCTCAAAAGTTTGTAAGCTATGTAATAAAAAGAAAGACGCAGAGCGTTACCAAAAGAAAAAAGACAAGATATTGACCCAAAAGAAACGATACTATAGACGGCAGAAAGAGCGTCAAAATGCAAAAGGCAGTTTACTCAAAGGAGGTGAAAAGTAATGGAAGATATATTTCCTAGTCTACTCCAGAAAATTAAGGCCGAATTTGAAAAAGCTAGGCTTGATAGTGAGATTCTGGAAGAGTTACTAGAAAAGTTAGAAGAGAATAAAGCTAATTATCTGGACGCCAATCAATATGCTATAGAAATTGGTGAAATACTCTCAAAGGTTTTAGGAACTTACTTAAGTAATGAAAGCCTACCAGATGGCAAGATGTACTATAATATCGCTAAACGATTGCTGGAAGATGTTTTAGGTCGAAACTATGACCTTGTAAGTGATTATACTGAAAAAGTTCAAGAAGATTTAAACCTTAGGGCTAACCTTCGCATTCCTGCTCAAGTTCCTGAGTTGAATCAAGATAGGATTGATGGCTTAGTCAATCGTTTAGCTAGTGAAGATGATTTTGGGGCTGTAAAATGGTTGGTGGGTGAAACGATCGTTAATTTTACCCAAAGTATTGTAGATGATACGATTCAAAAAAACGTGGTATTTCAGTATAAAGCAGGACTTAGCCCTAAAATCACTAGACGAACGGCTGGAAAGTGTTGTAAGTGGTGCCAAGAACTGGAAGGCAGTTATAAATATCCTTCAGTTCCCCATGATATTTATAGACGTCATAGTAATTGTAGGTGTACCGTTGAATATTATCCGCAAGATGGTAGACGGCAGAATGTACATACCAGAAAATGGAGTAATATCAATCAAGAAGATGTGGAGCGTCGAAAACAGATAGGTATAGAGTCTGCTGAAGAACGTAAAAGAAAACGAGATGAAAGAATTGCTAAGTTTGGGAATCCTAGAAGAAGATTAAGCTAGGCATAAGTTACAGGAGTAGAAAGGTTGTCGTTAAAAATGGAGCTGGATAAGTTTAAAACGATGATGAACGTCAGAAAGCGGATGACTTACTTTCTGAGATTCCAGAGGATGGCAGGAAGTGAAAACCAAGTTACAATAGATGAAGAGGCTTGGAAACTTGTCCTACCTGATCAGTGGAATTTGACTAGTAAGCATGAAAAGGCAATCAGAGAGAGTCTAGAAACATTTGTCCATGATATCAATAAGATAGAGAACAAGCGAGCCAGAAAATACTTTATTATCCATTATTGTTACATGAGGAAGAAAACGGTAAGTGAATGTTTAGAAATTGCTGGGACAAAATCCACTAATTATCATAGATACAAACAGATAGCTGTCTTAAACTTTGCTAGAATCCACCAGAACGGAGAACTAGAAGCATATAAGTAGCCATCAGCTGAATAACTGGAGTCTAGGACGCCCCGTTTTAGGGCTTCATCATATAGAACTCCATGAATCAACTAGAAACCCTTAGAAATGAATCTAGGGGATTTTAGATTTCTGAATATATAGGTTAGTGATATATGGTATAATGGTGATAGGTAATAAAAAAAGCACGTTTGACCGTGCTAGTTTCTTGCCTGCTGAACTCATCATATAGTTAGTGTAGTGGCTCCTTTGTGGGGCTTTTTTTGTGAACATTTTTAGGAACTTTTAAAGAATTTAAAGAAAATATAAGGAAATATGATTTTAAAGAAAATCAGGAATATCAAGGCCTTTACTTACTAATGAAATATAAAAATCAAGCGGTAGCGGAATAACTCAAAAAGGGAAAACTTGCTAACCCTCTAACTAAGGGGTCTCAGTCAATAATTTTATTCATTTTTCGATCAAAATCATAGCGCCCCATCATGACAACATGGTCACAATTGCTACATTTAATTTTGATATCTGCTCCTACACGTGTAATTTCCCAACGATTGGCCTTTTTACCTGTTGACTTGATGGTGCAAGCATGTGGTTTTTTCATTTCAACAAAATTTCCAACTTGATACATACTACTCTCCTTTTCTTTTTCGATTATATCATAAAAGAGGCGAGCTAGGCTCAACCTCTTTCACTTAATTTGTACGAACTGGTGTAATGAGCTGCATGAAGTCCTCATCAGTGTCTGCTGGCACAAGAGTAAATGGACGAACAGCTGAGATAAAGCTAATGGTCACCTTTTCGCTATTTAAAGCTTTAAGAGAATCAATCAAGTAAGTTGGGTTGAAACTAATAGTCAAATCTTCACCAGTCACCTGATCATTATCGATTTCTTCGTTTACTTTACCAACTTCTGGAGAATGAACATGGGCGCTAACAATCCCATCTTTAATTTCAAGTTTTACAGTACCATTTTGAGTCGCACTTGATAAAAGACGAGCACGCTCCATTGACTGGCGTAAGTTTACCACATCAAAAGTAATAGTAGTGTTAAAGTCTGTTGGAATCAAGCGATCTGTATCAGGATAGTTTCCTTCTAGGAGACGAGTATAGAAGCTAATATTTTCGCTTCTAAAGAGGATTTGGTTATTGGCAAAGAAAATCTCTACAGTTTCGATATCATCTGTAAATACCGCTGAAAATTCGCGTAGAGAACGGCTCGGAATCACGACATCAAAATCATCACTATTTTTCTCAAGAGTTAATTTTTTCTGGCTTAGACGATGAGAGTCTGTTGCAACTGTTTTTAACTCTTTGTGTTGACTCAATACAAAATGAACACCTGTCAAAATTGGACGACTCTCTTGTGTACTTGCAGCAAAAGCTGTTTCATTGATAATTTTCTTGAGTAATTTTGTTTCAAGAACCAAAGGAGTGCTTGCTGAAATTTCTTGGATTCGTGGATATTGTTCGCTATCTTTTCCTTTTAGGGTAATTTCTGATTTGCCGCTGGTTAAAACAATTTGATTTTGTTCAATTTCTTTAAAATCAAGAGTCACATCAGGTAGACTAGATACCACATTGATAAAGAAAGAAGCTTCAAGAAGGATCGAACCTAAAGAAGTAATTAACAAACCAGCATCTTCATTTTTTTGAGAAATAAAATTTTCAATTGAAATTTGACCATTTGAACCAATTAAAGTAACACCTTCGTTGGTCACGTCAATTTTGACAGTTGATAAAATAGGAATGGCATTTTTAGAACTAATAGCTCTCTTAGTAATATTTAATGCTTGTATAAATAAATTTTTATTAATTGAAAAATGAATCATGGATTCTCCTTTATTTATTTTTAGTATTAGAAGGATAATAGTAATAATAGAGTCTGTGAAATCTGTGGAAAACAGACTAAAAGTAAGGCATACCAAGTTTTTTGGCTTGTTTAAAAAATGTGGATAAAAAAGATAATAAAGTAAAAGTTATCCACAAGTTATTTGATTTTCTTTTTGATTGATTCAATTTCTAAGCGTAAATTATCGTCTTCATCAATCAAAGATTTAATTTTTGCATGGGCATGAATGACTGTTGTATGATCTTTTCCTCCAAATTCCTTCCCAATTTTTGGAAGACTATTATCTGTTAGTTCTCTAGATAAATACATAGCCACTTGACGGGCTAAAACAATATTTTGAAGGCGTCTGCTTCCCTTCATTTCTTTGACACTAACTCCATAGAAGTTACCAACTTCATTTTGGATTTTGTCAATTGGGATGACGAGCATTTGGCTAACATCTTGTTTGCGAGCTCTAATAGCTTCTGCAGCAATATCAATAGTGATATCCTTGATTTTTTTTACTTTGGCAATTAAAGTGATGTCGTTGATGGCTCCCTCAAGATCTCGAACATTTGAATCAAATTGCCCAGCTAGGTATTCTAGAGTATCACTTTGGAAATTGTAGCCTAAATGTTCCGTTTTACTTTGTAAAATGGCAATACGTGTTTCAAAGTCAGGGGGTGTGATAGTTTGGGTCAACCCCCAACTAAAGCGCGTTACAAGTCTTTCTTCGAGTCCTTCTAAATGCTTTGGACTTCTATCACTGGTTAGGACAATCTGTTTTTGCTTGTCATGAAGGGCGTTAAAGGTATTGAAAAATTCTTCCTGAGTTGCGACTTTTTTTCCGCTGAGTGACTGGATATCATCGATTAACAAAAGATCAAGACTACGATAGGTCTTTTTAAACTTTTCCATTTCCCCAAGTCTTAGGTGATCAAGAAAGTCATTGATAAAGCTTTCGGCAGGAATATATTTAACACGCGCATTTGGAATATTTTTTAGAATTTCATTTCCAATAGCGTTTAACAGGTGAGTCTTACCAAGCCCAGGTCCTCCATAGATAAAAAGAGGATTATAGGTCAGAGCCAAATCTTCAGAGACAGCCAAAGCGGCTGATACTGCCCAAACATTTCCATCCCCTTGAATAAAATTATCAAAGGTATACTTTTCTTTTAATCCCGTATCCGAATAAGGAATAGATGCTAACTTTGGACTATAGTCATAAAGAGTTGAATTTGTAGCTTCTTCAACTTGTGAGATAGCCGTATCTTGAGGTTTAGTGAAAATATAGTGAGGAGTAATCTCAGCATCATAAATTTCAAATCCAGCAACTACAATAATATCTTTTAGTTGTTTTTCCCAGACCATTTCCATTTCAGATCGTGGTAAAAATATAGTGGCAACATTTTCCTCTACCTTGATGAGTTCAGCTTGAATAGCATAGAAATCATACATGGATCGAGTCAGTCTTTCTTGAGCAAATTCTAAGATACGATTCCAAAATTGTTTTTCTTTCAATCCTTTCTCCTCCTTTACTATTTAAAAGTTTAATACTAGAGATATTTTACCATATATAGCAAGAATTTTCCACAAGCTGTGAAAAATAATCCACAATGTTATCATCTTTTATCCACAGGTTGGGGATAAAGTCAGAAACTATTGATTTATTAAGCTTTTTATCGAAAAAAATAGTGGATAACCTTGTGAGATAAAAAAATAAAAGAACAGCCTTATTTCAGGCTGTTGATAATTCTACTGTATTCTTCTTGATTTGAAAAAGAAATAATGATTTTTCCATTGTCTTTTTTAGACAGTTTGATTTCTACATCTAATCCGAGTAGTTTTTTTAACTGTTCTTCTTCATTTTGTATGAAATGATCATTTTTTTGCAGTTTCTTTTGTTTTTTCTCTGTCAGAAGAGCTTCTAACTTCCTTACAGAAATATCTTCTTCTATAATTCGTTGAAAGAAATAGTCTTGTTGTTCCTTATTCAACCCAACTAGAGAACGCGCATGAGCTTGTGATAGTTTGCCATTTTCTACTTCTGAGAGGATAGCATCTGGCAAGGAAAGCAAACGAATGGAGTTGCTGATATATGGACGAGACTTTCCCATTTTATCTGCAATTTCAGCATGGGTGAATCCTTTCTCTACGAGAGATTCATAGGCGCGTGCTTCTTCTATAGGATTTAAATTTTCTCTCTGTAAATTTTCAATAATGGACTGGACCATCATCTCTTGGTCTGAAAGCTGTTTAACAACAGCTGGGATAGACCTTAGACCAGCTAAAAGTGAAGCCCGATAGCGTCTTTCTCCTGCAAGGATTTCATAACCAATAACAGGAGATTGACGAACAATAATCGGTTGAATGACCCCATTTTCTTTAATAGACTGTGCTAGTTCATCTAGTTTTTCTTTATCAAATTCTTTTCGGGGTTGATAGGGATTTTTTTGTATATCCGTGATAGAAATCATTTCAAATTTTTCCATGATTCTACACTAACACATCTTTTCTCTTATGTAAAGCTTTCTTTACATAGATGTCAATTAAGATTCTAAATCACCTGAACTCTTGTCAAGCTTGATGGATGTAGTTTCTTCTTTACCGTTACGATAGTAAGTTATTTTAATGGTGTCTCCAATGGAATGATTGTAAAGAGCACTTTGTAAGTCTGTTGATGAAGCAATCTCTTTGTCATCTACTTTTGTAATCACATCGTATTTTTCGAGGTGACCATTGGCAGGCATATTACTTTGTACAGAACGAACAACTACACCAGATGTAACATTACTTGGAATATTCAGTCTTCTGATGTCGCTTGTACTTATATTAGATAAATTAACCATCTGGATTCCCAAAGCTGGGCGTGTTACTTTTCCGTTCTTTTCTAACTGTTCAATAATATTGATAGCATCATTTGCAGGGATTGCGAAACCAAGGCCTTCTACAGATGTGCCTCCATTTGTGGCAATTTTACTTGAGGTAATTCCGATAACCTGTCCTTGAATATTGATCAGTGGACCGCCAGAGTTACCTGGGTTAATAGCAGTATCAGTTTGGATGGCTTTTGTAGAAATGGCTTGTCCATCTTCAGATTTTAAAGATACATTTCGATTAAGACTAGATACGATACCTTGAGTGACAGTATTTGCATATTCAGAACCTAACGGGCTACCAATGGCAATAGCAGTTTCTCCTACGGTTAACTTGCTAGAATCACCAAACTCAGCTACTGTTGTCACTTTTTCTGAAGAGATTTTGACGACAGCAATATCAGAGAAAGTGTCCGCTCCGACAATTTCTCCAGGTACTTTAGTCCCATCTGACAATCGAATATCTACTTTGCTAGCGCCATTTATAACGTGATTGTTGGTGACAATGTAAGCTTCTTTGTCATTCTTTTTATAAATAACCCCAGATCCTTCACTAGAGATTTGCTGAGAATCTGTATCAGTATCATCATTACCAAATACGCTATTTTGTCTGTTTGCCGAATAAGTAATAACAGAAACAACAGCATCTTTTACTTTGTTAACAGCCTGAGTTGTTGAATTTTCGTTCTTATAGGCAGTCTGTGTAATAGTACTATTGTTGTTAGAGGTACTTACAGTACTTTTTTGAGTTAGTTGGTTTATTGAAAAGCTACCCAAGGCTCCACTAATAAAGCTAATGACGATAACGACTAATAATTGAAACCATTTTTTGTAAAATGTTTTTAGATGTTTCATATTTGCCTCCATATGTTTGAAATTACTGAAAGTATAAACTGACTAGCTTAATTATAACTTAAACACAAAAGTTTTTCACAGATTGTGGATAACTTTTGGAAATCTGTGATTTTCTAAGTGAAAATTAACCTTTTATTTTGTGAATAAGATGTGAAAAAATAGAGAATATGTTAGAATAGAGTCATGAAAATTAAAGTTGTAACAGTTGGAAAACTGAAAGAAAAGTATTTAAAAGATGGTATTGCAGAGTATTCAAAACGAATTTCTCGATTTGCTAAGCTTGAAATGATAGAGCTAGCAGATGAAAAAACACCAGATAGGGCCAGTGAATCAGAAAATCAAAAGATTTTAGAAATAGAAGGTCAGAGAATTTTATCAAAAGTTGGTGACCGTGATTTCGTTATTGTGTTAGCCATTGAGGGGAAAACACTTTCTTCAGAAGAATTTAGTAAGCAATTAGAAGAAGCTTCTATAAAAGGATTTTCTACTCTTACCTTTATTATTGGAGGGAGTCTAGGATTAGCACAGGATGTAAAAAAAAGAGCCAATCTTTCTGTTAGTTTTGGACGTCTAACTTTGCCCCATCAGTTAATGAGACTAGTTCTTGTTGAACAAATCTATCGCGCTTTTACGATTCAGCAGGGCTCGCCCTATCATAAATAGAAAATTGACTTTTAATTGAATTTTTGGTAGAATAATTGTATTAGGTCTCATAGCTCAGCTGGATAGAGCATTCGCCTTCTAAGCGAACGGTCGCAGGTTCGAATCCTGCTGGGATCAATATAGTAGCAAAGCTGGGAATTTTCCCGGCTTTTTTCTTAAAAAAGTACACTTGGGGAGAAAAAAATGACAGTTGAGAGAATTTTATATAAAACGAAATTCCATTTTGTATAATAGTTTTTGTAAGTTAGCTTACAAGAAAAAACATTGAGGAGATTTTATTATGAAAAATACAGTTAAATTGGAACAGTTTGTAGCCTTGAAGGAAAAAGACTTGCAAAAGATTAAAGGTGGGGAAAGTAGACTGTCAAGATTACTCCGTGATTTTATTTTCCAAATAAAACAGTAATGAAATAAGGAGAAAGAGTAATGAATTTACTTGGATTTGGGACAGTTATTGTTTATTTTTTAATTATTAGTTACAGTTACCATTTAATTTGTAAAGGTCAAGTAAATAGAAGAGAACTATACGTTTTTGGTGCTTATACATTACTAACAGCAATAGTACTTGATTTTCCCTTATATCTTCTATATTTAGACGGGTTAGGGATTGCAACATTTTTATTTCCTTTGGGCTTATATTCCTATTTTCGATGGATTAAACAGTATGAGAGGGATAGAGGACTATTCCTAAGTTTACTACTAGCTCTTTTATATGAGAGTACTCATAACTTTCTGTCCGTAACTTTCTCCTCTATAACAGGAGACAATTTTGTTTTACAATATCATGACCCATTCTTTTTCGTTGTAACGGTGTTGACCTATGTTGTTATCTTAAAAATCATTCATTATTTCCACTTAGAACTAAACTATTTTGATAAGGACTACCTTTATCCCTTCTTGAAAAAAGTATTTTTTGCTTTACTACTACTCCATACTGCATCTTTCGTTTCAGATATGGTAAGTACGGTTAAACATTTGAATAGTTTTGGAAGTATTTTGTCATCTATTGTCTTTATTTCTCTCCTTTTGACCTTCTTTGCAATGAATTCGCATAAAGAACAAATGGAAAAAGAGATTGCTTTGAAGCAGAAGAAATTTGAACAGAAACATTTACAGAATTATACAGATGAAATTGTCGGACTGTATAATGAAATCCGTGGTTTTCGACATGACTATGCTGGAATGCTTGTCAGTATGCAGATGGCAATTGACAGTGGTGATTTACAAGAAATTGACAGAGTTTACAATGAAGTTTTGGTTAAAGCTAATCACAAACTGCGTTCAGATAAGTACACTTACTTTGATTTGAACAACATAGAAGATTCAGCTTTACGAAGTTTGGTTGCTCAGTCTATTGTCTATGCTCGAAATAATGGTGTAGAGTTTACACTGGAAGTAAAAGATACGATTACCAAGCTCCCAATTGAACTATTGGATTTGGTTCGTATCATGAGCGTTTTATTGAACAATGCTGTCGAAGGATCGGCTGATAGCTATAAAAAGCAGATGGAAGTAGCAGTTATTAAGATGGAAACTGAAACAGTCATTGTGATTCAGAATTCATGTAAAATGACGATGACTCCTTCAGGAGATCTATTTGCCTTAGGATTCTCTACTAAGGGAAGAAATCGAGGAGTCGGATTAAATAATGTGAAAGAACTGCTAGATAAGTACAACAATATTATTTTAGAAACAGAGATGGAAGGCAGTACATTTAGACAAATTATTAGATTTAAGAGGGAATTTGAATGAAAGTTTTAATTTTAGAGGATGTTATTGAACATCAAGTGAGACTAGAGAGAATATTGGATGAAATTTCGAAAGAATCGAATATTCCAATATCATACAAGACAACGGGAAAAGTCCGTGAATTTGAAGAATACATTGAAAACGATGAAGTAAATCAGCTTTATTTCCTAGATATCGATATTCATGGAATTGAGAAAAAGGGATTTGAAGTGGCTCAGCTCATTCGTCATTACAATCCTTACGCTATTATCGTCTTTATTACCAGTCGATCAGAGTTTGCGACTCTAACCTATAAATACCAGGTATCAGCCTTAGATTTTGTTGATAAGGATATCAATGATGAGATGTTCAAGAAGAGAATTGAGCAAAATATCTTCTACACGAAGAGTATGTTGCTTGAAAATGAAGATGTTGTAGATTATTTCGACTACAATTACAAGGGGAATGATTTAAAAATTCCTTACCATGATATTTTGTATATTGAAACGACAGGTGTCTCTCATAAATTGCGCATTATTGGTAAGAATTTTGCAAAAGAGTTCTATGGAACAATGACAGATATTCAGGAAAAGGACAAACATACCCAACGATTTTATTCTCCTCATAAGTCATTTTTGGTAAATATAGGCAATATTAGAGAAATTGACCGAAAGAATCTAGAAGTTGTTTTCTATGAAGATCATCGCTGTCCTATTTCAAGGTTAAAAATTAGAAAATTGAAAGATATTTTAGAGAAAAAATCTCAAAAGTGATTGACAATTAGCAAGAAATTGATATAATGGTTATATCTGCTACAGATAGAAGGTCCGTTGGTCAAGGGGTTAAGACACCGCCTTTTCACGGCGGTAACACGGGTTCGAATCCCGTACGGACTATTTTATCCGCCATAGCTCAGTTGGTAGTAGCGCATGACTGTTAATCATGATGTCGTAGGTTCGAGTCCTACTGGCGGAGTATAGATAAAAGGGAACACAACTGTGTTCCTCTTTTTGTATCAATTTGTATCACCAAGCATCTTCATAAGGAAGTCTGTTATCTCTTGAGGACTTTCTTTTTTTCCATGTGCAATCCAAGTTTGGCAGACACCAAAAAGTGCGTGAGTTAGATAAATACTACTATATTCTAATTCAGTGGTATTGAGATTCAGTTGCATAAATCGCTTTTGTAAATCTGTGCTGAGCATGATATGAAGTTTATTTCGTAAGAAATTTTGAATTTCTTTAGTCCCGTTTTCAGAAAGCAGAGCAGCCAGAAGTGGTTCTGACTCTAGATATTCAAATACTTCTAAAATAGCATCTCTTTTGTGATGAGCATGTTTTTGAAAAATATATTCAAATGTATGGAATAGCTTGCTTTGATAGTGCTCAATCATATCATACTTATCCTTATAGTGCGTATAGAAGCTGGAACGACTAATTCCGGCTTTTTCTGCTAACTTGACAGTAGAAATTTGATCAAATGGTTGTTCCATTAGTAATTGTACCATAGCATTTTCAATAGTTCGCTTTGTTTTTAAGCGTTTGTTACTTTCTTGCATATTTCCTCCTTGTAAACAAATTAGACTATATGTCTAAAAATGGATTTTTTATCTTGTAATTTAGATTTTTTATTGTATAATCTATTATATCAAAATTTTAGACAATATGTTTAAAAAAGGAGAAGCTATGTTTAAAGAATGGAAAGCAATTTTTAAAAAACCAATCTTTATTATTGTCATGATAGGGATTTCTCTTATTCCAGCTCTGTACAATATCATATTTTTATCCTCAATGTGGGATCCATATGGGAAATTATCGGACTTACCTGTGGCAGTTGTCAATAATGATAAAGAGGCTTCCTATAATGGTAATAGCATGTCTATAGGAAAAGACATGGTGTCCAATTTAAAAGAAAATAAAACCTTGGATTTTCATTTCGTGGATGAAGATGAAGGAAAGAAGGGATTGGAAGATGGCGATTACTATATGGTAGTGACTTTACCCAGTGATTTATCTGAAAAAGCAGCTTCTATTTTAACGGATCATCCAGAGCAAATGCAAATCGATTATCATACTTCAAGTGGTCATAGTTTTATTGCTAGCAAGATGAGCGATTCTGCTATGACACAATTAAAGCAGAATGTTTCTACCAATGTAACCGAGACCTATACCAAAGCTTTACTTAACAAAATGGTCGATTTAAAGGATGGCATGAGTCAAGCAGCTTCTGGTAGTGAAAAATTAACTGATGGAGCGAATCAGTTAGTGGCAGGAAGTCAAACATTAACTACTAACCTACACTCTTTAGCAGATTCAAGTTTAACATTTTCAAATGGAACGGAGCAGTTTACTAAAGGATTATCTGCTTATGTTTCTGGTGTCGAACAACTTCATCTTGGCTTAGGGAATTTTAATAGTGGTTTAGTTACATATACTGGTGCAGTGAGTCAATTAGATAGTGGGTTAGGTCAATTATCTTCTAAAAGTCCTGAATTAGTAGGAGGAATCAATCAACTATATACTGGTGTAGAGTCCTATACTGGCGGTGTTTCTCAGCTCAATGCTGGTCTTAATCAATTTTCATCTGGTGTTAGTGCCTATACAAATGGAGTGGGAAATCTTGCAACAGGTGCTAATCAGTTATCTAATCAATTAGCTACACTTCGAATGGGTGTGGAGCAATTAAGTGAAGGGATTCAACAACTTTCTAGCAAGTTAGATGCTTCGTCTGGGAAAAAAGATCAAATTAATCAATTATCTTCTGGTCTGAATCGGTTAAATCAAGTTATTCAAAATATTGATGTTGGAGATACAAAACAATTAGATTCTGTTTTATCAAGTATAGTATCTCTTTCTAATCAAATGTTAGCAAGTGCTCAGTCTGAAAAAGCAACTACATTAGCCAATATTCAATCGACAGCAGCTTATCAATCATTGACAAGTGAGCAACAAGCTGAAATAAGTGCTTCTGTATCTCAAAATTCGACTGATAGTATTCAATCGGCTCAGTCAATTGTAGCTTTAGTACAAGGTTTACAGGGAAGTTTAGAAAACTTACAAAATCAATCATCTAATCTTTCGATTTTAAAAAATCAAGCTAATCAAGTATTACCTATTGCTTCTACTTCTTTGACAAGATTGTCAAGTGGATTAACAGAGATACAAGGAGCTGTTACTAGCAAATTAGTTCCTGCCAGTCAGTCGATTACATCGAGGGTAAATGCATATACTGCAGGAGTTGATAAAGTTTCTCAGGGCGCAAGTCAACTAAGTGAAAAAAATGCCACCTTGACAAGTAGTTTGGATCAACTAGTTTCAGGCTCAACTACCTTGACACAAAAATCTTCTAACTTGACAGCAGGAGTTGGTCAATTAGTTGAAAAAACTCCAGAATTAGTGTCTGGTATTGAAAAATTATCAACTGGCTCTAACCAATTGAATCAAAAGAGTCAAGAATTGATAGCAGGAGTTGATAAATTGCAGTCAGGCTCTAGCCAACTAGCTGACAAATCAAGTCAGTTAATTTCAGGTGCTTCTCAATTAGAAAGTGGAGCTAATAAATTGGCAGCTGGAGCTGGGAAACTAGCAGAAGGTGGAACAAAGTTAACTTCTGGATTGGAAGATTTACAGTCAGGAGTTGCTTCTTTGGGACAAGGATTAGGTAATGCTAGTGATCAACTCAAGTCAGCATCAACAGAATCTAAAAATGCAGAGATTTTGTCAAATCCTCTCAGTCTCTCCAAAACTGACAATGACCAAGTTCCTGTAAATGGAATTGCAATGGCTCCTTATATGATATCAGTTGCTCTCTTTGTTGCAGCAATATCAACGAATATGATCTTTGCGAAGCTGCCTTCAGGACGTCATCCGGAGAGCCGCTGGGCTTGGTTGAAATCTCGAGCTGAAATAAATGGTGTTATAGCTGTTTTAGCAGGAATTTTGGTATATGGAGGAGTTCATCTTATTGGTCTAACTGCTAATCATGAAATGAGAACATTTATTCTCATCATCTTAACAAGTTTAGTATTCATGTCTATGGTGACTGCTTTAACAACGTGGAATAGCCGTATAGGAGCTTTCTTCTCTCTTATCTTGCTTTTATTACAGTTGGCATCAAGTGCCGGTACTTATCCACTTGCCTTGACAAATAATTTCTTTAGAGCTATTAATCCTTGGTTACCAATGAGTTATTCAGTTTCGGGATTACGACAAACAATTTCTATGACAGGAAATATTCATCATCAAGTCATTTTCCTTGTTGTGATATTAGCCCTATTTACTGGTTTAGGTATGCTAGCCTATCAACCTAAGAAAATGGAAGAAGATTAAAAAAATCGACCGATTAACTGGTCGATTTTTTAAACCTTAGATAACTTTCGTTTGTAATTATAGATTCCAAATAGTAAAAGTGAAGTAAAGGAACAGATTGATCCAGTAATAAAACCATTGGGAATAAAGGAAAGTGTAATAGTTCCTTTTCCCTTAGGAACGTCAACTTTCATAAATCCAGTTTGAGCTTGTTTTATTTCTATTTTCTTACCATCTTGGTAGGCAGACCAACCTTTGTCATAAGGAATGGTGAAGAAAATAGATGTATCTTGTTGGACATCATATGTAGCAAAAACCTTGTTTTTAGAAGTTGATACTGTGACAGGCTGTTCTTTGATTTTTTGAATTGCCTCAGTTAAAGTTAGGGTATCTAAACGATAGAAGGTAGGAGATTCAAATGATACTTGTGAATTTCCAGGGAAACTAACATTGATATTGAAAGTCTTTTTCTCTTTTGTATAGCCTAGATTAAAGAAGGAGAAGATATTATCAGTTGTAAAAGTTTTCTTTTTCCCATTGACAAGCATGTCAACCTTTTTTTGTTTGTCATTAGAAAAGTGAAGGTTTGTGAAAGAAAGATAAACTTGGCTGTTTTCTGGCACTTCAATTTGATACTGGATTGTTGCATCCTCATTTGAAGAACTTGTGACACTAATCAAATCATCAGTATTTTCAGTTTTTTCATAGGGTATTGGAGAAAAATAATCAAAATCGACGTTAGCAAGTTGATTTAAAAACGAGGCTTGATTATCCAAAGTGTGTTCATTGAACTTGACATCATTGTAAACAGATTGACTAGCAAATGTAATCGGAAGAGAGAATTGATTTTCATATAGGGTAAGATTATCTTTTTGATAGATATCTTTAAAACCATACTTATCAATAGGACTGTCTGAGATATTGTACTGGATACCAAATAAACTATCAGCCAAAATACTATTATTTGCATAGCGGAGATTGAGATTAGTCCCAGATGATTTAAAACCAAGTTTATCTAAAGTAGAGCTTGCTGAACGATTTCGAACAGATGAAAATTGAGAGATTCCATTGTAGTTGAATTTCATACTGTCATTTCCTGTCTGAGTTTGTAGTTTTTCAGTACGAGTAAATTGATTTCCAATATATGTTGAGAAAGATTCCATAGCTGGGATATCTCGATTATAAGCACTTCGAGAAGCAAATCCCCATTCCTTAGCAATTCCGTCTATTTGAGATGAAGCATTTAAACTCATTTCAACCATTATAAATAAAGAGATTAGAATAGCAAATAGATTTACAGAGATAAATTTTTTAATAACTGCAGGGAGTAAAAGAGAATAGACAACCAAAAATTCAAGAGTAAGTAGAATATTCAAATCTGTTAAAAAAGAATAATGTGATTTTAGATAGATGGTAGTTAAAAATCCTGTTACTATAAGAAAAAGCGAAACTAAAAAATTCCAGATTTTAATTTCTTTCAGACGATTTAAGACTTCCGCTGCTGTGTAAATTAACAAGGTAGAGAAAATCCAAGAATAGCGATGTAAAAACATATTTGGAGTATGCATACCTTGCCAAAATAAATCAAGAGCTTCTATATAAAAGCTTGCAATTAGAAATGCAAAGAAGATTGCATAGATAAGTTTCACGTGAAACTTAATGGATGTCAGTGTAAAAAATAAAATGGTCAAAATAAAGGGAAGTAGTCCAACAAAAATCATTGGGATAGCCCCATACTTTGTTGTATCAAAGGAACCGATGAATTGCTTAGCAAAGAGATCAAGATACCAGCTACTTTCAGTTTGAAACTTTGTAACTTCAGTCAATTTTTCCCCATGTGTCTGTAAATCAAACAGAGTGGGAAGTGCCATAATCAAACTAGCCATACCAGCTAAAAAGGAAGTAACTATGAAATCAAGAACCGATGATTTTCGAGTCTTAAAATCCCACGAAATTTGACAGAGATACCAGAAAATAAGAAACAATACTGTCATATATCCAAAATAATAATTTTGAATAAATAAGATTGACAGACTTGTAAAGTACAAAAGGAGTTTCTTTTCAGTTATAAGTAGGTGTAAACCAGTTATAATTAAAGGAATCAAGATAAAAACATCTAGCCAGGTTTTTATCTCTAATTGACTGACAGTGAAACTCATCAGAGCATAGGAAGTAGATAAAGCTAGTTTTAAAGGATTAGGAATCGATTGAAATAATTTATTTAAACTAAAGTAAGTTGACAGTCCAATCAATCCAAATTTTAAGAGAGTTGTCAGATAGACAGCATCTGGCATATTCGTTAGATCAAAAAAGTAAACTAGTGGTGAAAGGAAACTACCTAAGTAATAACTAGATAGGGCATAGAAATTTAATCCGAGGCCACTTGTAAAGGTGTAAAACAAACTACCATTTCCATGTAGGATATTCCTTAGAGCTATATCAAAAATAACGTATTGATGAAAGCCATCTCCTAATAGTGGAGATGTATCGCTATTCCAGTAGATACCTTGAGATAGGTATACTCCTGTCATAATGACTACGGGAATGATGAAGGAAACAAAATAGGTCCAATATGTTTTAAAAAATAATTTCATGTTACCTCATAAAATGTTAGAAAACTCAGCTGGTTAACCCAACTGAGTTTTGAAGTTTTATTTAGTCTTTCCAAAGTTCTTTAACTTTTGCTTGTACTTCTGCATTTTCTAGGAATTCATCGTAGGTTTCATCTATACGGTCAATGACGCCATTTTTAGACAAGACAATGATATGGTTAGCTAGAGTTTGAATAAACTCGTGGTCATGACTGGCAAAGATGATTGATTCTTTAAAGTTTTTCAATCCATCGTTCAAGCTTGAGATAGATTCCAAGTCCAAGTGATTGGTTGGATCATCAAGTACAAGGACATTTGATTTCAAGAGCATGAGTTTTGAAAGCATGACACGAACTTTTTCTCCCCCTGACAAGACATTTACAGGTTTGTTAACTTCATCTCCAGAGAAGAGCATACGGCCGAGGAAACCACGTAGGAAAGTATTGTCATCTTCTTCTTTACTTGCGAATTGACGCAACCAGTCAAGAATTGATTCTCCCCCTGCGAAATCAGCTGAGTTATCTTTTGGCAGGTAAGATTGACTAGTTGTAACTCCCCACTTGACAGTTCCTTCATAGTCAATATCTCCCATGATTGCACGAATCAATGCAGTTGTTTGGATGTCATTTTGTCCGATAAGTGCTGTCTTATCACCTGGACGCAAGATGAAACTAATATTATCCAAGATAGTTTCACCATCAATCTTTACAGTTAGATTTTCTACTGTCAAGAGATCATTACCAATTTCACGCTCCGCTTTAAAGTTGATAAATGGATATTTACGACTAGATGGAACAATCTCTTCTAGCTCAATCTTATCAAGCATTTTCTTACGTGATGTTGCTTGTCTTGATTTAGAAGCATTGGCAGAGAAACGAGCTACGAATTCTTGCAATTGCTTAATTTTTTCCTCTGCTTTTGCATTACGGTCTGCTAGCAATTTAGCAGCAAGCTCAGAAGATTCCTTCCAGAAGTCGTAGTTTCCGACATAGAGTTTGATTTTTCCAAAGTCAAGGTCGGCCATGTGAGTACATACTTTGTTTAAGAAGTGACGGTCGTGGGATACTACGATAACTGTGTTATCAAAGTCAATCAAGAAGTCTTCTAACCAAGTAATCGATTGGATGTCCAAACCGTTGGTAGGCTCGTCCAAAAGAAGAACATCAGGTTTACCAAAAAGTGCTTTGGCAAGGAGAACTTTTACTTTCTCACCGTTGGCCAATTCGCTCATGTTTTGGTAGTGTAATTCTTCTGGAATGTTTAGGTTTTGAAGGAGTTGAGAGGCTTCACTCTCTGCTTCCCAACCTCCAAGTTCGGCAAACTCTCCTTCGAGTTCGGCAGCACGAACCCCGTCCTCGTCTGAGAAATCTTCCTTCATGTAGATAGCATCTTTCTCTTTCATGATGCTATAAAGTTTTTCATTTCCCATGATAACGACATCAATGGCACGTTCATCTTCATAGTCAAAGTGATTTTGACGGAGAACAGAGAGACGCTCATCTGGACCAAGAGAGATGTGACCAGTAGTAGGTTCGATATCTCCAGCTAAAATTTTTAAAAAGGTTGATTTTCCGGCACCATTAGCACCGATTAATCCGTAAGTATTTCCTTCTGTAAATTTGATATTGACATCATCAAAAAGTTTGCGATCACTAAAACGTAGTGAAACATCAGATACTGTAAGCAATGTTTTTCTCCTATATGTGTAATATATTTATTCTACTAGAAAATACGGAAATATTCAAATTTTTATCTGTCAATTTTGTGTAAATTACATTTACAGCATACTTTACAAAAATCCGTAAATAGCAAGGTTGATTTATTTTTATAAATTGCGGTTATTTCATTAAAAAAATGCTATAATTGAAGGGACTATATCGAAGGAGAACAAAATGACTAAACCCATTATTTTAACAGGAGACCGTCCAACAGGAAAATTGCATATTGGACATTATGTTGGAAGTCTCAAAAATCGAGTATTATTACAGGAAGAGGATAAGTATGATATGTTTGTGTTCTTGGCTGACCAACAAGCCTTGACAGATCATGCCAAAGATCCTCAAACCATTGTAGAGTCTATCGGAAATGTTGCTTTGGATTATCTTGCAGTTGGATTGGATCCAAGTAAATCAACTATCTTTATTCAAAGCCAAATTCCAGAATTAGCTGAGTTGTCTATGTATTATATGAATTTGGTGTCATTAGCACGTTTGGAGCGCAATCCAACTGTCAAGACAGAGATTGCTCAAAAGGGATTTGGAGAAAGTATTCCAACAGGATTTTTGGTTTATCCAATTGCACAAGCAGCTGACATCACAGCCTTTAAGGCCAATTATGTTCCTGTTGGGACAGATCAGAAACCAATGATTGAGCAGACTCGTGAAATTGTTCGTTCTTTTAACAATGCATATAACTGTGATGTCTTGGTAGAACCGGAAGGTATTTATCCAGAAAATGAGAGAGCGGGTCGTTTGCCTGGTTTAGATGGAAATGCTAAAATGTCTAAATCACTCAATAATGGTATTTATTTAGCTGATGATGCGGATACTTTGCGTAAAAAAGTAATGAGTATGTATACAGATCCAGATCATATTCGAGTGGAAGATCCAGGTAAGATTGAGGGAAATATGGTTTTCCATTATCTAGATGTTTTTGGTCGCCCAGAAGATGCTCAAGAAATTGCTGACATGAAAGAACATTATCAACGAGGTGGTCTTGGTGATGTGAAGACAAAGCGTTATCTACTTGAAATACTAGAACGTGAACTTGGTCCTATTCGTGAGCGCCGTATTGAATTTGCTAAGGATATGGGAGAAGTTTATAATATGCTTCAAAAAGGTAGTGAAAGAGCGCGTGAAGTTGCAGGTCAAACCCTATCTGAGGTAAAAGGAGCAATGGGACTTCATTACTTTAACTAAGTTTATTTTACAAGAAACTATCATTTCTATCTCAAAGAAAAGATAGTTTTTTATTTACCCCTGTAACATTTGACAAATTTTTATAGAATGGTATGATAGATACAATATAAAAAGAGTCAAGCTCAAACAGAAAGAAAAGAGGAAACTTCGAATGTCTAATTGGGACACTAAATTTTTGAAAAAAGGTTTTACCTTTGATGATGTATTGCTTATTCCAGCTGAAAGTCATGTGTTGCCTAACGATGCAGATTTAACAACTAAATTGGCAGATAATTTGACTTTAAATATCCCAATTATTACCGCTGCCATGGACACAGTAACTGAGAGTCAAATGGCCATTGCTATTGCTCGTGCAGGCGGTCTCGGAGTTATCCATAAAAACATGTCAATTGCTCAACAAGCAGACGAGGTTCGTAAGGTAAAACGTTCTGAAAATGGAGTTATTATTGATCCGTTCTTCTTGACTCCTGAACATACAATTGCTGAAGCAGATGAGCTTATGGGGCGTTACCGCATCAGTGGTGTTCCAGTTGTTGAAACACTTGAAAATCGTAAATTGGTTGGTATTTTGACAAACCGAGATCTTCGTTTTATTTCAGATTATAACCAACCAATTTCAAACCATATGACTAGTGAAAATCTTGTGACTGCTCCTGTGGGTACAGATCTTGCAATAGCTGAGAGCATTCTTCAAGAACACCGTATTGAAAAGCTTCCGTTGGTAGATGAAGAAGGTCGTCTTTCTGGTTTGATTACTATCAAAGATATTGAAAAAGTTATTGAGTTTCCAAATGCTGCTAAAGATGAGTTTGGTCGTCTACTAGTTGCAGGTGCAGTAGGTGTTACTTCAGATACATTTGAACGTGCAGAGGCTCTTTTTGAAGCAGGAGCGGATGCGATTGTTATTGATACTGCACATGGTCATTCTGCAGGTGTCTTGCGTAAAATTGCTGAGATTCGTGCTCACTTCCCAGATCGTACTTTGATTGCTGGAAATATTGCAACAGCTGAGGGTGCACGTGCCCTTTATGAAGCAGGTGTAGACGTTGTCAAGGTTGGTATTGGGCCAGGTTCAATCTGTACAACTCGTGTGATTGCTGGTGTCGGTGTTCCGCAAGTAACAGCTATCTATGATGCTGCAGCTGTTGCGCGTGAATATGGAAAAACGATCATTGCTGACGGTGGAATCAAGTATTCTGGAGATATTGTAAAAGCCCTTGCTGCAGGTGGAAATGCAGTTATGCTTGGATCAATGTTTGCTGGAACTGATGAAGCTCCAGGTGAAACTGAAATCTTCCAAGGACGTAAGTTCAAGACTTACCGTGGTATGGGATCAATCGCTGCTATGAAAAAAGGCTCAAGCGATCGTTACTTCCAAGGTTCTGTTAATGAAGCAAACAAACTTGTTCCAGAAGGAATTGAAGGTCGTGTTGCTTATAAAGGTGCGGCAGCGGATATCGTCTTCCAAATGATTGGTGGTATCCGATCTGGTATGGGTTATTGTGGTGCGGCTAACCTTAAAGAACTACACGATAATGCTCAATTTATTGAAATGTCTGGTGCTGGTTTGAAAGAAAGCCATCCTCATGATGTGCAAATTACTAATGAGGCACCAAATTATTCTATGTAAAAAAACAATGAAAAGAACTCCAGTAAAAACAGGAGTTCTTTTACAATGTTGTCAATTTTCATTTACAGCAACTTTACCATCCTGAATAGTGAAGATACTTAGATTTTCTGGCAGATTTTGAAGATGATCTAAGCTTGTTGTTGTGATAAAGGTTTGGATTGAATGAGAAATCGTTTCTAATAATTTTAGTTGTCTAGTGTTGTCAAGTTCGCTCATAACATCGTCAAGCAGTAATATTGGAGATTCTGTAGTAATGCTTTCCATTAATTCGATTTCTGCTAATTTTATCGAGAGGACGAGACTACGATGTTGACCTTGACTTCCGAAACTAGCATCCATCCCATTTATATAAAAAGAAATGTCATCTCGATGAGGACCGACACCAGTATTCTTTTTAAATAAATCTCTGGATCTACTTTTTTCTAAAGCAATTTTGAAAGATTCTGACAAGTCTTCTTTGTCAGTTATCTTTACAGAAGATTGATAGGATATTGACAATTCTTCAATCTGATTAGAAAGTTCAAAATGTTTCTTACGACCAAAATGCTCTAGTTTTTTTATGAAATCTAAGCGGTGATTCATCACACGACATCCATAATCAACTAGCTGATCATCTAAGACTGAAAGGAAGGTTTCATCTATTTTTTGAGCTGATTTTAGGTAAGTGTTTCTTTGCTTTAGGATGTGGTTATAATTGGTTAAGTCAGATAAATAGATTGGCTTGATTTGTCCAAGTTCCATATCAATGAATTTTCGTCGAACCGAAGGTGCTCCTTTAATTAGTTGTAAATCTTCAGGAGCAAATAAGACAACATTCATGTGTCCTACATAATCTGAAAGGCGTGCCTGTTTTAAATGATTAACTTTTGTCACACGTCCTTTTTGTGTTAGTTCGATTTCGAGGGGAATAGATCCCGTTTTTTTCTGAACAAGACCTGAAAGATGAAGTTGTTCCTCATCAAAATGAATGAGATTTTTATCTGTTCGAGTTCGATGACTACGCGTTAAGGCTAAAAAATAGATAGCCTCTAACATATTTGTTTTTCCTTGTGCATTACGTCCCAAAAAGACATTCAATTTAGGATTAAAGTCTATTTTCGTCTCTTTGTAATTACGAAAAGTCTTGAGAGATAGGTGTTGTAGCCACATGATTATCTACCAGGGAATCGCGGAGCTTGTTTGCTTTTGGGTGATGAAGTAGGTTTAGAGTTGTCTTTTTTTACTCCTTTATTCATCTCCTTAACAAGTTTAGCGATTCGTTCTTTTTCAACTTTATCAGCTTGGTATTCATCTAGTTCTTCAGAAGTAGGTTGTGTCAACAAGATGTCAATATTCATGTCAGGGATGTCAACTTTATCGCCAATACGAAGTTTTTTACCGCGACGACTCTCTAATTCCCCATTAAAGTAAACAGAATGTTCAGAGAGAAAGGATTTGATAGCTCCTCCGCTATGTGTGATTCCAAGTTCTTTGAGTAGTGCTTGGAGGGTAATAAATTCTTCAAATAATTTGTATTCCATAATTCACCTCAATCTTTGGTATTATACCATATTTTCCTAAAAATAGTGAGAGAAACAGGGAGAAATGTAAGCGATTTTTATTTCAAAAGTGTTACAGAGAACAAGAAAATTTCAGGTTTTCGTGATATAATAGAAGTCTGTATATAAGGAGGTAAATCATGGAGTTAGTGCATGGAATTTCAACACATTTTATCCAATCAAAGAAGTTTAAAACGAACAAAATCGCCGTGCGTTTTACCACTCCATTATCCCTCGATACGATTGCAGGTCGCATGTTGAGTGCGAGTATGCTAGAGACTGCTAATCAGATGTACCCCACTTCTCAAGATTTGAGAAGACATTTAGCCAGTCTATACGGTACAGATATGTCAACCAATTGTTTCAGAAGAGGGCAAAGTCACATTGTAGAATTGACATTTACCTATGTTCGTGATGAGTTTTTAAGTAGGAAAAATATGCTAACTTCTCAGGTTTTGGAACTTGTAAAAGAAACTCTTTTTTCACCCGTAGTAGTTGATAATGGGTTTGATTCGGCCTTATTTGAAATTGAGAAAAAGCAATTGCTAGCAAGTTTAGCAGCTGATATGGATGATTCTTTTTATTTCGCACATAAAGAATTAGATAAATTATTTTTTCATGATGAACGTCTCCAATTGGAATATAGTGATTTACGAAATCGTATTTTAGCTGAAACTCCACAAAGTTCTTATTCTTGTTTCCAAGAATTTTTGGCCAATGATCGAATCGATTTCTTTTTCCTAGGTGATTTTAATGAGGTTGAAATTCAAAATGTATTAGAATCATTTGCCTTTAAAGGTCGAGAAGTGGATGTGAAGATTCAATATTGCCAACCTTATTCCAATATCTTGCAAGAAGGCATGGTTAGGAAAAATGTGGGACAGTCTATTTTAGAGTTGGGATATCATTGCTCTGCTGAATATGGTGATGAGCAACATTTCCCCATGATTGTAATGAATGGTTTACTTGGTGGATTTGCTCACTCTAAACTATTTACAAATGTCCGTGAAAATGCTGGATTGGCTTATACTATTTCAAGTCAGCTTGATTTGTTTAGTGGATTCTTGAGGATGTATGCTGGTATCAATCGAGAAAATCGTAACCAGGCTCGTAAAATGATGAATAATCAACTGATTGATTTAAAAAAAGGATATTTTACAGAGCTTGAGTTAGAGCAGACCAAGGAAATGATTCGTCGGTCTTTGTTACTTTCTCAAGATAATCAATCTTCATTGATTGAACGTGCTTATCAAAATGCCTTACTTGGAAAATCTTCGGCAGACTTTAAAAGTTGGATTGCAAAACTCGAGCAAGTTGCCAAAGATGATATTTGTAGAGCAGCTAATAATGTGAAACTACAGGCGATTTACTTTATGGAAGGAATAGAATGACAAAGGTTATTTTTGAAGAAAAATACTATCCAGCTGTAAAAGAAATGGTTTATCGAACTCGTTTGGCAAACGGATTGACAGTAGCTCTTCTACCTAAAAAGGAATTTAAAGAGGTTTACGGGAGTGTCACTGTTCAGTTTGGTTCGGTAGATACGCTTGTCACAGAAGTTGACGGAGATGTAAAAGAATATCCTGCGGGAATTGCTCATTTTCTTGAACATAAATTATTTGAAAGAGAAGATTCTAGTGATTTGATGTCGGCTTTTACGAGTCTAGGTGCAGATAGTAATGCCTTTACAAGCTTTACAAGAACAAACTATCTTTTTTCAGCAACGGATCATTTTTTAGAAAATTTAGATTTGCTTGATGAATTGGTAACATCAGCACACTTTACTGAAGCTTCCATTTTAAGAGAGCAGGATATTATCCAGCAAGAACGAGAAATGTATCAAGATGATCCAGATTCGTGTTTATTCTTTTCAACCTTAGCGAATTTATATCCTGGCACACCTTTAGCAACGGATATGGTTGGAAGCGAAGAGTCCATTTCCCAAATAAATCTAACTAATTTGCAAGAAAATTTTACAAGGTTTTACAAACCTGTAAATATGTCTCTGTTTTTAGTTGGTAATTTTGATGTGGAGCAAGTACAGGACTATTTTGAAAGAAAAGAACTGGAAGATTCAGATTTTCAGGAAGTAGCAAGAGAAAAGTTGCTTTTACAAGATGTAAAACCAACAGATAGTATGAGAATGGAAGTATCTTCTCCCAAACTAGCGATTGGAGTTAGAGGTAAGCGAGGAGTTTCTGAGGCGGATTGCTATCGACATCATATTTTATTAAAATTATTATTTGCAATGATGTTTGGTTGGACTTCGGATCGTTTTCAAAAGTTATATGAATCAGGTAAAATAGATGCTTCCCTATCTCTTGAAATTGAAGTAACAAGTCGTTTTCATTTTGTCATGTTGACAATGGATACAAAAGAGCCAGTTGCTTTATCTCATCAGTTTAGGAAGGCTATTCGTAATTTTACAAAGGATTTAGATATTACAGAGGAGCATTTAGATATTATCAAAAGAGAGATGTTTGGAGAATTTTTCAGTAGCATGAACTCTCTTGAATTTATTGCAACGCAATATGATGCTTTTGAACATGGTGAGACAATTTTTGATTTACCAAAGATTTTACAGGAAATTACTTTAGAGGATGTCCTTGATGCTGGACATCATTTAATAGATGAAGGGGATATAGTTGATTTTACAATATTCCCATCGTAGTAACCTATCATAATAGACACTAGAAAGAAGGGATGACAAGTATGAGAAAAAAAACAATTGGAGAGGTTTTACGATTAGCTAGAATCAATCAGGGATTGAGTTTAGATGAATTGCAGAAAAAGACAGAAATCCAGTTAGATATGTTGGAAGCAATGGAAGCAGACGATTTCGATCAACTTCCAAGTCCTTTTTACACGCGTTCTTTCTTGAGAAAATATGCATGGGCTGTTGAGTTAGATGACCAAATTGTCTTGGATGCTTATGATTCTGGGAGTATGATTACTTATGAGGAAGTAGATGTTGATGAAGACGAGTTGACAGGTCGTAGACGTTCAAGTAAGAAAAAGAAGAAAAAAACATCCTTTTTACCTTTATTTTATTTTATCCTTTTTGCCTTATCTATTTTAATTTTTGTGACCTATTATGTTTGGAACTATATTCAAACTCAACCAGAGGGGCCTTCTCTTTCTAATTACAGTGTGGTTCAATCAACAAGTTCAATAAGTTCAACTAGCTCTGTTCCCCACTCCTCAAGTAGTAGTTCATCTAGCAATTCTTCTAGTGTAGAATCAGCTATAAGTGTATCAGGTGAAGGAAATCATGTAGAAATCGCTTATAAGACAAGTAAGGAAACAGTTAAATTGCAATTGGCAGTTTCAGATGTTACAAGTTGGATCAGCGTTTCAGAAAGCGAACTTGAGGGCGGTGTAACCTTATCACCGGATAATAAAAGTGCAGAAGCAACAGTTGCAACAAAAAATCCTGTAACAATTACGTTAGGTGTTGTAAAAGGTGTTACTTTGACAGTAGATAATCAGACTGTTGATTTATCGAAGTTAACAGCGCAGACTGGACAAATCACTGTAACCTTTACTAAAAATTAAGGAAAAACGAATGAAAAAAGAACAAATTCCCAATCTCTTAACAATAGGTCGAATTCTCTTTATACCTATTTTTATCTTTATTTTAACGATAGGAAATTCGATAGAGAGTCATATAGTGGCAGCTATTATCTTTGCTATTGCCAGTATTACCGACTATTTAGATGGATATTTAGCTCGTAAATGGAATGTAGTCAGTAATTTCGGTAAATTTGCAGATCCTATGGCGGATAAACTACTAGTTATGTCGGCTTTTATTATGCTGATTGAGTTAGGTATGGCTCCGGCTTGGATTGTTGCAGTGATCATCTGTCGTGAGTTAGCTGTGACAGGTTTAAGGCTTTTATTGGTTGAAACTGGTGGAACGGTTTTAGCAGCGGCAATGCCTGGAAAAATTAAAACTTTTAGTCAGATGTTTGCGATTATTTTCTTGCTATTACATTGGACTTTGCTTGGTCAAGTTCTACTTTATGTAGCCTTATTTTTCACTATCTACTCTGGCTATGATTATTTCAAGGGTAGTGCCTATGTATTTAAAGGGACATTTGGTTCGAAATGAAATCAATAATTGATGTAAAAAATCTTTCTTTTCGTTATAAGGAAAGTCAAGAATACTATGATGTGAAGGATATTACGTTTCACGTGAAACGTGGAGAATGGCTTTCGATTGTAGGGCATAATGGTAGTGGTAAATCAACGACGGTTCGATTAATTGATGGCTTACTGGAAGCAGAATCTGGAGAGATTGTAATTGATGGGCAACGTTTGACTGAGGAAAATGTTTGGAATATACGTCGTCAAATCGGTATGGTTTTTCAAAATCCAGACAATCAATTTGTTGGAGCGACTGTTGAAGATGATGTTGCCTTTGGTTTGGAAAATCAGGGACTTTCTCGTCAAGAAATGAAAAAGAGAGTGGAGGAAGCTCTGGATTTGGTTGGCATGTTGGAGTTTAAAAAGAGAGAGCCAGCACGTCTATCAGGTGGTCAAAAGCAACGTGTGGCTATTGCAGGTGTTGTAGCCCTAAGACCAGCTATTTTAATCCTAGATGAGGCAACGAGTATGTTGGATCCTGAGGGGCGTAGAGAACTGATTGAGACAGTAAAAGGAATTCGGAAAGACTATGATATGACGGTCATTTCCATTACCCATGATTTGGAAGAAGTTGCCATGAGTGATCGTGTGTTGGTCATGAAAAAAGGGGAAATTGAATCAACCAGTAGCCCAAGAGAACTTTTCTCTCGAAATGATTCAGATCAAATTGGATTAGACGATCCTTTTGCCAATCAATTAAAACATTCTTTGAGCCAGAATGGCTATGATTTACCTGAAAATTATTTGACAGAAAGTGAGCTAGAGGATAAGCTATGGGAATTGCTCTAGAAAATGTGAATTTTATATATCAAGAAGGGACTCCCTTAGCTTCAACAGCTTTGTCAGATGTTTCTTTGACGATTGAAGATGGTTCTTATACGGCTTTAATTGGGCATACAGGTAGTGGCAAATCAACTATTTTACAACTATTAAATGGTTTATTAGTTCCAAGTCAAGGGAGTGTGCGAGTTTTTGATACCTTAATTACCTCGACTTCTAAAAATAAAGATATTCGTCAAATTAGAAAACAGGTTGGCTTGGTATTTCAGTTTGCTGAAAATCAGATTTTTGAAGAAACGGTTTTGAAAGACGTTGCTTTTGGACCACAAAATTTTGGAGTTTCTGAAGAAGATGCGGAGAAGATTGCGCGTGAGAAACTGGCTCTGGTTGGAATTGATGAATCACTTTTTGATCGTAGTCCGTTTGAGCTGTCAGGTGGACAAATGAGACGTGTAGCCATTGCAGGTATACTTGCAATGGAGCCATCTATATTAGTCTTAGATGAGCCCACAGCTGGTCTAGATCCTCTAGGGAGAAAAGAGTTGATGACCCTGTTCAGAAAACTCCACCAGTCAGGGATGACCATCGTCTTGGTAACACATTTGATGGATGATGTTGCTGAATATGCAAATCAAGTCTATGTAATGGAAAAGGGACGTTTAGTAAAGGGGGGTAAACCAAGTGATGTCTTTCAAGACGTTGTTTTTATGGAAGAAGTTCAGTTGGGAGTACCTAAAATTACGGCCTTTTGTAAACGATTGGCGGATAGAGGCGTGTCATTTAAACGATTACCGATTAAGATAGAGGAGTTCAAGGAGTCGCTAAATGGATAGTATGATTTTGGGGCGTTATATCCCAGGGGATTCGATTGTTCACCGATTGGATCCACGTAGCAAATTGCTTGCTATGATGCTACTGATTTTGATTGTGTTTTGGGCTAATAACCCCTTGACGAATCTGATTCTTTTTATAGCGACAGGGATATTTATTGCCTTGTCAGGAGTATCTCTTTCATTTTTTATTCAGGGCTTGAAGTCTATGTTTTTCTTGATTGCCTTCACAACTATTTTTCAACTGTTTTTCATTTCTAATGGGAATGTTTTATTTGAGTTTTCGTTTGTGAGAATCACGGATTATGCTTTGCAACAAGCTGGAATTATTTTTTGTCGTTTTGTATTGATTATTTTCTTTTCAACTTTGTTAACCTTAACGACCATGCCCTTAAGTTTGGCATCAGCTGTCGAAGCTTTATTAGCACCTTTAAAGCGTGTGAAAGTTCCAGTTCATGAAATTGGGTTGATGCTGTCCATGAGTCTACGTTTTGTTCCGACCTTAATGGACGATACGACGCGGATTATGAATGCACAGAAAGCGCGTGGAGTGGATTTTGGTGAAGGAAGCATCGTTCAAAAAGTAAAGGCTATGATTCCCATTTTGATTCCTCTTTTTGCGACAAGTTTAAAACGTGCGGATTCCTTGGCTATCGCCATGGAAGCGCGTGGTTATCAGGGTGGAAAAGGCAGAAGTCAATACCGACAATTGGAATGGACTCGAAAGGATACGCTGACTATTCTTGTTATTATCGTACTTGGTTGTTGTTTATTTTTCTTAAAATCTTGGTAGCTTTCAGGAATTGATAAAAAGTTACTGTAACAGTTTTTGATATAAAGGTAGGGATATGAACCGTTTTAAAAAATCAAAATATGTCATTATTGTTTTTGTCACTGTTCTGCTTGTGTCAGCTCTCTTAGCGACGACTTATTCAAGTACAATTGTGACAAAATTAGGAGATGGAATCTCATTGGTTGATAGGGTTGTACAAAAACCTTTTCAGTGGTTTGATTCTGTCAAATCAGATTTGGCTCATTTGACACGAACATATAATGAAAATGAAAGTTTGAAGAAACAGCTTTATCAATTAGAAGTTAAATCAAATGAGGCGGAAAGTTTAAAGACGGAAAATGAGCAACTGCGCCAATTGCTTGATATGAAGTCCAAATTGCAAGCTACACAGACTTTGGCAGCAGATGTTATTATGCGTTCTCCGGTATCTTGGAAACAGGAATTGACCTTAGATGTAGGTAAATCAAAAGGGGCTTCTGAGAACATGTTAGCTATTGCAAATGGTGGCTTGATTGGGAGTGTTTCAAAAGTAGAGGAGAACTCTACTATAGTCAACCTTCTGACAAATACGGAAAATGCTGATAAGATTTCTGTTAAAATTCAACACGGCACTACCACAATTTATGGAATTATTGTTGGCTACGACAAGGAAAATGAAGTTCTTAAAATTAGTCAATTAAATAGTAATAGCGATATTAGTACAGGCGATAAGGTGACAACGGGTGGATTAGGAAACTTTAACGTTGCGGATATTCCTGTAGGTGAAGTGGTTGCCACAACGCATAGTACAGACTATTTGACACGAGAAGTAACTGTTAAATTGAGTGCTGATACTCATAATGTGGATGTGATAGAATTAGTGGGGAATTCATAATGAGACAGTTGAAGCGGGTTGGAGTGTTTTTATTGCTCCCTTTCTTTGTTCTAATTGACGCCCATATTAGCCAGCTTCTGGGCTCATTTTTCCCCCATGTACATTTGGCTAGTCATTTTCTGTTTTTATTTCTCTTATTTGAGACGATAGAAGTATCAGAGTATCTCTACCTAGTCTATTGTTTTGTGATAGGCTTGGTTTACGATGTTTACTTTTTCCATTTAATAGGGATTGCAACTCTCTTATTTATCTTGTTGGGAGCCTTTCTTCATAAATTGAATAGTGTTATTTTGTTGAATCGTTGGACACGAATGCTAGCCATGATTGTCCTGACATTCCTGTTTGAAATGGGTAGTTATCTTTTGGCTTTTATGGTAGGGCTGACAGTGGATAACATGTCGATTTTTATAGTCTATAGCTTGGTACCGACGATGATTTTAAATTTTTTATGGATTACTGTTTTTCAATTTATTTTTGAAAAATATTATCTATAAGAAAGAAACAAAAATGTAACAAAGGCGTAATATTCATTAGGCCTTTTTTTGGTATACTAGTATTGTCTTTAAAAGAAGGAGTATCTACGTAATATGAAGAAAAAAATCTTAGCGTCACTTTTATTAAGTACAGTAATGGTTTCCCAGGCAGCAGTATTGACGACTGCTCATGCAGAAACGACTGATGACAAAATTGCTGCTCAAGATAATAAAATTAGTAACTTAACAGCACAACAAGAAGAAGCACAAAAACAAGTTGATCAAATTCAGGAGCAAGTATCTGCTATTCAAGCAGAGCAATCTAACTTGCAATCTGAAAATGATAGATTACAAGCAGAATCTAAGAAACTCGAGGGTGAGATTACAGAACTTTCTAAAAACATTGTTTCTCGTAACCAATCTTTGGAAAAACAAGCTCGTAGTGCTCAAACAAATGGAGCCGCAACTAGCTACATCAATACAATCGTAAACTCAAAATCAATTACAGAAGCTATTTCACGTGTTGCTGCAATGAGTGAAATCGTATCTGCAAACAACAAAATGTTAGAACAACAAAAGGCAGATAAAAAAGCTATTTCTGAAAAACAAGTAGCAAATAATGATGCTATCAATACTGTAATTGCTAATCAACAAAAATTAGCTGATGATGCTCAAGCATTGACTACGAAACAGGCAGAACTAAAAGCTGCTGAATTGAGTCTTGCTGCTGAGAAAGCGACAGCTGAAGGGGAAAAGGCAAGTCTATTAGAGCAAAAAGCAGCAGCTGAGGCAGAGGCTCGTGCAGCTGCGGCAGCAGAAGCAGCTTATAAAGAAAAACAAGCTAGCCAACAACAATCAGTACTTGCTTCAGGGAATACAAACCTAACAGCACAGGTACAAGCAGTATCTGAATCTGCAGTAGCACCTGTTCAGGCTAAAGTACGTCCAACATATAACACAAATGCCTCAACTTATCCAATTGGAGAATGTACATGGGGAGTAAAAACATTGGCACCTTGGGCTGGAGACTACTGGGGTAATGGAGCACAGTGGGCCACAAGTGCAGCAGCAGCAGGTTTCCGTACAGGTTCAACCCCTCAAGTTGGGGCAATTGCATGTTGGAACGATGGTGGATATGGACACGTAGCGGTTGTTACAGCTGTTGAATCAACAACACGTATCCAAGTATCAGAATCAAATTATGCAGGTAATCGTACAATTGGAAATCACCGTGGATGGTTCAATCCAACAACGACTTCTGAAGGTTTTGTAACATATATTTATGCAGACTAATTACAGAGGGACTCGAATAGAGCCCTCTTTTTCAGGTTTTACCGTGACAATCCCTATTAAAAATTATATCAAAATAGCTTGAAAATATTGGAAAAGTATGGTAAAATAAAAATTGTCGTGTGAACGATAATACTCATTCTTGATGAATTGTGAAGCAGTTGCCCTTGGGTCGTTTTGCGAGTTGAAGTCAAGAAGAGGAAAAAAACAAAAAGGAGAAATACTCATGGCAGTAATTTCAATGAAACAACTTCTTGAGGCTGGTGTACACTTTGGTCACCAAACTCGTCGCTGGAACCCTAAGATGGCTAAATACATCTTTACAGAGCGTAACGGAATCCACGTTATCGACTTGCAACAAACTGTAAAATACGCTGACCAAGCATACGACTTCATGCGTGATGCGGCAGCTAACGATGCAGTTGTATTGTTCGTTGGTACTAAGAAACAAGCAGCTGATGCAGTTGCTGAAGAAGCAGTACGTTCAGGTCAATACTTCATCAACCACCGTTGGTTGGGTGGAACTCTTACAAACTGGGGAACAATCCAAAAGCGTATCGCTCGTTTGAAAGAAATCAAACGTATGGAAGAAGATGGAACTTTTGAAGTTCTTCCTAAGAAAGAAGTTGCACTTCTTAACAAACAACGTGCACGTCTTGAAAAATTCTTGGGTGGTATCGAAGATATGCCTCGTATCCCAGATGTGATGTACGTAGTTGACCCACATAAAGAGCAAATCGCTGTTAAAGAAGCTAAAAAATTGGGAATCCCAGTTGTAGCGATGGTTGACACAAACACTGATCCAGATGATATCGATGTAATCATCCCAGCTAACGATGACGCTATCCGCGCTGTTAAATTGATTACAGCTAAATTGGCTGACGCTATCATCGAAGGACGTCAAGGTGAAGATGCAGCAGCGGTTGAAGCAGAATTTGCAGCTTCAGAAACTCAAGCAGATTCAATTGAAGAAATCGTTGAAGTTGTAGAAGGCGACAACGCTTAATTTATATAAATAGTAATTACCTAGGAGGGCGGGGCTTAGCCCGGCTCTCCTATTTTTAAAAAATATAGGAGAATCAAAATGGCAGAAATTACAGCTAAACTTGTAAAAGAGTTGCGTGAAAAATCTGGTGCCGGTGTTATGGACGCTAAAAAAGCGCTTGTAGAAACAGACGGTGACATCGAAAAAGCGATTGAATTGCTTCGTGAAAAAGGTATGGCTAAGGCAGCTAAGAAAGCTGACCGTGTTGCTGCAGAAGGTTTGACTGGTGTTTATGTTGACGGTAACATTGCAGCAGTTGTTGAAGTAAATGCTGAAACTGACTTCGTTGCGAAAAACGCTCAATTTGTTGAGTTGGTAAACGCAACAGCTAAAGCAATCGTTGAAGGAAAACCAGCTAATAATGAGGAAGCACTTGCTTTGACTATGCCTTCAGGTGAAACTCTTGAAGCTGCATACGTATCTGCAACAGCGACTATCGGAGAAAAAATCTCATTCCGTCGCTTTGCTTTGATTGAAAAAACAGATGCACAGCACTTCGGAGCATACCAACACAACGGTGGACGTATCGGTGTTATCTCTGTAATCGAAGGTGGAGACGAAGCACTTGCTAAACAAATTTCAATGCACATCGCTGCTATGAAACCAACAGTTCTTTCTTACAAAGAATTGGATGAGCAATTCGTTAAAGATGAGTTGGCACAATTGAACCACGTTATCGACCAAGACAACGAAAGCCGTGCAATGGTTAACAAACCAGCTCTTCCACACTTGAAGTATGGATCAAAAGCTCAATTGACTGATGAAGTGATTGCTCAAGCTGAAGCTGACATCAAAGCTGAGTTGGCTGCAGAAGGTAAACCAGAAAAAATCTGGGACAAAATTATCCCAGGTAAAATGGATCGCTTCATGCTTGACAATACTAAAGTTGACCAAGCTTACACACTTCTTGCACAAGTTTACATCATGGATGATAGCAAGACAGTTGAAGCATATCTTGAATCAGTTAACGCTTCAGTAGTTGAGTTCGCTCGCTTTGAAGTTGGTGAAGGTATCGAAAAAGCTGCAAACGACTTCGAAGCTGAAGTTGCAGCTACAATGGCAGCAGCCTTGAATAACTAATTATAGAAAGGAAGTAAATTTGCTTCCTTTTTTCTATGCAGTCGATCCCTATAGGGAGAGCTTCCTATTTTCAAGGTAAAAATAAAAAGCCCTATAATAAGGGCTAAGTGCATTTAGGAGACTAAACTTCAAATTCATAGAGTGTTGTAGAGAGATAACGTTCACCGTTATCTGGTGCTAGAGCAAGAACTTTTTTACCTGTACCTAATTTTTTGGCAACCTCGATGGCTCCGTAGATAGCTGCAGCTGAAGAAATCCCTACAAGGAAGCCTTCTTTTCCACCAATTTCACGGCCGAGTGCAAGAGCATCATCTGATGTTACGCGAACGATACCATCATAGGCTTTAGTATCAAGTGTATCAGGAATAAATCCAGCTGAGATACCTTGAATTTTGTGAGGACCAGGTTTTTCACCAGATAGAATAGCAGATTCATCAGCTTCCACTGCATAAACTTGAATGTTTGAATTTGCTGATTTGAGTGCATGAGAAACACCAGAAATCGTTCCACCGGTACCCACTCCAGCAACAAAGGCATCTAGTCCATCTTTATCGAAAGCAGCTAGTATTTCAGCTCCTGTTGTTCTTTCGTGTACTTCTGGATTAGCTGGATTGTCAAATTGAAGAGGAAGGAAGCCATCACGTTCAGCAGCGATTTCTTGAGCCTTAGCAATAGCACCCTTCATTCCTTCGCTACCAGGCGTAAGGACGAGTTCAGCACCATAGGCTTGGATAATCTTACGGCGTTCTACACTCATAGTTTCAGGCATAACGATGACAACTTTATACCCTTTAGCAGCCCCTACCCATGAAAGTCCAATACCAGTATTTCCACTTGTTGCTTCAACAATAGTAGAACCAGGTTTCAGAATACCATCTTGTTCAGCTTTTTCAATCATGCTAAGGGCAATACGGTCTTTTACAGATGAACCAGGATTAAATGATTCAAGCTTTACATAGACGTCCGCAGCACCTTCTGGCACGATGTTGTTAAGTTTAACAATCGGTGTTTGACCGACTAGTTCAGTAATGTTGTTATAAATAGACATATGAATACCTCTTTGTATAAGATATTTCTAGTATAACGCTATCTATATCATTTGTAAAATATAGAAATCCTATCGGAGCGATAGGATTTTTTTATATCATAGGTCTAAGCCATTAATTTTTAAGCGATTGTGTTCAGCTAATTCTAGTAAATAGGTGTAAAGGAAAACGATATCCGTTTTCTTCGGGAATTCAAATTTATGAGCACTAAAATGCTCATTATGTGCTTTTAGAAAGATATTTTCTAAATAAGTAATCGTTATTTCACTATCATCTATACCTGCTCCTGCAGTTTCCATTTCAACGTTAATAATGTTCATTAAAAAGATTGATTTAATGGACATCTTACGACCAGTAGCGCCTTGTTTATCTGTAAAGATAATACGGATATTTGTAAATATAATTGAGTCACGGATCAGTTTATATCCACTTTGAATTTCTTCATTTTCTAGTAGATATTGTCCATATTCTTTGATGAGAGTTTCTTTGTTTTGCTCGCTAAAGTTACCAGCGAGTCCTTGAATGAATGTTCCAAATACCATATTTCTCTCCTTTGTTTACACTAAGTTTACAGGAACTTCAACTTCACGTAAACCTTGGTCAGTTAAAGTGATTTTTCCATTAAAAAACTCTACAAGTGCAGCTTTAATAGTTTCTTTTTCTTCTTTATCAACATAAATCATCGTATCGACTTGATCTGTAAAGTTTGTGTCCAGCTCCATGAGATCATGTTCTTTAAGGAAGTTACTGTACTCTTGGTACTGAGCATAAGACATTTGAATAGCAATGCCAGCCTGTTCTTTTATTTCAATAATACCAATTTCTTTGACAGCTAAGGCGACACTCCCGGCGTAAGCACGGATTAGTCCTCCAGCGCCTAGTTTAATACCACCAAAGTAGCGTGTCACGACCACACAGACATTGGTGAGATTGTGATTTTCTAGTACCCCAAGCATGGGAACACCAGCAGTACCACTAGGCTCACCATCATCACTTGTACGTTTAATTTCACTACGTTCTCCAATAATAAAGGCAGAGCAGTTATGTGTCGCTTTGTAGTGTTCTTTTTTGATGGCAGTAATGAAGTCACGAGCCTCTTCTTCACTATAAACACGCTTGGCATGACAGATAAAGCGTGATTTTTTGATTTCTTCTTGGACTTGACCGTCCTCTTTAATTGTTCTAAATTCCATGATTTAATTGTACTAAAAAATCATCTAAAGCGCTAGTTTTTACGAATAAAGAAGTATGAAAGTAAATCCAAATTATCTCGGTCGTTTGTTTACGGAGAATGAATTAACAGAAGAAGAACGTCAGTTGGCGGAGAAACTTCCAGCAATGAGAAAGGAGAAAGGGAAACTTTTCTGTCAACGTTGTAATAGTGCTATTTTAGATGAATGGTATTTGCCCATCGGTGCTTACTATTGTAGGGAGTGTTTACTGATGAAGCGAGTCAGGAGTGATCAAGCTTTATACTATTTTCCACAGGAGGATTTTCCGAAGCAAGATGTTCTTAAATGGCGTGGTCAATTAACTCCTTTTCAAGAGAAGGTGTCAGAGGGACTGATTCAAGCAGTAGACAAGCAGGAGCCAACCTTAGTTCATGCGGTAACAGGAGCTGGAAAGACAGAAATGATTTATCAAGTTGTAGCTAAAGTAATCAATGCGGGTGGTGCAGTGTGTTTGGCCAGTCCTCGCATAGATGTTTGTTTGGAGCTATACAAACGCCTGCAAGATGATTTTGCTTGCGAGATAGCCCTCCTACATGGAGAATCAAAGCCGTATTTTCGAACACCACTAGTTGTTGCGACGACCCATCAGTTATTGAAATTTTATCAAGCTTTTGATTTGCTGATAGTGGATGAAGTAGATGCCTTTCCTTATGTTGATAATCCCACGCTTTACCATGCTATCAAGAATAGTGTAAAGGAGAATGGGCTGAGAATCTTTTTAACAGCGACTTCTACCGATGAGTTAGATAGGAAAGTCCGTTTAGGAGAATTAAAAAGGTTGAGTTTGCCTAGACGATTTCATGGAAATCCGTTGATTATTCCTAAACCTGTCTGGTTATCGGATTTTAATCACTGTTTAGAGAAAAATCGGTTGTCACCAAAGTTAAAGTCCTATATTGATAAGCAGAGAAAGACAGGTTATCCGTTACTCATTTTTGCTTCAGAAATTAAGAAAGGGGAGCAGTTAAAAGAAATCTTACAGGAGCAATTTCCAAATGAGAAAATTGGCTTTGTATCTTCTGTAACAGAGGATCGATTAGAGCAGGTGCAAGCTTTTCGAGATGGAGAACTGACAATACTTATTAGTACGACGATATTGGAGCGTGGGGTTACCTTCCCTTGTGTGGACGTTTTCGTAGTAGAGGCCAATCATCGTTTGTTTACCAAGTCTAGTTTGATTCAAATTGGTGGACGAGTTGGACGAAGCATGGATAGACCGACAGGAGATTTGCTTTTCTTCCATGATGGGTTAAATGATTCAATCAAGAAGGCGATTAAGGAAATTCAGATGATGAATAAGGAGGCTGGTCTATGAAGTGCTTGTTATGTGGGCAGACTATGAAGACTGTTTTAACTTTTAGTAGTCTCTTACTTCTGAAGAATGATGCCTCCTGTCTTTGTTTAGATTGTGATTCTACTTTTGAAAGAATTGGGGAAGAGAACTGTCCAAACTGTATGAAAATAGGATTGTCAACAAAGTGTCAAGATTGTCAATTTTGGTGTAAAGAAGGAGTTGAGGTCAGTCATAGAGCGATTTTCACTTACAATCAAGCTATGAAGGATTTTTTTAGTCGATATAAATTTGATGGAGACTTCCTTTTAAGAAAAGTTTTTTCTTCATTTTTAAGTGAGGAGTTGAAAAAGTACAAAGAGTACCAATTTGTAGTCATTCCCCTAAGCCCTGATAGATATGCTGATAGAGGATTTAATCAGGTTGAAGGTTTAGTTGAAGCAGCAGGGTTCTCTTTTCAAGACTTACTAGAGAAAAGAGAAGAACGAGCCAGTTCTTCTAAAAGTCGCTCAGAGCGCTTGGCGACAGAACTTCCTTTCTTTATTAAAAGTGGAGTCCGCATTCCTAAGAAAATCCTACTTATAGATGATATTTATACTACAGGAACAACTATAAATCGTGTGAAGAAACTGCTGGAAGAAGCTGGTGCTGAGGATGTAAAAACATTTTCCCTTGTAAGATGAGGAAAAATTTGCAAAAATAGAATGAAAGCGTTATAATAAAATCATAAAAACAAAAATGTTTAGAAAGAAGGTACTCATATGATTAAATATAGTATCCGTGGTGAAAACCTAGAAGTAACAGAAGCAATTCGTGATTATGTAGTTTCTAAACTCGAAAAGATCGAAAAGTATTTTCAAGCTGAACAAGAGTTGGATGCTCGAGTTAACTTGAAGGTGTATCGTGAAAAAACTGCTAAAGTGGAAGTAACGATTCCGCTTGGCTCTATTACTCTTCGTGCAGAAGATGTGTCTCAAGATATGTATGGTTCAATTGACCTTGTAACCGATAAAATTGAACGTCAGATTCGTAAAAATAAAACAAAAATCGAGCGTAAAAATAAAAATAAGGTAGCAACTAGTCAATTATTTACAGATGCTTTGGTGGAAGATTCAAATGTTGTCCAGTCTAAAGTTGTTCGTTCAAAACAAATTGATTTAAAACCAATGGATTTGGAAGAAGCTATTCTACAAATGGATTTGTTAGGACATGATTTCTTTATCTATGTGGATGTTGAAGATCAGACAACCAATGTGATTTATCGTCGTGAGGATGGCGAAATTGGTTTGTTAGAAGTTAAAGAATCTTAATTTCAATATGTGTAAAGGTAGGTTTACTGAATTGTAAACCTCCTTTTTCTTATAATTGATAGAATTACTGATTACACTTTTAAAAAGTCGCTTTTTGAGGGGTATTATGGTATAATGGGTGCCAAGAGGTTTGGAATGAAAAAATTTTATGTAAGTCCATTCTTTCCTATTTTAGTAGGATTGATTGCGTTTGGAGTCTTATCCACTTTCATTATTTTTGTTAATAATAATCTGTTGACGCTTTTAATTTTGTTTCTTTTTGTAGGAGGCTATGTTTTTTTATTTAAGAAACTGAGAGTGCATTATACAAGGAGTGAAGTAGAACAAATCCAGTATGTAAACCACCAAGCGGAAGAAAGTTTGACAGCTCTATTGGAACAGATACCTGTAGGTGTTATGAAATTGAATTTATCTTCTGGAGAGGTTGAGTGGTTTAATCCCTATGCTGAATTGATTTTGACCAAGGAAGATGGCGATTTTGATTTGGAAGCTGTTCAAACGATTATCAAGGCTTCAGTAGGAAATCCGTCTACTTATGCCAAACTGGGTGAGAAGCGTTATGCTGTTCATATGGATGCTTCTTCCGGTGTTTTGTATTTTGTAGATGTATCCAGGGAGCAAGCCATAACAGATGAGTTAGTAACGAGTCGACCAGTGATTGGAGTTGTGTCTGTGGATAATTATGATGATTTGGAGGATGCAACTTCTGAGTCAGATATTAGTCAAATCAATAGTTTTGTAGCTAATTTTATATCAGAGTTTTCAGAAAAATACATGATGTTTTCTCGTCGGGTAAGTATGGATCGATTTTATCTATTTACTGACTACACAGTGCTTGAGGGCTTGATGAATGATAAATTTTCTGTTATAGATGCTTTCAGAGAAGAGTCGAAACAGAGACAGTTGCCCTTGACCTTAAGTATGGGATTTTCTTATGGTGATGGAAATCATGATGAAATCGGGAAAGTTGCTTTGCTCAACTTGAACTTGGCTGAAGTACGTGGTGGCGACCAGGTGGTTGTCAAGGAGAATGATGAAACGAAAAATCCAGTCTACTTTGGTGGTGGGTCGGCTGCGTCCATCAAGCGCACTCGTACCCGTACTCGATCAATGATGACAGCCATATCTGATAAGATTCGTAGTGTGGATCAAGTGTTTGTAGTTGGACATAGAAATTTAGATATGGATGCCTTGGGCTCTGCTGTAGGTATGCAGTTGTTTGCCAGCAATGTGATTGAAAATAGCTATGCTCTTTATGATGAAAATCAAATGTCTCCAGATATTGAACGAGCTGTTTCATTCTTAGAAAAAGAAGGAGTTACGAAGTTGTTGTCTGTTAAGGATGCAATGGGGATGGTGACTAATCGTTCTTTGTTGATTCTTGTAGACCATTCAAAGACAGCCTTAACATTATCAAAAGAATTTTATGATTTATTTACCCAAACTATTGTTATTGACCACCATAGAAGGGATCAGGATTTCCCAGACAATGCAGTTATCACTTATATCGAAAGTGGTGCAAGCAGTGCCAGTGAGTTAGTAACAGAACTGATTCAGTTCCAGAATTCTAAGAAAAATCGTTTGAGTCGTATGCAAGCCAGTGTCTTGATGGCTGGTATGATGCTGGATACTAAAAATTTCACCTCACGAGTGACTAGTCGGACATTTGATGTTGCTAGCTATCTCAGAACGCGCGGAAGTGATAGTATTGCTATCCAAGAAATCGCTGCGACAGATTTTGAAGAATATCGTGAGGTCAATGAACTGATTTTACAGGGGCGTAAATTAGGTTCAGATGTATTGATAGCAGAGGCTAAGGACTCGAAATGCTATGATACAGTTGTTATTAGTAAGGCAGCAGATGCCATGTTAGCTATGTCAGGTATTGAAGCGAGTTTTGTTCTTGCGAAGAATACACAAGGATTTATCTCGATCTCAGCTCGAAGTCGTAGTAAGCTGAATGTACAACGAATTATGGAAGAGTTAGGCGGTGGAGGTCACTTTAATTTGGCAGCAGCTCAAATTAAAGATTTAACCTTGTCAGAAGCAGGTGAAAAACTGACAGAAATTGTATTAAATGAAATAAAGGAAAAGGAGAAAGAAGAATGAAAGTAATCTTTTTAGCAGATGTTAAAGGAAAAGGTAAAAAAGGCGAAATTAAGGAAGTACCAACAGGGTATGCGCAAAACTTTCTTATCAAAAAGAACCTAGCCAAAGAAGCGACTGCTCAAGCGGTAGGTGAGCTTCGTGGTAAACAAAAATCTGAAGAAAAAGCTCACGCTGAAATGATTGCAGAAGCAAAAGTAATTAAAGCCCAACTTGAAGCAGAAGAAACGGTTGTAGAATTTGTTGAAAAAGTTGGTCCAGATGGTCGTACCTTTGGTTCGATTACCAATAAGAAGATTGCAGAAGAATTGCAAAAGCAATTTGGAATTAAGATTGATAAACGTCATATCCAAGTACAAGCTCCGATTCGAGCGGTTGGTTTAATCGATGTACCAGTGAAAATCTATCAAGATATTACAAGTGTAATCAATCTTCGTGTGAAAGAAGGATAAGTTTACACCTTCTTGACAATATTGTAAAAGGAAGGGCAGTCTGATGGCAGAAGTAGAAGAGTTACGAGTACAACCTCAAGATATCTTAGCTGAGCAATCTGTTTTAGGGGCTATCTTTATTGACGAGAGTAAACTTGTTTTTGTGCGAGAATACATTGAGTCTCGGGACTTTTTTAAGTATGCCCATCGTTTGATTTTCCAAGCTATGGTCGATTTATCCGATCGTGGTGATGCCATAGATGCAACAACTGTTCGCACCATTCTTGATAATCAAGGGGATTTACAGAATATTGGTGGCCTGTCTTACCTGGTTGAGATTGTCAATTCTGTGCCAACTTCTGCTAATGCGGAGTATTATGCTAAGATTGTTGCAGAAAAAGCAATGCTACGTCGTTTAATTGCCAAGTTGACAGAGTCTGTCAACCAAGCTTACGAAGCGTCACAACCAGCTGATGAAATTATTGCTCAGGCAGAAAAAGGCCTGATTGATGTCAGTGAAAATGCTAATCGAAGTGGATTTAAGAACATTCGAGATGTGTTGAATATCAACTTTGGAAATCTGGAAGCTCGTTCGCAACAAACGACCGATATTACAGGTATTGCGACAGGCTATCGTGATTTGGATCATATGACGACTGGTCTGCACGAGGAGGAGTTGATTATTCTAGCAGCCCGTCCAGCGGTTGGTAAGACAGCCTTTGCCTTGAATATTGCTCAGAATATTGGGACTAAGTTGGATAAAACGGTTGCTATCTTTTCGCTCGAAATGGGTGCGGAAAGTCTAGTAGACCGTATGTTAGCTGCAGAAGGTTTGGTGGAATCCCATTCTATCCGTACGGGTCAATTGACTGATGAGGAATGGCAAAAGTATACCATTGCTCAAGGGAATCTAGCGAATGCAAGTATCTATATCGATGATACGCCAGGGATTCGGATTACAGAGATTCGTTCTCGTTCTCGTAAATTGGCTCAAGAAACGGGCAATCTTGGTTTGATTTTGATAGATTACTTGCAATTGATTACAGGTACAGGCCGAGAAAATCGTCAACAAGAAGTTTCAGAAATTTCACGTCAGTTGAAAATCCTAGCCAAGGAACTGAAAGTTCCAGTAATTGCTCTAAGTCAGTTGTCTCGTGGTGTAGAACAACGTCAGGACAAGAGGCCAGTCTTGTCTGATATTCGTGAATCGGGATCTATTGAGCAGGATGCTGATATCGTAGCCTTTCTTTATCGTGACGACTACTATGAGCGTGGTGGTGAAGAAGAGGAAGGTATCCCAAATAATAAGGTGGAAGTTATTATTGAGAAAAACCGTAGTGGAGCTCGTGGAACAGTGGAATTAATTTTCCAAAAAGAATACAATAAATTTTCAAGTATATCAAAAAGGGAGGCATAAGATGACAGACGCATTTACAGATGTAGCTAAGATGAAAAAAATTAAAGAGGAAATCAAGGCGCATGAGGGTCATGTAATTGAAATGACTTTGGAAAATGGGCGTAAGCGTCAAAAAAATAGATTGGGTAAGTTAATTGAAGTTTATCCATCCCTATTTATTGTGGAATTTGGGAATGTGGAAGGAGATAAACAAGCTAATGTTTACGTTGAATCCTTTACTTACTCAGATATCCTTACTGAAAAGAATTTGATTCATTATCTGGACTAAAGTGAGAAATTTTCTCACTTTTTCTTTTTTCTCCGAATAGTTTAAGTGAAGGTAATCTTCGATTTATATTATTTTTCAAGGAGGAAGAATGAAAGTTTTACCATTCAAAGTAACAGAGACAGGATTTTCTTTGAGAAAGTCGGTTAAAAAGGTTGTTCCTTTTTTAGTAGTAGGATTGATGCTAGCAACTGGCGATAGTGTCTATGCCTATTCCGGAGGAAATGGATCGATTGCGCGTGGAGATGATTATCCTGCTTACTATAAAAATGGGAGTCAGGAAATTGATCAGTGGCGCATGTACTCTCGTCAGTGTACTTCATTTGCAGCCTTTCGCTTGAGTAGTGTCAATGGTTTTGAGATTCCAAGGGCTTATGGAAATGCGAATGAATGGGGGCATCGTGCTCGTCGTGAAGGCTATCGTGTAGATAATACACCGACGATTGGCTCTATTGCTTGGTCTACTGCAGGAACTTATGGGCATGTTGCCTGGGTGTCAAATGTAATGGGAGATCAGATTGAGATCGAGGAATATAACTATGGTTATACAGAAGCCTATAATAAACGAAGTATAAAAGCAAATACGATGACAGGATTTATTCATTTTAAAGATTTGGCTGGTGGCAGTGTTGGGAATAGTCAAACCTCAGTTTCAACAGGCGGAACTCATTATGTTAAGACCAAGTCTGCTATTAAAACTGAACCTCTAGCTAGCGCAACTGCAATTGATTACTATTATCCTGGGGAGAAGGTTCATTATGATCAAATTCTCGAAAAAGATGGATACAAGTGGTTGAGTTATACTGCCTATAATGGAAGCTATCGTTATGTTCAATTGGAGGCTGTGAATAAAAATCCTCTAGGTAATTCTGTTCTTTCTTCAACCGGTGGAACTCATTATTTTAAGACCAAGTCTGCTATCAAAAATCAGCCATTAGCTAGTGCAACTGCGATTGATTACTATTATCCTGGGGAGAAGGTTCATTATGATCAAATTCTCGAAAAAGATGGATACAAGTGGATGAGTTATACGGCTTATAATGGAAGTCGTCGCTATATCCAGCTAGAGGGGATGACTTCTTCACAGAATTATCAGAATCAATCAGGAAACATCTCTAGCTATGGATCTAATAACAGTTCAACTGTCGGTTGGAAGAAAATAAATGGTAGTTGGTATCATTTCAAATCAAATGGCTCTAAATCAACAGGCTGGTTGAAAGATGGTTCTAGCTGGTATTATTTGAAATCATCTGGTGAAATGCAGACAGGATGGTTAAAGGAGAATGGCTCGTGGTATTACCTGGATAGTTCAGGGGCAATGAAAACAGGCTGGTATCAAGTTTCTGGTAAGTGGTATTATTCTTACTCTTCAGGTGCCTTAGCTGTTAATACGACGGTGGATGGCTACAGAGTAAATAGTTATGGAGAACGAGTATAGAAAATTGGAGTAGGAAATGTTTCCTGCTCTTTTCTGTAAGCAGTTTCCTTGACATTTTTCTTATTTTGCGCTATCATATATCCATATAATATATGGGAGTCTGTGTACAGTCTGAGAGGAAGCGTTAAGCTTCGACCGCACCTGATCTGGGTAATGCCAGCGTAGGGAACGATACTTAGTCTATTCTGCACCTTTTCCATATATGGTAAAGGTTTTTCTTTTTGTCAAAGGAAAACGAGAAGAGGAGGTTTTTATGAAAGCAAGCATTGCCTTGCAAGTTTTACCCCTAGCACAGGGGATTGACCGCATAGCTGTTATCGATCAGGTCATTGCTTATCTACAAGCTCAAGAAGTGACGATGGTAGTGACACCATTTGAAACGGTCTTGGAAGGGGAGTTTGATGAGCTTATGCGCATTCTAAAAGAAGCGCTGGAAGTGGCAGGGCAGGAGGCAGATAATGTCTTTGCCAATGTCAAAATAAATGTAGGAGAGATTTTAAGTATTGATGAGAAGCTTGAAAAGTATACTGAGACGACACATTAGTCTATTGGGTTTTCTGGGAGTCTTGTCAATCTGGCAGTTAGCAGGTTTTCTTAAACTTCTCCCCAAGTTTATCCTGCCGACACCTCTTGAAATTCTCCAGTCCTTTGTTCGTGACAGAGAATTTCTCTGGTACCATAGCTGGGCGACCTTGAGAGTGGCTTTATTGGGTCTAATTTTGGGAGTCTTGATTGCCTGTCTCATGGCTGTACTTATGGATAGTTTGACTTGGCTCAATGACCTGATTTACCCTATGATGGTGGTCGTTCAGACCATTCCGACCATTGCCATAGCTCCTATCTTGGTCTTGTGGCTAGGTTATGGGATTCTGCCCAAGATTGTCCTGATTATCTTGACGACAACCTTCCCTATCATCGTCAGCATTTTGGACGGTTTTAGGCATTGTGACAAGGATATGCTGACCTTGTTTAGTCTGATGCGGGCCAAGCCTTGGCAAATCCTGTGGCATTTTAAAATTCCAGTCAGCCTGCCCTACTTTTATGCTGGTCTGAGGGTCAGTGTCTCCTACGCTTTTATCACAACAGTGGTATCTGAGTGGTTGGGAGGCTTTGAGGGTCTTGGTGTTTATATGATTCAGTCCAAGAAACTGTTTCAGTATGATACCATGTTCGTGATTATTATTCTGGTATCGATTATCAGTCTTCTCGGTATGAAGCTGGTTGATGTCAGTGAAAAATATGTTATTAAATGGAAACGTTCGTAGAATTAGAATGTTTCAAAAAAGAAAAGAGGAAATTGAAATGAAGAAAACATGGAAAGTGTTTTTAACTGTTTTAACAGCTCTTGTAGCTGTTGTACTTGTGGCCTGTGGTCAAGGAACTGCTTCTAAGGATAACAAAGAGGCAGAACTCAAGAAAATCGACTTTATCCTAGACTGGACACCAAATACCAACCACACAGGGCTTTATGTGGCTAAGGAAAAAGGCTACTTCAAGGAAGCTGGAGTGGATGTTGATTTGAAATTGCCACCAGAAGAAAGTTCTTCTGACTTGGTTATTAACGGTAAGGCACCATTTGCAGTCTATTTCCAAGACTATATGGCTAAAAAATTGGAAAAAGGGGCAGGAATTACTGCCGTTGCAGCTATTGTTGAACACAATACATCAGGAATCATCTCTCGTAAATCTGACAATGTAGCTAGTCCAAAAGACTTGGTTGGGAAGAAATACGGAACCTGGAATGACCCAACGGAACTTGCTATGTTGAAAACCTTGGTAGAATCACAAGGTGGAGACTTTGAGAAGGTTGAAAAAGTACCAAATAACGACTCAAACTCAATCACACCGATTGCCAATGGGGTCTTTGATACTGCTTGGATCTACTACGGTTGGGATGGTATCCTTGCAAAATCTCAAGGTGTAGATGCTAATTTCATGTACTTGAAAGACTACGTTAAAGAATTTGACTACTACTCACCAGTTATCATCGCAAACAACGACTATTTGAAAGCCAACAAAGAAGAAGCTCGTAAAGTCATCCAAGCCATCAAAAAAGGCTACCAATATGCTATGGAGCATCCAGAGGAAGCGGCAGATATCCTCATCAAGAATGCACCTGAACTCAAGGAAAAACGTGACTTTGTCATCGAATCTCAAAAATACTTGTCAAAAGAATACGCAAGTGACAAGGAAAAATGGGGTCAATTTGATGCAGCTCGCTGGAATGCCTTCTACAAATGGGATAAAGAAAATGGTATCCTTAAAGAAGACTTGACAGACAAAGGTTTTACCAATGAATTTGTGAAATAATGACAGAAATTAGACTAGAACACGTCAGTTATGCCTATGGTCAGGAGAGGATTTTAGAAGACATCAACCTGCAGGTGACTTCAGGTGAAGTGGTTTCTATCCTAGGCCCAAGTGGTGTAGGTAAGACTACGCTTTTCAATTTAATTGCGGGGATTTTAGAAGTTCAGTCAGGGAGAATTGTCCTTGATGGCGAGGAAAATCCTAAGGGACGCGTGAGTTATATGTTGCAAAAGGATTTGCTCTTGGAGCATAAGACCGTGCTTGGTAATATCATTCTGCCCCTCTTGATTCAAAAGGTGGATAAGGCGGAAGCCATTGCCCGCGCGGATGAAATTCTTGCGACCTTCCAGTTGACAGCTGTAAGAGATAAATACCCTCATGAACTCAGTGGTGGGATGCGCCAGCGCGTGGCCTTGCTTCGAACTTACCTTTTCGGGCACAAGCTCTTTCTCTTAGATGAAGCCTTTAGCGCCTTGGATGAGATGACCAAGATGGAACTACACGCTTGGTACCTTGAGATTCACAAGCAGTTGCAGCTAACAACCTTGATCATCACGCATAGTATCGAGGAGGCCCTCAGTCTCAGCGACCGCATCTATATCTTGAAAAATCGTCCTGGGCAGATTGTTTCAGAAATTAAACTAGATTGGTCTGAAGGTGAGGACAAGGAAGTCCAAAAGATTGCCTACAAACGTCAAATTTTGGCAGAATTAGGCTTAGATAAGTAGAAAAATAGGGAGTTGATGAAGATTATCCTTTACCAGCGCCCTTTTTCTTTTAAAAATGAGAAAATTTCGGTATAATAGTCAAAGATAGTCAAGGTTTAAAGAGAGAGGTGGGTTTGTAATGAGATTTAAAAATACATCGGATCATATTGAGGCCTACATCAAGGCGATTTTAGATCAATCTGGTATTGTGGAGTTGCAACGGAGTCAGTTGGCAGATACCTTTCAGGTTGTCCCTAGTCAGATTAACTACGTGATCAAGACACGCTTTACGGAAAGTAGAGGCTACTTGGTTGAAAGTAAGCGTGGTGGCGGAGGCTACATTCGTATAGGGCGGATTGAGTTTTCTAGTCATCATGAAATGCTCCGGGAGCTGCTTTACTCGATTGGTGAGCAGGTCAGTCAAGAAATTTATGAGGATATTCTACAGCTTTTGGTTGAGCAGGAATTGATGACCAAGCAGGAGATGAATTTGCTAGTATCAGTAGCTTTGGATCGTGTTCTAGGAGAAGAAGCTCCAGTTGTTCGAGCAAACATGCTACGACAGGTCATACAAGAGGTAGATAGAAAAGGGAAGTAAGATGAACTATTCAAAAGCATTGAATGAATGTATCGAAAGTGCCTACATGGTTGCTGGCCATTTTGGAGCTCGTTATCTAGAGTCTTGGCACTTGTTGATTGCCATGTCCAATCACAGTTATAGTGTGGCAGGGGCGACTTTAAATGATTATCCATATGAGATGGACCGTTTAGAAGAAGTCGCTTTGGAACTGACTAAAACGGACTATAGCCAGGATGAAACCTTTACGGAATTGCTGTTTTCTCATCGTTTGCAGGTCCTTTTTGATGAAGCAGAGTATGTAGCGTCAGTGGTTCATGCTAAGGTGCTGGGGACGGAGCATGTCCTCTATGCGATTTTGCATGATGGCAATGCCTTGGCGACTCGTATCTTGGAGAGGGCTGGTTTTTCTTATGAAGACAAGAAAGATCAGGTCAAGATTGCAGCCCTTCGTCGAAATTTAGAAGAACGAGCAGGCTGGACTCGTGAAGATCTCAAGGCTTTACGCCAACGCCATCGTACAGTAGCTGATAAGCAAAATTCTATGGCTAATATGATGGGCATGCCCCAGACTCCGAGTGGTGGTCTCGAGGACTATACGCATGATTTGACAGAGCAAGCGCGTTCTGGCAAGTTGGAGCCAGTCATCGGTCGGGATAAGGAAATCTCGCGTATGATTCAAATCTTGAGCCGTAAGACCAAGAACAATCCTGTCTTGGTTGGAGATGCTGGTGTCGGGAAAACAGCTCTGGCGCTTGGTCTTGCCCAGCGTATTGCTAGTGGTGATGTGCCTGTGGAGATGGCTAAGATGCGCGTGTTAGAACTTGATTTGATGAACGTTGTTGCAGGTACACGTTTCCGTGGTGACTTTGAAGAACGCATGAATAATATCATCAAGGATATTGAAGAAGATGGCCAAGTAATCCTCTTTATCGATGAACTTCATACCATCATGGGTTCTGGGAGCGGGATTGACTCAACTCTGGATGCGGCCAATATCTTGAAACCAGCCTTGGCCCGTGGAACTTTGAGAACGGTTGGTGCCACCACTCAGGAAGAGTACCAAAAACACATCGAAAAAGACGCAGCCCTTTCTCGTCGTTTCGCCAAAGTGACGATTGAAGAGCCAAGTGTGGCCGACAGTATGGCCATTTTGCAAGGTTTGAAGGCGACTTATGAGAAGCACCATCGTGTGCAAATCACAGATGAAGCGGTTGAAACAGCGGTCAAGATGGCCCATCGTTACTTGACTAGTCGTCATTTGCCAGACTCTGCTATCGATCTCTTGGATGAGGCAGCAGCAACAGTGCAAAATAAATCCAAGCATGTAAAAGCAGACGATTCTGGCTTGAGTTCAGCTGACAAGGCCCTGATGGATGGCAAGTGGAAACAGGCGGCTCAGCTAATCGCAAAAGAAGAGGAAGTCCCAGTCTATAAAGATTTGGTGACAGAGTCTGATATTTTGACTACCTTGAGTCGCTTGTCAGGTATTCCAGTCCAAAAACTGACTCAGACTGATGCTAAGAAATACCTGAATCTGGAAGCTGAACTGCACAAACGTGTCATCGGTCAAGATCAAGCTGTTTCAAGTATTAGCCGTGCGATTCGCCGCAATCAGTCAGGGATTCGCAGTCACAAGCGTCCGATTGGTTCCTTTATGTTCTTAGGGCCTACGGGTGTCGGTAAGACCGAATTGGCCAAAGCTCTGGCAGAAGTTCTTTTTGACGATGAATCAGCCCTTATCCGCTTTGATATGAGTGAGTATATGGAGAAATTCGCAGCCAGTCGTCTCAATGGAGCTCCTCCGGGCTATGTGGGTTATGAAGAAGGTGGGGAGTTGACAGAGAAGGTTCGCAATAAACCCTATTCCGTTCTCCTCTTTGACGAGGTAGAGAAGGCCCATCCAGACATCTTTAATGTTCTCTTGCAGGTCTTGGATGACGGTGTCTTGACCGATAGCAAGGGACGCAAGGTTGACTTTTCAAATACCATTATCATCATGACGTCAAACCTTGGTGCGACAGCCCTTCGTGATGACAAGACTGTCGGATTTGGGGCTAAGGATATTCGTTTTGATCAGGAAAATATGGAAAAACGCATGTTTGAAGAGCTGAAAAAAGCTTATAGACCTGAGTTTATTAACCGTATTGATGAAAAGGTGGTCTTCCATAGCCTGTCTAGTGACCATATGCAGGAAGTGGTGAAGATTATGGTTAAACCTTTAGTGGCAAGTTTGGCTGAAAAAGGTATTGACTTGAAATTACAAACTTCCGCACTGAAATTGTTGGCCAATCAAGGATATGACCCAGAGATGGGAGCTCGTCCACTTCGCAGAACCCTACAAACAGAAGTGGAAGACAAGTTGGCAGAACTTCTTCTTAAGGGAGAATTAGTGGCAGGTAGCACACTTAAGATTGGTGTCAAAGCAGGCCAGTTAAAATTTGATATTGTATAAAAGAATAAAAGTATCAGCATCTGACCATAAGTCACAGTGGAGTGATACTCAATGAAAATCAAAGAGCAAACTAGGAAGCTAGCCGCAGGTTGCTCAAAACACTGTTTTGAGGTTGCAGATAGGGCTGACGTGGTTTGAAGAGATTTTCGAAGAGTATGAAACTAAAACCTATAGCTTCTAAAGGATCCGTGGTTTTCACTATTCAACCCAAAATTCATATGTTTATTTACCCTCCATCGTATTTGTCTTAGGGCGTGTGTAGTAGAAAAAGAGCAGTCTTATCTGAAATTTTTATCCTTTCAAAAGAGACCTGTTTCTTTTTTGCCTGTCAAATCCGTTCTAGCTGGTATTTGAAAAATCAAACTAAGCTGCAAGATGAATGATTTTCTTGTATTTACGTTGTTGTTGACAACAAGTAGAGGATAAATGAAATCCATTCCATTATCATAGATGATAGGCTGGTAGGAAATTTTCAAATAACATACAGGAAATAGATGTGTGAAGTTCTGGTAGTAGAAAGGGAGAGAGATGAACATTTTAGTTGCAGATGACGAGGAAATGATTAGAGAAGGAATTGCAGCATTTCTGACAGAAGAGGGTTATCATGTCATTATGGCTAAGGATGGACAAGAGGCCTTGGAAAAATTTCAAGATCTCCCTATCCATCTCATGGTACTGGATTTAATGATGCCTAGGAAGAGTGGTTTTGAAGTGTTAAAAGAAATCAATCAAGAGCACGATATTCCTGTCATCGTCTTGAGTGCTCTGGGAGATGAAACTACTCAGTCACAGGTATTTGATCTCTATGCTGATGATCATGTGACAAAGCCTTTTTCTTTGGTACTGCTTGCCAAGCGTATTAAAGCGCTTATCAGACGTTACTACGTCATAGAGGATCTTTGGCAATATCAGGATGCAACAGTGGATTTTACCTCTTACAAAGCACATTATAAAAATGAAGAAATTGATCTCAAACCAAAGGAATTACTGGTACTAAAGTGTTTGATTCAACATAAAAATCAAGTTTTAAGTAGAGAGCAGATATTGGAAGAAATTTCAAAAGATGTAGCTGATTTACCTTGTGATAGGGTCGTTGACGTCTATATTCGTACTCTTCGCAAAAAATTGGCTTTGGATTGCATTGTGACTGTGAAAAATGTTGGGTATAAGATTAGCTTATGATAAAAAATCCTAAATTATTAACCAAGTCTTTTTTAAGAAGTTTTGCAATTCTAGGTGGTATTGGTCTAGTTATTCATATAGCTATTTATTTGACCTTTCCTTTTTATTATATTCAATTAGAGGGGGAAAAGTTTAATGAGAGCGCAAGAGTGTTTACGGAGTATTTAAAGACTAAGACAGCGGATGAAATTCCAAGCTTACTCCAGTCTTATTCAAAGTCCTTGACTATATCTGCTCACCTTAAAAGAGATATCTTAGATAAGCGACTTCCTCTTGTGCATGACTTAGATATTAAAGATGGAGAGCTATCAAATTATATCGTGATGTTAGATATGCCTGTTAGTACAGCAGATGGTAAACAGGTAACGGTGCAGTTTGTGCAAGGAGTGGATATCTACAAAGAAGCAAAGAATATTTTGCTTTTGTATCTCCCATATACATTTTTGGTTACAATTGCTTTTTCCTTTGTTTTTTCTTATTTTTATACGAAACGCTTGCTCAATCCTCTTTTTTATATTTCAGAAGTGACTAGTAAGATGCAAGATTTGGATGACAATATTCGTTTTGATGAAAGCAGAAAAGATGAAGTTGGTGAAGTTGGAAAACAGATTAATGGTGTGTATGAGCACTTGTTGAAAGTTATTCATGAGTTGGAAAATCGCAATGAGCAAATTGTAAAATTGCAAAATCAAAAGGTTTCCTTTGTCCGTGGAGCATCACATGAATTAAAGACACCTCTAGCTACTCTCAGGATTATCTTAGAAAATATGCAATACAATGTGGGAGATTATAAGGATCATCCTAAGTATCTTGAAAAAAGTATTGATAAAATCGATCAGATGAGTTTCTTGCTAGAGGAAGTGTTGGAATCTTCTAAATTTCAAGAATGGACAGAGTGCAGTGAGATTTTAATGGTAAATACCGTTTTGACAGATGTTTTGTCTCGATATCAGGAATTGACATTTTCTAAAAATCTTGTGATTGATAATCAGTTGACTACTGATACAAAAGTAAGGATGAGCTTGAAGGCTTTGGATAAAGTCTTGACAAATCTTATCAGTAATGCTATCAAGTATTCAGATCAATCTGGCATTGTGACTATTTCTGAGCAAGATGGTTATCTTTCTATTAGGAATACATGTGCTCCGTTGAATCAGGAAGAGTTAGAACATTTATTTGATATTTTTTACCATTCACAAATTGTAACAGACAGAGAAACAGGATCAGGATTGGGTCTTTATATTGTTAAGAATATCTTAGAAAGTCATCGTATGTCCTATAGTTTCTTGCCTTATGAACAAGGGATGGAATTTAAAATCTGCCTGTTACCAGATAGTTAGCTTTAGTAAGACTCTTTTCTTACTTGAGGATGATTTGAAGAAGTGACGAGATGATCTTGTGGCAAGAAAGAACTGATTTCTAGTGGTAAAGTTGTTTGATTTGTGTTATAGTGAATATGCATGGGGTAACCTTTCTAAATGGTTTATTGTGCAATTCTATTTTACCAAGACTATCGCAACCATGCAAAAAAGCAACGGCACAAACCGTTGCTTTTTTTGGAGATAAGGGACTATTGTCCCAGACTCGTTTTTTATATTTAAGGTTAGACTTTTATCCCAGGTTCTTAGCTCTGTTAGGCAAGGCTAGAGGGGACAGAAGGTCTTTTCCCTTAATCTTCTTTGCGACGGCGTCTTGCTAGACCAAGTCCTAAGATAGCAGTGCTTGCTGCTGCAGCCAGCAAGGCTGTTGAATCAGCAGTTCCTGTATTTGGCAATGTTTTCTTACTTGTAGTATCCTTGGTCGTTTCTTTAGGAGTCGATTTCGCTTGAGTACTTGGAGTCGCTTGGTTAGAAGGTGTCTCCTGATTAGACTTATTAGACATAGTCTTAATAGCAAACAAGCTAAAATGATTGATTCTAAAGATGACATGCCCATTTTCTACTTTGGAAGGAATAGGATCGAGTTTCCCATCTGGTCTCACATGGTAGACTTGAACATCCTCTCCAAGACCTTCAAATGCAAGGCGAACAGTCCGCTCCTCATTTACATGTGTTTCCTTGCCATTTCTTGTTAAGGATAGGTCAAATAGGCGAATAGTGCCTCCACCTGCTTGGCTTACCTTTGTCGCCTTGTCCAGCGTCACCATCTGGCTTACCTTTGTCGCCTTGTCCAGCGTCACCATCTGGCTTACCTTTGTCGCCTTGTCCAGCGTCACCATCTGGCTTACCTTTGTCGCCTTGTCCAGCGTCACTATCTGGCTTACCTTTGTCGCCTTGTCCAGCGTCACCATCTGGCTTACCTTTGTCGCCTTGTCCAGTAGTTAACGTTTTCTTGTATTCAGCAACAAGATTATCCATTTCCTCTTTGGCTTGTTCTACCAAGTCTTCCACTGCTTTCCTATTTGGAAGGTCATCAAGTTGTTCGCGATACTCTTGTACAACTCCTTGAAGCTTTGTCAGAAGCTCTGTAAAACCAGAACCTGTTTTATCAAGTTCCTTTAAACAAATATCCATATACTGAGACAGAGCTAGCTTCGCTTTGTCAATAGCATCCTGAGTTTCTTTCTCTTGGAGCCGACTCAAGGTGTCCTCTAGTTCAACCAATTTATCAAGCTCTGTCTCAGTATCAATTTGGTTTCTATATTTCTCTTTTTCTCCTTCAGTTAAAGATAACTTTTCTAACAGGGCATGCAAGGTCTTCTTATAAGCACTTAAGGATGATACCCCTTGTGGCCTCGCTCCTTCAGCAGCTTGTACTACTTGAGGGCCACCGGCTGCTCCGCAGAAGAAGGTCGCAACCAATACACTGGCTACCCCTACACTAAATTTCCGGATAGAATATCGGTTCCGTCGTTCATGTCTTGCTCTCATGAGTAAGTTCCTCCAATATATTTTTATTTTATACTAGTCTATCCTATAAATGTTAACTAGATATGAATTTTAGATAGTTTTCTCTTTTTTAATTCCAACTCGACCTTTAAAACGGCTCTCGGAGAATGCTTTACTAGATTCATAATTATAATTAATTCATTCCTTTGGTTTCACTCAAGGCACAACACAGAATGAAACCGTGTTGTGTTCTTTGTTTTAGTCTATAATAGAAATGAAAAAGCCTATCACTACTACAAATCATGGGGAGGTGAATAAGCAAGTGGTAGAGATACTTACTCGCATGTTTATAGGTGTCCTTATTCCTATCAACAAGCACAAGAACTGTGACTCTGAGCACCTAAACTTATACTTGAATAAGCGACTCGTTTGTGAAAGGAAAGAATAGTCAAGGGATAGGCAGACTCAAATTTAATGAAAGTAAACATGTTAAAAACTATAATTTTAATATCAAAGTTTGGAAGGCTTACTTGTAGCCTTTTCATGGTATAATCAAGAGAATAAATCTTTATGGAGGAAGTATGAAATTAAATATTCAAGAAATTCGTAAGCAGTCTGAAGGCTTGCATTTTGAACAAACGTTAGATCTAGCCGCAGACCTGCGTGCACGTAATCAAGAAATTTTAGATGTAAAAGATATCTTTGCAGTTGGGAAAGTTCAGTACGAAGACCGTATGTATTTCTTAGATTATCAGTTGTCTTATACCATTGTCCTTGCTTCTTTTTCTTTTTTTAATTCATATTGGGTTAACATAGAAATGTTACAGTAGTGATAAAGAAAGGGGATCATGATGATAGCAATAATCATTATCTGTGTATTTTTAATTCGCTTGTTGTTCCTAAAGAAATCAATTGCAAATGAAAAACGGCTTCGTAGGGATGGTGGGCGAGAATTTGGCATTAAAAATACCAAACGTCTTACCTTGGTTCATATTGTTTTTTATCTGGCTTGTTTTATGGAAGCCCTAGTCTATCGACCGTCTTTCAATATGATGAGTGTTGTGGGTTTGGTGCTCCTGATATTTTCTATGTTGATGTTGCTACTTGTTATTCATCTGCTTGGGGATATTTGGACAGTCAAGTTGATGTTAGCACCGAATCATAAGTTTGTGGATCATGTCTTATTTAGGACAGTAAAACATCCCAATTACTTTTTAAATATCCTTCCTGAGTTGATTGGTTTGACCTTGCTGAGTCATGCCTATATGACTTTTGTTTTAGTTTTTCCAGTTTATGCAGTTATTTTGTTTCGACGAATAGCTGAAGAGGAAAAGTTATTACATGAAGTTATAATCCCAAATGGAAGCATAAAGAGATAAATACAAGATTCAATTCATATACAGTTCATATTGAAATGATATAGTAGTGTTAAGAAAAATATTGGAGGAAATAATTATGTTTGCATCAAAAAGTGAAAGAAAAGTACGTTATTCAATTCGTAAATTTAGTATTGGAGTAGCTAGTGTAGTGGTTGCTAGTCTGTTCTTAGGAGGAGTAGTCCATGCAGAAGGGTCTGTTCCTGCTAATCACCCTAGTCCACAAAAGGTATCTTCGGGTGATAAAGAATATGAGGACGTTGTACGAAAAGTTAACATAGAACTCTCTGAATATATGGATAAAAGTCTAGCTAAACTGAATCAGTCTGCTTCTGGATTTCCAGAAATTCTACAAAAAGTTCGAGGTGTTGTGGAAGGTTACAGAAAACAGATTGATGAAGCTTTAAGTAAAGATGGGGTAGAAAAGTTAGGGGAGGAAGCTAAGAAAAAAATAGATGAACTGGTAGAGGCATTCCAAAATAATTCGGATAACCAGATTCCTCCCGAAAACCCATCTCAAAATGATGGTGTACAGGGAGATGCTCCTTCAGCAGGACAAGGAGAACAGCCAGGCGCATCCAATCAAGGAGATTCGAAGCCGGTACCACCAGAAACATCTGGGGAAACAAAACCAAAGGATTCGAATAATTCAACTCCACCAAAAGTAGAAAATCAAGGAGGAAATATAGATTCTACTGAAAAAACTACGGAGACAAATCTTAAAGAAGCTAAAGAAACTGCTAAAACTACTTTGAGCGCTTATAGAGTTACTCGTTTAAAACAGGAGAATCCAGGAGCTTTTTGGTTTACAGAACTTTTAAAAGAATCCGAAGAATCTGTAGAGAAGTATAAAAAGATGTTTGATGAGGCTTCGAGTAAAGAAAAAGTGGAAAACTTGGTGAAAGAAGCTGAACAGGAGATAGAAGCTCTAGTCGTTAAACATAAGGGACGAGAAATCGGCTTAGAGCGAGATAAGGCAAAGAAAGAGGTCACTAAACATCTAGCAAAATTATTGAATGACATCGAGAAAAATTTAGAAAAAGATCAACATATCAATACTGTCGACTTAATTAAAAACTTGAAAGATATTGAAAAAACGTATTTGCATAAATTAGATGAATCAACCCAAAAAGCCCAACTACAGAAACTGGTCACAGAAAGTAAATCAAAACTAGATGAAGCTTTGTCTAACTTTAAAAAGGGCTTATCTTCTTCGTCAAGTTCAGGATCTTCCACTGGAGATAACAAACTTTCTCCTACACTTCCGTCTCAATCGAAATCTGATGTAAGTAAACCCCAAGTGAAGTCTCCTGTCCAAAAGGTATTCATGACTGAACAGGGAAATACGAAGATTACTGTTATGTTTGAAACTGCTACAGAAGCAGACTCTGTCAATCTTAAAGAGGTAACAACAAAAGAAATGATTGATAATGTTACCCGTCAAACAGGACAAGGAACAGTGCGCATATTTGATATTTCCCTTTCAAAAGATGGAAAAGAAACCCATGTGAAGGGAGAGAGAGTAGTTCGTCTTGCAATTGGTAATATTGATTCTGAGATTCAAGTTTACCATGTGAAGGAAAATGGAGAGTTGGAGTTGCTCCCATCAACAGTTGAAAATGGGCAAGTCGTTTTCAAAACGAGTCATTTCAGCTTGTTTGCGATTAAAACACTTCCTAAAAAACAAATGGCTACTGAGCCAGAGGCAAATAGGGAAGGAAAAACTCAATCTGATGATAAGGAAATGGTTCTTCTTGCTGATAAAGCAAATCAAATGAGTGAAAATCGTTCAAATTCAGATAAAAAAGATAAGCAAGCGCTCCCATCAACTGGAACAATGTCAACGTTGCTTATGGAATTCTTAGGTCTTATATCTCTAGTAGGTGTTTATCTATTAAAAGGAAAAAAGACGGAGAATGACTAATTTCATATAGACATTGATTGCTTATATAAATCAAAGAAACCCGTAAACTTTAAGATAGTTACGGGTTTTTGTCTATTAAGCTTTATCCAATTGCAAGAGGGCTTCAATCTCTGCCAGAGTGCTAGCTTGTGAAATGGCTCCACGGAGTTTGGCAGCGCCAGATGTTCCACGGAGATAGTGAGGAGCGAGGCCACGGAATTCACGAACTGCGACGTTTTCCCCTTTGAGGTTAATCAAGCGTTTCAAATGTTCGTAGGCGATTTTCATCTTGTCCTCAAAGGTCAAATCAGGTAGGATTTCTCCTGTTTCAAAGTAATGGTTGATTTGGTTGAAGAGGTAAGGATTTCCCATGGCAGCGCGGCCAATCATGACTGCATCAGCACCGACTTCTTCGATGCGTTGTTTGGCTTCTTGGACCGTACGGATATCACCATTGGCGATGAAGGGAATCTTGGTCAGAGCTTGAGATACGTTGTGTAAGGTTTCAAGGTCTGCGTGACCTGTATACATTTGCTCACGGGTACGGCCATGCATGGCGAGGGCAGAAACACCTGCTGCCTCAGCAGCGAGGGCATTTTCTACTGCAAGAGACGGGTCAGCCCAGCCTGTACGCATTTTGACAGTAAGTGGAATATCAAGGACAGACTGGACCTTGTTGATGATAGAGTAAATCTTATCTGGATCCTTGAGCCACATAGCACCAGCTTCGTTCTTCACGATTTTATTAACTGGGCAGCCCATGTTGATATCCACGATATCGGTCTTAGTGTTTTCTTGGATGAATTCTGCTGCGCGTGCTAGGCTGTCCTCATCGCTACCAAAGAGTTGGATAGAGACAGGGTTTTCGCCTTCATCGATATGAAGCATGTGCAGGGTTTTTTCGTTATTGTATTGGATTCCCTTGTCAGAGACCATTTCCATGACAACAAGTCCAGCTCCGAGCTCTTTTGCAATAGTACGAAAGGCTGAGTTTGTCACGCCAGCCATAGGCGCTAAAACGGTACGATTGGGAATCTCAACATTGCCAATCATAAAGGGTGTATTAAGATTTGTCACGAATGAGTTCCTCCAGGTCGTTTTCATCAAAGTTGTAAGTTGTTTGGCAGAATTGACAAGTGATTTCTGCCCCGTGGTCTTCCTCTTTCATTTCCTGCAAGTCTGAGCTAGGAAGGCTGGCAAGAGCGTTCATAAAGCGTTCATGGCTACAGTCACATTGGAAACGGATTTCTTCTTCAGAAAGACGCTTGTAGGCCTCGTCACCGTAGATAGCTTTGAGGAGGGCTTCGATATGGTCGTCGCTCTCCAGAAGCGTCGAGATAGCTGGCATTTCTTGGATGCGTTTCTCAAAGCGAGCAATCTCTTCTTCCTTGGCTCCTGGCAAGACTTGAACTAGGAAGCCACCTGCAACCTTGACCTTGTCTTCCTCATCCAAAAGGACATTGAGGCCGACTGCTGAAGGGGTTTGTTGGCTCTCAGTCAGGTAAAAGGCCAGGTCTTCACCGATTTCCCCAGAGATGAGGGGAGTCATAGAGTTGTAAGGATTTCCAGTACCGTAGTCTGTGATAACGAGGAATTGACCATTTCCAACAAAAGGTCCGACTAGAACTTCACCAGTTGCAGTCTTTTTGATGTCAACACCAGGATTTTGAACGTAACCTTTGACATTCCCCTTGGTATCAGCGACGGTGATAATGGCACCTAGAGAGCTAGAGCCCAGCACCTTAACGGTTAGTTTGGTATTTCCTTTTTCATTGGCTGCGAGAATCTGGCTGGCGATAAGAGTTCGACCAAGTGCTACAGTTGAGCTAGCTTGGGTTTGATGTTTTTCTTGAGCAGTGCGGACGGTTTCTGTGCTATCAAGGACAAAAGCACGAAAGGCGCCGCTTTCTGATATAGTTTTAATAATTTTATCCATAGCTACTATTTTAGCATAAAAATGCCCAAAGGGGGAGCCGTGTGTTTGCTGATTTTCAGGATAATGGACCAGGAAATCAGCATGAAAATAAAAAGAGAAACAGATTATTTCAGCATTTGTAAGATTTATGCTATGCTTAAGGTAGAAAATGAAAGGGGTAACAAATGTATTTAGGAGACTTGATGGAAAAGGCTGAATCTGGCCAATTTTCAATCCTTTCCTTTCTATTACAAGAGTCTCAGACGACTGTCAAGGCTGTAATGGAGGAAACAGGATTTTCAAAAGCAACCCTAACCAAATATGTCACCCTACTCAATGACAAGGCTTTGGACAGTGGCTTAGAGCTGAATATCTCCTTAGAAGATGAAAATCTGCGTCTATCGATCGGTGCAGCTACCAAGGGGAGAGATATCCGGAGCTTGTTTTTGGAGAATGCTGTTAAATATCAGATTTTGGTCTATCTTCTTTACCACCAACAGTTTTTAGCCCATCAGCTGGCTCAAGAATTGATGATTAGCGAGGCCACGCTTGGTCGTCACTTAGCTAGTCTAAATCAGATTTTGTCAGAATTTGATTTATCCATCCAAAATGGACGTTGGCGAGGTCCAGAGCATCAGATTCGTTATTTCTATTTTTGTCTTTTCCGCAAGGTCTGGTCGAGTCAGGAATGGGAAGGTCACATGCAGAAACCAGAGAGAAAGCAGGAAATTGCTACACTAGAAGAAATCTGCGGTGCAAGTTTGTCTTCGGGTCAGAAATTGGACTTGGTTCTCTGGGCTCATATCAGTCAACAACGTCTCCGTGTCAATGCCTGTCAGTTTCAAGTGATAGAAGAGAAAATGCGAGGGTATTTTGACAATATTTTCTACCTTCGTTTGCATCGAAAGGCTCCGTCCTTTTTCGCTGGACAACACCTTCCTCTAGGAACTGAGGATGGTGAGATGATGATATTCTTCTCTTTCCTCCTATCCCATCGCATTCTTCCTCTTCATACTATGGAGTATATCCTTGGTTTTGGAGGGCAGTTGGTAGATTTGCTGACGCAATTGATTCAAGAAATGAAGAAAGAGGAGTTACTGGGGGATTATACAGAGGACCATGTCACCTATGAACTCAGTCAACTTTGTGCTCAAGTCTACCTCTATAAGGGCTATATTTTACAGGATCGCTACAAGTATCAGTTAGAGAATCGTCATCCTTATTTGCTGATGGAACATGATTTTAAAGAGACAGCAGAGGAGATTTTTCATGCTCTACCTGCCTTTCATCAGGGGACGGATTTGGATAAGAAAATTCTCTGGGAATGGCTCCAGTTGATCGAATATATGGCTGAAAATGGTGGTCAGCATATGCGGATTGGTCTGGATTTGACATCTGGTTTTCTTGTCTTTTCAAGGATGGCAGCCATTTTGAAACGGTATTTGGAATACAATCGTTTTATCACCATTGAAGCCTATGACCGAACTCGGCATTATGATTTGCTGGTTACCAATAACCCGATTCATAAGAAGGAACAGACCCCAGTCTATTATTTAAAAAACGACTTGGATATGGAAGATTTGGCAGGGATTCGTCAGTTATTATTTAGTTAAAAGGCTTGGTTGTTCCAGGCCTTTTTGTGAAATTCACACAATCTCCTCACATTTTTTAAAAAATTAAAAAAAGTTGATGAACAAGAAAGCGCTTTATTTTGTATACTAGTAAGTGTAAAGAGGAAACACCTCAAGATCTTTATCAGGAGGACAGCACATGTCACAAGAAAAATACATCATGGCCATTGACCAGGGAACTACAAGTTCTCGTGCCATCATTTTTAATAAAAAAGGAGAAAAGGTCAGCTCGAGTCAAAAAGAGTTTACCCAGATTTTCCCTCAGGCAGGTTGGGTTGAGCACAATGCCAATGAAATTTGGAACTCTGTTCAGTCAGTTATCGCTGGAGCTTTCATCGAAAGTGGTGTCAAGCCAAATCAAATCGAAGCAATCGGAATTACCAACCAACGTGAAACAACGGTCGTTTGGGATAAGAAAACAGGACTTCCTATCTACAATGCTATCGTTTGGCAATCACGTCAGACAGCTCCTCTGGCTGAACAGCTGAAAAGCCAAGGTTATGTGGAAAAATTCCATGAAAAGACTGGTTTGATCATCGATGCTTACTTCTCTGCTACTAAGGTTCGTTGGATTTTGGATCATGTAGAGGGCGCTCAAGAGCGAGCAGAAAAAGGGGAATTGCTCTTTGGTACTATCGATACTTGGTTGGTTTGGAAATTGACTGACGGTGCGACTCACGTGACGGACTACTCAAATGCAGCTCGTACCATGCTTTATAACATTAAAGAACTCAAATGGGATGATGAGATTTTGGAAATTCTCAACATTCCGAAGGCTATGCTGCCAGAAGTTCGTTCTAACTCTGAAATCTATGGTAAGACAGCTCCATTCCATTTCTACGGTGGACAAGTGCCAATCTCAGGTATGGCTGGGGACCAACAAGCGGCCCTCTTTGGACAGTTGGCCTTTGAACCAGGTATGGTCAAGAATACTTATGGAACAGGATCTTTCATCATCATGAATACTGGTGAAGAAATGCAGTTGTCTGAGAACAACCTCTTGACAACCATTGGTTACGGAATCAACGGCAAGGTTTATTATGCCTTGGAAGGTTCTATCTTCATCGCAGGAAGTGCTATTCAATGGCTTCGTGACGGTCTTCGCATGGTTGAAAATTCACCAGAATCTGAAAAATACGCTCGTAATTCTCACAATGATGATGAAGTTTATGTCGTTCCAGCCTTTACAGGTCTAGGTGCTCCATACTGGAACCAAAACGCTCGCGGTTCTGTCTTTGGATTGACTCGTGGAACAAGTAAAGAAGACTTTATCAAGGCGACTTTGCAATCTATCGCTTATCAAGTGCGTGACATCATCGACACCATGCAAGTGGATGCGCAGACAGCTATCCAAGTCTTGAAAGTAGACGGTGGTGCAGCTATGAACAACTTCCTCATGCAGTTCCAAGCTGATATTTTAGGAATTGACATTGCACGCGCCAAAAACTTGGAAACAACAGCTCTAGGGGCAGCTTTCCTAGCAGGTTTGTCAGTAGGCTACTGGAAGGATTTGGATGAGTTGAAACTCTTGAACGAGACAGGAGAACTTTTTGAACCATCGATGAACGAATCGCGCAAGGAACAACTCTACAAGGGCTGGAAGAAAGCTGTAAAAGCAACCCAAGTCTTTGCGGAAGTAGACGACTAATACTGGCAGAATAAAGCGATTTATTTAGAAAGTGTGTAAATATGGAATTTTCAAAGAAAACACGTGAATTATCAATTAAAAAAATGCAGGAACGTACCCTGGATCTCTTGATTATCGGTGGAGGAATCACAGGAGCTGGTGTAGCCTTGCAGGCAGCAGCTAGCGGTCTTGAGACTGGTTTGATTGAAATGCAGGACTTCGCAGAAGGAACATCTAGCCGTTCAACTAAATTGGTTCACGGAGGACTTCGTTACCTTAAGCAATTTGACGTAGAAGTGGTCTCAGATACAGTTTCTGAACGTGCAGTAGTACAACAAATTGCTCCACACATTCCAAAACCGGACCCAATGCTCTTACCAGTTTACGATGAAGATGGAGCGACCTTTAGCCTCTTCCGTCTTAAAGTAGCTATGGACTTGTACGACCTTTTGGCGGGTGTTAACAACACCCCAGCTGCTAACAAGGTTTTGAGCAAGGATCAAGTTTTGGAACGCCAGCCAAACTTGAAGAAAGAAGGTTTGGTAGGAGGTGGAGTTTATCTTGACTTCCGTAACAACGATGCCCGTCTCGTGATTGAAAACATCAAACGTGCCAACCAAGACGGTGCCCTCATTGCCAGCCACGTTAAGGCAGAAGGCTTCCTCTTTGACGAAAGTGGTAAGATTACAGGTGTTGTAGCCCGTGATTTGTTGACAGACCAAGTCTTTGAAATCAAGGCGCGTCTGGTTATTAACACTACAGGTCCTTGGAGCGATAAGGTGCGCAATTTGTCTAATAAGGGAACACAATTCTCACAAATGCGTCCAACTAAGGGAGTTCACTTGGTAGTGGATTCAAGCAAGATCAAGGTTTCACAGCCAGTTTACTTTGATACAGGTTTGGGTGATGGCCGTATGGTCTTTGTTCTCCCACGTGAAAACAAGACTTACTTTGGTACAACGGATACAGACTACACAGGTGATTTGGAACATCCAAAAGTGACTCAGGAAGATGTAGATTATCTACTTGGCATTGTCAACAACCGCTTCCCAGAAGCCAACATTACAGTTGCTGACATTGAAAGTAGCTGGGCAGGTCTTCGTCCATTGATCGCAGGTAATAGCGCTTCTGACTACAATGGAGGAAATAACGGAACCATCAGTGATGAAAGCTTTAACAACTTGATTGCGACTGTTGAATCTTATCTCTCTAAAGAAAAAACGCGTGAAGATGTTGAGGCTGCTGTCAGCAAGCTTGAAAGCAGTACCTCTGAGAAACATTTGGACCCATCTGCAGTTTCTCGTGGTTCTAGCTTGGACCGAGATGATAATGGTCTCTTGACACTTGCTGGTGGTAAAATCACAGATTACCGTAAGATGGCTGAAGGAGCTATGGAGCGTGTGGTTGACATCCTCAAAGCAGAATTTGACCGCAGCTTTAAACTCATCAACTCTAAGACATATCCTGTTTCAGGTGGGGAATTGAACCCAGCAAATGTGGACTCAGAAATCGAAGCCTTTGCGCAACTTGGAGTGTCACGTGGCTTGGATAGCAAGGAAGCTCATTACCTAGCAAATCTCTATGGTTCAAATGCACCGAAAGTCTTTGCTCTTGCTCATAGTTTAGAACAAGCACCAGGACTCAGCTTGGCAGACACTTTGTCACTTCACTATGCAATGCGTAATGAGTTGGCTCTGAGCCCAGTTGACTTCCTCCTTCGTCGTACCAACCACATGCTCTTTATGCGTGATAGTTTGGATAGCATCGTTGAGCCAGTTTTGAATGAAATGGGACGATTCTATGATTGGTCAGAAGAAGAAAAAGCAGGCTACCGTGCGGATGTCAAATCAGCTCTTGCTAACAACGATTTAGCAGAATTAAAAAATTAAGAAAAAATAAAAGAGGTGGCGGGCAGGACTCCTAGTCTACCCTCTCCTCCTTTTTAATGGAGACAGAAAGATGATGAATGAATTATTTGGAGAATTTCTAGGGACTTTAATCCTGATTCTTCTAGGAAATGGTGTTGTTGCAGGTGTGGTTCTTCCTAAAACCAAGAGCAACAGCTCAGGTTGGATTGTGATCACTATGGGTTGGGGGATTGCAGTTGCGGTTGCAGTCTTTGTATCTGGAAAACTCAGTCCAGCTCATTTAAACCCAGCTGTGACCATCGGTGTGGCCTTAAAAGGTGGCTTACCTTGGGCTTCCGTTTTCCCTTATATCCTAGCTCAGTTTGCAGGGGCTATGCTGGGTCAGATTTTGGTTTGGTTGCAATTCAAACCGCATTATGAGGCAGAAGAAAATGCAGGAAATATTTTGGCTACTTTCAGCACAGGACCGGCCATCAAAGATACTGTATCAAACTTGATTAGCGAAATCCTTGGAACCTTTGTTTTGGTCTTGACAATCTTTGCTTTGGGTCTTTATGACCTTCAAGCAGGAATCGGAACCTTCGCAGTGGGGACTTTGATTGTCGGTATCGGTCTATCACTAGGTGGGACAACAGGCTATGCCTTGAACCCAGCTCGTGACCTTGGACCTCGTATCATGCATAGCATCTTGCCAATTTCAAACAAGGGAGACGGAGACTGGTCTTACGCTTGGATTCCTGTTGTAGGACCTGTTATCGGAGCAGCTTTGGCCGTGCTTGTATTCTCACTTTTCTAGTTTAGAAAATAATTATGTTGATAAGAGCTTGAGATGAAAATCTCGGGCTTTTTCATGTGAAAACCTCGCTTTTATTTTCTGTTATTTTATGCTAGAATATTAAAAATCAAATTTAATTCCAAAGCTTGTAACTAAAGGGGGAGCGCTACATGTCTAATTCATTTATCAAGTTGTTAGTCTCTCAATTGTTTGCAAATTTAGCAGATATTTTCTTTAGAGTAACAATCATTGCTAACATATACATTATTTCAAAATCAGTAATTGCCACATCACTAGTTCCCATTTTAATAGGGATATCCTCTTTTGTTGCGAGTCTTTTAGTTCCTTTAGTTACTAAAAGGATAGCGCTAAATAGAGTTTTATCTTTATCCCAATTTGGAAAGACTATATTATTGGCGATACTGGTAGGAATGTTTACCGTAATGCAATCAGTAGCGCCTTTGGTGACCTATCTATTTGTTGTGGCAATTTCAATATTAGATGGTTTTGCAGCACCTGTTTCCTATGCTATTGTGCCACGCTATGCGACCGATTTGGGTAAGGCTAATTCAGCCTTATCAATGAGTGGTGAAGCTGTTCAGTTAGTGGGTTGGGGATTAGGTGGACTCTTGTTTGCAACAATTGGTCTTTTACCTACCACGTTTATCATTTTAATGTTGTATATCATTTCTAGCTTTCTGATGTTATTTCTTCCTAACGCTGAAGTGGAGGTGTTAGAGTCAGAAACTAATCTTGAAATTTTGCTCAAAGGTTGGAAGTTAGTTGCTAGAGATTCTAGATTAAGACTTTTTGTATCAGCCAATTTATTGGAAATTTTTTCAAATACGATTTGGGTTTCTTCCATTATACTTGTTTTTGTAACTGAGTTATTAAATAAAACGGAAAGTTACTGGGGATATTCTAATACAGCATACTCTATTGGTATTATAATTAGTGGCTTAATTGCTTTTAGGCTATCTGAAAAGTTCCTTGCTGCTAAATGGGAAAGTATTCTTTTTCCTCTTGTAGCTATGGCAATAGTGACACTGACTATTCTATTTTTTTCAAATGCACAGATATTTTTAGTATTTTCAGCTTTAGTTGGTATGTTATCGCAGCTAAAAGAAGTTCCTGAAACTGTATTTCTTCAGGAAACAGTAGAGGAAAATAACTTGGTTAATGTCTATTCCGTTCTTGAAGTGATTTCGACATTAGCATTTTCAGTATTTGTTTTGCTAATGAGCTATATTACTGAGAGTTTTGGTATTAGCATCAGTTTTTGGCTATCAGCCATTTGTCTGATGATAGAAGCTATTTTAATTTATATCAGACGAGATTATTTTAAATGAGAGACGGGTTAAAAAGTCTTGAAAAATTAGAAAAGCGCATAGTATCAGGTGTCGAAAACTTGATATTGTGCGTTTTATTATGAGAAGATTTACTTCATTGTCTCCTGAAATGGAGTTTTGAAGCAGGATCACTCTATTTGAAATATACATAGAAAAACCGCATAATCCTTAAAATAAGCTGAAATCTATTGAAAACATATGGTAAACAATTGAAAAACTAGTCTATAAAGTGGTACAATAGTAGAAAAATACTATAGTAAGAGTCTATCTTATTTAGCAAAAATTACAGAAATGAATGGTTTTTCTTGATGAAACAGAGAAAAGAATTGTACCTTTTTCTTGGTCGGACAGCCTTGTATTTTCTTATCTTTCTAGGGCTGCTTTACTTCTTTAGCTATCTTGGTCAGGGTCAAGGAAGCTTTATCTATAATGAATTTTAACTTGAAGGAGAATTCCTATTGTGTCAAATAAACCAATAGTAGATATGATTGAAACCATTGAGCATTTTGCTCAGATACAGCCTAGCTATCCTGTTTACAATGTTTTGGGTCAGGAACACACTTATGGCGATTTAAAGGCTGATTCGGATAGTTTGGCTGCAGCCATTGACCAACTAGGATTGCCTGAGAAGTCTCCTGTGGTCGTTTTTGGTGGCCAAGAATATGAAATGTTGGCAACTTTTGTAGCCTTGACTAAGTCAGGACATGCCTACATTCCAATTGATAGTCATTCGGCCTTGGAGCGAGTTTCGGCTATTTTAGAAGTAGCGGAGCCAAGTTTGATTATTGCTATCTCAGACTTTTCATTGGAGCAGGTTTCTACACCGATGATGACTCTAGCTCAGGTTCAAGAAGCCTTTGCCCAAGGGTCTAGATATGAGATCACGCATCCAGTCAAGGGAGATGATAACTACTACATCATCTTTACTTCTGGTACAACTGGTAAGCCAAAGGGAGTGCAGATTTCACATGATAACCTCCTCAGCTTTACCAATTGGATGATTACGGACAAGGAATTTGCGACGCCAAGTCGTCCGCAAATGCTGGCTCAGCCACCTTATTCTTTTGACCTGTCTGTCATGTACTGGGCTCCGACCTTGGCATTAGGTGGTACGCTCTTCGCTCTTCCTTCAGCTATTACTCAGGACTTTAAGCAACTCTTTACGACCATCTTTTCATTGCCAATCGCTATCTGGACATCAACCCCTTCTTTTGCAGATATGGCCATGTTGTCTGAAGACTTTAATAGCGAAAAAATGCCTGACATCACGCATTTCTACTTTGATGGTGAAGAATTGACGGTCAAAACAGCTCAAAAACTACGTGAGCGTTTCCCCAATGCCCGTATTATCAATGCTTACGGCCCAACAGAAGCGACAGTGGCCCTGTCCGCAGTTGCCGTGACAGATGAGATGCTAGCGACTCTCAAACGCCTACCAATCGGTTATACCAAGGCTGATTCTCCAACCTTTATCATTGACGAGGACGGCAATAAATTGCCAAATGGCGAACAGGGAGAAATCATTGTTTCTGGACCAGCCGTTTCAAAAGGTTATATGAACAATCCTGAAAAAACAGCGGAAGCTTTCTTTGAGTTTGAAGGACTGCCAGCCTACCACACAGGCGATGTGGGAACCATGACAGATGAGGGCTTGCTTCTCTACGGCGGACGCATGGACTTCCAGATTAAGTTCAACGGTTACCGCATTGAGTTAGAAGATGTCTCGCAAAACCTCAACAAGTCTCGTTTTATCGAATCTGCTGTTGCTGTTCCACGTTATAACAAGGATCATAAGGTGCAAAATCTGTTGGCCTATGTCATCTTAAAAGATGGTGTGCGTGAGCAGTTTGAGCGAGATATTGATATTACCAAGGCTATCAAGGAAGATTTAACAGATATCATGATGTCCTACATGATGCCGTCTAAATTCCTTTATCGAGACAGTCTGCCACTGACTCCAAATGGAAAAATTGACATCAAAGGATTGATTAACGAGGTGAATGAGAGATGATGGAGTTCTTTCAACAGCTTCCTCATTTAGAGCCATATGGCAATCCTCAGTATTTTGTCTATGTGATTGCTGCAACCTTGCCCATCTTTATCGGCCTCTTTTTCAAGAAACGCTTTGCCTGGTATGAAGTGCTGGTTAGCCTCTTCTTTATCGTCACCATGTTGGTAGGTGGGAAGACCAATCAACTAGCTGCCTTGGGTATTTACCTTTGCTGGGAAATATTGCTCCTGCTTTTCTACAAGCATTATCGAAAAAGCAAGGATGGCAAGTGGGTCTTCTACTTAGTTAGTTTTCTGTCCCTCCTTCCGATTATCTTTGTCAAGGTGCAGCCAGCTATCAATGGAACGCAGTCTTTGCTTGGCTTTTTGGGTATTTCTTACCTGACCTTTCGTTCGGTTGGGATTATCATCGAGCTGAGAGATGGAGTGATTAAGGATTTTACCCTCTGGGAATTCCTTCGTTTCCTTCTCTTCATGCCGACTTTTTCAAGTGGTCCAATCGATCGCTTTAAGCGATTTAATGAAAATTATCAGACCATTCCTGAGCGAGATGAGTTGATGGATATGCTGGATGAATCTGTTCGCTATATCATGTGGGGCTTTTTGTATAAGTTTATCCTAGCTCATGTTTTAGGAGAGACCTTGTTGCCTCCTTTGAAGAATTTAGCCTTGCAGTCAGGTGGCTTCTTTAACCTCTATGCCTTGGCAGTTATGTATACCTTTGGTCTGGAACTCTTCTTTGACTTTGCAGGTTATTCTATGTTTGCCTTAGCCATTTCAAATTTGATGGGAATTCGTAGCCCTATCAACTTTAACAAACCTTTTTTATCAAGGGATTTGAAGGAGTTTTGGAATCGCTGGCATATGAGTCTGTCTTTCTGGTTTCGTGACTTTGTCTTTATGCGAATGGTCATGGTGTTAACCAGAAAGAAGGTCTTTAAAAATCGCAATGTAACCTCAAGTGTGGCCTACATTGTAAATATGCTGATTATGGGATTTTGGCATGGAGTGACTTGGTACTATATCGCCTACGGACTCTTTCATGGACTAGGCTTGGTCATCAATGACGCTTGGATTCGCAAGAAAAAAACGCTCAATAAGGAACGGAAAAAAGCAGGGAAAGCTGCTCTACCTGAGAATCGCTGGATTCAGTTGCTTGGCATGGTTGTCACCTTCCATGTCGTCATGCTGTCATTCTTAATCTTTTCTGGATTCTTGAATGATTTATGGTTTAAAAAATAAAAGGAAATAAAATATGGATATCAAATCAGAAGTTATCGAAATTATTGATGAGTTGTTTATGGAAGATGTTTCTGACATGATGGATGAAGATCTTTTTGATGCAGGTGTCTTGGATAGTATGGGAACGGTTGAGTTGATTGTGGAGATTGAGAACCGTTTTGACATTCGTGTCCCTGTAACAGAGTTTGGTCGCGATGACTGGAATACAGCTAATAAAATCATAGCTGGTATTGTGGAGCTACAAAATGCTTAAACGCTTATGGATGATCTTCGGACCGGTCTTGATAGCTGGTTTGTTGGTTTTTCTGCTCATTTTCTTTTATCCTACTAGTAAAAGTTATAATTTATCAGAAGAAAAACGATATGCAGCAGCGATTAGTACACAAAGTTTTAGAGAAAGATTTCAGAAAGTGAGAGCTCTTTCGGACCCAAGTCTACGATTCATTCCCTTTTTTGGTTCTAGTGAGTGGATTCGATTTGATAGTATGCATCCAGCTGTTTTAGCGGAGAAGTACAATCGTTCGTATAGACCCTATTTCTTAGGACAAGCAGGAGCAGCTTCTTTGAATCAGTACTTTGGTATGCAGCAAATATTGCCAGAGCTAGAAAATAAACAAGCTGTTTTTGTTATTTCTCCTCAGTGGTTTACAGAAACGGAGTATGAACCTGCAGTTTTTCGTAGGTATTTTAACACGGATCAATTGGGCGCTTTTTTGGAAAATCAGTCTGGAGATGTGTCAAGTCGTTACGCCGCTACGCGTTTAATGAAAAAGTATCCTAATGTAGTATTGGGAGATATAGTCAAAAAAATAACCGAGGGCGAGCAACTTTCAGAAATAGATAAGACATTCATAGATACATTGGCACGATTCAACCAAAAACAATCATTTCTATTTGGACAATTGTCAGTGAATGATGGAGAAAAATATAGAGAGCGTGTGGAGAAGTATCTGAAAGACTTACCAGATAAATTTTCCTACGATGAATTGAGAGAAATCGCTGTAAAAGATGCTGAAGCAAATACCACGAATAATGATATGGGGATGGAAAATCGTTTCTATGATACGCAAGTAAAGAAAGATTTAAAAAAGTGGAAGGATTATCAGAAAAATTATAATTTTCTAAAATCATCTGAATATAATGACTTGCAATTAGTCTTAAATCAATTTGCGAATTCAAAAGTGAATGTATTGTTTGTGATTCAACCTGTTAATAAAAAATGGATGGATTATACAGGATTAAATCAAGATATGTATCAACACGCAGTTGAAAAGATTCGTTACCAGTTAGAAAGCCAAGGTTTTACCAATATAGCAGATTTTTCAAAAAATGGTGCTGAACCTTATTTTGTAAAAGATACAATTCATATTGGTTGGTTGGGTTGGTTGGCTTTTGACAAGGCAGTTGATCCTTTCCTATCCAATCCCACACCAGCTCCGACTTACCATCTGAATGAGCGCTTTTTCAGCAAAGATTGGGCGACTTATGATGGAGATGTCAAGGAATTTCAGTAGATGAATGACAGAAGAGTTCAAGAATGAAGCCTATTTTCACGTTTTTTCTTGACTCTTTTTTAGATTATGATATAATGAACCAGTAAATGACCGGTTAATAAATTGGTTTTCTCTTAGAAATAGAGAAGAAGGGATGGGAAAGGAGTAATACATGAGACAGCTTGCACAGGAAATTGACACATTTTTAAATGAGGTTATTTTAAGAGCTGAAAATCAGCATGAAATCCTAATAGGTCATTGCACTAGTGAGGTGGCTCTGACCAATACTCAGGAGCATATCCTCATGCTTTTGTCAGAGGAATCTTTAACAAATTCAGAATTGGCCCGTCGTCTCAATGTCAGTCAGGCGGCAGTTACCAAGGCCATTAAGTCTTTGGTCAAGGAAGGGATGTTGGAAACATCTAAAGATCCTAAGGATGCGCGTGTGATTTTTTATCAGTTGACTGATTTGGCTCGTCCAATTGCTGAGGAGCACCACCATCACCATGAGCATACGCTTTTAACCTATGAACAAGTGGCGACTCAGTTTACTCCAAATGAACAAAAAGTGATTCAGCGGTTTTTGACTGCTTTAGTAGGAGAAATCAAATAATGAGATATATTACGGTAGAGGATTTATCCTTCTATTATGATAAGGAGCCTGTTCTTGAACATATCAATTATAGTGTTGATAGTGGGGAATTTGTTACCTTGACAGGGGAAAATGGAGCGGCTAAGACGACACTGATCAAGGCCAGTCTTGGAATCCTCCAACCACGCATTGGTAAGGTGACCATTTCAAAGACAAATGCCCAGGGTAAGAAATTGAGAATAGCTTACCTTCCTCAACAGATTGCCAGTTTTAATGCTGGTTTTCCAAGTACGGTTTATGAGTTTGTCAAGTCGGGTCGCTATCCGCGAAAGGGTTGGTTCCGTCGCTTGAATGCTCATGATGAGGAGCATATCAAGGCTAGTCTGGACTCAGTTGGTATGTGGGAACACCGAGACAAACGCTTGGGGTCTCTATCTGGGGGGCAAAAGCAGCGAGCGGTGATTGCGCGTATGTTTGCTTCGGATCCAGATGTGTTTATCCTAGATGAACCGACAACGGGGATGGATGCAGGAAGTAAAAATGAATTTTACGAACTCATGCACCACAGCGCCCATCATCATGGCAAGGCTGTTTTGATGATTACCCATGACCCTGAAGAAGTTAAGGACTATGCGGACCGCAATATCCATCTAGTCCGTAACCAAGACTCGCCATGGCGTTGTTTCAACATTCATGAGAATGATCAGGAGGTGGGTCATGCTTAGTTTGTTATCTTATGACTTTATGCAGCGTGCCTTTCTGGCTGTTATTGCCATGAGTCTTTTCTCGCCGGTATTGGGAACCTTCCTTATCTTGCGTCGTCAGAGTTTGATGAGTGATACTCTCAGCCACGTCTCACTTTCGGGTGTAGCCTTTGGCCTGGTTTTGGGGATTTCTCCGACTATTTCCACTATTGCTATTGTCTTGATTGCGGCGGTCTTTTTGGAGTATCTCCGTACGGTTTACAAGAGCTTTATGGAAATCGGGACAGCTATCCTCATGTCAACGGGTCTGGCTGTTTCTCTGATTGTCATGAGCAAGGGTAAAAGCTCTAGTTCAATGAGTTTGGACCAGTACCTTTTTGGTTCCATCGTGACGATTAGTGAAGAGCAGGTTATTTCCCTCTTTGTCATTGCGGCGGTTGTCTTGATTTTGACCTTCCTCTTCCTTCGTCCAATGTATATCCTGACCTTTGATGAGGATACAGCTTTTGTAGATGGCTTGCCTGTTCGTACCATGTCTATTCTTTTTAACATGGTGACAGGGGTGGCCATTGCCCTTATGATTCCTGCGGCAGGAGCTCTTCTGGTATCGACCATCATGGTCTTGCCAGCTAGTATTGCCCTGCGTCTGGGGAAAAACTTTAAATCGGTTATGCTACTTGCTAGTGCTATTGGCTTTTTGGGAATGGTGGCAGGACTCTACATTTCCTACTATGCAGAAACACCTGCAAGTGCAAGTATTACTATTATTTTTGTAACTGTTTTCTTGCTAATTAGTTTAGTAAGACGTTTTATCAAATAGGAGACTAAGATGAAAAAAATTAGCTTATTACTAGCCAGTCTATGTGCCTTGTTTTTAGTGGCTTGTTCCAATCAAAAACAGGCAGATGGCAAACTCAATATCGTGACAACCTTTTACCCTGTCTATGAATTTACCAAGCAAGTTGCAGGAGATACTGCTAATGTAGAACTCCTCATCGGTGCTGGTACAGAACCTCATGAATACGAACCGTCTGCCAAGGCAGTTGCCAAAATCCAAGACGCAGACACCTTCGTTTATGAAAATGAAAACATGGAAACATGGGTACCTAAATTGCTAGATACCTTGGATAAGAAAAAGGTCAAAACCATCAAGGCGACAGGCGATATGTTGCTCTTGCCAGGTGGCGAGGAAGAAGAGGGAGACCATGACCATGGAGAAGAAGGTCATCACCATGAGTTTGACCCCCATGTTTGGTTATCACCAGTTCGTGCCATTAAACTTGTAGAGCACATCCGTGATAGCTTGTCAGCAGATTATCCTGATAAAAAAGAGACCTTTGAAAAGAATGCTGCTGCCTATATCGAAAAATTGCAATCCTTGGATAAGGCTTATGCAGAAGGCTTGTCTCAAGCCAAACAAAAGAGCTTTGTAACGCAACACGCAGCCTTTAACTACCTTGCCTTGGACTACGGTCTCAAGCAAGTATCAATATCAGGACTCTCTCCAGATGCCGAGCCATCAGCTGCTCGTTTGGCAGAATTGACAGAGTACGTCAAGAAAAATAAAATTGCCTATATCTACTTTGAGGAAAACGCCTCACAAGCCCTTGCTAATACACTTTCAAAAGAGGCAGGTGTCAAAACAGATGTCCTTAATCCTTTAGAAAGTCTGACAGAAGAGGACACCAAGGCTGGAGAAAATTACATCTCTATCATGGAGAAAAACCTCAAGGCTCTAAAACAAACAACAGACCAAGAAGGTCCAGCTATCGAACCTGAAAAGGCAGAGGATACGAAGACAGTTCAAAATGGTTACTTTGAGGATGCAGATGTCAAGGATCGTACCTTGAGTGACTATGCAGGTAACTGGCAATCAGTTTATCCTTTCCTTGAAGATGGAACTTTTGACCAAGTCTTTGACTACAAGGCTAAGTTGACTGGTAAGATGACTCAGGCTGAGTACAAGGCCTACTATACAAAAGGCTATCAGACAGATGTGACTAAGATTAATATCACTGATAACACTATGGAATTTGTTCAAGGTGGACAAAGTAAGAAATATACTTACAAGTATGTTGGCAAAAAAATCTTGACTTATAAGAAGGGTAATCGTGGTGTGCGCTTCCTCTTTGAAGCCACAGATGCTGATGCTGGACAATTCAAGTATGTTCAGTTTAGCGACCACAATATCGCCCCAGTTAAGGCAGAACACTTCCATATCTTCTTTGGAGGCACAAGCCAAGAAGCCCTCTTTGAAGAAATGGACAACTGGCCAACCTACTACCCAGATAACCTATCTGGACAAGAAATCGCCCAAGAAATGTTGGCACATTGATGAGAAATCGACTAGTTCATAAGAGCTAGTCGGTTTTTTGATACTAGATGGCTAACTTCATTATAGACTTTTCAGAACTTTAAACAATAAATAAAACTCTTGAAATATCTGGATTTGTATGTTAGAATAATTTTATCGGATAAGGTTCATTAGAACACCAAATCCCTTAACTATGCCAGTAGTTAAGGGATTTTTTGACGTATCTTAGCGATTTAACGGGTGTTGATAGGCTAGTCATTCGGTCTACTTCTTACCATCTAGCCATTTGCAAACGAAATACAAGATGATTCCAGCTATGACGTCTGCTATAATAGTAAGAGCGAGCTCTGGGATAAGGCTCATTAGTTTCACCTCCTCTCACGAACCCATAGGAACGTAATCGGTAACCGATGACAAAAATAGTATACACATCAAATTTAGATCATCAACATTGCTTAATTCTTGAAGTGTGGTAGCTTATATATTGAAACTAACTTACATTGTGAGTAAAATTGCTATATATAACAACTTCCTTCATTAACTTGAGGGATAAAACATTATATTAAAAACATTTGTCACAAACAGATTTACATTAGCTCAATATCTGTCTGTTTCCAGTTTGACTCTTAATTGTTTAAAATCGAAATAAGGGTGGTCTAGAAAGAACTAGCATGGTGCACCTAATTCCTTACCAGTTATTTTAGCAAGAGATTAGACGACAATAGGACAATTCACCTCTAATTATTGACATTTCAGGAAAAATCGCAGTAAAAACTGCACAGCCTTCTTTAAATGTGCTATAATACTAGAAAAATACTTGTGGAGGTTCCATTATGGCAATATTTTTCATGATTTTTCTGATTGTTTGTGTGTTCCTATTGCTGATAGTCACACTGAGCACAGTTTATGTGGTTCGTCAGCAGTCGGTGGCGATTATTGAACGCTTTGGGAAATACCAAAAGGTTGCCAATAGCGGTATTCATATTCGCTTGCCTTTTGGGATTGACTCGATTGCAGCGCGGATTCAGTTGCGTTTGTTGCAAAGCGATATTGTGGTTGAGACTAAGACCAAGGACAATGTGTTCGTTATGATGAATGTAGCGACTCAGTACCGTGTCAATGAGCAGAGCGTGACAGATGCCTACTATAAACTCATGCGTCCAGAATCTCAGATTAAATCTTATATTGAAGACGCCCTTCGCTCTTCTGTTCCCAAATTAACTTTGGATGAATTGTTTGAGAAAAAAGATGAGATTGCCCTTGAAGTTCAACACCAAGTAGCAGAAGAAATGACAACTTATGGCTACATTATCGTGAAAACCTTGATTACCAAGGTCGAACCAGATGCAGAAGTTAAGCAATCCATGAATGAAATCAATGCAGCGCAACGTAAGCGGGTTGCAGCGCAAGAATTGGCGGAAGCTGACAAGATTAAAATCGTCACTGCAGCTGAAGCCGAAGCAGAAAAGGATCGCCTTCATGGTGTGGGGATTGCCCAACAACGTAAGGCGATTGTGGATGGATTGGCAGAGTCTATCACCGAACTCAAGGAAGCCAATGTTGGCATGACAGAAGAACAAATCATGTCCATCCTCTTGACCAACCAGTACTTGGATACCTTGAATACCTTTGCCTCTAAAGGAAATCAAACCATCTTTTTACCAAATACGCCAAATGGTGTGGATGATATCCGTACTCAAATCTTGTCAGCCCTCCGTGCTGAGAAGAAATAATAGACTAAAGAGCTTGGCAACAGGCTCTTTTTGCGTTGCTTTTGTTAAGAAAAACAAAAAACATTGATATACATTTAACTAAAAATTATTGTATATTGTCTACTTTAATTAGGAATGATAAGGGAATAACTAGAAAGATTTGTGAATACAGACTATTTCTGATATACTAAATATACAGTAATAATGAATGATGGGAGATGAGATGAAAGAATTTCAATTTGAGAGAAAGCAGCGTTTTTCTTTGAGGAAATATGCAATAGGAGCTTGTTCAGTCTTGCTAGGAACGAGTTTATTTTTTGCTGGTGTGGATCCTCAATCTGTACAGGCTACAGAAACGAGTTCAACACTAATTTCAAGTCATTATTTGGATGAGCAGGATTTATCTGAAAAGCTGAAATCTGAGTTGCAATGGTTTGAAGAAAATAAGATTGAGGTAAAAGAGGGAAAAGAATACTATTTTATCTATCGAAAATTGGCTACAAGATTACCAGAAACAGGTCTTTTTTCTAATGATGGGATGTTTATCTTGGGAGCAGGATTATTATTGCTTTCCTTCACTTTAATCAAGAGAAAAAAGGGAGCGTCTTACTTCCTTGTGACAGTCTTTGCTGTTGGTGGTTGGGGAGCATCCATCTCTGCTTTCGAAAATCTGGTAGAATTGCAATCAGCCCTTGTTAAGAGAGTAGAAGGTCAGTTTTTACCAAGTCCTGAAAGAGTCCAAGGATATGAATTTACGGGATATTATTTGGTAAGAGATAGTGCTAGCAAGGAACTTTCTGTTGATAAGGTAGAATCGCCAGCATTATCTCAAAAGGAGGGCAGTTCAGAACCTCAATCTAAGAAGATTGTACCACAGACTGCATCGCATTTTAGCTCGACTGAAGACCTTGTGCAATCTCCTCAACCATCCTACGCAGTTGAGAAAATTGTTGAAGCTCCTGCAAGCAAACAAGCTCCTGATGAAATTGTGCCCATAGGGACTAAGGAAAAAGTTGCAGGAAATCCCCAAGTAGAACAACCGAAAGCAGAAAATAATAGTGATTATAAAACAAGTCCTGAGGAAGGTGTGTTAAATGTCACAGTAGAGAAACCAGAATTGCTAGTCACTACAGAGGAGGTTGCTTTCCAAACGATAGAACAAGAAGATGCAACCTTAGCTAAAGGGCAAACTAAAGTTGTTCAAGAAGGTGTTGTTGGTGAACGCACCATCTATACGGAAGTCACTATCGTTAATGGGGAAAAATCTAGCAAAGTTATAGAAAATATAATCACAAAAGAGCCGGTGGATAAGGTGATTGCAGTTGGGACTAAGGAAGAAGTTGCACCAAAACCAACACAACCTGTAACTCCAGAGCCAGAGGAAGTTAAACCAGTTCAACCTGAAAAAACTCCAATAGTAGAGAATGAAACAGAGACAAAACCAGCTGATGGAATAGGACAACCAAGACCAGGAGCAGAAGAAACGCCGGGTACAGAAGCAACACCCGACGAGAAACAAACACCTGACAAACCCGAAGCTGAGCCGAAGCAACCAGATCCAGCAACCTCAGCCATGGAATCAGGGGGCGAGGAAAATCAAACTCATGCCCCACAAGGTACTGAGTCCCAGCCACCATCTAAAGAAACTGCTGAGAGAAAAGATTCTGATCCAGCAGCACCAACCGTGGAATCAGGACGCGAAGAAGATCAATCTCCTGCGGAACAAAAGGGTGAGGAGAACCAGCTGGAGAATCCAGTTGAGGGGGTCAAAGATGTTGGTGAGTCTGCCCCACAAGAAACCCAAAAACAACCAGAACAAACGGCTCCATCTCCAGAGGTCAACCCAAGTCAAGGAAACGAACCAGAACCAGCTGTTCAGCCTGAACCCTTAGCTCCCCAAGAGCAACCAACTGTCCCAAGTCCAGTAACTAAAGAAAAAGTATTGGCATATAAAACAACATATAAAGCTTCACCAGCCTTAAATTACAAAGAGCAACGAGTAGAAGTAGTAGGCGAAAATGGTAAGGAAGTGACAACTACTTCTTACAGTTTTGATGAAAGTACTGGGAAAATAGTAGAAAACACTTCAACAAAGATAGAAAAACATCCAGTAGATAGAGTTGTTAAGGTTGGGAATGTAGAAGAAACAAGATCAACAGTCAAAAGAGGTGAACAGTTTGTTGCGGATGAGTCACTTGATAAAGGTGTCAAAGAAGTCAGAAATCAGGGTCAGGACGAAGAAACGACAACAATAAAAGTTTACAAAGTAAATGAACAAACAGGAGACTTAACTAAGCCAGATGTAACGAAAAAAGTCGCTAAGCCAATGCAAGCGAAAATAACGGCAGTAGGAACAAAACCAACAGTTCAATCACAAGAAATTCCTTTTAAGACAGTTTATGAAGCAAATCCAGCGTTAGATTACAATCAGAAAATAGAAGAAACACCAGGTGAAAGAGGGCGTACAGTATCAACTACAAAATACACAGTAAATCAAGAAACAGGAGCTATCTCAGAAGAAACTACAACAGAAAACACTCCAGCTAAAGACAAAATAGTAAAAGTTGGAAATGTAGAAAAGATAGTGTCACCTATTGATATTACTGAGGAAAGAAAAGATGATCCTGAACTTCCGAAAGGAAAAGAAGTAGTTGAGGATGCAGGTGAACAAGGGGAAACAACCGTCACTAAAACTTATGAAGTTAATCCGGAGACAGGAGAGTTAACAAATCCAGTAGAGAAGACTGAAACAACTAAAGCTATGCGCCAAAAAGTAATCTTGGTTGGTACTAAAGAAGACAAACCGCATTTACTACCAGAAAATAGTGAGTTAGAAAATGCAGTGGATGTGATGGAAGCTAGTAGAGAAATGAAGTCTGTAGACTTCTTAACAGATGAAAACTTTAAAGCCCAACTAACTCCGCCGGCTTTAGAAATAGAGCGTGATTTTTATAAAAAACGCAGTGAGTTGAAAAAAACGCAGCCGCAGATAAGGGATGATGAAGTAAGAGAAATTCTACGAAAAGAATATCTTGAAAAATTATCTATTAAAGAAACACTCGATGCGACTAAAACCGATTTAGAAGCTAGTTTGAAAAAAGTTGCGGCGCATACCTTGAGTATTTTAGGTGACAATCAACAAAATAGAGAAAAAGTAAAAGGTGATATTGAAGCTAATAAAGAGAAAATATTACTAGGATTATCCTATATCAATCGTTTTTATAATATTGATTTTGGAGATACCAATATCCGTGATATTCTAGCTTATAATCCAAGCTCATTTGGTAAGAAAGAGGTTACTGCTTTAGATTGGTTAACACACCTTGGGTCTATGAGTTATGATGAATTAAGATTAACCAATAGTCCAAAAACATTTGAGAAATACTTTGGTAAAATTACAGATAAACCAACATTATTAGATTTCCTAGATTACAACAGAACTACATTCACTAATATGGATGGTGATACGTGGTTGAAGAAAGCGACTAAAGCTATCGTAGTTGAAAAAGCTTCGAAAGAAAAAACTGATGAAAAAGTAGACTTATATACAAAATTAACTACTCCTCCTGAGAAATATGGAGCTGAAAATCTTCAAATTGAAAGTAGAAGACAACAAAATGTAGCTACATTATTAGGTTTGGTAAATATTAAAGAACCAAGCGTGTATGCTATAACTAACATAGCGACGGTAACCTACGGAAACATCGGAACGTATATGGATACTTCTTTAAAGAAAACAAATAAAGCTAAGTATACCGAAGAGCTTAATAAGGTTAAAGAATTGATAGAATTAACTGCGACAAGACAGGCTAATTATGTTGATACTTTATACAGAATTACAAAAGAAGAAAATCGTCCGAAACTAATTACAAATAGAGTAATTGTAGATACGATGAAGAAATATACGACAAATGTGACTGCTGGAATAACGACAACATGGTCTAAAGAATCAGGACCAACAGCAGATAAAGGGGTTAAAGACTTTATGACACCTCTAGGATTGTATTCACCATCGCAAAATGTAGGTGCAGAAGCCAATGGAGTGGGTGTCCGTTACTTTATAGATAGAGTTCTTGATGATAGAGGTTCAGCGACTTACTCTCACGAAATGACGCATTTATTAGACAGAACAGTACTGTTTAATAATCATGGTCGTCGAGATGGTACAGCGGCAGAGTTTTATGCTAGAGGAATCTTTGAAAATTCTTACACACCAGAGACAGATACATATTTCAACTTAAACTTCGTTTACGATGAAAGTAAGAAAAATGGCTTTTACAACAAAACACCAGATAGATTCAAAACAGCTGCAGATTTGAAATCTTATATGCATGGAAGTTTTGATGTGTTATATAGTTTAGATTATTTAGAAGCGGAAGCAACAAAACAACTTACAGCAGAAGATAAAACTAAATATTTCAAAAAAATAACACCAATTGCGTCGACAGGAACTAGAGCGACAGTAACATATAAAAATCCAGCGGTTAAAGCTACGCACAAGAGTGAAAAAATCTCAGAAATTACACTAGATGAAGCGAGAGATCTATCGGATATCAATAGCTTGATTGATAATAATATTTTAGTGAACCGTTACATTATAAAAGGATTTACTGATAAAGGTACTATTCAAGCTAATGGATATTATTTAGTGGATATGTTTGATACCATTTATGGTGTTAGTCAAAATGACACTGGTATGAGTGGGGACATCACCTTTAGAAAACAAGCATTTGAATTGATGGCTGCTTTGGGCTATTATGAAGGATTTGTACCTTATGTGTCAAATCAATACAAACAAGCAGCAGAGGCTGAAAACAAGCCTCTATCTGATACTTACATTTTCAATAAAATTTTGAATGGTAAGAGCTATGCTGAGTTCAAAAAAGCACAGTTCAAGGAAAGAGTAGCTAAGATTGATCAATTGAAACCTTTGACAATCCAATATGAAGGTCAGCAAATAAGTCTGACAAGTCAGAAGTTAAGTGAATTGATGCAGAAAGCTGTTTTAGCTGAACTAGCCCAGATAAAAGCAGGCAATACCACGGCTAAAAAGTTTGAGTTTATCGAAACCCCAGTTCAAAAACTGAAACAAGCGATTTATAAAGCTTATCTCAAAGATTCAGATGACTTTAGACAGTCGATTTACAATAGTTAAGACCAAAGGGACATCTCTCTGGAATGAACATTCAGAGAGGTGTTTTTTTTGCGCTCTTGTGTAGACGAAAAAGGAAACGCAACAGTAACATTACCAGACGGTTCTACAGCAACCATTTCTAAAGATAAACTAGTGAAAGATACAAACGATGATAAAGCTAAACGTCGTTTAGATAACCTAGACTTTGACTTCAGTAAAGTAACAGTAGCGAATCTTGAGAAGATTACTGATAAAGAAAAAGAACAATTCCAATTCATGATTTTAGGTGCTATTACAAAAGTTCCAGAATTTGATTTGAATAGTTTAAAGAAAGAAACAGACGATCAAGGAACTACAATTTACACATCTAAAAACGGTGCAAAAATTATCATCGACAAAAATGGTAATGCAACAATCGTTACAAAAGATGGTGAGAAAGAAACAAAAGAAGTAGCTATTAGTATCGATGAAAAAGGAAATGTGACTATCGTTACAAAAGATGGTCAAGTATTAGCTATTCCAAGAGATGACGCATTTAGAGAAGTTTATTACTCAGAAGTTGACTCTAAGACAGATAAATCTAAATTAGAATCAGTAATTCACCAATTAGATGACTTAATCATCAATCAAGCAGATAAATTGGATGAAAATAGTACAAAAGAAGCTAAAGCATTATTAGAAGAAGCTAAGAAAGTATTTGCCAATGCAGACGCAAGTCAAGCAGAAGTGGATGCAATGGTGAAACGTATCGAAGACTTTATGGCGAAAGTTTCTCCAGCAACTGACCATACAAGCCCGGCTAAGGACCAAGCTGCTCAAACACCAGCTGTAGCTCCAGCTAATGCTAGTCAAACAGCATCAGCACAAGCAAATACGCGTAAAGCAGCTAAAGAATTACCAAATACAGGTACAGCACTATGGTAGTAGCTGCCGCAAGTGCTTTACTTGGTCTTGCAGGTCGTCGTCGTAAAGAAGACGAAGAAGCTTAATTGGTAGATTGTTTGATAATTATCGAATAATAAGTCCGATTTTCAAAGCTTAAACAAGTACCTCTCATAAGAAAATCTCCTAGCAGGAAAGTCTGCTAGGAGATTTTTGCATTATGTGACTATTATACTCTACCATACTTTTTGGAGTTTGCAGATGTATAGTGAGTTGAAGCTGGAATAGTATGCTGTGACTTCTAAAACATTGCTAGAAATTGATTTGACTTTCCTGATTGATTTGTTCAGATTTAATTTCACTATGATACCAAAGCTTTTTTAAGAGGTCAGTGACGCGTCAAGAGCAATGAGAGCTAAACAACAACGTGAAAACCAGCGTCTTTAGGTGCCGGCTGGTAATTTGGATTTATAGCCCTGGTACAGAGGCTGGATAAAACTTAACTTCAGGAAAAAGTGAAGTAAATTTTCCGCAATAAAACGCCTAGTATCAAGATTTTTCGACACGTGACAATATGTGTTTTCTAATTTTAAATATTTTTTGCCCAGCATCATGATTTTTGTTTAGTATAAGAACACCTTGCTTGGCGTAGGGTGTTTCGCGTGAAACAGAGGGATTATCTAGTTTCAAATACTACAGTTAGACAAACTTATGTTAAAATGATGAGAGGGAATGTCTCTTAGGAGCAACCCTATCGATTAGCTATTAGAGGTATTATGGTACACTTAAAATTAGTAAAACAAGAAATAGAAGCTGAAAAGCCAGCATCTGTAGAAGCCTGGGTCATTTCCGTCAAATTTTAAAAAGGTTGCTACCGACATATACAGATTCCAAAAACAAAAACGTTAGCGGAACTAGCAGATGTGATTTCATGGAGTTTTGATTTTGCAAATGATCATGCTCATGCATTTTTCATGGATAATGTTGCGTGGAGTCATGCAGATTCTTACTTTCTTAGCTTTGTCAGTGACGATGTTGAAGAACGTTACACAGAAAATGTCTATCTGGATATCCTAAGTGTCAAACAAAAATTTAAGTTTATTTTCGACTTCGGTGATGAATGGCGTTTCGAATGTCAAGTGCTGAGAGAAATCGAGACAGAGGACGAAGAGGCTTATCTCATACGTTCGGTTGGAACGCCACCAGAACAATATCCAGATTATGATGGTTTTGACTATGAAGAATGGTAGAGTGGGTAGTTGAGAAACAAAAAATAATCCACTAGTGCTAAACAGAAATCAAAAAGTAAACTACAGGACTAACCACAGACAGATTAACATTCTTTTTGAGGTTGTAGATAAGACTGACAAAGTCAGGAACATATATCTATGGTAAGGCGAAGCTGACGTGGTTGAAGAGATTTTCGAAGAGTATGAATTTTAAAGAAAGGCCAAGATACGGAGATAATCCCCAATCAGTGCCACTTCAGCTACAAAGAAGAGGAGGATAATGACTCCGTTCACAAGGATAGACAAGAATAATTGATAGAAGGAGTCGCTTTCACTTGCTTGATTTGGTCTTGTAATGATATGAAGGCTAGCAAGCAGGATGATTCCAATGCTAATCACACACAAGAGGGCTGTAAATCGTAGGCTGTCAAAGAAGGCAAAGAAACTAGCAGTAGCAGTGAGGAAGATTGGAATTGCCAAGAGTTGACTATATTGTTGGAGAACCTTTTCTAGCGTCCAGTCCTTTTCTTGGTAGATAAATCGTCTCACAACGAAACTACCCAAGAGGAATGAAAAGAAGAAGAGTGTGGTTGCTACTAGGATAGAGATGATTGAAAAGAGAGTTAAAGGAGCTAGTTGTTCAGGGAAGTGGCTGTTTATAGTTGCTATATGTCCATAGTAAGCATGTTTGATGTGGTAGATACTAAAGAAAAAGGAAGATGCAGAAAACAGAATGAGCAAGAGAAAGGCTGTATAGCTGTGTGTGCTACTTGTTTCAAGATTGTTCGTAGGAGATTTGATTGCTTCCACTAGCCAAGACCAAAAATCAAGCGCTTGCTCTTTCCATTTATCCCTAGATTTTGGAGCTTGGTCGGGGATATAGGGACTTTCTAAAGATTTACTGATAAGAAGGGGCTCTTTCGTGGTTGCTTTTTGCTGAGGAAGAGCTTCTTGGCTTTCTTCAGCCATAGTGACTTTTTCTGTTTCTTTAGAAAGGTCTGGCTCTTCTTCAGTAGAATTAGATGCTTTCTTTTCTTCTATTTCTGTTCTCGCTTCACTGTCTTCTGGCGTTTCAATTGTCTCTTCTTGCTGGCTTTCCAGTTCGACTGCAGCTTGAGAGACTTCCTCCTCTACTTGAGTATTTTTTTCAATTGGTGTATCGAGATCGGCTATCATTTCTTCAGTCTTGTCTGCAACCTCTTGAGCTTGCTCTTCAGGCTTGTTCTTACTTGTTGTTTTTACAAAATCATTACTTTCAAACCATTCTTGTTTCATGGTAGAACCTCCTTTTTAGTTAGATAAATATGCTTCTATAGTAGCAGATGTAAGCGTTTTTGTCAACGTCTGCTTGGTGTGGATATTAGTTCAATATCATCATCAGATCTCGCAATGAGTTGATCCTTGACATCGGTTTTTTCAGTTTTGTAAGGGTTGCTTAATTCCGTGCCTCTTGATTCAGGCTTTTCTCTTGTGAATTGGTGGATAGAACCATAGTTGCTTGAGATGTCCCAGTTAATTCGTTGGCTCTCTTTCTGGTCTAGGATGATTCTGAGATAATATTTGGCAGTCAGTTCAACCCTACCATGGACTTGGATATTTTCAGCGTGGAAGTGATGTTCTGTTGACTCTAGCTGACTATCTGTAAGGTCTGTATCAAAAATATTAATGATATTAGGGGTTGTGAGTTTACTGTTTTTGATACGACTTCCTTCAATTCGGAGGAGATAGCCATTATTGGTATTGAGGGTCGCATTTTCAAGGCTGGCATTGGTGATACTGGTTTGACCGCGATTTGCTGAGATGTTGATTCCTTTTAGAGTTCTCCCTTTTGGCAATTGGAGAATAACTTCTTCAAAACGACGAGAGTAGCTGCTTGCGATATGGAGAATCCCGCCAATTCCAGAAGAGAGAAATGGAGTTTCAGACAGTTTCTTATCAGTGAGGGTCAGCGTTTTATCGTTCTGATTTGTGATAAGATCATGGTGAGCAGAAAGAGATGGATGGTAAGAAATGTGGATTTGATCATCGAAAGAGTCTGTGATGGTCAGTGCGTGTTGATGGAGAGTAATCTCTAGGTTTTCGACTTCCTTGCCAAAGGTCAACTCTTCCATCCGACTATCATAGACAGGCTCCTTGGACATGGCAAGCAGACTCTTAATCCCGTCAGATTGGATTCCTACAAAGAGCAGGATAAAGCCGATAATGGTAGTCACCACACCAAAAATGAGAAATCCTTTTGTCAATTTACGCATGCTGGTCACCTCTCTTTCCTTTTTTGAGAACCAATTGCACCAAGCGAACAATGAGTAGACCGAAGAAGCGAGCTACATAGGAAATACCTAGTAAGACTAGTGAAGAAGCACCGATAGCCAGTAAACCAGAACCGAAAATCAAGATAAAGGCTGATTTGGCTTGGGCTAGGACAGTGAAACTTTCAACTAAAAATAGGAATCCGCCGATGATACCCAGTATGGAAACCGCAAAGAAAGCTAGAATGACAGTCAAGGCTGCCACAAGGATTGCGAACAGGGTCACGAGAATGGCGATTCCCAAAGGAATGCCGATGGGTGCTGCAAGGAGGGCTAATAAGGCGACATGTAAAATTTGTCGGTTATTTTTTTGAGCAGGTGCTTCATTGATTTTTTTATCGAGAAGATTGGAGAGAACCTCGTGAGCCGCTTCTTTGGGAGTTCCCAAGCTAGCGATAAGTTCTTCTTCTCCTTCGACTCCAGCATCATCAAAGAGTTCCCTGAAATAGTCCATGGCTTCAATTTGGTCAGCCTGAGGCAGTTTTTTGAGATAGAGTTCTAGCTGAGTCAGGTATTCAGTTCTTGTCATGGCGGATACTCCCTTCTATGATGCCATTGATGGTGTCTGTATAGAGTGCCCATTCATCTTTTAGGGTCAAGAGCTGTTCTATACCACCATTTGTCAAGGAGTAGTATTTGCGCATGCGACCTTGGAACTCTCTAGAATAGGTTGTCAGAAAGCTATTGCCTTCCAATTTTTTGAGAATGGGATAGAGTGTGGATTCTTTGATATTAGCGATCAGCTTAATGGTTTGGCTAATCTCATAACCATAAGAATCCCCTTTTTCCAGTACGGCCAAGATGAGAAATTCAATCAAGGCAGAGGATGTTGGAAAGTACATGGGAAACCTCCTTTTCTAATGTGTAAGATTTTTATATATAATTTTTCTACACATACATTGTACATCTAAAAGAAAGCCCTGTCAAGAGAAATGTGTAAAATTTTTATATATAAAAAACTTCTAGGAAAAACTAGAAGTTTAGAGGAACTAACATCAGCTATTTCACAGAAATTTATATTTTAAAGATAAGCTAGAATCATGATGTATAATCTAGGACATGCTTTGAAACAGATTCCTTTCCCATCTAAACCCTTATCTTCCTCATTTATTCCATAGCTTTTATCAATTTATACGTCTCCATAAAACGAAGACCTCGGGCTCTCTTACTCGCTGTGATTTCTTCATAGATATCACCCAAGGTGCAGGCAGGTGCTAAAGTCCACAGAACATAATCTTCTAATATGACCTTACCAATCTTCTCAAATTTATCTAGTAAAAGCCCCAAATCCTTGTGATTAAACCAACAGTCAGTATCAATAGCATACTGTCTATTATTCATCTTGCAAGCAATCTCGCTATTCAAAAAATCCGTCATATTGGGCTTATTCTTTTGTAGCAACCTTGTAAAGGCTAGGTGATATTCTATTTTTCTCGTACTTTGGTTGAGAGCTGAAACAAAACCGACTCCGTATTCATTTTCAAATTGAACTACAAGCACATCTCCTACCTTAAAGTACGGCTCCCTCTTTGTTTTTGCCTTTGGAACTTTAAGAGGTTTCGGATTGATACTTTGTAGCTGAATAGCTAGTTTATCAAGTACTTTCTGTCTTTGTTTCAATGCTTTGCTGTCAATTTCAAGCCAGAACTTATCCGCTCCTTTTTCGATAATTTTGAGAGTTTTATTTTTTATGTCTTCTGGTAAATGTCCAATCTTCCACAAGGAGTAGGCAAAGGCTGTCCAATAAATCTCAGTATAAAAATCATCTATACAAAAATTATTTTCATCATTTAAAATATCTTCGATTATCTTAGCAATATTTTCGCCGTTTTTATATCTTCCCACTATGGTGTTATAAATATCGTAAGCATCATCGCTGTCTATAATCTTTACTCCGTCTATTGCCATGGCAACCTCCTGATTATTCTCGGGTAGTTATTTTACAAAGGGCGAGATTCTCCAGTCCATCATTATCACCGATATAATTGTTTCAACACTTATTGTTTATATACATTTATTGTTTATATACATTTATGTATCTCTATCTGAACCTTGATGTGTTTACTACCTGTACTCTTTATCGTAAATCGGAGGAAGATTAAAATACCTGTCTTCAATCTTGATTCGGGGACAGAGTAAGCCATCTTGATAGACATAGCCTTCAAATGGAGGGTATTTATCCAAGCTTTCTAGGATGTCATCAGGCAAACATCTAAAATCATAATCCCTCAATGCCCCAGCACCAATCAATCTTTCAGTCAGATGTGCCTTGATTTCTTTTTCATATTTTTTGAGAAATATTTCTCGATTGATTTCAAAGAGAGCCCTATCGCCTTCATCCAACTCATAATAGCGGTCGTAGCCTGCAATCCAAGAGATATGAACACACAGTAGATGTTTTGCTATCTCTGGACAATAACCGATTGCAAACAAATTTTCCCTGTCGACTTGCCGATTTTCTATTGTGATATTTTGTATAAAGCGAGTCATAATAGTCTCCATTTTAAACATTGACTTAAGCAAACTTTCAATCTAAAAATCCCTTAGCTCGTCAAATACTTGTAACAGTTTTTCTTTATTGATATTGAATTCAGCTGGTATCAAATTTAAAAGATCAACAAGAGCAGCGTAGATGTCCTCCCGTTCGCTTGTTTCAATAAAACAGTTACGCTTGTCCATTTTATTAAAGCCTTCGGTATAAACTCTTACTAAGTCAGTGACTTGCTGCATCATTTCGTCAGCTGAACTCTTAACGAGCTTGCTAATACCAGCTCTCGTTTTTTTATATAGAGTAGCTGCCTTTTTTGCGTTTGCGGCTGAAATATTCTCTTGTCCATCCCATGAACGAAATGGATTGTTCAAGTTTTGTGCCAGCCATTCAGATTTTCTAGGTTTTTGAATCCAGAGATTTAGTCCCTTTTCTTGTTGTTTTTTATAATATGTTTTAGCTACTTTAGCGGCATCTTCGGGTAAGCTACTCATCCAAAACATGTTTAGTTTCGGTAAATCTTCTGGTCTAGGAATATCTTTTGCGGTAAAGCCAAACAGGTCGACGGTTGAAAAAACGGCTAGTTCTTTGAATTCTGATAATTTATAGAAATTACGGATGTTTCCTGGTTTTCCCCACAATCTCAATTCCCTAAGTTTAGGATAGCAACTCAAGACTTGTGCAAAATCGATTTCCAGAATACCTGAGCAATGTAGAGCCCCTAAATCTTTTAATCCCTGGACTATGGGCACAGATTTATGAAGCAGTAACCGTAAATTAGCTCCATTTTCTTTGGCTTGGATCTGACAGTTTTCGTTAAAGTCGCCAATTAAAATTAATTCTTCCAAATCATCGTTTAATTGAAGTTCCTTTACGCCGGTCATATCAAGGGTCAGTCTACGTAGATATGTATGAGAGAAATCTAACTTTGTTTGTTCATGGTTTTCAAGCTTTATCACATTCAAAAATGGATTGAACTGTAGATACTCGTATAAATTTTGAGGCCATTTGTTTAAGGTTAGTTCAGACAAGCAAGGGAAAACCTTCAATTCCAGAGCATCATCAAACTCTGTCAGTTTACTATTCAGATTTTGCCTAGAAATAGCACATTCTTCCCCTAGAAATAGGACCGTTTCCTTGCTCTTATCCGCCTTTTTAAAGAAGTCTCTTTTCTCTTTTGGTATTTCTTGCCATTTTAGTTGCCTATAAACGTCGTAGCCATTTTCCCAAGAAACCGCATATGCATTGGTGCTTTCAGTCGTTAAAGGTGATCTATTTCCGATAAAAATATAATTGGCTGGGACATTAATATCTACATAAATTAGGTGTAGGCCTCGTTCCCAGTACATAAAATCTTTGTAGAGTGGCTTCAATGAGGATAGTTCTTCTTCTTTAAGAGGTTGTTCTCCTACCCAGTCTAATGACAGAAGGATAGCCTTTAGCTTTTCTCCTTTCTCTTCTAACTTCGTTATTTGACAAGCTGTGTATTTTTTTAAATGGGTATTGTAAACGCAATAGACGTCTCCAGCTTTTGCGAACATATCAATTTCTCCTTAAATGTTTTTATAGTCCTTGGACAATTGAGATTTTTTATCAAATTAACTCTTCTTAATGGCGTTGAAACAGTTAAAGTTGATTCAAGATTTTACTTCAGATAGATCTCTGGTCTATCAATAACTATGCCGGACTTCAATTCCAAAAAGTAATAATTTTTTAGGTTCCCATACTGTTCTAATCTAAACAAGTTGTATCTAGGACTTTGTCTAATAATATTATACCATTTTTTTAGATAGGGGCAGTGGTTGGCTGGATACTTCTCTTTATTTGAAAAGGAATGAAGCTAAAAAACCAGACAGAGTCTGGCTTTGCATTATTTATATCTGAGAAGTATTTTAGAATAATTAGAGAATTTTATCAGCTCTGTCCACTGTAAAGAGGGCCACAGTCATCAGGATATCGACGAGTAAGAGGGCAGCTACAGCTGGTACCCATGAGTGGAAAAGGTCAAAACTGTAACCAAAGAGAGTCGGTCCAAAGGCTGCTAGGATATAGCCTCCTGTTTGAGATAAACCAGACAATTGGGCAGTCTTTTCAGGGGCGCTTGTCTTGAGTGAAAAGTTGACCATGAGATAAGGGAAGAGGGCGCTGGTTGCGGTTCCGATGAGGAGATGGATGGCAAGCCAGTAAAAGAAATTACCGACTGGGAAAAAGAGCATGGAAATGCCGACCACACCAGCTAGTGAGACCAGAGTGAGCATGAGCTGACGGTCGCGAGTTGACAAGCTGGTTGTCAGGCTTGGGATGGTCATTGAAAAAGGAATGCTGATCAGAGAGAAGATAGAAGTCAGCAAGCCAGCTTCGTGACTGGATAGGCCTGCATGGATGGCCATGGTAGGTAGCCAGGTCATAGCGGTGTAAAAGAGCAAGGATTGAAAACCTGCAAAGACAATAATTGCCCAGACCTGTTTATTATGCATAACCTTTGTTTGACTTTTTTGTTTGGTTTGTGGAGCCAGTCTGTGATTATAGCGGTGATTTGGGAGCCAGACCAAAAAAGTTGCTAGGCAGAGCAGGGTGAGGAGGATGATAAGTCCTTTCCAAGAACTGGCTTGTGTAATAGGCACAGCCAGATAGGAGGTCAGAGCCGTCGCAACCCCCATAGAGCTTACATATAAGGTGGTCAGAAAACCAATCTTCTTTGGTTGATTGGCTTGGATAAGACTAGGAAGCAGAACATTGATGACTGCGATACTTGCCCCAACCATCAAGGTTCCTAGATAGAGCAGAGGCAGATTGATTAGTCTAATGAGAGAACCGATGGTCAAGAAGAAGAGGCTGTAGGTGAAGAGATGCTCCAAGCCAATTTTCTGAGCCAGTCGGGTAGAAAATAGCGAGAAGAGAGTAAACATGAGGAGAGGAAGGCTGGTCAAGACACCAAGTGAACTAACTTCTACCTCCAGACCTTGCGAAATATCTCCCAAAATAATGGGTAAAACAGTAAAAGGAGTCCGCAAGGAAACACCAATCAGGATAATACCTGGAACAAAAAAGAGTGATTGCTTTTTCATATAATACCTCTTCTAGCTGATTTTAATAACAGCTTATTTTAAGGTTTTTTCCTTATAATGTCAAGTAAGGTTTCTGGCTTTCAAGATAAAAATGGGAAAGTCTTGAAAATTATGATAAAATAGTGGAAGGAAATCTATACATTGGAGAAAAACTGTGTCTGAAAAGCAAAAAATCAGCGTATTGATGTCGGTCTATATCAAGGAAAATCCGACATTTTTAAAGGATGCTATTGAGAGTGTTCAAAATCAGACCCTGAAACCGAGCGAATTGGTTCTGGTTGAGGATGGGCCTTTGACACCTGAGCTCTATCAGGTGTTAGACCAAGTGGAAGCCCAGTCTGATATTCCAGTGAAACGCTATCCTCTTGAGCAGAATCAAGGTTTGGGTCTGGCTCTTCGACAGGGTGTTTTGCAGTGTCAGTATGATATTATTGCCCGTATGGATACGGATGATATAGCAGTTCCAGATCGTTTTGAGAAACAGGTTCAGCTAATGGAGAAGGACAACCTCGACCTATTAGGTGGCCATATTGCAGAGTTTATTGATAATCCTGATGAGATTGTTTCTTACCGTCGTGTTCCGACTCAACATGCAGAGATTGTAGCTTATCAAAGGATGAGAAGTGCCTTTAACCACATGACTGTCATGTTCAAGAAGGACATGGTTCTCAAGGCAGGCAACTATGAGGATGGGCTTTATATGGAAGATGACCTCCTCTGGCTCAATATGATTGCTGCAGGAGCCAAGACTGGAAATCTGGATCAAATCTTGTGTAAGGTTCGTGTCGGAGCAGGGATGTTTGAGCGTCGTGGGGGACTGCGTTACCTCAAACTCTATCGTCAAGCTCGTCAGCGCATACTGAAGAGAGGGCAAATTTCTTACATGGAGTATGCCAAGAGTGTTGCCATTCAGATGGTTGTTGCCCTTTGTCCCGGATTTGTCCGACAGTTTATTTTTATGAAACTGTTAAGAAAAAGCAATTAAAAGATTGTAGCAAATCGTAAACTAGAGAAAAAGTGTTATAATAACAATATAATGCTCTTCGAAAATCTCTTCAAACCGCGTCAACGTCGCCTTGCCGTATATATGTGACTGACTTCGTCAGTCTCATCTACAACCTCAAAACAGTGTTTTGAGCAGCCTGCGGCTAGTTTCCTAGTTTGCTCTTTGATTTTCATTGAGTATAATCATCCAGCTCTTTTAAGGAGGAGTAAATTTCTATGAATAAAAAACTCACAGATTATGTCATTGATCTGGTGGAAATTTTAAATAAACAACAAAAGCAGGTTTTCTGGGGAATATTTGATATTTTCAGTATGGTGGTTTCCATCATTGTATCTTATATTTTATTTTATGGGCTGATTAATCCAGCACCTGTTGACTACATTATCTATACGAGTTTGGCCTTCCTGTTCTATCAATTGATGATTGGATTTTGGGGGTTGAACGCTAGTATTAGTCGTTACAGCAAGATTACGGACTTTATGAAAATCTTTTTTGGTGTGACTGCCAGCAGCGTCTTGTCATATAGTATCTGCTATGCCTTCTTGCCACTCTTCTCCATCCGTTTCATCATTCTCTTTATCTTGTTGAGTACCTTCTTGATTTTATTGCCACGGATTACTTGGCAACTAATCTATTCAAGACGAAAAAAAGGCAGTGGTGATGGGGAACACCGTCGAACCTTCTTGATTGGTGCTGGTGATGGTGGGGCCCTCTTTATGGATAGTTACCAACATCCAACCAGTGATTTGGAACTTGTTGGTATTTTGGACAAGGATTCTAAGAAAAAGGGCCAAAAACTTGGTGGAATTCCTGTTTTGGGTTCATATGATGATCTGCCTGAATTAGCCAAACGCCACCAAATCGAACGTGTTATTGTTGCGATTCCGTCGCTTGATCCGTCAGAATATGAGCGTATCTTGCAGATGTGTAATAAGCTGGGTGTCAAATGTTACAAGATGCCTAAGGTTGAAACTGTTGTTCAAGGTCTTCACCAAGCAGCTACTGGCTTCCAAAAAATTGATATTACGGACCTTTTAGGCCGTCAGGAAATTCGTCTTGACGAATCGCGTCTGGGCGCAGAACTGACAGGTAAGACAATCTTGGTTACAGGTGCTGGAGGTTCAATCGGTTCTGAAATCTGTCGCCAAGTTAGTCGCTTCAATCCTGAACGCATCGTCTTGCTTGGTCATGGGGAAAACTCAATCTACCTTGTTTATCATGAATTGATTCGTAAGTTCCAAGGGATTGATTATGTACCTGTGATTGCTGACATTCAAGACTACGGTCGTCTCTTGCAAGTCTTTGAGCAGTACAAGCCAGCTATTGTTTATCATGCAGCTGCCCACAAACACGTTCCTATGATGGAGCGCAATCCAAAAGAAGCCTTCAAAAACAATATCCGTGGAACTTACAACGTTGCTAAGGCTGTTGATGAAGCCAAAGTACCTAAGATGGTTATGATTTCGACAGATAAGGCGGTTAATCCACCCAATGTTATGGGAGCAACCAAGCGCGTGGCGGAGTTGATTGTCACTGGCTTTAACCAACGTAGCCAAACGACCTACTGTGCAGTTCGTTTTGGGAATGTACTTGGTAGCCGTGGTAGTGTCATTCCAGTCTTTGAACGTCAAATTGCTGAAGGTGGGCCTGTAACGGTCACAGACTTCCGCATGACCCGTTACTTCATGACCATTCCAGAAGCTAGCCGTTTGGTTATTCACGCTGGTGCTTATGCTAAAGATGGAGAAGTCTTTATCCTTGATATGGGCAAACCAGTCAAAATTTATGATTTGGCCAAGAAAATGGTCCTTCTAAGTGGACACACCGAAAGCGAAATTCCAATTGTTGAAGTTGGAATCCGCCCAGGTGAAAAACTCTACGAAGAACTCTTGGTATCAACCGAACTTGTTGATAATCAGGTTATGGATAAGATTTTCGTTGGTAAGGTTAATGTTATGCCTCTAGAAGCCATCGATCAAAAGATTGAAGAGTTCCGCACTCTTAGTGGAGATGAGTTGAAGCAAGCCATTATCGCCTTTGCCAATCAAACCACCCACGTTGAATAAAAAAGAAAACGCATATTATCAGGACTTGAAACCTTGGTAGTATGCGTTTTGTTATGTAGAGATTTATACTCTTCGAAAATCTCTTCAAACCACGTCAACGTCGCCTTGCCGTATGTATGGTTACTGACTTCGTCAGTTTCATCTACAGCCTCAAAACCATGTTTTGAGCTGACTTCGTCAGTTCTATCTGCAATCTCGAAACAGTGTTTTGAGCAGCCTGCGGTTACTTTCCTGGTTTGCTCTTTGATTTTCATTGAGTATTACTTCATTTTCTTCTGAAATGGAGTTGTTGCCCAGTCTATGTTATTGAAAATACGCCAAAACCTCTAAGGGTTTGTGGGCGATATAATCAGGCTGATAGTTTAGTAGATCTGCTTGCTCTCCAAATCCCCAAGTGACGGCCAATTTCTGAATGCCTGTTTCTTGAGCTCCCAGCATATCAAACTTGGTATCTCCGATGATGATGGCTTGTTCCGGTGCTAGTTGATGTGTCTGCAAGGCTTGGCGAATGACATCTGCCTTATGGGGTGCTTCAGGGCTGGAACCATAAATGCCATCAAAGAAATGATAGATTCCCAAGTTTTTAGTCATGTCTTGAGCAGTAGGTGTATTCTTTGTCGTGGTGATGTAGAGAGGATAATTGCTTGATAATTCCTCAAGCAAGTCTACAATCTGAGGAAAGAGTTGAGCTTCATGGATTCCTTTTGCCTTGTAGTAAGAACGGTATATCTGGACAGCCTCAAAAATTTGTTCTTTAGGCAGGCAGGCCGCAAAACTACTTTCGAGAGGTGGCCCCATAAAACCACGAATCGTTTTGGCATCAGGGCTAGGCACCCCCAGCTCCTTAAAGGTATGGGTAAAGGCATTGTGAATCCCGATAGAACTGTCAACGAGGGTTCCATCCAGATCGAAAAAGATAGCTGTGATAGAGGTCATGGTTTCTCCTATTTGATAAGCTTATTCTCCGAAAATTTCTTTTTGGAGGCGACGACCAGTTGGGGTAGCAGCTAGTCCACCTTCAGCTGTTTCACGGAAGGCAGTTGGCATGCTTGCTCCTACTTGGTACATGGCATCGATAACTTCATCCACAGGAATTTTAGATTCGATACCTGCCAGGGCCATGTCTGCTGCGATGAAGGCAAAGCTAGCTCCCATAGCATTGCGCTTGACACAGGGAACTTCAACCAAGCCGGCAACAGGGTCACAGATGAGGCCTAGCATGTTTTTAATGACAAAGGCAATGGCCTGACTGGCCTGATAAGGTGTTCCACCGGCAGCTAGAGTCAAGGCAGCAGCACTCATAGCAGAGGCCGAACCAACCTCGGCCTGACAGCCACCTTCAGCACCTGAGATAGAGGCGTTGTTTGCGATGACTAGTCCAAAGGCACCGGCAGCAAAGAGGAAATTCAGCTGTTGCTCGTGGCTGAGGTCTAATTTTTCAATAGCAGCTGTTAGAACTGAAGGCAGACAGCCAGCACTTCCAGCGGTCGGAGTGGCACAGACCAAGCCCATTTTGGCATTGTGCTCATTGACTGCAATGGCATTTCGGGCAGCTGAGAGAATCGTGTAATCTGATAAAGTTTTTCCGTTTTTGATGTAGTGATCCAATTTGGCAGCATCTCCACCTGTCAGGCCACTACGAGATTTATTTTCATTGAGGCCAAGTTGGACAGAGGCTTTCATGACCTCCAGATTGCGTTCCATGAGAAGGAGGACTTCTTCACGTTCGCGACCGGTCAATTCAAACTCAGTTGTAATCATGAGTTCTGCGACATTTCCTTGAAAGTCCAGATCTGCTTGCTCGACCAATTCTTTAATAGAATAAAACATGCTTCCTCCTATTTAAAGAAATTGACATTGTGGAGATGAGGGATTTTTCGAATTTCTTCGATGGCCTCATCACAGTTGCGACTGTCAACTTCGATAATCATAATAGCTTTTTCACCAGCTTTTTCACGAGTAACATTCATCTGGGCGATATTGATACCATAGCGTGAAAGGGCCTCTGTTACGAGGGCAATCATGCCTGGAATATCTTGATGAACAATGATGATAGTCGGTGTATTCATATTGAGAGAGACGGCAAAGCCATTGAGTTCGGTTACCTGAATATTCCCGCCACCGATAGAAATACCAGTCACGCTGATAGTCTTGTGGGCATTTTTGACGGTAATTTTAGTGGTATTAGGATGAGGAGCATTACTGTCTTTCTGAATGGTCCAGACAATCTTGATGCCACGCTTGTGGGCAATCTCCAGACTATTTGGGATTTCAGGATCATCTGTATCCATGCCTAAAATACCTGCAACAAGGGCTAGGTCTGTTCCGTGACCACGATAGGTTTTGGCAAATGAGTTAAATAGTTGGAATTCGACTTCTGTCGGAGTATCATCAAAAATGGAAGAAACAATCTTCCCAATACGAACAGCACCAGCGGTATGGCTACTAGATGGGCCAATCATAACTGGTCCGATGATATCAAAGACAGATTGAAAACGAAGTGATTTCATCAGTTTCCCCTTATAAAAATTCTTATCTCTATTATATCAAAGAATAAAGGTCTTGACTTTAATTGTAGATGAAAACCTTTCTAATACCTCAAATAGCATAAAAATAGTATCTTTTATGACAAAAAACACATTATTTAGGGAAATAAAAAATAATTTTGTAATATTTCTACATAAAAGTGTCAAGAAACGGTAATATTTAAAGGGTATGATAGAACTATAGAAAGAAGGAGAATTTTCGAATATGAAATCAATAACTAAAAAGATTAAAGCAACTCTTGCAGGAGTAGCTGCCTTGTTTGCAGTATTTGCTCCATCATTTGTATCTGCTCAAGAATCATCAACTTACACAGTTAAAGAAGGTGATACACTTTCAGAAATCGCTGAAACTCACAACACAACAGTTGAAAAATTGGCAGAAAACAACCACATTGATAACATTCATTTGATTTATGTTGGTCAAGAGTTGGTTATCGATGGCCCTGTAGCGCCAGCAGCACCAGCTTCAACGACTTATGAAGCTCCAGCTGCCCAAGACGAAACTGTTTTAGCCACAGTGGCAGAAACTACAGAGGTAGAGGAAGAAACTCCGGTAGTAGGTGAAACAGTAGCAGAAGAAACAGTTGCTTCAACTGTAAGCGGATCTGAAGCAGAAGCTAAAGAATGGATCGCTCAAAAAGAATCAGGCGGTAGCTACACAGCTACAAACGGACGTTATATCGGACGTTACCAATTGACAGATTCATACTTGAACGGTGACTACTCAGCTGAAAACCAAGAACGTGTAGCAGATGCCTACGTTGCAGGACGTTACGGTTCATGGACAGCCGCTAAAAACTTCTGGCTTAACAACGGATGGTATTAAGAACTAATGAATAGAATAGTATAAAAAGTCGGGGGAATTTCCTCGACTTTTTTATCTTTCCTTCGGCTGGTAATAGGTCTCCACTTCATTTTTGAGATGAGACAGCATGGAAGTTTCCTCAGTTAGCTCCAGAAGAGAGAACCCTTTTTGGATAAGTCTAGCATTATCCGTACAAATCCCAATACGGACATAGCAGATAGCAAGCCTATCGTAGTGCTTCTTTTTCTTGGCATCCTCTAGTAAAGTATAGCAGATTTGTTGACACATATTTTTGTCTTGATGGTATAAGTAAATGGTGGACAGATTGAGTAGGATTGCCATTCGTAAGTCATATAAATGTTGGTAGTTTTTATAGACTTCCAAGCGTTGCAGGATTTTTCCAGTAATGAGATGGAGGTGATCAATGGGAAAGCTGAAAAGGATGGTATTGAGGATTTTTAGGTCATTTTCATACCATGTATCTTGTTTTTCAATTTTTTCCCAAAGTTTTTTGACAGTCTGTTTCACTTGGTCTGACAGTTGCTCTGTACCATGTTGACGGATATGGATGACAATTTCCAGCATATCCCTTATTTCTTCTATAGGCAGGTCGTGGTGGGTCTTGAGATAGTCTTGGCATGTTTCAAAAAAATGAACTAGACTATTACTACCAATGATGGAAGTTATATTGAGATAAGTTTGCATGATTTCTGTTCGTTGGCTCGGTTGATAGAGATGGCAGATGTAGTCAAACTCTTCAAAACTCATATTGATTTGCCGGAGAAGAAATTCCATGTTTTCATATTTGGGAGTTGCTTTGCCACTTTCAATCTTTGATAGGCTAGTTCTTGAGAGGACATTTCCACAGACCTCTTCTTGAGTCAAGCCTTTTGACTCACGTATTTCTTTATAGATATTTCCGAAATCATAACGCATAATTTTCTCCTTTTCGTGAAAAAAGTTAACAAATAATAAAATCCAATTAAAAATATTGTATCATAGTAACAGAAATAGTAAAAAAGAAAACTAAAATAGTGTGTGAAAAAAGTTAACTAATTTTAAAATAGAGTAAAGAAGAGGTATACTATAGATACGAAATACAGATAGGAGGGAAAGAGTATGAATAAAAAAGTTTTTCGTTTTTTAGTTATTCTTGCTTTCTTATTCAGCATTGCTACGGTTTTCCCATGGAACTGGCCGATATAATCTGCTAATGATTTAATAAAGAGAGGAGGGAGCTTACGACACATAGAGATGTAATGTGCTATCATCAGCCATTTGGTGTTAGATTTGTATAGTGATAGGGGGTGATGTTTTTGAAAAGAAATAAAAATGACTATATAGTTGATTTTATTTTTGGTGTCGTTTTCATGGGATTGTTATTGACGGGTTGTTATATTTCATTTTTTCAACCAGATATTTATAGGATTCAAATTATATTTTTGATATTGTTAATATTCCCTATGAGTTATGTTGTCATTAAATATTTTATAAGAAAGTAGGCTTACAAAATGAAAAAATGTTCTCTGTTTCTTTTGACCGTAATTTTTCTTAATATATTCTCTCCAACGGCGTTAGCTTTAGAATCTGCAATGAGTAATAAATCTAATTTGACAACGTCTGATTTTCAATCTACTCCGTCGTATGTTCGTGTTGTAGATTCACATAATCTAGCAATCACAAACGAAGATGGAGTGGTGTCAAAAGTATATATTGATGACGAACACAATGTTTTTGTTGACGGGGTCTTAGAACTAACCTCAGATGAATTTGATGGTATGGTTCAAGTAAGTAAAAATGAAGACCAGTCAACTGAACAGGCTATTATGGCAAGATCAGCTATTACTTGGTATTATCTTGATACACATACTTATAATATTGACTTTCAAAATAGAGGTCGTACAGTTTTGTTAGGTGTTATTGCTTTTCTCATCCCTTATTTAACCCCTGCGATTGGTATTGGTTCAATATTAGATGCCTTATTAGGAGAAGGAGCTCCAGGTATGTATGTAAAACTAAGTAGATACTATCGTAATGGGTATCAATTTTACAAATACTGTTACCATTTTTACTCTGATGAAGCAATGAGATATGAAGTTGCTTATAGAGAAGAAATCAAACGAATGTGGTAATATATTACAATTTATAGTTCTAAGGATAAGGGTCAAAATATTTTTCAAATCAAGGGAGTCAATATGGGACTCCCTTGTATTTCGCTTTCAAAAAGTGTTATAATCAATCCTATTTAAAGACCAGGACTCAGATGTTTACAAATGAATAGCTCTATTTTTTCTGAAAATACTGTATGATATGAAGTAAATATGATAAAAAATTGGTGTTGCATATTTAATGGCATGTGGTATACTTGCTTCTACAACTGTTTTGGTATGTTTCAAAAAAATTGACTAGACCGTTGCTACCAATGATAGAATTCATATTAAGATAAGTTTGCATGATTTCTGTTCGTTGGCTCGGTTGATAGAGATGGCAGATGTAGTCAAACTCTTCAAAACTCATATTGATTTGACGGAGAAGAAATTCCATATTTTCATATTTGGGAGTTACCTTGCCACTTTCAATCTTTGATAGGCTGGTTCTTGAGAGGACATTTCCGCAGACCTCTTCTTGGGTCAAGCCTTTTGACTCACGTATTTCTTTATAGACCTTTCCGAAATCATAACGCATGATTTTCTCCTTTTCGTGAAAAAAGTTAACAAATAATAAAATCCAATTAAAAATATTGTATCATAGTAACAGGAATAGTAAAAAAGAAAACTAAAATAAGCTGGGTGTAATTTTTAAATGGGTTTAACAGTACTATGATGTAACTAGAAAAGGGGTGAAAAAATGTTTAAAAATAAGGAGCTTTTTCGAGTAGTCATGATATTTGTGATAGGAATCATCCTCATTTTAATGACACCCGTCTTATTTAAAGTTGTGATGGAACTATTTTCAAAATAAATAGGCTTCTGTTTTAGGCAGAGGTGTGAATCAGGAGGTTAAGCGATGAACTACAATTTAAAATATCTTTTATCAGGAATATTTGTCCTAGTCTTTATAGGTTTCCTAGTCTGGATGCGTTATTTTAATCAGAAGAAGGAAGAAGCGCATTCGGATGTGTCTTTTGAAGCGAGGTTAGATAGTGAGGTCAAGGACTTATATAAACAACTAGGATTGGGTGAGGAGCCTCATTATTTCTTAGCCTATCGCTACCTACATCCCTGGTTTGATTTGGCGATTTTACCACCAACAGTTGAAATTTTCTTAACTAAAATAGCGCTGGTGATGGTAACCCCAGACGAACTGCTGATAAGAAATCTTGGGAATGGGATGACTTTCACAAGTGAGCATCATCGTGATTTGCGACAAGGCCTTATCCGCATTCCAAAATCAGAGATGAAAGAATTTGAGATTCGTAACTGGAAAAAATTTTTTATATTTGGCGATTTTTTGACAATTAAAACAAGCCAACATAGCTATTATTTGCAGGTTAGAGATGATGGACTTCAAAAAGGAAGTCTTTCTACCAAACATTTCTCAGACTTGAAACGACAAGATTTTCTAGGATTATTGACAGATAAAAGAACATTCTGATTGACAATTGCCCTAACAGCTTATTGTAAACTTTACAAATAAGCTGTAAATACTAGAATCCATTCAGAAAGGCAATTCCTATGAAAAATAAAATTTTAATCATTGTTTATATTTTAGCCTCGCTAATCATCAGTTTTATAATCTTTTCACTTTTGCATATGGATTTTAAATGGTGGACAACTCTGGCTATAAGTGCAGGATTTATTTACACCTACTTAAAATTTAGTAAAAAATAAAAAGCAATTGTACCTATATCGCTTTCGTCTCTTCACGGGAGGTATCTCTATGAAAAAAATCAGTCATCTTTGTATGCTCCTGCTCTTGCTGTGTACTACGTTTTTTGTCCTGAATGTAAATGTTACACGTGAAATAGTGCGGATTCAGGAGATGGGCAAGACAACCTATTCATTTGACTTGTACTTGAAAGATGTCACTAAACCGACAGAAACGATTCTCCAATTTTTTGAAGAGGTTGCAAATCAAGACAAGGTCTCTATTATCAAAGTAGATAATGGCGATGAAGCCGTCAAGGCTGGTGTTTTTGATAAGGAAACCTTTCCCTATCAGGAATTCGGTCTGACTTCTCTTGATTTTTCAAAGAATGAGAAGGGAGTCTACAGCAACCAGGATCTTCCCAATAATCTAGGAACCATTCCCACCTTTTTAAAGGTGAAACTCATTCGACTCCAGACCTTCCAATCTTATATTGAGGATAAATCCCATACTGTAAATGGGCGCTACATGATTACCTCCAGCAAAGAGATAGATCGCGATACCATTCTACAAAAGTGGAGTGATTTTTTCCAGATAGATAAGACGATTTTATTAGAACCCACTTACCGAAGTCAGGTTGGAGTGCTAAATCAAGCTTTGTTGCTATCTATCATTATCTTTATCTTGGCAATCTTACTTGTGATTTTAATGACAGTTTATCAGCCGATGATGGAGATGAAACGAGTGGGGGTTCAAAAGTTACTTGGTTTTCAAAGTAGAGCGATTTTAGCTGGTTTTGTAAAGACTAATTTTTATCTTCTCTTGGGTGGAAGTCTTATCATTGACTTGGGACTATTTTTAGTGCTGGACTATAGACCAAAACTTTTGTTCCCAAGTTTACTCTTATCCCAATTTCTGCTTTTACAGTTGTATTTGTTCATCAGTTGGCTGACCTACCTGATGATTCAGAAAATGACAGTCAGTTCCATGTTGAAAGGTTTTTCATCTGTCAAACTTGGTCTCATCTTCAATTATGTGATGAAAATAGGGACAACTATTTTACTGACGGCCTTACTGATTGGGGTGGGCAGAAGTTTAGAACAAGAAAACAAAGAACTTGCTTATCAGCAACAGTGGGTAAGCCAAGGCAATTACCTGACCTTAGAAACCTTCAAACTCAATGATAACCTGTGGCAAGAAGAGCTAGCAGGGTCAGGGAAATCTACAGATTATTTCTATCGATTTTATCAGGATTTGGTAGAAAAAACGCAGGCGGGCTATGTGCAGAGTAGCAGTCTTCCTGTAAAAAATTTTGTCCAATCAGAACAGATTCAGCAATATCAGTTAACAGATACGGTGGATGTTTACTATGCCAATCGCAATTTTCTAAAGAGCAAGGGATTCAAGCTACCAGATACCGGTATTAAAAAAGTTATTTTGATGCCAGCAAGTACGAAAGGTGAAGAAGATAAAAATCAGCTCTTGGGGAAGTTAATTGCCTTTCATTCGATGAAGTATGAAGAGCAGCAAAAACGAACGATAGAGGAGATGGATGTCGAGATTGCCTATTATGAAGGAGATTGGTCATTTTTCCCATATAGTGATAAGCGAAAGGAAAATCTCCACAATCCAATCATTAGTCTAGTAAATGATCAAGACATGATGTGGGAAGAAAAGACTCGCTTGTCAACGACAGGTTTAAACAACCCGATGAAAGTTGAAAATACAGAACAAAATCAAAAAGTGATTACGGAGTTAGTTGAGAAATTATCAGATGGGAATTATTTAAAATTTTCATCGATTCAAGCCATTCAACAAGAGAAAGTGGATTCTTATAGAGATGCTGTTCGGAATTTTAACCTACTCTTTGCTTTGTTTGGTCTCCTTAGCATGATGATTTCCTACTTTTTACTCGTTACTACTTTCTTGTTGAAGCGCAGGGATATCATTACCAAGAAGTTTATGGGGTGGAAACTGGTCGATCGCTACCGTCCTCTCCTCGTTCTGCTCTTGCTGGGCTATAGTCTGCCTCTTCTAGTCTTGATTTTCTTTGCCCATGCGTTCTTGCCATTTCTGCTGTTTGCAGGCTTTACATGTCTGGATATACTATTTGTGCTAGGCTTGGCTTCTAGGATGGAGAAAAGAAGTCTAGTAGAGTTATTGAAAGGGGGCATCTTATGATTGAGTTGGAAAATATTACCAAAACCATTGGGGGAAAAGTGATTTTGGATCACTTGTCTCTCAGGATTGATCAGGGGGATTTGGTAGCTATTGTTGGCAAGAGTGGTAGTGGTAAGTCGACCTTGTTAAATTTATTAGGTTTGATAGATGGTGATTACAGCGGACGGTATGAGATTTTTGGTCAGACAAATCTAGCGGTCAATTCTGCTAAGTCACAAACAATAATCCGTGAACATATCTCTTATCTATTTCAAAATTTTGCCCTGATTGATGATGAAACGGTCGAGTACAATCTCATGCTGGCGCTGAAATATGTAAAATTGTCCAAGAAAGACAAGCTCAAAAAGGTGGAAGAGATTTTAGAGAGAGTAGGTTTGTCATCTACGTTGCACCAAAAGGTCTCTGAGTTATCTGGTGGCGAACAACAACGAATTGCAGTTGCTAGAGCCATCTTAAAACCCAGCCAGCTGATTTTAGCCGATGAACCTACAGGTTCGCTGGACCCTGAAAATAGAGATTTGGTCTTGAAGTTCCTCTTAGAGATGAATCGCGAGGGGAAAACAGTTATTATCGTGACCCACGATGCTTATGTAGCCCAACAATGTCATCGTATCATTGAATTGGGCGAGGGGAAATGAGTTTGTTCGGCTTCTTTTGACTGGCTGAATACTCATGTTTTCCAGAGAGAAATAGCATAAATACGCCTAGGAATGACATTTTTATGTAATTTTCCTAGGTTTTTCTGTTTTGAATTGAAAAAAATTACAATTTAGGCTTGACAAAGGATGAAGATAGGTGTATTATTTATACAAACAAAAGGAATAAACATAAAGGAGGCTTTGTTATGAATAAGATGAAGAAGGTGTTGATGACGATGTTTGGTTTAGTGATGCTCCCCCTACTATTTGCTTGTAGTAACAATCAATCGGCTGGAATTGAAGCCATCAAGTCCAAAGGGAAATTGGTTGTAGCTCTCAATCCAGATTTTGCTCCATTTGAATACCAAAAAATAGTTGATGGGAAAAATCAGATTGTGGGTTCAGATATCGAATTAGCCAAGGCTATCGCAACAGAACTAGGTGTCGAATTGGAACTATCACCTATGAGTTTTGACAATGTATTGGCTAGTGTTCAATCAGGAAAAGCCGACCTTGCCATATCAGGTGTTTCTAAGACAGATGAACGGAGTAAGGTATTCGATTTTTCAACTCCCTACTATACTTCAAAAAATAAGCTCATTGTCAAAAAATCAGACTTGGCCACTTATCAGTCTGTCAACGACTTGGCGCAGAAAAAGGTCGGAGCGCAGAAAGGTTCAATTCAAGAGACGATGGCGAAAGATTTGCTTCAAAATTCTTCCCTCGTATCTCTGCCTAAAAATGGGAATTTAATCACAGATTTAAAATCAGGACAAGTGGATGCCGTTATCTTTGAAGAACCTGTTGCCAAGGGATTTGTGGAAAATAATCCTGATTTAGCAATCGCAGACCTCAATTTTGAAAAAGAGCAAGATGATTCCTACGCGGTCGCCATGAAAAAAGATAGCAAGGAATTGAAAGAGGCAGTCGATAAAACCATTCAAAAGTTGAAGGATTCTGGGGAATTAGACAAACTCATTGAGGATGCCTTTAAAGCATCCATTGAAAAATAGAAAGAAGGAAAAGAACATGAGTAAAGAAAAAGTAATTTTGGCCTATTCTGGCGGTTTAGACACATCAGTTGCTATTACCTGGCTAAAGAAAGACTATGATGTTGTTGCAGTTTGTATGGATGTGGGTGAAGGGAAAGACTTAGATTTCATCCATGATAAGGCTCTTAAGGTTGGGGCAGTAGAATCTTATGTCATTGATGTTAAGGACGAATTTGCTACAGATTATGTGCTAGTGGCTCTTCAGTCACATGCCTACTATGAACAAAAGTACCCTTTGGTATCTGCCTTGAGCCGCCCTCTTATTTCTAAAAAATTGGTTGAAATAGCGCATCAGACAGGAGCGACTACAATTGCTCATGGTTGTACAGGTAAGGGGAATGACCAAGTGCGTTTTGAAGTATCCATTGCAGCCTTGGATCCCAATTTAAAAGTGATTGCGCCAGTTCGTGAATGGAAATGGTCTCGGGAGGAAGAAATTCATTATGCCAAGGAAAATGGAGTACCTGTTCCTGCTGACCTTGACAATCCCTACTCTGTTGACCAAAATCTTTGGGGACGTGCCAATGAGTGTGGTATTTTGGAAAATCCATGGAATCAGGCTCCAGAAGAAGCCTTTGGCATCACAACTTCTCCAGAGCAAGCTCCAGATACGCCAGAATACATTGAAATTGAGTTTAGTGAAGGTGTTCCAGTTTCCCTCAATGGAGAAGAGCTAAAATTGGCAGATTTAATTCAAAAACTCAATGAAATAGCTGGAAAGCATGGGGTTGGACGGATTGACCACGTGGAAAATCGTTTGGTTGGGATTAAATCAAGAGAAATCTATGAATGCCCAGGGGCGGTGACCCTGCTGACAGCTCATAAGGAAATTGAGGATTTGACGCTTGTGAGAGAAGTAGCTCATTTTAAACCAATCATAGAAAATGAATTATCAAATCTCATTTATAATGCTTTGTGGTTTAGTCCAGCTACACAAGCCTTGATTGCTTATATTAAAGAGACCCAAAAAGTTGTCAATGGGACTGCAAAAGTTAAACTCTATAAGGGAAGCGCTCAGGTCGTGGCTCGGAAATCACCAAATTCACTTTACGATGAAAATTTGGCGACGTATACCAGTGCAGATACCTTTGACCAAGATGCAGCTGTTGGCTTTATTAAGTTGTGGGGACTTCCAACCAAGGTTCATTCTGAGGTTCAAAAAAGCGCTAAATAGGGCGATTGGATAGAGAGGTGGATGTGATATGGCTAAGAATACAAAATTATGGGGTGGTCGCTTTGAAGGTACTGTCGAAGATTGGGTAGAGCGCTTTGGAGCGAGTATATCTTTTGACCAGAAATTAGCTAAATTTGATGTGATTGGTTCTTTAGCCCACGTTCAGATGTTGGGTCAGACGGGTATTTTGAGTTTGAATGAGTCAGAAAAGATTCAAGAAGGCTTGAAAGAGCTTTTAGAAGAGCTAGAGGCAGGCCAACTTGATTTTGATATTGCAAACGAAGATATTCATATGAATATGGAAGTGTTGCTGACAGAAAAAATTGGTCCCCTTGCAGGGAAACTACATACAGCTCGTTCTCGAAATGACCAAGTTGCGACAGATATGCACTTGTATCTCAAGGAACAACTAGGTCATGTCCTAGATAAACTGGCTCATCTCAAGGGTGTTTTATTGGATTTGGCGGAAAATCATGTGGAGACGATCATGCCGGGCTATACCCATCTGCAACATGCCCAGCCTATTAGTTTTGCCCACCATCTGATGGCTTACTACAATATGTTTCAGAGAGACAGTGAACGTTTTGAATTTAACCAGAAGCATACAGATCTATGCCCTCTAGGTGCGGCAGCTTTGGCAGGAACGACTTTCCCCATTGATCGCCAATTGTCTAGCGATTTGTTAGAGTTTAAGCAACCTTATACAAATTCTTTGGATGCTGTTAGTGACCGCGATTTTATCTTAGAATTTCTGTCCAATGCCAGCATACTCATGATGCATATGAGCCGTTTTTGCGAAGAAATGATCAATTGGTGTAGCTTTGAGTACCAATTCATTACCTTGTCAGATACGTTTACAACAGGTTCCTCTATTATGCCCCAAAAGAAAAATCCAGATATGGCTGAGTTGATTCGAGGAAAGACTGGTAGAGTTTATGGGAATCTGTTTGGACTGTTGACAGTCATGAAGTCCTTGCCCTTAGCTTATAATAAGGATCTGCAAGAGGATAAGGAAGGAATGTTTGACACTGTCGAAACGATTTTAAATTCCCTCGATGTATTGGCAGGTATGTTATCTAGCTTGCAGGTAAACAAGGAAAAAATGCAAGAATCAACAGAGAAGGACTTTTCAAATGCAACTGAGTTGGCAGATTATTTGGCAGGGAAAGGCTTGCCATTTAGAGAAGCTCATGAGGTTGTGGGAAGATTAGTGTTAGACTCTATCAAGTCTGCTAAAAATATTCAAGATTGGAGTCTGGAGGAATTGCAAACCTATCATTCCCTCATTGTCGAGGATATTTATGTCTACTTGCAACCTAAAACTGCTGTTCAAAGACGAAATTCCTTGGGAGGTACAGGGTTTGACCAAGTCGAATACCAGATTGCAGTCGCTAAGAAAGCGAATGAAGCTAGAAAGTGCTAGAGTGATAGGTTCAGAATAAGAGGTTGGTAGATTATCAGCCTCTTTCTTGTCTTCTCCAACCAAGCATGTTATAATGAATACTGCTCAAGCGACCTTCAATCGTTGAAGCACACACGACCTTCAATCGTGAATAAACGAATAGATGGGAGACTTACCATGAGTGAGAACTCTAAAACACGTGTTGTTGTGGGGATGAGTGGTGGTGTCGATTCGTCGGTGACGGCTCTTCTTCTCAAGGAGCAGGGCTACGATGTGATTGGTATCTTCATGAAGAACTGGGACGACACAGATGAAAACGGCGTCTGTACGGCGACCGAAGATTACAAGGATGTGGCTGCGGTGGCAGACCAGATTGGCATTCCTTACTACTCTGTCAATTTTGAAAAAGAGTACTGGGACCGCGTTTTTGAGTATTTCCTAGCGGAATACCGTGCAGGGCGCACGCCAAATCCAGATGTTATGTGCAATAAGGAAATCAAGTTCAAGGCCTTTTTGGACTATGCTATGACCTTGGGGGCAGACTATGTAGCGACTGGGCACTATGCCCGAGTGGCGCGTGATGAGGATGGCATCGTTCACATGCTTCGTGGCGTGGACAATGGCAAGGATCAGACTTATTTCCTCAGCCAACTGTCGCAAGAACAACTTCAAAAAACCATGTTCCCACTAGGACATTTGGAAAAACCTGAAGTACGCAGACTAGCAGAAGAAGCAGGCCTTGCGACTGCTAAGAAGAAAGACTCGACAGGGATTTGTTTTATCGGAGAAAAGAACTTTAAAAACTTCCTCAGCAACTACCTGCCAGCTCAACCTGGTCGTATGATGACAGTGGATGGACGCGATATGGGTGAGCATGCAGGTCTGATGTATTATACAATCGGTCAGCGTGGTGGACTTGGTATCGGTGGGCAACACGGTGGTGACAATGCGCCGTGGTTCGTTGTCGGAAAAGACCTAAGTAAGAACATCCTCTATGTAGGCCAAGGTTTCTACCATGATTCGCTCATGTCAACCAGCCTAGAGGCTAGCCAAGTTCACTTTACTCGTGAGATGCCAGAGGAGTTTACGCTCGAATGTACGGCTAAATTCCGCTACCGTCAACCTGATTCTAAGGTGACCGTCCATGTCAAAGGAGACAAGGCAGAGGTCATCTTTGCGGAACCTCAGCGTGCCATCACACCAGGACAGGCAGTTGTCTTTTACGATGGTGAAGAGTGTCTAGGTGGTGGCTTGATTGACAATGCTTACCGTGACGGACAAGTTTGTCAGTACATTTAGATTGACAAATTTTCTCAATTTGCTACAATAATAACAGCAATAGAAATGATGGTCAAAGCTCATGGATGTTGCAGGCTTTTTTGTCCTGCACTTCTTTGGAGTTTTGACTGTTTTTGTGTCGTTTAAGGGAAAGGACAAGAATGATTCAACAAGACTTTCGGACAAAAACAGGAAATACAGTTTTTGGAGTTCGGGCGACAGCCTTGATTCTTCAAAACCGCAAGCTTCTAGTCACCAAAGATAAGGGCAAGTATTACACTATCGGCGGTGCGATTCAAGTCAATGAAAGCACGGAAGACGCGGTAGTCCGTGAAGTGAGGGAAGAACTGGGTGTCAAAGCTCAAGCTGGCCAGCTAGCTTTCGTGGTTGAAAATCGTTTTGAACAGGACGGTGTTTCCTATCACAACATCGAGTTTCATTATTTGGTGGACTTACTTGAAGATGCCCCATTGACCATGCAGGAAGATGAGAAAAGGCAGCCCTGTGAGTGGATTGACTTGGACCAGCTTCAGGATTTCCAACTAGTCCCAGCTTTTTTAAAAACAGCCCTGCCAGATTGGGACGGCCAACTAAGACACATCCATCTTGAGGAATAGGAGAGAAAATGATAGTTAAGTTTATTGCCCATGTACTTGCTCATAGTGGTGATGATTATTTGCTCATTCAGCGTTCGGAAATTAAAAGAGGACAACCCAACGTTTATCCAACTTGTTGGAATATTACTTGTGGGGGGAGAATACATAGTGAGATATTTTTTTATGGGAAAGAGTGTTTTGGATGAGCTTTGGCTTAGTCCTCAATTGATTTATTAATGTGATTATGTTACAATATTCCAATAAAGGAGGGAATGCTATGGATTTTGAAGTTAATGGTGGTAATTGGTCTGATATTTTGACTGAAACAACTAATATTCCTTCTCGATATGATCTTATTAGGCATAAATATTTTGAACACTTAGAAAAACAAATAAATAGAAATGTCATCTGCTATTACTCTGGATGGCTTCAAAATAGGGTTAGTTCCATTGATATAAACGATAGCGATATGGAAGGCTTTATGAGTGTAATGAAAGGTATGGATAGGGAGAAAGGTCTAACTCTACTTTTGCATACACCTGGGGGTGATCCTAATGCTGCTGAGTCTATTGTTTCATATCTCAGGGAAGTTTTTAATGATGATATAGAAGTCGTTATACCACATATGGCTATGTCTGCAGGAACTATGATTTCATGTGCCTCTAAAAAAATTTGGATGGGAAAGCATTCTAGTATTGGACCTGTAGATCCGCAGATTTCGGGTTTACCTGCATATAATATCATTTCTGAATTTGAAGATGCTTATACAGAGTTAGGCCAACCAAATCCAAATGTAGATTACTGGCATATCTTGCTGTCTAAGTATCCGCCCGCTTTTGTAAAGTTTGCACAGGATGCAGTGGCTTTATCTGCTGAACTTATTGAAAAATGGCTTACAGAAGTTATGTTTATTGGAGAAGACAAAAAAGATGTGATTGCTAATATAGTTAAAAACTTAAATGAACATGAAAACTCTAAAGTTCATGCTAGACATTTTAATATAAAATCAGGCCAGGAAATGGGATTAAAGATCTCTCCTTTAGAGAATGATCAAGAATTTCAGAATGCAGTATTGAGTTTACACCATGCTTGTATGGTAACCCTGCAAAATACAAGAGTGTCTAAGATAATCGAAAGCTCCTCGAACGCTTATATGGTGTCGGACAATTAATAAAGGAGGATAGTCATGATTTACACAATGGAACAAATTGAAAAATTATATAGTAGCTTACAAAATACTAAAGAAATAGCTAGGATTAAAGAGATTAAAGAGCTCAAAGAAATTGCTAAATCTGGAAAAATTAGCTCAGAAATCAGAGTAATTACTTATTGATTTTAATATCATATGAGCAGATTGCTAGTATTAACATAGGGTTTTTAGAATATTTTCTAAAAACTCTTTTTGTACTAATAATTGCTGATCTATAAAAATTTTTGAAGAAATTGTGTGATTAAGAGACTGGTAATTTGATGTAATGGATAATTTTGCGAAGAGTTAACTTCCGCGATATGAAGCTTTTAAAGAGAGTGTTGAAGAAGTAGGAGTGAGACTAGATAGCGATTCGTCAATCATAGTACATTTAGATTGACAAATTTTCTCAATTTGCTACAATAATAAAAGCAATAGAAATGATGGTCAAAGCTCATGGATGTTGCAGGCTTTTTTGTCCTGCACTTCTTTGGAGTTTTGACTGTTTTTGTGTCGTTTAAGGGAAAGGACAAGAATGATTCAACAAGACTTTCGGACAAAAACAGGAAATACAGTTTTTGGAGTTCGGGTGACAGCCTTGATTCTTCAAAATCGTAAGCTCCTAGTTACCAAAGATAAGGGCAAGTATTATACTATTGGCGGTGCGATTCAAGTCAATGAAAGCACGGAAGACGCGGTAGTTCGTGAAGTGAGGGAAGAACTGGGTGTTAAAGCTCAAGCTGGGCAACTAGCTTTCGTGGTTGAAAATCGTTTTGAACAGGACGGTGTTTCCTATCACAATATCGAGTTTCATTATCTGGTGGATTTGCTTGAAGATGCCCCATTGACCATCATGCAGGAAGATGAGAAAAGGCAGCCCTGTGAATGGATTGATTTGGATAAACTTGAGGATTTCCAGTTAGTTCCAGCCTTTCTAAAAACAGCCCTACCAGATTGGGACGGCCAACTAAGACACATTCATCTTGCGGAATAGGAGAGAAACATGACATATAATTTTACTGAAGAATACGATATTATTGTAATTGGTGCGGGACACGCTGGGGTCGAGGCTTCCTTGGCCGCTAGCCGTATGGGCTGCAAGGTCCTGCTTGCGACCATCAACATTGAAATGCTGGCTTTCATGCCTTGTAACCCCTCTATCGGTGGTTCTGCTAAGGGGATCGTTGTGCGTGAAGTCGATGCCCTCGGTGGTGAAATGGCTAAAACCATTGACAAGACTTACATCCAGATGAAGATGCTCAACACTGGGAAGGGGCCGGCTGTTCGTGCCCTTCGTGCGCAGGCTGATAAGGAACTTTACTCTAAGGAGATGCGCAAGACAGTTGAAAATCAAGAAAATCTGACCCTTCGTCAAACCATGATTGATGAGATTTTGGTGGAAGATGGTAAGGTTGTCGGTGTGCGTACAGCGACCCATCAAGAATATGCTGCCAAGGCTGTTATCGTGACGACAGGGACGGCCCTCCGTGGGGAAATTATCATTGGAGACCTTAAGTATTCATCAGGTCCTAACCACAGCTTGGCTTCTATTAACCTAGCTGACAATCTCAAGGAACTGGGCCTTGAAATTGGTCGTTTCAAGACAGGAACACCTCCACGTGTCAAGGCTTCTTCTATCAACTACGATGTGACAGAGATTCAGCCAGGAGACGAAGCGCCTAATCACTTCTCATACACTTCGCGTGATGAGGATTATGTCAAAGACCAAGTGCCATGCTGGTTGACCTATACCAATGGTACCAGTCATGAGATTATCCAAAATAACCTCCACCGTGCGCCTATGTTTACAGGTGTGGTCAAGGGAGTGGGACCTCGTTACTGCCCATCAATTGAAGACAAGATTGTGCGTTTTGCGGACAAGGAACGTCACCAACTCTTCCTAGAGCCAGAAGGGCGCAATACAGAGGAAGTTTATGTCCAAGGACTTTCAACCAGTCTGCCTGAGGATGTCCAACGTGACTTGGTTCATTCTATCAAAGGTTTGGAAAATGCTGAGATGATGCGAACTGGTTATGCCATTGAATACGACATGGTCTTGCCTCACCAGTTGCGTGCGACTTTGGAAACCAAGAAAATCTCAGGTCTCTTCACTGCTGGTCAGACAAATGGAACGTCAGGTTACGAAGAAGCTGCTGGTCAAGGGATTATCGCTGGTATCAACGCGGCTCTGAAAATCCAAGGTAAACCTGAGTTGATTTTGAAGCGCAGTGATGGTTATATCGGGGTGATGATTGATGACTTGGTGACCAAGGGAACGATTGAGCCTTATCGCCTTTTGACCAGTCGTGCTGAATACCGCCTCATTCTCCGCCATGACAATGCTGATATGCGTTTGACTGAGATGGGCCGTGAGATTGGTCTTGTGGATGATGAACGCTGGACTCGCTTTGAAATCAAGAAAAATCAATTTGAAAATGAGATGAAACGCCTAGACAGCATCAAACTCAAGCCAGTCAAGGAAACCAATGCTAAGGTTGAGGAGATGGGCTTCAAGCCGTTGACAGATGCAGTGACAGCTAAGGAATTCCTTCGCCGTCCAGAAGTTTCTTACCAAGATGTGGTGGCCTTCATCGGACCAGCTGCAGAGGACTTGGATGATAAGATTATCGAATTGATTGAAACAGAAATCAAGTATGAAGGCTATATTTCCAAAGCCATGGACCAGGTTGCTAAGATGAAACGCATGGAAGAAAAACGCATTCCATCCAATATAGACTGGGATGACATTGATTCTATCGCAACGGAAGCCCGTCAGAAGTTCAAACTCATCAATCCAGAAACCATCGGCCAAGCCAGCCGTATTTCGGGAGTAAACCCAGCAGATATTTCTATTTTGATGGTGTATTTGGAAGGTAAAAATCGTAGTATTTCTAAAACTCTTCAAAAATCAAAATAATACGTCGTCGGCTTCTTACGAATGAGTTCAAAGCTTGGCTTTGATTCATCTACAGCCTCCCATAGTTCCCCGAACTATGGGAGCTAACTCAAGTTATGCTTTCGCCTAGCCTTCTAGTCTGATTTCGATTTTTATTGAGTTTTAATCTCAAAAGAAAGCATAGAGAAAAACAGCTCCGAAAAACCGGGGCTGTTTTGTTGATTTATTCTTCATCTGGTGTGAGGATCATCGGGATGATAATCGGTTCACGTTCGGTATTTTCATAGAGGAAGGGGCGAATAGCGTTGACAATGGCACCATTGACAGATTGCACGCTAGCATCCTTGTTTTTCAGTGCGATACGAATGGCATTGAAGAGGATGCGTTGGCTTTGGCGAATCAAGTCGCCAGACTCTCTCATGTAGACAAAGCCTCGACTGAGGATGTCTGGACCAGATAGAATCATCTGAGACTTGAAGTCAACAGTTGCGACTGCCAGAACGACACCGTCTTCAGATAGATCACGACGGTCTTTGAGGACAGCTGCGCCGATTTCACCGATACGATTTCCATCGACATAGATGTCTTGGGCATTGAAATGGCCTGCGATACGAGCTGAGTCAGCAGTAAGGGCAAGCACATCACCATTGCTCATGATAAAGATATTGTCCTTTTCAACACCAGTATCCACCGCTAGTCCAGCGTGGACTTTTTGCATGCGGTATTCACCGTGGACAGGCATGAAGTATTTTGGCTTAATCAAGCGGAGCATGAGTTTTTGCTCTTGCTGGCCACCGTGTCCAGATGTATGGATATTGTTAACCTTACCGTGGATAACTTCGACACCAGCTTCAGAAATGATGTTAATGAGCTTGTTGACGCTAGTCGTATTTCCAGGGATTGGACTTGAAGAGAAGATAACCGTATCGCCGGGTTGGAGTTGCACCTGACGGTGGGTTCCGTTGGCGATACGAGAGAGGGCTGCCATAGGTTCACCCTGACTACCTGTACAGAGGATGAGAACTTCGCCTGCAGGGTAGTCTTTGATTTCATTTGGCTCGATAAAGGTTCCCTTAGGAGCTTTGATGTAGCCAAGCTCGATTCCGTTGACAATAGCCTTTTCCATAGAGCGACCAAAGACCGCAATCTTACGTCCAGTCTTAACAGCAGCTTCTGTTGCTTGCTGGAGACGGAAGATATTTGAGGCAAAGGATGCAAAGATGATACGTCCTTCAATACCTTGGATAATCTTCATGATGGACTGGCCAACGACTTTTTCAGAGTTGGTAAAGGTTGGCACTTCCGCATTTGTCGAGTCAGACAGGAGACAGAGCACGCCTTCTTCACCAAGCGCAGCCATACGGTGCAAATCTGCTGGTTCACCAACTGGTGTTAAGTCAAACTTGAAGTCACCCGTACAGACAATTTTCCCTTGAGGAGTATGAATGACAATCCCCAAAGGCTCTGGAATAGAGTGAGTCGTTCTAAAGAAAGTTGCCTTGAGGTTTTTAAAGGTTAACTCAGTGTTGTGGTTGATTTCGTAAAGTTTGGCGTTGCGCAAGAGGCCGTGTTCTTCGAGTTTCCCACGAATCAAAGCCAAGGCAAGTGGTCCGGCATAGATAGGGACATTTGCTTGCTTGAGTAGGAATGGAATCCCACCGATGTGGTCCTCGTGTCCGTGTGTAATCAAAACAGCTTTGACGCGGTCGATATTGTCTACGATGTAAGAGTAATCAGGAATGACGTAGTCGATACCCAGCAAGTCATCTTCTGGGAATTTAATCCCAGCATCGACGATGATAATCTCATCTTGGTATTCAATCCCGTATGTGTTTTTCCCGATTTCCCCCAGACCACCGATGGCAAAAACGCCAACTTCTTCAGGTTTAAGAGTGTAGGCCATATTAGAACTCCGTAATTTCGAAGGCGCCAGTTTCTTTTTCGTAATCTAGCAATTTGTCAGACAAGAGTTCGATATACTCGATATTGTACTCTGGGCGATTTTCTTCGACAAGTTGGCGAGCAGCGATGCGACCCTCAAGTTCTGAGCTGGCATCGATGTCTAGGTAAAGTGCGCGTGTTGTTTCACGGCGTGGGCTACGTTCTTTTGTTTCTTGATAAAAAACTTTGTAAATCATATAGTTCCTTTCTATTTTACAGGTCAGCTTATTCCAAACTTTTAGCAGAGATTTGCTTGATTTCATTCCATTTTGTGTCTAGATTGACCTTGATTCGTTACAATTATTTCAATTATACCACAAAATGAAAAATTAGTAAAAGACGGAAACGAGAAAGTCACAGGCCGATTTATTTGGTAAGCGCTTGCAAAAATAAAGAAAATGTGTTATATTGATAACGGAAGTGAAATTTATTGTTTGTCATAATTCCATATAGTTTTTAAGTCAAGGAGGTTGCCCTATGTATAACTTATTTGCTTTTGCTATCGGAGCTCGCTTGGTAGCTTTTATTGTTTTTGTTGCTTGCGTTTATGCGGGGAATCTTCTATTTGCCAAACTGGAACAACGACAAACCAAGTTCTTGTGGAAGATTAGTTTTGTGACTCTCTACTCGCTTTTTCTCCTCCTTGTAACCTATGTAGTTTGGTTTGTATTTTACTTTGGATTAAATGCTTAGATGCCCTGCTCATGCTGGGGCTTTTTGTTTGGGGATAAAGAAAATTCCCATGTGCCAGCTTTTGTAGTATAATAGTAAGCAGACAAAAAGATAGGAATGTGTTATGAAAGTATTAGCTTTTGATACGTCCAGCAAGGCTCTTTCTCTCGCTATTTTAGAGGATAAGCAGGTTCTTGCCGAGACGACGATTAATATTAAGAAAAATCACAGTATTACCCTCATGCCTGCCATCGATTTTTTGATGGCGAGTTTGGACTGGACGCCCAAGGATTTGGACCGAATCGTGGTAGCGGAAGGGCCTGGTAGCTACACAGGTTTGCGAATTGCGGTAGCAACTGCCAAGACTTTGGCTCATACTCTGAACATTGAGTTAGTTGGTATGTCTAGCCTCTTGGCTCTGGTGCCCTACCAACAAGAAGGCTTGTTCGTCCCTTTGATGGATGCGCGTCGCAACAATGTTTACGCAGGATTTTATGAAAATGCCAAACCTGTCATGCCAGAAGCGCACCTGCCTTTTGAGCGAGTCATCGAGCTAATCAAGGGGGCTAGTCAGGTAACCTTTGTCGGAGAAGTTGGCCCCTTTGTTGAGCAGATTCAAGAACACTTGCCAAGGACTGATTACAAAGAAACCTTGCCTAATGCAGCCAATCTTGCTCTTTTGGCTTGGGACAAGGAAGCAGACTCCTTGCATGATTTTGTACCCAACTACCTCAAGCGTGTTGAGGCTGAGGAAAACTGGCTCAAGAACCATACCGAGTCTGGTGAGTCCTACATTAAGCGCCTATGATAGAAATCAAACGAATCCAACAGCAACCTGACTTGGCTCAAGACATCTACGCTGTGATGGCAGCTGTTTACTCGGTTAGTCCTTGGACGCTGGAACAAATCCAAGCAGACCTGTCCCAAGACCAGACTTGGTATGCTCTGGCTTATGATGGGGCAGAAGTTATTGGCTTTCTAGCTGTTCAGGAGAATCTTTTTGAAGCAGAAGTCCTGCAAATCGCTGTCAAAGGAGCCTGTCAGGGTCAGGGAATTGCGTCAGCTTTGTTTGCTCAATTGCCGACAGATAAGGAGATTTTCCTAGAAGTTAGAAAGTCAAATCAACGGGCGCAAGCATTTTACAAGAAAGAAAAGATGGCGGTTATCGCTGAGCGAAAGGCCTACTACCATGATCCAGTCGAGGACGCCATCATCATGAAGAGAGAAATAGATGAAGGATAGATATATTTTAGCATTTGAGACATCCTGTGATGAGACTAGTGTTGCCGTCTTGAAAAACGATGATGAGCTCTTGTCCAATGTCATTGCTAGTCAAATTGAGAGCCATAAACGTTTCGGTGGCGTAGTGCCTGAAGTAGCCAGTCGTCACCATGTCGAGGTCATTACAGCCTGTATCGAGGAGGCTCTGGCAGAAGCAGGGATTACCGAAGAGGATGTGACAGCTGTGGCTGTTACCTATGGACCAGGCTTGGTCGGAGCCTTGCTAGTTGGTTTGTCAGCGGCTAAGGCCTTTGCTTGGGCACATGGACTTCCGCTGATTCCCGTTAACCACATGGCTGGTCACCTCATGGCAGCTCAGAGCGTGGAGCCTCTGGAGTTTCCCTTGTTAGCCCTCTTGGTTAGCGGTGGACACACAGAGTTGGTTTATGTTTCTGAGGCTGGTGACTACAAGATTGTTGGGGAAACGCGAGATGACGCGGTTGGTGAGGCTTATGATAAGGTCGGCCGTGTCATGGGCTTGACCTATCCTGCTGGTCGTGAGATTGACGAGCTAGCTCATCAGGGACAGGATATTTATGATTTTCCTCGTGCCATGATTAAGGAAGATAATCTGGAGTTTTCATTCTCAGGTTTGAAATCGGCTTTTATCAATCTTCACCACAATGCCGAGCAAAAGGGAGAAAGCTTGTCCACAGAGGATTTGTGTGCTTCCTTCCAAGCAGCTGTCTTGGATATTCTTATGGCAAAAACTAAGAAGGCTTTGGAGAAATACCCTGTTAAAACCCTTGTCGTGGCAGGTGGTGTGGCAGCCAATAAAGGTCTCAGAGAACGCCTAGCAGCCGAAATCACAGATGTCAAGGTTATCATTCCACCTCTGCGCCTCTGCGGAGATAATGCAGGTATGATTGCCTATGCCAGCGTCAGCGAGTGGAACAAAGAAAACTTTGCAAACTGGGACCTCAATGCCAAACCAAGCCTCGCTTTTGATACGATGGAATAAAGAGTCAGCTTAAGGCTGGCTTTTTCAATCACCAAAGTGTCAGAATATTTTGACAAAACTATAAAAATAATGATATAATATGCAAAAGCTAGGAGGTGGTAAGATGATTGAGAGAATGGAATTGGGAGAATTTTACAAGGAATTGCGCTTGGCTAGAAAGCTCAAGCAGTCAGATGTGGCTTGTGCTGGACTAACAGCTTCTCAGCTATCCAAGTTTGAACTAGGACAGTCTATGCTATCTGCGGACAAGCTAATCCTAGCTATTCAAGGAATCAATATGAATTTTGATGAGTTTGGGCACAAGCTCAACAACTATCAAGAATCTCCACATATGCAGATTGGTAGGAGGGTTGTGGATCGCTTTGCCCACCAAGATATAGCTGGTTTAGAGCAACTGTTGGAGGAAGTCGAGCAAGGACAGATGGCAGAGACCTATCGTTGTTTGAATGCCATTGTGATTAAAAATGCTATTCATTCCTTAAATAAGAGCTATCTGCTAACAGAGGAGGATAGGGAGTTTTTGACTACTTATCTCTATGCTATTGAGTCTTGGACATGGTTTGAACTCTACCTTTTTTGCAATACTATGCCCTTCTTGAGTAACCAAGATTTGATATTTTTATCAACTTCTTTACTTGAGAAATCCAAAGAATTTAAAGAGTTAGTACACAATCGATTGTATATGAAGCAAGGGCTCTTAAATATCTTATCAGAGTTCATGGAGCGTAAACTTTTCTCCTACATCCCAATCTTTGAAGCCGAGTTGGAGAGCATGCTGCGTCCATACGATGTTTTTGAAAAAGTATTGTGGCAATTTTTAAAGAAAATGCAGATTTTTCTTCAAACCAAAGGAAGCAATCAAAAAGAGATTGAACACTTTATCCAATCTCTGCAAGTATTAGAAAATCCACAATTGACAGCCCTTTTTGAATTGCGTTTGCAGCAATACAAAGAGCTTATCGATTAGTTAAAAACGGGATGACAATAACCCACTCCGAAATAAGCAGGAGTATCAGTTGTATTTTTCTTTTCTTCATCATTATATCCCTCCTTGTTAGTAATAACTTTATTATACCAGAGAAGTAATCAAATTCACCAAAATCGCAAATCTGAAATTTCTATAAGAAAAAATATCAAATATGCGATTTTCTAAAATAAGCCAATTTCCGTGTTATACTGTCCTTGTAAAGCACTTGAAGCAAATCCTAGGTCGCAGAAGTGGTTTACAAATGAAGATAATTGAAGGAGTGTAAAAGATATTAAATTTACAATTTGCAGAAACAATGGAATTGACAGAAGCTGAGTTGGAGAAGATTTACGGTGGAGATCTTGTGTATGCTGGTACTATCCCAGGCGGTGGAGGTTGGGGAGGGTTCGGGACACCTTGGTCAATCACTAATTTCTGGGAGAAAAATTTTAACCATGATTCTTCCACTGTTAATCGTCGTCGTTGATATTTAAAGCCCTTGCCTTTGTTTGGGTTAGGGCTTTCTTTATTTCGTAATATAGGAGAAAATAGGATGAAAAAGATAATCTCACACTATTACTTGTTTATAGCCATTTTACTTGTCATTGCTGACCAGTTCTTCATTCGTTTGCTTTTACATAGCGACTTGGTAGTTGGTCTATCTGACTTTGCATTTTATCTGTCGGATATGATGTTGAATTTTCTTGTGGTTTTATTTGCTCTTATTGCTATGATTTGGTCGGGGAAATGGCAGAAAATCAACAGTAGAAAGTTTAAAGGATCCTATCTTTTCTATTCCTTTCTAGCTCTGCTTGCTTTTGTTGTTTGGAATTTCGTCACCTTTTTTCTTTTCCCTCCTACCAAAAATGCAATTTCTTATCAACATTACGCTCCGACTTTTACAGGGGCTACAGCATTTTTGATGTATTTTTTTTATCCTGTGATTGCAGGTCCCATTTTTGAAGACATGATTTATCGTGGATTAGTGATGACTGCTCTGGAAAAAGGAAAGAAATGGGGGCTAGATGTACTTGGTTCTGCTGTTTTATTTGGTGTCTTGCACATTAGTAATCACGGTTGGGTCTTGACAGACTTTTTCGTTTATATGGGTGGCGGTCTCATATTTGCAGCCTTGTTTAGAATGACAAAGTCAATTTATTGGCCTATTGGACTGCATATAGTCTACAATGGCATTGGTCAGATTTTGATGTTATTACACTAGGAGCTGGTTAGTAGCTAAAGACATGATGAGGTGTGCAGTGAAAAAGGCTGTGTAGGCTATCTATATGATATGGTATAGACTGGGGATACAGGGTTTATTAGGATGTTTTGGAATAAAAATTCTAACTGGAATTTAAAAAGGAGTTATAATGAAAGTATTTCTTCAAAATAGAGATTTTAGGCAATTAACCATCAACCAGTGGATTTCAACACTTGGGGATACGATTTTTTATCTGGCCTTTTTGAATTATGTGGCAGATGCGTCTTTTGCCCCTCTGGCGATTTTACTCATCACGATTTCAGAAACCCTGCCTCAAGTTCTGCAAATCTTTCTAGGAGTTTTGGCGGATTTTCAACATCATCGTGTCCTAAAATACACAGTCATTAGTTTTGCAAAATTTTTGCTTTACTCTATCGTTTCTTTATCACTTTCAGGGCAGTCCTTTTCCTTAGTACTAGTAGCCTTTATTTGTCTGATTAACCTCTTGTCTGACACATTGAGTTATTTTTCAGGCGCCATGCTCACTCCGATTTTCATTAGAATTATTGGGCAAGACCATTTGGCAGAAGCTATTGGATTTAAACAGTCAACTGTTAGTTTAGTGAAAACAATCAGTAATATTCTAGGAGGAGTCTTATTAGGTATTCTATCCATCCAGTTTATTTCCTTACTGAACGCTCTTACCTTTTTAATCGCATTTTTAGGTATCCTCTTCATAAAAAATGACCTCTTGAAAGTAGAAAAAACGATTAGCTATCAAGAAGGACTCTCTGTAAAATCCTTTTGCCAGCATCTGCTCCAATCATCGAAATTGATATGGAATATGAATAAGGTACTCTTGGTTTTGTTTATTATTTCTATTAGTCAAGCAGTGATAAATGTTACAGTTCCTGTCTCTACTCTGTTTTTGAGGAATCAGCCCTTTTTGAATTTACAAACAGGTCAATCTCTTGCCTTGTTATCCACTCTTGAATTAGCAGCCCTTATTGTCGGAAGTCTTGTGAGTGGCTATCTGAAAAATACGATTTCTATAAAAACAGCTCTCTATGCCTCACTTGTCATCCAGTTGCTTCTTCTAGTAGGATTTGCCACAGTTCGTTTTGACTGGATTCTCATCTTTAGTGCCTTAGACGCCTTTTTCGCAGGTATTCTCTCTCCTCGATTACAGGAACTCGTCTTTAAACAAATACCTGAGGAGTCAATGGGAGCAGTTCAATCTTCTATCGGTGCTATTACGGTTGTTTTACCTAGCTTATTTACAATAGCTTTGGTAACCATTGCTACTAGCTTTGGAACTCTGGCAGTTAGCTTTGTTTTACTGCTATTTCTTCTAGTTGCCTTTGTCATGCTTCTGAATATTCGTGAAAGTATTTAGCGGAGAATTTCTATAATATATATTTGAGACTGGATTGCCAGTCTTTTTATGATGGTCAAAATCAGCAGACTTTTTTCTCTTTCCTGAATGTGTTATAATAGTCCATGCTATGGCTGGAGCCTTTTCAGCCTACTTATACTCTTCGAAAATCTCTTCAAACTGCGTCAGCTTCTATCTGCAACCTCAAAACAATGTTTTGAGCAACCTGTGGGTAGCTTTCTAGTTTGCTCTTTGATTTTCATTGAGTATTATTAAGACAATATGAGGAGAAAGATGAAAGAAAAAGGATTTTGGGAAGGGGCGCAGGCGGCTATGCCAACGGCCCTTGGTTATGTCAGTATCGGCCTGGCCTGTGGGATTATCGGTGCGCCCTATGTGACACCTGTAGAGATGGGCTTGATGAGCCTCTTTGTTTATGCTGGGAGCGCCCAGTTTGCCATGTTGGCACTGATTGCGGTTCAAGCTCCTGTGGCAGCTATTGCTATGACGGTTTTTTTGATCAATTTGCGTCTCTTTTTGTTGAGTTTGCATGCGTCGACCTATTTTCGTCATACTAGTCTCTGGCACAATATCGGTATGTCTAGTATCTTGACAGATGAGACCTATGGCGTCTTGATGGGCGAGTTGGCCCATGCAGACAAGGTCAATCCTATGTGGATGCACGGGAACAATCTCAACAGTTATGTGGCTTGGTTTGTGGGAACAGTGGTCGGAACGGCTCTGGGTGGCCTGCTGCCAAATCCAGAAATCTTTGGTTTAGATTTTGCCCTGGTTGGGATGTTTATCGGCATTTTTGCTTCGCAATTCCAGATTATGCAAAGACGGATTCCTGTCCGCAATCTGCTCATTATCTTAGCAGTTGTTGCGGTGTCCTTCTTTTTGCTCTTGACAGTGGTGTCTCAGTCACTAGCTGTTCTGTTTGCGACCTTGCTAGGTTGTACAATGGGGGTGGTTTTAGATGGTCAGTAAGTATCTTTTATTAGCAGTTATTTTCTCTGGTCTTGTGACCTGGATTCCCCGTATGATTCCCTTCATCGTGGTCAAGTATAAGGGCTTGCCTGCGATCGTTGAGCGTTTTTTGAAGTTCTTGCCCGTCTCCATTATCTTTGCCTTGATTCTATCAAGCGTAGTGACAGGTAAGGTTGGAAGCTTGCCTCAAATCAAATGGCTGGATTTCTTAGCAGTCTTTCCAACAGCTTGGGTAGCATTTCGTTACCGCAATCTAGTCGGAACGGTTCTCTTCGGAGTAGTCTTGATTGCCATCTTGCGTTTGGTCTTTTAAATCAGCCATAAAGAAAACTTATCACAGAGATAGATATCATATAATGGCGTAAATAGTCTTTTTCTGTTAAGATTATAAGGTATTCTATTTTGGAGGAAATGACATGAAAAAAATCGTTAAATACTCATCTCTTGCTGCTCTAGGGCTTATTGCTGCAGGTGTGCTTGCGGCTTGTTCAGGTGGTGCTAAGAAAGAAGGAGAAGCAGCTAGCAAGAAAGAAATCATCGTTGCAACCAATGGCTCGCCAAAACCATTTATCTATGAAGAAAATGGTGAATTGACTGGTTACGAGATTGAAGTCGTTCGCGCTATCTTTAAAGATTCTGACAAATATGATGTCAAGTTTGAAAAGACAGAATGGTCAGGTGTATTTGCTGGTCTTGACGCTGACCGTTACAATATGGCTGTCAACAATCTGAGCTACACTAAAGAACGTGCGGAGAAATACCTCTATGCCGCACCAATTGCCCAAAACCCTAATGTCCTTGTAGTGAAGAAAGATGACTCTAGTATCAAGTCTCTCGCTGATATCGGTGGAAAATCGACGGAAGTCGTTCAAGCCACTACATCAGCTAAGCAGTTAGAAGCATACAACGCTGAACACCCGGACAACCCAACTATCCTTAACTATACTAAGGCAGACTTCCAACAAATCATGGTACGTTTGAGCGATGGCCAATTTGACTATAAAATTTTTGATAAAATCGGTGTTGAAACAGTCATTAAGAACCAAGGTTTGGACAACTTGAAAGTCATTGAACTTCCAAGCGACCAACAACCGTACGTTTACCCACTTCTTGCTCAAGGTCAAGATGAGTTGAAATCATTTGTAGACAAACGCATCAAAGAACTCTATAAAGACGGAACGCTTGAAAAATTGTCTAAACAATTCTTCGGAGACACTTACCTACCGGCAGAAGCTGATATTAAATAATTTCTTGAAGTCATCCATTCTGAGTAAGATGGGTGATTTCTCAGTTTTTAGATATATAGTTTTAAACTATATATCTGACTATCTAATAACAATTTGTGCAATTGAACAAAGTATGAGATACTAGTACGGTATTATTTTTAAGGAGAAAGAATCATGAAAATTAAAAAATGGCTTGGCCTAGCAGCCCTTGCTACAGTCGCAGGTTTGGCTCTTGCAGCTTGCGGAAACTCAGAAAAGAAAGCAGACAATGCAACAACTATCAAAATCGCAACTGTCAACCGTAGCGGTTCTGAAGAAGCTCGTTGGGATAAGGTCCAAGAATTGGTTAAAAAAGACGGAATTACCTTGGAATTTACAGAGTTCACAGACTACTCACAACCAAACAAGGCAACTGCTGACGGCGAAGTAGACTTGAACGCTTTCCAACACTATAACTTCTTGAACAACTGGAATAAAGAAAACGGAAAAGACCTTGTAGCGATTGCAGATACTTACATCTCTCCAATTCGCCTTTACTCAGGTTTGAATGGAAGCGACAACAAGTACACTAAAGTAGAAGACATCCCAGCAAACGGAGAAATTGCTGTACCGAACGATGCTACAAACGAAAGCCGTGCGCTTTACTTGCTTCAATCAGCTGGCTTGATTAAATTGGATGTTTCTGGAACTGCTCTTGCAACAGTTGCCAACATCAAAGAAAATCCAAAAAACTTGAAAATTACTGAATTGGATGCTAGCCAAACAGCTCGTTCATTGTCATCAGTTGACGCTGCCGTTGTAAACAATACCTTCGTTACAGAAGCAAAATTGGACTACAAGAAAGCACTTTTCAAAGAACAAGCTGACGAAAACTCAAAACAATGGTACAACATCATCGTTGCGAAAAAAGATTGGGAAACATCACCAAAAGCTGATGCTATCAAGAAAGTGATCGCAGCTTACCACACAGATGATGTGAAAAAAGTTATCGAAGAAACATCAGACGGTTTGGATCAACCAGTTTGGTAATAAGAAACAGGGAGGTGGGAGAGAAAATTCCACCTCTTGCTTTTGTATAGAGCATGGATTGTAAAGAAGACTATAGGTTCATAGAAAGGTAGAGAGTATATGGTTTTTCCTAGCGAACAAGAACAGATTGAAAAATTTGAAAAGGATCATGTAGCACAGCATTATTTTGAGGTTTTGCGTACCTTGATTTCCAAAAAATCAGTCTTTGCCCAGCAGGTTGGACTTAAGGAAGTCGCAAATTATCTGGGCGAGATTTTCAAGCGTGTTGGGGCTGAAGTGGAGATTGATGAGACTTATACGGCTCCCTTTGTCATGGCGCATTTCAAGAGTTCGCGCCCAGATGCTAAGACCTTGATTTTCTATAACCACTATGATACTGTGCCAGCGGATGGGGATCAGGTCTGGACAGAGGATCCCTTTACGCTTTCGGTCCGCAATGGTTTCATGTATGGGCGTGGGGTTGATGACGACAAGGGTCATATCACAGCTCGTTTGAGTGCTTTGAGAAAATATATGCAGAACCATGATGACCTGCCTGTCAATATCAGTTTTATCATGGAGGGTGCGGAGGAATCGGCCTCGACAGACCTAGATAAGTATCTGGAAAAACATGCGGATAAACTCCGTGGTGCAGATTTGTTGGTCTGGGAACAAGGGACCAAAAATGCCTTGGAACAGCTAGAAATTTCTGGTGGAAATAAGGGGATTGTGACCTTTGATGCCAAGGTGAAAAGCGCTGATGTCGATATCCACTCGAGTTATGGTGGGGTTGTGGAATCAGCTCCCTGGTATCTCCTTCAAGCCTTACAGTCTCTTCGCGCTGCAGATGGCCGTATCTTGGTTGAAGGCTTGTACGAAGAAGTACAAGAGCCAAATGAACGAGAAATGGCCTTGCTAGAAACTTATGGTCAACGAAACCCAGAGGAAGTTAGTCGGATTTATGGTTTGGAATTGCCTCTCTTACAAGAGGATCGAGCAGCCTTTCTAAAACGCTTCTTTTTCGAGCCAGCCCTTAATATCGAAGGGATTCAATCGGGTTATCAAGGGCAAGGAGTTAAAACGATTTTGCCAGCAGAAGCCAGTGCTAAGCTAGAGGTTCGTTTGGTTCCTGGTCTAGAACCGCATGATGTTCTGGAAAAAATTCGGAAACAGCTAGACAAAAATGGCTTTGATAGGGTAGAATTATACTATACCTTGGGAGAGATGAGCTATCGAAGCGATATGAGCGCACCATCTATTCTTAATGTAATCGAGTTGGCCAAGAAATTCTATCCACAGGGCGTTTCAGTCTTGCCGACTACAGCTGGGACAGGACCTATGCATACGGTCTTTGATGCCCTAGAGGTGCCAATGGTGGCCTTCGGTCTAGGAAATGCCAATAGCCGGGACCACGGTGGAGATGAAAATGTGCGAATCGCCGATTACTACACCCATATTGAATTAGTAGAGGAGCTGATTAGAAGCTATGAGTAGAGATATTATCAAGTTAGATCAGATCGATGTGACTTTTCACCAAAAGAAGAGAACCATCACAGCGGTCAAGGATGTGACCATTCACATCCAAGAAGGGGATATCTACGGAATCGTTGGATATTCTGGAGCAGGGAAATCAACCCTTGTACGGGTGATTAACCTCTTGCAAAAACCATCTGCAGGGAAAATTACCATTGACGACGATGTGATTTTCGATGGCAAGGTGACCTTGACGGCCGAGCAGTTGCGTCGTAAACGTCAGGATATTGGAATGATTTTCCAGCATTTCAATCTGATGAGCCAAAAGACGGCAGAGGAGAATGTAGCCTTCGCCCTTAAACACTCTGGACTCAGCAAGGAAGAAAAGAAGGCTAAAGTAGCCAAGTTGTTGGACTTGGTTGGCTTGGCGGATCGTGCTGAAAACTACCCTTCACAACTATCTGGAGGGCAAAAACAGCGTGTGGCCATTGCGCGTGCCTTAGCCAATGATCCAAAAATCTTGATTTCAGACGAGTCAACTTCTGCCCTTGACCCTAAGACAACCAAGCAGATTTTGGCCTTGTTGCAAGATTTGAACCAAAAATTAGGCTTGACTGTTGTCTTGATTACGCATGAAATGCAGATTGTCAAAGATATTGCCAACCGTGTGGCAGTTATGCAGGATGGACATTTGATTGAAGAGGGCAGTGTCCTTGAAATCTTCTCAGACCCTAAACAACCTTTGACTCAAGACTTTATCTCAACAGCTACAGGTATTGACGAAGCCATGGTCAAAATCGAGAAGCAAGAAATCGTGGAACACTTGTCTGAAAACAGCATTTTGGTGCAGCTCAAGTACGCAGGTGCTTCAACAGACGAGCCACTTTTGAATGAATTGTACAAGCGTTACCAAGTAACAGCTAATATCCTCTATGGAAATATCGAAATCCTCGATGGCACTCCTGTTGGAGAATTGGTTGTAGTCTTGTCAGGTGAAAAAGCAGCGCTAGCAGGTGCCCAAGAAGCCATCCGTCAGGCTGGTGTGCAACTAAAAGTATTGAAGGGAGGACAGTAAGATGGCAGAATTGATTAAAGCATACTTACCAAACGTCTATAAGATGGGTTGGTCTGGTCAAGCTGGCTGGGGGACAGCTATCTACTTGACTCTTTATATGACGGTTCTTTCCTTTATCATCGGAGGTTTCTTAGGACTGGTTGCAGGGCTTTTCCTTGTCTTGACAGCGCCAGGTGGGGTCTTGGAAAATAAAGTTGTTTTCTGGATTTTGGATAAGATTACTTCCATTTTCCGTGCGGTACCATTTATCATTCTCTTGGCAGTCTTGTCACCCTTCTCTCATCTAATCGTAGGAACAAGCATTGGTCCAAATGCAGCTATCGTACCCCTATCTTTTGCGGTCTTTGCCTTCTTTGCCCGTCAGGTGCAGGTTGTCTTGGCTGAACTGGATGGCGGTGTCATTGAGGCGGCTCAAGCGAGCGGAGCGACTTTCTGGGACATTGTGGGTGTTTACCTATCAGAAGGTCTTCCAGATTTGATTCGTGTGACGACTGTGACCTTGATTTCCCTTGTTGGGGAAACAGCTATGGCTGGTGCGGTTGGAGCTGGTGGTATCGGTAACGTAGCCATCGCTTATGGATTTAACCGCTACAATCATGATGTGACTATCTTGGCAACCATCATTATCATTTTGATTATCTTTGCAATCCAATTCTTGGGAGACTTCTTGACTAAAAAATTGAGCCATAAATAAAAAAGAGCCACCTGGCTCTTTTTTATTAATCAGATTTTTTGTGCCAATTTTTTACTCAAGGCTTGTCCAATCAAAGCACCCACTAGGGCTCCGATGACAACACTTGCGACAAATAGAAGGATGGTTCCAGGATTTGGCGCAACCATGATACGGTCGATATATTCTTGGGATTTTCCTCTTGCCAGAAGGGTAGCCATATAGGCTTGGGGCGCAATCCACATAAGTAAGATTGGTCCTGAAATGCTAAAGGCAAAGAGAATGAAAGAAAGGAAGTTCTTTGTTTGGTTCTTGTATTTTCCGAGGTTAGCTACTACATCTGCTAGGAGACCACAGATAATTCCAGGAAGGAAGGCGCCAGCACCGTGTTTAGTTCCCAAGAAAAAGAGGGCGATGACAAGGCCGATAGTGGTAATAGCTCCAAAGCGCGGAACTTTTGCGACTAGGATCATATAGACGCTACCGCCGACAAGGGCAGTAAAGGCAGGCGCATAAAACATGTTTCCAGCTTGGTCAAAGAGATTGCCCAAAAGGACACCAATCCCCATGCAGAGGAAGTAAAGAACTGCAAAAAGCAGTGTAGTTAAGATAGATTTCTTCATGAATTGTCTCCTGATAATTTTTTCACAATTCTCATTGTATCACGGTTTGATGGGATTGTAAATGGGCGCAGCATCGAAGTTAATAGTCAGGTATTTCGGAATTTGAAGGTATCAAGTCAAGTTTCGCAGAGCTTTTAAACAAACAACGTATTAAGGCTGCCCAGCAGCTCTTGCTTTCAACCAGTGACAGTATCGAAGATATTTGTTATGCTGTTGGTTACAGTAACCTTGGATATTTCTATAAAGTGTTCCGAAAATTGTGCGGAAAATCGCCAAAAGCCTACCGAAAACAGGTAGAAACGATACTATAAGATTTGTATTCCTTTACAAAATGTGCTATAATAAAAATAATATTATTAGGAGGTTCTATCATGAAAAAGAAACCGATTTATCTATGGGTCTTGTTAATCTTGTCTGCCCTTATTTCAGCTATGTCTCTGTTTGGAATGTTGAGTCCCTTACCTAGCAAAGAAGCCCTTCGTGCTGCTCAGAAACAAGTTGCAGGGGTCAGTGCTCAGCAATTAGAAGACCAGCTTAATTACAACTATGGAGTAGCAGAAGCGTATCATTCTATTTTTAATATGGCCTTGATTGTGCTATCTGCTATTTTAGTGGTCGTAGCGTTTGTCTTCCTTATTCGTAAGAATTTGCAATATGCAAACTATACTTACGTTGGCTATGTTTTGTTAGCTATTATCGGTTCGATTTATGGCTATGTTGGTTTACAGGACGCTGTGCAGTTGGTTCAAGATGAAAGCATGCGTTTGACGATGAGTATTGGTTCAAAAGCTGTCAGCATTTTCTATATCGTCATCAATATTCTCTTCCTAGCTCTTGTCTTCTATAAGATGTGGCGACAACAGAAAGCCTTGGCAGAAGAAGAGGAAGCAGAAAATCTTGCCTAAGTATTGACAAAAAAGAACTATCAAGATACAATCTTGGTAGTTCTTTTTCGATTAAAAATAAAATCATGGAGGTACATATGAAGACAATTTCTTTAGTTTATATTAGTTTGAGTGGCAACACTGAAAGTTTTGTGACGCGCTTGAAAGACTATCTCTTGTCCCAGTACAAAGGGATTGAGGTTCAAAAGATTCATATCAAGGATTTGGTCAAGGAAGGTCACGATTTCTATGAAATGGACCATCCCTATGTCGCTTTTTTGCCGACCTATCTCGAAGGTGGGAATGGCGTGGATAACGGAGATGTCGAGATTTTGACGACACCGGTGGGGGATTTTATCGCCTATGGTGACAATGCTAGTAAGTGTTTTGGTGTGGTTGGGTCAGGAAATCGTAACTTTAATAACCAATACTGCCTAACAGCCAAGCAATACAGTCAACGCTTTGGTTTCCCTGTCTTGGCTGATTTTGAAATGCGAGGTATGCTGGAAGATATCAAACATGTCGCAGCTATTATCGCAGATTTGTATGAGTTGGAAAGGGAGAATTAAAATCAATATAAGAGGCGTTTGGGATTTTTCAACTGTTTTTGAGTATAAACAGTCTTTGAGAACGTAAAAAAGCATAAGTTCAGGTCTTTAAAACCTTGTTCTTATGCTTTTTATTATAGAAATATTTGCTGCATTTTCTCTTGAAATGAAACCTTATACTCAATGAAAATCAAAGAGCAAACTAGGAAACTAGCCGCAGGCTGTACTTGAGTACGGCAAGGCGACGTTGACGTGGTTTGAATTTGATTTGCGAAGAGTATTATCTTCATCTCGCGCTTGTCAGTTAACCTGCTTTTCCGATTGCGAGTGCGTAGATAAAGAAGATGGCGAAGCCAAAGAGGAAAATCAATCCTGCAATGGCAAGGTGTTTGAGCCAAGAAGGAAGATGTTTGTTTTCACGCGTTACCAAGGCGTAATTCAAAAGAGCAAAGAAAGGTGTTGTCAGGAAAGAACCAATCATGGCAAAGCGGAGCATGGTCGACACCTGACCAGCGAAGAACTTGATAATGACGATACCGATGATAGCAGTGATGGTCATCCAGATGTTCAAAGATTTACTACTGTCTTCTTTTTGACTGATTAGCAGTCGGAGAGATTCCTGATTGACACGAGAGTAACCATCGATAACAGTAATAACTGTTCCAAAGATACAGAGGAAGGCAATAAAGGTAATCAAGTAACGGGACCATTCGCCAAGAACAGAGGCATACATGCCTACGAATTGAGAGATGTATTTGGCTGAAGCAGCTTCAACTGCTTGCCCTGTAGGATACTGAATCAGTGCTCCCAGTGCCACAAAGAAGACGGCTAGAATAGCTGTTCCAATATAACCAGTGTTAAAGTCAAACAGAGCGTCTTCTGTGTTAAAGTTGACGGTCTTTCTCTTTTCAGCTGACCAAAGTGAATTGATAGCTGAAATTTCAATAGGAGCCGGCATCCATCCTAAGAGGGAAACGATGAAGGGATTTGCCAAGGTGTTTTCTCGACAAAATCAGAGCGGTATTCGGGATGCTTGACTGCCGCAATGATAACTGCAAGAACAGTTGCAATGGTCAAAGCTGACATGATCCATTTTGCCATGCCGTCTAATAGTTTGTAGCCTCCAAAGAGTAACATAGCCCAAATGATTGCAACGAGAATGAGGGACCACTGAGTGATGCTAAGTCCAATCATTGGGAAGGCACTGGCGATGATAGCTGAGCACAGAATGGCAACACCAGCTGTGTTGACCATAGCCGAAAAGACATTGAGAATAAAGAAAATCCAGAGATAGAGTTTTCCTTTTTCGGCATAACCTTCAACCAAAGTCTTTCCAGTATCAGCGGTGTATTCAGCACCAAAACGGAAAAATGGATATTTAAAGACATTGGCTAAGATGACCAAGAGGAGTAGCGACCACCCATAAGAACCACCAGCTTGAGTAGAAGATACAATGTGAGAACCTCCAACAGCGGCAGAAGCCATTAGGATTCCAGGTCCCATTGCTTTTAGTTTACTTGTCCAGGTTGATTGATTTAAGGAAATAGCTTGCGACATGATAAATACTCCTTTTTGAATTTTCAGAATAATCTGGATATGTAATCTATATTCTACAAAAAACTTTGGGAAAATGCAAGAATATTTTGAAAAAAGATAGAAAATTACAGAAAATTTACAAAGAAGATCTGAAAATAACTGCTATGATAGAAAGGTGCAGCAGGATAAAGAAAAACCGAGAAGTTTCTTTCTCGGATTTGCTTATTATGAGGTTCTTACTTTTTATGCTCCAAGAGTTGATTGATATGGTCCACTTTTTTAGCTTCTCTTTTATAAAGAATAGCCCAAATGATGAGGTAGACAATCGCAAACTCGATAATGAGCTGGAGATAGAAGAGCCAGTGGAAAGGGAACCAACCTGCTAGAGTTGCTAGTGGGACAAAGCCAGCCAGCATAAGGAAGAAATGGGAAAGCGTCGCACGGAGCAAACTCCAGTCACGGCTGAATAATCGCTTTCCAAAGTTGAAGAGAATACCGATAGCTGCCCAAATAAGTGTGCAGTAGAGCAAGACCAAGGCACCGTGAACCTGATGTTGCACCATCACTTGCCCGATCAGAGACTCGGGACTCAGTGGGGCGTAGGTGTTTGGGGCGTAGATGAATGAAAAGAGGATAGAGAGGATGAGGCCGATGAGGACACCTGCGGTTGCGTCGTGAAATACTTGTTTTTTCATAGTTCTAATTTCTCCTTGATGTTTTTTAGGTAACGGCGTGAAGAGTAGGTGAAATTTTCGTTTTTCAAGAAAATTTCTACCAGACCGTTGGGGGTGAGCTTGAGATGAGAGATGGAGTTGATATTGATGATTTCTGATTGGGAAATTTGGATAAAAGTTGTTGGCAGGAGTTCAAGGACCTGATAGAGTCGCAAATCAATGCTGTAGGTCTGACTCGCGGTTTCTGCTAGAACCTTCCGATTCTCGATATAGAAACGTTGAATCTTGCCAATCTCAATGAGATAGACCTGATTATCGATTTTCCCTTTGATTGTTTCTCTTCGGTCCAGATTTTCTGCGAACTCGATGACTTTTTGTATTTTATCGGTTTCTTGAGGTGCTTGGACAATCAGTTTTTCCTCCTTGTAAGTCTCACTAATCTGTAGTTCTACTTTCATAAATTTTTCTCCTTTTTAGTTATACAAGGTTGTGATCACTTCTTGTACACCTTTATTAAACACTATTTTATGCCCCCTTGCAAGGGACTTTGTCTATGTGGAGGGATTTGGCTCCTATGTGGTGGAGCTTTTCTGTCCTATCTGAAATATGGTATAATAGCACTAATCAATTTCTAGGAAAACAGATACAGAAAGGGGCTGAAAGATGTCTCATATTATTGAATTGCCAGAGGTGCTGGCAAACCAGATTGCGGCTGGAGAGGTTATCGAGCGTCCAGCTAGCGTTGTTAAGGAGCTGGTAGAAAACGCCATTGACGCGGGCTCTAGCCAGATTATCATTGAGATTGAGGAAGCTGGTCTCAAGAAAATCCAAATCACAGATAATGGTCATGGAATTGCCCACGATGAGGTGGAATTGGCCCTGCGTCGTCATGCGACCAGTAAGATAAAAAATCAGGCAGACCTCTTTCGGATTCGGACACTTGGTTTTCGTGGTGAAGCTCTGCCTTCTATCGCATCCGTCAGCGCTTTAACTCTTTTGACAGCAGTTGAGGGAGCAAGTCATGGAACCAAGCTAGTCGCGCGTGGGGGAGAAGTTGAAGAAGTCATCCCAGCGACTAGTCCTGTGGGAACCAAGGTTTGTGTGGAGGACCTCTTTTTCAACACGCCTGCCCGCCTCAAGTATATGAAGAGTCAGCAAGCGGAGCTGTCTCATATCATTGATATTGTAAACCGTCTGGGCTTGGCCCATCCTGAGATTTCTTTTAATTTGATCAGTGATGGCAAGGAAATGACGCGGACAGCAGGTACTGGTCAATTGCGCCAAGCTATTGCAGGAATTTACGGTTTAGCTAGCGCCAAGAAGATGATTGAAATTGAGAATTCTGACCTTGATTTCGAAATTTCAGGTTTTGTGTCCTTGCCTGAGTTAACTCGGGCCAATCGCAATTATATCAGTCTCTTCATCAATGGTCGTTATATCAAGAACTTTTTACTCAATCGTGCTATTCTTGACGGCTATGGTAGTAAGCTCATGGTAGGCCGTTTTCCACTGGCTGTCATTCATATCCATATTGACCCTTATCTAGCGGATGTCAATGTGCATCCAACCAAGCAAGAGGTGCGGATTTCCAAGGAAAAAGAACTGATGACGCTGGTCTCAGAAGCTATTTCCAACAGTCTCAAGGAGCAAACTTTGATACCTGATGCCTTGGAGAATCTTGCCAAATCGACCGTGCGTAATCGTCAAAAGGTGGAGCAGACCATTCTACCACTCAAAGAAAACACTCTTTACTATGAGCAAACTGAGCCGACAAGACCTAGCCAAGCTGAGGTGGCTGATTATCAGGTGAATCTGACTGAAGAGAAACAGGATTTGACTTTATTTGCCAAGGAAACCTTGGATCAATTGGCCAAGCCAGCAAAATTGCATTTTGCAGAGAGAAAGCCTGCTAACTACGATCAATTAGACCATCCAGAGTTGGATCTTGCTAGCCTCGATAAGGCCTATGACAAGCTGGAGCGAGAAGAATCATCAAGCTTCCCAGAGTTGGAATTTTTCGGTCAGATGCACGGGACTTATCTTTTTGCCCAGGGGCGAGATGGACTTTACATCATAGACCAGCATGCGGCTCAGGAACGGGTCAAGTATGAGGAATATCGTGAAAGCATTGGCGATGTTGATCAGAGCCAGCAGCAACTTCTAGTGCCCTATATCTTTGAATTTCCTGCGGATGATGCCCTTCGTCTAAAGGGAAGAATGTCTCTTTTGGAGGAAGTGGGTGTCTTTCTAGCAGAGTACGGGGAAAATCAATTCATCTTACGTGAACATCCTATCTGGATGGCAGAGGAAGAAATCGAGTCTGGTATCTATGAAATGTGTGACATGCTGCTCTTGACCAAGGAAGTTTCGATCAAGAAATACCGAGCAGAGCTAGCCATCATGATGTCCTGCAAGCGGTCTATCAAGGCCAACCATCGTATCGATGATCATTCGGCCAGACAGCTCCTTTATCAACTTTCTCAATGTGACAATCCCTATAATTGTCCGCATGGACGTCCTGTTTTGGTGCATTTTACCAAGTCAGATATGGAAAAGATGTTCCGACGCATTCAGGAAAATCACACTAGTCTCCGTGAGTTAGGGAAATATTAAACTAAAAGGAAAACTATGTACGAATATTTAAAAGGAATCATTACCAAAATCACTGCTAAATACATTGTCCTTGAAGTCAACGGTATCGGTTATATTTTGCATGTGGCCAATCCCTATGCCTACTCAGGACAGGTCAACCAAGAAGCTCAAATTTATGTGCACCAGGTCGTGCGTGAGGATTCTCATCTGCTTTATGGATTTCGCTCAGAAGACGAGAAAAAGCTCTTTCTCAGTCTGATTTCGGTCTCTGGGATTGGTCCTGTATCAGCTCTTGCTATTATCGCTGCTGATGACAATGCTGGCTTGGTTCAAGCCATCGAAACCAAGAATATTACCTACTTGACCAAGTTCCCTAAAATTGGCAAGAAAACAGCCCAGCAGATGGTGCTGGACTTGGAAGGCAAGGTAGTAGTTGCTGGAGATGACCTTCCTGCTAAGGTCGCAGTGCAAGCAAGCGCTGAAAACCAAGAATTGGAAGAAGCCATGGAAGCCATGTTGGCACTGGGATACAAGGCGACCGAACTCAAGAAAATCAAGAAATTCTTTGAAGGAACGACAGATACAGCTGAGAACTATATCAAGTCGGCCCTTAAAATGTTGGTCAAATAGGAGCAGAGCATGACAAAACGTTGTTCGTGGGTCAAGGTGACCAATCCGCTCTACATTGCCTATCATGATGAGGAGTGGGGTCAACCCCTCCATGATGACCAAGCATTGTTTGAGTTGTTGTGTATGGAAACCTATCAGGCTGTGCTGAGAGCTTTCTTCTATACTAATAGACGAAAGGGTGTGAAAATGATTTTTAAATGATACTGTGGAACGGAACAGTAGCCCTAGTATTGACTACTGTCGTTTCTATTCATATTGGCTATTCTAGGACTGAGATGAAAAAATCTATAAATGCTCAGAATAAAATTGAACCCGCAAATCTCCCCAAAACAATGGTGAGTCATGTACTTGTATTATTCCGAAAAAATACACCTCTGGTGCAGTGAGACAAATTGGTGTATCTTATAGTGGCTTCGTAGATGAAAGCTATACTCTACTATCACTCTTTGATGATGTAGAACAAATTGAAAAAGATAATAGACTTCAGACAGCTATTGATGTTGTCAGAGAACAGTTTGGTTTTTTAGCCATACAAAAAGGAACCGTCCTAACTGAAGGTTCCAGAAATATTGAACGCAGTAAACTTATCGGTGGTCATTCCGCGGGTGGATTGGAGGGATTAAAATGAAACAAGAAAAAAATACAGTACAATTTTCAGAAATCCGTAGCAAAGGATGTAATGATATTGAAATGCTTGAAAGATTTTTACATGGAATCGTTGAAACAGCAACTTCAAAACTTCGTCAGAGAAAACTCAAAACAACTGAAATATCGATACGACTAGTACATGCTAAATCTGAAAACCGATTACCATTGGAATTTACATTTAGCATTAAGCCAACAAGCTCATCTGTGATAATCTATACTGAGGTAATCAATCGCTTTAAAGAATGTTACACAGGTGGGGGAATTCAAGGTTTTACGATTCAATTTGATAAAAATACCCTTGCCTCTGCATAGAAAGGATTTGATATGATTGACCGTTCATATTTACCATTTCAATCAGCAAGAGAGTACCAGGATACAAAGATGCAAAAATGGATGGGCTTTTTCCTATCTGAACATGCATCAGCACTCTCTGATGATACAAACAAAGTAACGTACATGTCTGACTTATCACTAGAGAAGAAATTATTACTCCTCAGTCAAGTATACGCCGGGCAGCTACGCACACGCATTCAAGTGATTGAAAAAAACAAGCGTGTTTCCTACACTGGAACAATACCAAGTCTGACCAAAGATTTCATTTTGATAAAAACTACAACAGGTCACATCAATTTGAAATTAAAAGACATTATTAGTATTGAACTTGTCGAGGAGGTGCTCTATGAATCAGCTTGAGTTTCAGCGTAATCACCTACAAATGGACTATTATAGCGAGAGCTACCAAGATTTTGAACGTGACTTCTACCGCTACTCTAACATGAATATTCCATTGACCTTCCTAACTGATGATATCCTAAAAACAATGGCGACTTCACGTAAGAATTACTTTGTCCTCAATAAGGAAAAGTCCAGAGATAACCGCGATCACTTCTTCATATTTGAAGTAAGTACCGTAGATGAGAATCCGCTAATCTATCATTATACATATAAGAAAACTACAATATATTTAGCAGAAAAATAGGAGCAGTTCAATTGACTGTTCCTATTTTTAATATTCATAAAATCTAAAGTCTTTATACTCTTTAACAATGGAGTCGCCAACCAGAACAGACTATACTGACCAGCGACTACCTTAAATTTAATGTTTCAGATTTATTTTCTTATCTCTAATTTCATAAACTACATCTGCTACATTTTCGAGTAATCGTTTATCGTGGGTGATAAACACGATAGTTCCGGTGTACTCCTTCATTAGTATTTCCAAAGCCTCTAAACTTGGTATGTCAAGGAAGTTACTGGGTTCATCCATTATTAGGATGTTATATCTACCCATGAGCATTTTAGCAAGCAACAATTTTATAATTTCTCCACCGCTTAAAACAGATAAACTTTTTCCAATATCGTTCTGTTTGAACCCCATAGATGCTAGCACTGAACGAATTTCTGATATATTGTAGTCACAATCCTTCTGCATAAACTCCATAACATTCTGATTACTGTTGTACTTGTAACCATTCTGTGCAAAGTAACCTATTTTTGCCTTAGGCGAAATAGAAATTCCTTCTTCATGGTTTAAGATCATTTGGATTAAAGTTGTTTTTCCGATTCCATTACCACCAGTTAACGCCACTTTTGCTCCTAACGGAATTTGAAAAGATGCATTTTCAAACAGAGCCTTATCTCCAAATACTTTATTAATTTCTGCACCGACTATAGGGTATGGATTATGGAGCTCCAATGCTTTACTTTGCCTGAAACGAATTCTGCGAATGCCTTCCGGAGCTTCTACTTTTCCTAAGGCCGCAATCCTGTGCTCTAGGGTTTTAGCAGCATTATACATCTTTTTTTCCTTACTTCCTATTGATTTTTGATGAGCTAAACGCCCTCCGTCTTCAGTACTTTTTTTCTTTGAAGAACCTTTTGCCTTCTGTTCTATTTTACGAGCCTGTTTTCGCTTTTCCTCCGCAGCCCTTTCCAATCGGGCACGTTCCGCAATAAATTGTTCGTATTCTGCAGCTTGGCTCTTACGTTCTTCCTCTTTCTGACGAAGATAATCAGAATAGTTTCCCCAATACTCAGTGATTTTGCCATCTTTCAGTTCCCATATTTTATCTACTATTTCATCAAGAAAATAGCGGTCATGGCTAATAACTAACAGTGCACCTGTAAAATATTTTAGCTGTCCTATTAGAAAATCAATTCCTTCACGGTCTAAATGGCTCGTAGGTTCATCCGCTAAAATACCATGAACCTGTGCCGATAAGGCCTGTGCTATTTTAAGCCTTGTTTCTTCACCACCGCTCATAGTCTGTATATTTAATTGCTCAACACCTAGCTTGCCTACAAGTGCAAAATCTTTTTCCTCCTGCAGAGTTACTTCGTCCAACTGGGGAATATAGGCAAGTTCACCCAGACGATTCATTTTACATCCTGGGGGAGTTAATTCTCCTAAAAGTACCCTGAGTAAAGTGCTTTTTCCAGCACCATTTGCTCCTACTAAACCAATACGGTCATAATCATATACTTCTAATTCATTTATATCTAAAACATCGCGTCCTTTGAATTCCACACGAATGTCTTTTGCTTTTAATATTAATTCCATAACATTTCCTCCTGTCTATAATCGCATGCTTTCATTTGCTTGTATGCAGGGAAAACCCTGCGATTTTAGCAGGAAGAGTTACATGAAAATAAGATACATAAATATTCCTCCAATATTGTTTATTTTAAATCTAATTTTCTAACCTCAGTTATCATTTGGCAAACTATAGCAATGCCAATAATTAAAATACCTGATAGTAAAAACCAATGATTTACACCGATTTTATCAGCAAAGAATCCAGAAAGAATTAACCCAATTGGCATAGCAAGTGACATGATACTTCCGATCAAAGAAAATACACGTCCTAAATATTCAGGCTTAATTTTCTCCTGAAAAAGAGCTGTTTGCACACCGCTATAAAATGGCACCGAAAGCCCCATTATTGCACAGCAAACTACGAATATTACAAATCCATTTGGAGGAAGTATTCCCGAAACGGCTAAACTGGTCCCCATTATAAAAAATGAACTTGTTATTAGTAATACATGCTTTTCGAAGCCCCCTAATCTTCCTAATAATAAGCCTCCTGCTAGCATCCCAAATGCAAAGGAAATTTCCGTAATAGAAATATGCACAGGCGTTCCATTAAAGCGTTCCATGCTTATTAAAGGAAATAGTGCATTGATTGGCATATAAACAAAAGTATATAGTGTTCCTAAGAGTAATAAGGCAAACAATCCTTTGTTTTGTCTCAGAACCACAACTCCTTCTTTCATCTCCCTTATGAAATTTGGTTCTAAACTTTGCACTTGATTACCCAGCTTAGGTATACGTACAATTGCTACCGTAATAGATGCAATCACAGCACCCAATACGTCGATGGCAATAATAGCATTTAAATCCCAAACGGAGTATAAGAGTGCTGCAACTGCCGGACTAACAATATAGCTTATAGACTGCAAAGACTGACTATAGCCTGCGCATTTCGTTAGCTGTTCTTCTGGTACTAAAAGTGGTGTAACCGCATTGAGTGCTGGGGTATGAAAAGCTGTTCCAATGCTACGGATAAACAATACTATCATAATCATCCAGACAGGTAGCTCCATACAGAATGCAACAATAGCAAGCACTGCACCAGCTGCTGCGATAATTAAATCGGCACCAATCATTATCTTCTTCCTATCATGACGATCCACTAGCACACCAATGGCAGGTCCCAAAATCGCATAGGGTAAAAAACCTACTAATGAAGCCATAGACAAGACCATCGCAGATCCTGTTTTTTCTGTAAGGTAAAAAATAATCGCCATTTGCAGGATGGCACTAGTGATTAATGATACTGCTTGCCCTGCCCATATTGCATAAAATTTTCGTTTCCAATTGTTGTATTTTTCCATTTATATTATCTCCTGCATATTATTTTGCTTGAATTTCTATTTTGAATAGCATTCTAGGCAATAAAAAATGCAGGCCAAACCCCACAATGTGGCTTTTGGTCTGCATACATACAATTTGGAAACATTCATATTAAAGACATAGTTAAATAAAGGTATAGTTAAATAACCAATATCCTCACCGTAACTAATGAATGCTCAATATCGTATAAATAAGCACAACAAAAAAGCCTATCATCGGGTATAGATTCTGCTTTTTTTATTGCCAGCTTATCTTAAACGCATTGAGGCTGTCATAGTTTCGGTTCCTCCTACATCTTTGTTTATATCAATTTATAGTATAACACAACAAGATGATATGTTCAATATAAAAGTTATGGAATGAGACTCATACTTCCAATTCGATGCCAGATTTAAAGGATATGACGAAGTTTTCTTCATAGACTGTAACGCTCTGGATTATCTTCCTTAGTAGCAAGCGATTAGCTTTCACAAAATCTTCTGTTTGTAGTTTTAAAAATTCATCAGGATTTTCTAACTCAACCTCAAAATATTTCATTTTACATTCCCTCATTTCATTTATTGATAAATTGAGTTTGCAAAAAAGAGTGGACAATTTTTGTCTACTCTTAACCTTTAAAATAGTTTTTTTTAATCGATTTGAAGTTGCCTAAATTATTACTTATTCGGTAAAATGAAGTATTGCTTTCAACAGATTTCCTTCAACTACACTTCACTTGATTCAAACAAGGTGGGTACATTTCTATTCCCACAAACTCCTTGTCAATGGAAACAAACACGTACCCACAGGGTAAATGGAAATAGAAACTGATAATTTCTAGCTATCACTTCTACTCATTCCAAAAATTTTCTCACTCTGATACTTACCCACCATAAAGCAAAAAGCCTTGCAATCAAGGCTTTCATTATCCCTTTCGTTCAAAGGTTTCTAAGCTTTTACGAGCAGAGCGACACACTCAGCGGTTCGCTATCTCCGTTCTGTCTGCGTGCTAGCACTTGTCAATCACGGACAGCTATCGCATGGGCGGAAGTAAATGCTAATCTTCGTCGTTTTACTCCTTGACTAGCAAACTTACCGCCTCAACATGGTCTGTCTTGGGAAACGGTGCTCAACAAACGTCAAGCTTTCCGAGAAGCATTTTATGGCTATCAAATTCAAGCGGTCGCAGAGATGACTGATACCGAATTGGAAAACTTGCTGGAGAATCCAGCCATCATCCGAAATAGAGCCAAGATTTTTGCTACACGCGCTAACGCCCAAGCATTTTTACGACTACAGGAAGAATATGGCTCTTTTGATGCCTATCTTTGGTCCTTTGTTGAGGGGAAAACGATCGTTAACGATGTTCCCGATTACCGCCAAGCCCCAGCTAAAACACCTCTGTCTGAGAAGTTAGCCAAAGATCTCAAAAAACGAGGCTTCAAGTTCACAGGCCCAGTCGCCGTCTTGTCTTTTCTACAGGCTGCAGGGCTAGTTGATGACCATGAGAATGATTGTGAGTGGAAAAGCGGTCGTTAGTATGTACAGGTAACTAGCATATCTGAGAATATAGAAAAAAGCTGAGAAATTTTTCCCAGCTTTTTATATATACTATTAGATTTGTTAGAGTGAAGTCAAAAAAGTGATTCCACCTAAAATAACACCAGCTGAATTTGGAATGATTAGTATCCAATCCTTCTTAGGTTCCTTTGTCCATCCATAAATAACCCAGATTAAGCAAGATATAGCAGCTGATAAAGGTTGAAATGGTTGAGCTTTATTTCCCTGTAAATTAGCGATAATTTGAGGTATGTAGGCAATAAATACTATAATTCCAATAAAGGCACCAATAGAACCTACGATTCGATTAATTTTTTGTTTTGTCATATACACCTCCTTCAAAAGGATATCATAGAAATTAGCGAAATGCAATAAATTCAGATACAAATTGTAACGAAAACGAATACAAAAGCACAAAAATAGAGAAACTATTTATTTTTTGTTATAGTCAAAGCGAATGATTTGCTCCTTTGCATCTACATAGGCGTGAACTCCGAAGGGTACAATTGCTCTTGGAGTTGCGTGGCCGACATTTAGATTATAGATAATCGGGATATTGCTGTCAATAATATCCAATAGTGCCTCTTTATAGTCGTCATAGAAAGTTTCATCCATAGGTTTTCCGACCAAGAGTCCACTGATGACCTCGAATATACCAGTGTCTTTTAAAGTCCGCAACATATTTTTGAAGTCTTCCAGCTCAGGCTTTTCTTCGCTTGTTTCTAGCAAGAGGATTTTTCCTTCCCAGTCTGACAAGTCAGGGAAAAGTTTGTATTTTTGGCAGAGCTCCGTGCTATCTGCGTATCGAGAGTTGTCAAAGATATCGTAGAGGGATTCGAGGCAACCACCGAGGATTTTTCCCTCGAACTGGGCATTTCCCCGCAACAGCTCGAAACCAGTATTTGCATGACTGACACGAGGTGTCCCCAGAGCCTTGGGACTGAAGTCAGTCCTTTCATCATACCAAACGTCACTAGGGCGGATTTCTGAGATTCTTCCCGTCTCAATCAATTCTTTAAAGTAGTGGAGGCTATAGGTCAGCACTTCCTTGTCCAATTCACAAATGTCTGCTAGGAAGGATTGACCATAAAAAGTTTTGATTCCTAGTTTATGCAACATGAGATGGTTCATGGTTGTATCCGAGAAGCCAAGAAAAATTTTTTGTTTGATAACCTTTTGTAGTTGGTCATTTTCAAAAAGATAAGGTAGTAAGCGATAGGTATCGTCTCCACCGATGGCGCATAGGATCATGTCGATGCTATCATCAGAAAAGGCATGAATCAAATCCTCTGCACGAGCTTCAGGATGGTCCTTGATAAAGTCTAAGCCTTTTAACGAATGGGGCAAAAAGATAGGATTTAGTCCCAGGTCCTTGAGACGCTGGATACCCAAGTCCACTTCGTGTTTGACAAAGTCCTCTCCGATAACACCACTAGACAAACTAACAATACCAATGGTAGAAACCATATCTTATCCTCCTAGAAATAGATTGAGCCTATTTTATCACAAAAGATAAGAGAAAGCTATGTGGGATGTCAGAAGAATACTTTTAAATCAGGAAAGTAGTAAAAAAGCAACCGCACCTGCAGTTGCTTTTATCATTCTCTTAATAGCGTGTTGGTCCTGCACTTGCGCTGCGGATGTTCAAGCGTTTCTTGAGGTAGAAGCGAAGGGCTAGGAGAACTGCTCCGATAATAGCTAGTGGCAATGGAGCCAGTACTGGGTTAAGGCTAGCTGGTAGGAAGCTTGTTGCAAAGAAAACAAGTAACCAAAGGAACATAGATGCTAGAATAACCAGTACAGATTTCCAGAAAGGCGGACGTTGACTGCGGTCCATATCTGGTCCATAGTATTGGTAAACAAAGTAGTACATCAAGTAGAAGGCAAATCCACCAACCAGTCCAACTAATAGAAGAGTAATCAATCCATAGCCGAAAGCTTGATCTGCCGCAAAGAAAGTTGTGAGGGCGCTGACGAGGGCAAAGAGGCTAGTGATGAAAAGGGCTGAATCCATAATCATGAGTTTTGGATCATCATTTTCTTTTGGATGTTCTTTTTCATATTGTTCCTTGACAGTGAAACTATAAGCCCAATGGGTCGGTGCTCCATAGAGGGAACGAGCAGTCGTACCCTTGGCTTGCTCTTCAAGGATTTGGGGAATAACTTCCTCAAAAATAGCCTTGATTTCAGCGTCTGTTTTTCCATCTTTGATGAATTGTTGGGTAGCGATGTGGACAAACTCTTGGTTTTTCTTTGTTAATTTTTGTAGATCAATCTGAGACATAGGAACTCCTCTTAGAACCATTTTTTATGGATGAGATAGAGAGTGAGTGAGACACTCATAGCAAAGGCAATAAAGACGATTAACCAGAAAGCATTTGGCTCGCCGTTTAGGGGGATTTCATTATCCTTAAAGTTCATCCCGTAGGCAGAAAAGACCATGGTTGGGATGGACATGACGATGGTCACAAGGGCCAAGGTTTTCATGATGTTGTTCTGGTTATTGGAAATGATAGAGGCGAAGGTCTCTGTCATAGAGTGCAAGACGTTTCCATAAATATCTGCCATCTCGATGGCCTGTTGGGTTTCAATTAGGGTGTCTTCAAGCAGGTCTTCGTCCTCAAGGTATTTCTTGATATTGCTGGTTGAGCTGGTCAATTTCTTAATCACACGCTCATTTGTTTTGAGGGAGGCCTTGAAATAGACGATGGTTTTTTCCAATTCCATGAGCTCAATCAATTCTTCATTTCGAGTTGATTGATGCAGTTGACTTTCGATTTGCTCACTCTTACGGTCGATTGAACGAAGGGCTGTTAGGTAAAGTTCTGCATTGCGATAGAGAATCTGGAAGATGAAACGCGAACGCATGAAGGTGTAGAAATTACGCAATCGACGGTTGATAAAGACATCGAGGACCGGTAATGGTTCCAAACAAGTAGTGATAATGGTTTCCTCTGTTATGATAATACCAAGCGGGATGGTTACGTAGTAGGTGCGATTATTTCTTTCTTCTGTGACCGGCACGTCTACGATAATCAGGGTGTACTCGTCTTCAATCGTAATACGAGACATTTCTTCCGCATCGAGCGGTGCTCGAAGATCGGCAATATCGATATCGAAGGCGTTGGCGATTTCGAGTGATTCATTTTGAGTCGGATTGACGAGATTGATCCAAGTACCCGGTTCAAGTGTATCGATCTCTTTAAATTCAGTTGTTGTAGAGAGAAAAACTTGTTTCATATCCCTTATCCTTTCTCATTTTTCAGATTTTTTCACACCGTACTATTATACTACAAAATCGGCCTTTTGGGTAATAGAATCTCACTTTTTTTGGTATAATGGTAAGCAATAATGGACTAGAAAGAACAAAGATGCAAGATAAAATTGTCATTCATGGGGCGCGTGCCCATAATTTAAAAAATATTGATGTGGAGATTCCACGAGACAAGCTGGTTGTAGTGACCGGCTTGTCAGGTTCAGGGAAATCCAGTCTGGCTTTCGATACCCTCTATGCTGAGGGACAACGTCGCTATGTGGAGAGTTTGTCAGCCTATGCTCGTCAGTTTTTGGGAAATATGGAGAAGCCTGATGTAGATGCCATTGATGGCCTCAGCCCAGCTATTTCCATCGATCAGAAAACGACTAGCAAAAATCCTCGCTCGACGGTGGGAACCACGACTGAAATCAATGACTATCTGCGTCTCCTCTACGCGCGTGTGGGGACGCCTTACTGTATCAACGGGCATGGGGCTATCAAGGCTTCTTCTGTGGAGCAAATCGTTGATAAGGTTTTGGAGTTACCTGAACGCCAGCGTCTGCAAATTTTAGCTCCTGTCATCCGCAAGAAAAAAGGGCAACATAAAAGTGTTATTGAGAAGGTTCAGAAAGACGGTTATGTTCGTGTCCGTGTGGATGGGGAAGTCTATGATGTGACCGAAGTGCCAGAGTTGTCTAAGGGTAAGCAACACAATATCGATGTCGTGGTTGACCGTATTGTCATCAAGGAGGGTATCCGTAGTCGTCTCTTTGATTCCATTGAGGCTGCCCTTCGTATCGCAGAAGGATATGTCATTATCGACACTATGGACGACTCTGAGTTGCTCTTCTCTGAGCATTATGCCTGTCCAGTTTGTGGCTTTACTGTTCCAGAGTTAGAGCCACGTCTCTTCTCCTTCAATGCTCCTTTTGGTTCTTGTAGTGAGTGTGACGGTTTGGGCATCAAGCTGGAGGTGGATACTGATTTGGTAGTACCAGATGCCAGCAAAACCTTACGTGAGGGAGCCTTGGCTCCTTGGAATCCTATCTCATCCAACTACTATCCAAACATGCTAGAGCAGGCTATGACAGCTTTTGGAGTAGACATGGATAAGCCTTTTGAGGACTTGGCAGAAGAAGACAAGAACTTGATTCTCTATGGGTCAGATGGCAAGGAATTCCATTTCCACTATGAGAATGAATTTGGTGGCGTGCGCGATATCGATATTCCTTTTGAGGGAGTTGTTAATAATATCAAGCGTCGCTATCACGAGACAAACAGCGATTACACCCGCACCCAGATGCGTCTCTACATGAATGAGCTGACCTGCGGGACCTGTCACGGCTATCGTCTCAATGATCAGGCCTTGTCTGTCCGTGTGGGTGGCGAGAACGGGCCACATATCGGAGAAATTTCAGACCTGTCTATCGCAGATCACTTGGAATTAGTCAGTCAGTTGACTCTTTCTGAAAACGAAGCCATCATTGCTCGGCCTATTCTCAAGGAAATCAAGGATCGTTTGACCTTCCTTAATAACGTGGGCCTTAACTATCTGACTCTGTCACGTTCGGCAGGAACTCTTTCAGGTGGGGAAAGTCAGCGTATTCGATTGGCAACTCAGATTGGTTCTAACCTATCAGGTGTCCTTTATATCCTGGATGAGCCGTCAATCGGTCTCCACCAGAGGGACAATGACCGTTTGATTGCCAGTCTCAAAAAGATGCGCGACTTGGGTAATACTCTTATCGTGGTGGAACACGACGAAGATACCATGCGTGAGGCGGATTATCTGATTGACGTTGGTCCTGGTGCGGGAGTATTTGGTGGGGAGATTGTTGCGGCAGGTACGCCCAAACAGGTGGCTCGTAATAGCAAGTCTATCACAGGCCAGTACTTGTCAGGAAAACGTGTCATTCCAGTACCAGAAGAGCGCCGTGTTGGAAATGGTCGTTTTATTGAAGTGACAGGAGCGTGTGAGAATAACTTGCAAAATGTCACGGCTCGCTTTCCACTAGGAAAATTCATCGCGGTTACGGGGGTATCCGGCTCAGGAAAATCGACCTTAATCAACAGCATTCTCAAAAAAGCCATTGCCCAAAAGCTCAACCGCAACTCAGACAAACCAGGTAAATTCAAAACCATTACAGGAATTGAGCATGTAGACCGCTTGATTGATATTGACCAGAGTCCTATCGGACGAACGCCGAGATCTAACCCAGCTACCTATACAGGGGTTTTTGACGATATACGTGACCTTTTTGCTCAGACAAATGAAGCCAAGATTCGAGGTTACAAGAAAGGCCGTTTCAGTTTCAATGTCAAGGGTGGTCGCTGTGAAGCCTGCTCAGGTGACGGGATTATTAAGATTGAGATGCACTTCTTGCCAGATGTTTATGTGGCTTGTGAAGTCTGCCACGGAACCCGCTACAACAGTGAAACCCTAGAAGTTCACTATAAGGAAAAGAATATCTCGCAGGTCTTGGACATGACCGTCAATGATGCGGTGGAGTTCTTCCAACACATTCCCAAGATTCAACGCAAACTTCAGACCATCAAGGATGTAGGTCTAGGCTATGTAACGCTAGGGCAACCAGCTACCACCCTTTCTGGGGGAGAAGCCCAGCGTATGAAACTGGCTAGTGAACTCCACAAACGCTCGACAGGAAAATCTTTCTACATTTTAGATGAGCCAACGACAGGCCTTCATACTGAGGATATCGCTCGCTTGCTCAAGGTATTGGCTCGCTTTGTCGACGATGGCAATACAGTCCTTGTTATCGAGCACAATCTAGATGTTATTAAGACAGCAGACCATATTATTGACTTGGGACCTGAGGGCGGTGTCGGTGGTGGAACCATCATCGCAACAGGAACTCCAGAAGAAGTAGCTGCTAACCAAGCCAGCTACACAGGACATTATTTGAAAGGAAAATTACATCATGAATAAACGTGTACAAGCATTTCTAGCTAAAATGCAAGAAAAAGAACTAGATGGAATTATCATCAACAATCTTAAAAACGTCTATTATTTGACTGGTTTTTGGGGTTCGAACGGAACAGTTTTTCTCAGCCGTGACCGCCAGGTCTTGGTGACGGACTCTCGCTATATCATTGCAGCCAAGCAAGAAACCAGTGGGTTTGAGATTGTGGCTGACCGTGATGAATTGGCTGTCATTGCAGACATTGTTAAGGACATGGGCTTGTCTCGAATCGGTTTTGAGGATGAGATTTCAGTGTCTTATTATCACCGTATGCAGGCAACCTTTGAGGGAATTGACTTGCTTCCACAAACTCAGTTTGTCGAAGGTCTTCGAATGATTAAGGATGAAGCGGAGATTGCAGCTATTCGCAAGGCTTGTTCTATCTCAGACCAAGCTTTCCGCGATGCGCTTGACTTTATTAAGCCAGGAAAGACTGAAATTGAGATTGCCAACTTCCTTGACTTCCGCATGCGTGAGTTGGGAGCATCTGGCTTGTCTTTTGACACAATTCTAGCTAGTGGTATCAATTCTTCTAAGCCTCATGCCCATCCTATGCACAAACCAGTGGAGCTGGGAGAAGCTATTACCATGGATTTCGGCTGCCTCTATGACCACTATGTCAGTGATATGACACGGACTATCTATCTAGGACATGTTAGCGACGAGCAAGCAGAGATTTACAATACGGTTTTGAAAGCCAATCAAGCCTTGATTGACCAGGCTAAGGCTGGCTTAGGTTTCCGTGACTTTGACAAAATCCCTCGTGATATTATCATCGAGGCAGGCTATGGCGACTACTTTACCCACGGTATTGGACACGGTATTGGACTGGATATCCATGAGGAACCATACTTTAGCCAGACTTCTACAGAAACTATTAAGGCAGGTATGGCATTGACAGATGAGCCAGGTATCTATATCGAAGGCAAATATGGCGTTCGTATCGAGGATGATATCCTGATTACAGAGACGGGTTGTGAATTATTGACCCTAGCTCCAAAAGAGTTGATAGTTATCTAAGAGTTAAACAACTCAAATGATTGACTTTTAAATTTTAAAGGTTTATACTGAAAGACGAAAACGGTAGGTGAGGCTACCATAGGGATACGGATGACTACCGCAAAGCAGTGGAGACACTACTCGTTGGTCAACAGTCCTGGTCGCGAAGGCCAAGACTAAGCTCATTACATTGCCCTATGGAGTTAAAGCTTGAACGAAAAACAGATAATTAGTTTTTTAATCCTGCCATTTTATGGTGGGATTTTCTACTGTTTAAATCAAAGAAAGGAGATAGACGATGCAAATTGACGATCATCCGGAACCGCACATACACAGCCAATCGCTGATTTGTGTCGTTCTGCCCTTATAAAGTGATTGGTCTCTGTGTATGAAACACATCATTCATATAGATAGGAGAAACCAATGAAAACTACAAAAGAAAGATTAGCAACAGCTATTCATACATCTTTAAACGAAACTCTATCTTTTTATAAGACAAGTCTAACAGGCTTGACTGAGGAGCAGGTGGAGAAAAATCGTGACCTATATGGCGAAAATACCATCACAAAGGGTCAAGAAGACAGTATCCTCAAAAAGATTTACGAATCCATTATCAATCCTTTTACAATCATCTTGCTGGTCATCGCCGTGATTTCCTTGGTGACCAATGTCTGGTTGGCAAAACCAGGTCAAGAAGATCCGACAACTTCCATTATCATCGTTGTCCTAGTCCTCATTTCTGGTGGCATACGCTTTGTCCAAGAACTCCGTAGTGATAAGGCTGCGACCAATCTATCAAAAATGATTGTCAACACAGCGACTGTCATTCGTCAAGGAGAAATCCAAGAAGTACCTATCGATGATTTGGTAGTGGGTGACGTGGTTAAATTAAGCGCTGGAGACATGATTCCAGCAGATCTTCTTTTATTTGAGTCGCGCGATTTCTTTGTACAACAGTCGGGCTTGACAGGTGAAAGTGAATCGGTTGAAAAATTGGCCTTGACCAAGGCAACAGTTCAACAATCTGATAGTCTGCTAGAAGCAGAAGCGCTAGCCTTTATGGGAACCAATGTCTTGTCTGGTAGTGCCAAGGCCGTGGTTTTAGCAGTTGGTGATGATACCATGATGGGGGCCATTGAACAGACTTTGAACACCTATGATGAGCCTACTTCGTTTGAACGGGAGATGAATAGTATTTCGTGGCTCTTGATTCGTTTGATGCTGGTCATGGTGCCCATCGTTTTCTTGTCCAATGGTTTAACAGATGGAGATTGGTTAGAAGCTGGCGTATTTGCTTTGAGTGTTGGTGTTGGATTGACACCTGAGATGCTTCCTATGATTATCACAGCCAGTCTAGCAAAAGGCTCCATCATTATGGCCAAGGAAAAAGTGGTTATCAAGAAACTCAATGCCATACAGGACTTAGGGGCGATTGATATTTTGTGTACAGATAAGACAGGAACTCTAACCCAAGACGAAATTGTCCTTGAATATCCCTTGGACATCCACGGACGCTTGGATTTGACCGTCTTGAGACGAGCTTATCTCAATTCCTATTTTCAAACGGGCTTGAAAAATTTGATGGACAGAGCCATCATCAAACGGACTGAAAAGGAAGCCAAAGAACACGCCCTCTTGCAAAATCTGGCTCAAACTTTTCAAAAAATAGATGAGCTTCCCTTTGATTTTGAACGTAGACGTATGAGTGTTATCGTTAAGGATGAACACGAAGTGGTTAGTTTGGTAACCAAGGGTGCCCTAGAGGAAATGTTGACGATTTCCAGTTATGCGGAATACCAAGGAGTGATTACTCCCTTGACAGATGTTATTAGAGAAGAAATTTTAGCAGAAGTCAGACAACTAAATCAACAAGGTTTGCGTGTCTTGGGAGTGGCCTATAAGTCAGGTTTGAGGGAAGGTCATGCCTATACAGTTGATGATGAAGGGGATATGATTCTAACTGGTTATTTAGCCTTCCTAGACCCTCCTAAATCATCTGCAGCACCAGCAATTAAGGCTCTGTTAGAACATGGAGTTCAAACAAAGATTTTGACGGGAGACAACGAAAAAGTTACCCAAGCAGTCTGTGAAAAGGTTGGTTTGGATATCAATCAGATGCTGTTGGGGTCTGAAATTGATCAGATGAGTAATCAAGAATTGGCCCAAGCGGTAGAGGAGGTAACTGTCTTCGCCAAACTTTCTCCGGACCAAAAAGCAAGGATTATTCTGCAATTTAAGGCTAATGGTCATGCTGTCGGCTATATGGGAGATGGGATCAATGATGCTCCTTCTATGAAAGTTGCAGATGTGGGGATTTCTGTTGATACAGCAGTAGATATTGCCAAAGAAACAGCTGATGTTATCCTACTTGATAAGGATCTCATGGTGCTGGAAAAAGGACTTGTTGAAGGGCGTAAGGTCTATGCCAATATGACTAAATATATCAAAATGACAGTGAGTTCTAATTTTGGAAATATCTTATCCCTATTAGTCTCTGGAATCTTTTTGCCATTTTTACCAATGGCACCAGTCCATTTGATTATCCTAAATCTAGTCTATGATTTGTCTTGTATTGCCTTGCCTTTTGACAAGGTGGATAAAGATTTTTTGAGAAATCCGCATACCTGGGAAGCTAAGTCCATCACACGTTTCATGATTTGGATGGGACCTATCTCTTCTGCCTTTGATATTTTGACCTTCAGTTTGCTTTATTTTATCATTGTACCCATGACGACAGGTCAAGCCTATGTCCATGGAGCGGAGTCTGCCGTAGGATTTATTGTCTTGTTTCAGACAGGTTGGTTTATCGAGTCCATGTGGTCACAGACCATGGTTATCCATATGCTGCGTTCAGCCAAAATTCCCTTTTTACAAAGTCGTCCAGCTTGGCTAGTCCTTGTGACAACCTTATTGGCTGCAGCCTTTGTGACCTTCCTTCCTTACAGTCCACTAGCTAGCTTTCTCCATCTAACTCCTTTAAAACCGATTTATTTCATCTTTTTACTTTTCATCATTATTTTGTATATGATTAGCGTGACAATTGTGAAAAAAATCTATATCAAGAAATATCAAGAATGGCTGTAAATTTCATTTTGTCAAGAAAAAAGTACGAAAATGACGAAAAAAGTTAAAAAAATTTAAAAATAGGTCGCAAGTCGGATGTTTTTTATGGTATAATAGACTAAACTGATAGTAACATGTAGCGAAAGGGGTAGGTACATGATTAAAATTTATACAGTCTCAAGTTGTACTAGCTGTAAAAAAGCAAAAACCTGGCTCAATGCCCACCAGTTAAGTTATAAAGAACAAAACCTTGGTAAAGAAGGAATTACGAGAGAAGAATTACTGGATATTCTGACAAAAACAGATAACGGAATAGCCAGCATCGTTTCGTCTAAAAATCGCTATGCCAAAGCCCTTGGAGTGGATATTGAAGATTTGAGTGTCAATGAAGTCCTCAATCTGATTATGGAAACACCGAGAATTTTAAAGAGCCCAATCCTTGTAGATGAAAAACGCCTGCAAGTTGGCTATAAGGAAGACGATATTCGTGCCTTCCTACCACGCTCTGTCCGTAATGTAGAAAATGCAGAAGCACGTTTGCGTGCAGCTCTATAAACATCAAGGCTGGGAGCAATTCCCAGCCTTATTCTATTTTAATTTCAAAAAGAAAGAAGAAAGAAATGAAAAAAATTGTTCTTGTTAGTCTAGCTTTCCTTTTTGTCCTGGTTGGTTGCGGACAGAAAAAAGAAGCTGGAACAGCTACAAAAACAGAAAAGGATACGCTTCAGTCGGCATTGCCAGTTATTGAGAATGCCGAGAAGAATACAGTTGTGACCAAGACTTTGGTCTTGCCCAAGTCAGATGATGGTAGCCAGCAAACCCAAACCATTACATACAAGGACAAGACTTTTTTGAACTTAACGATTCAACAAAAGCGTCCAGTCTCTGATGAGTTGAAAACTTATATTGACCAACACGGAGTGGAAGAAACTCAAAAAGCTCTCCTCGAGGCGGAGGAGAAGGATGAGTCCATCATAGAAGCTCGTAAATTATCAGGCTTTAAGCTTGAAACCAAATTATTGAGTGCAACAGAACTTCAAACAACGACTAGTTTTGATTTTCAAGTTCTGGATGTCAAGAAGGCTTCTCAGTTAGAATATTTGAAGAATATTGGCTTAGAAAATCTTTTGAAGAATGAACCAAGCAAATATATTTCAGACAGATTGGCAAATGGCGCGACAGAACAATAGAAAATCCAAATAAATAGACTGCCTGAATTGTAGAACGTAAGGAATTATGCTATAATGGTACTATTCTAAGGAAAGAGGGTGTTAGAATGGGATTTACTGAAGAAACAGTACGTTTTAAATTGGACGATTCCAATAAAAAAGAAATTAGCGAAACTTTGACTGATGTCTATGCTTCGTTGAACGATAAGGGCTACAACCCAATTAACCAAATCGTTGGTTACGTATTGAGTGGAGACCCTGCCTACGTTCCTCGTTATAATAATGCACGAAATCAAATCCGTAAGTATGAGCGTGATGAAATCGTTGAGGAATTGGTCCGCTACTACCTTAAAGGACAAGGAGTCGATCTATAACCTATGAGAATTATGGGATTGGACGTCGGTTCAAAAACGGTAGGGGTGGCGATTAGCGATCCGCTCGGTTTTACAGCTCAAGGGCTTGAAATCATCCAAATCAATGAGGAACAAGGCCAATTTGGTTTTGACCGCGTTAAGGAATTGGTTGATGCTTACAAGGTGGAACGATTTGTAGTGGGCTTGCCTAAAAACATGAACAATACAAGTGGACCGCGCGTGGAAGCTAGTCAAGCCTACGGAGCAAAGCTAGAAGAGCTTTTTGGTTTACCAGTAGATTATCAGGATGAACGCTTGACAACAGTTGCCGCAGAGCGCATGTTGATTGAACAAGCAGATATTAGCCGTAACAAGCGTAAGAAAGTCATTGATAAGTTAGCAGCTCAGCTGATTTTACAAAATTATTTAGATAGAAAATTTTAATATAAAGGAGAGGCTATGTCACACGATCATAACCACGACCACGAAGAACGTGAACTAATCACACTAGTAGATGAGCAAGGGAATGAAACCTTGTTTGAAATCCTTTTGACGATTGATGGAAAAGAAGAATTTGGTAAAAACTATGTTCTTCTAGTACCAGTTAACGCAGAAGAAGACGAAGACGGACAAGTTGAAATCCAAGCTTACTCATTCATCGAAAACGAAGATGGAACAGAAGGCGAATTGCAGCCAATCCCAGAAGACTCAGAAGACGAATGGAACATGATTGAAGAAGTCTTCAATAGTTTTATGGAGGAGTAAAAACATCCAGTGGATGTTTTTAGCCCAGTTCCTTAAAATAAGAGAGAACTGGTAAGTCCAGTGGACGTGTTTAGCCCTGCGCTAGAAATTAGAAACGCAGGCACATCCAGTGAACATTTTTACCCCAGTTCCTTTAAATAAGAGAGAGCTGGTAAGTCTGGGAGACTGTATCACCCCAACTCCCAGAAATTGGGAAGAGTTGGAATGTCCTGTGGATGTTTTTAGCCCACGTTAACATTTATAGTAGCTAGTTATTAGCTAACCAGGTAAGAGGTCGGGACGAAAATCCTGGCCTTGTTTTTATTAGTAACCATACTTTAATGCGATAATTGATTGGACTTTTGTCAAGGAGATGTGTATGTTTGAAGTAGAAGAGTGGCTTCATAGTCGGATTGGTTTGAATTTTAGGTCAGGTTTAGGCCGAATGCAGCAAGCAGTGGATTTGTTAGGAAATCCCGAGAAGTCTTACCCTATTATCCACGTAACAGGGACTAATGGGAAAGGATCTACCATTGCTTTTATGAGGGAATTATTTATGGGACATGGTAAAAAAGTTGCGACCTTTACCTCACCTCATATTGTCTCTATCAATGACCGAATCTGCATTGGTGGGCAACCAATAGCAGACGAAGACTTTATCCGTTTAGCTGAGCAGGTCAGGGAGATGGAAAAGACGCTTTTGCAAACTCATGACCAGTTGTCCTTTTTTGAATTGCTGACCTTGATTGCTTTCCTCTACTTTAGGGAGCAAGCGGTGGATTTGGTTTTACTAGAAGTAGGAATTGGTGGCTTACTTGACACGACCAATGTGATAACTGGAGAGATTGCTGTCATCACCTCCATCGGACTTGACCATCAGGAGACTCTGGGTGACAGTATAGCAGCAATCGCAGAGCAGAAAGCTGGTATTTTCAAGGCTGGTAAAAAGGCAGTGATTTCGAAATTGCCTCCAGAAGCTAGACTTGTCTGTCAGAAAAAAGCAGCCTCTTTAGCTGTTGACCTTTATCAGGCAGGTCAGGATTTTTCAATGCTGAATGGTGATTTTTCAAGTTCTTTGGGAACTTTTTCGCAGTTGAAAATAGGATTGGAAGGAGCTTATCAGCAGGAGAATGCGGCCTTGGCGTTGCAAACTTTTCTTCTTTTTATGGGAGAAAGAAAGGAAGCTGTTGATGAACAGGCTGTAAGACAGGCTTTGGAGAAGACCCATTGGGCTGGCCGTTTGGAGCGTATTCGCCCACAGATTTACTTGGATGGTGCTCATAACCTCCCTGCTTTGACTCGCCTGGTGGAGTTTATCAAAGAAAAAGAGCAGGAAGGTTATCGTCCTCAAATACTTTTTGGGGCTTTGAAACGCAAGAATTATCAAGGGATGTTGGCTTATCTGACTGAAAATTTACCTCAGGTGGAACTCAAGGTGACTGGTTTTGACTATCAAGGTTCTCTGGACGAGACAGATGTAACAGGTTACCATGTAATTCCCTCTTACAGAGAATTTATTAGCGATTTTGAAGAAAGAGCAGATGCTCAGGATTTGTTGTTCGTTACAGGATCTCTCTATTTTATCTCAGAAGTACGGGGCTACCTGCTGGACCATGAGCAGATAAATTGACCTCTTCTTTTGCCTTTGTTATACTAGATAAATTGCTGGCTAAGGAAAATCTATTTTTCTAGCATGGCAAGAGAAAGGACATTTATTATGACATTCAAAACAGCAGCACTTTCTATTGTTTCTTTAGCGAGTGTATCTTTGCTAGTTGCTTGTTCCCAAAGAACACAACCAGTTCAACAGCCTGTGGCTCAGCAGCAGGTCCAACAACCTGCTCAACAGAATACCAATACTGCAAATGCAGGGACTAACCAAAATCAAGCGGCTCCAGTACAGAATCAACCTGTTGCTCAACCGACTGATATTGATGGGACTTATACAGGCCAAGATGACGGAGACCGTATCACTTTAGTGGTCACTGGAACGACTGGTACATGGACTGAGCTCGAATCTGACGGGGATCAGAAAGTCAAACAGGTCACATTTGATGCAGCAAATCAACGCATGATTATTGGCGATGATGTCAAAATTTACACTGTAAACGGTAATCAAATCGTCGTAGACGATATGGATAGAGACCCATCGGACCAAGTCATTTTAACTAAATAAGACTATGCAAGTAGGAAGGGCTGGATTTTTCAGCCTTTTTACTTTTACCTAGAAAATAATCATAAATACTTGCCTTCTATCGAATACCTGAGTTATACTAGTATCAATTACTTGTTTTTAGTGTTCAAAATATCAAGGAGGGGATATGAAATATAGAAAATTTCAATTATTGATGTCCAAGTATGGCTTTAGTCTTTCGATTATGCTACTTGAACTTTGTCTGGTTTTTGGTCTCTTTCTTTATTTAGGACGCATGGCTCCCATTTTATGGATTACTGTCCTCATTCTACTGAGTATCATCACAATCATTTCGATAGTCAACCGTAATACGACTCCTGAGAATAAGGTAACCTGGTTATTAGTAGCCTTTGTGCCAGTATTTGGCCCCTTGCTCTATCTGATGTTTGGTGAAAGGCGATTGTCCAAAAAAGAAATCAAACAACTGAAGAAGCTAGGCTCCATGCATTTCCAAGAAGCAAATAGCCAGCTACTAAAAGAGGAATTAAAAGAAAGTGATAAGGCGGCATATGGCGTCATCAAGTCCTTATTGAGTATGGATACCAATGCCGATGTCTATGATCAAACTGCCTCTACATTTTTTCCTAACGGAGAGGCTATGTGGAAAAAGATGGTAGAAGATCTTAAAAAGGCTGAGAAATTTATCTTCTTGGAATATTATATTATAGAAGAAGGTTTGATGTGGAATCGTATTTTAGAAATCTTGGAGGAAAAAGTTGCTCAAGGCATTGAAGTTAAACTGCTCTATGACGATATTGGCTGTATGGCTACTTTAACAGGAGATTATGCACATCGACTTCGTCAGCTAGGCATCGAGGCCCACAAATTCAATAAAGTTATTCCTCGTTTGACAGTGGCCTATAATAACAGAGATCATAGAAAAATATTGATTGTTGATGGTCAGATAGCTTATACAGGAGGCATTAACTTAGCCGATGAGTACATTAACCACGTCAAGAGATTTGGTTATTGGAAGGATAGTGGAATTCGCTTGGACGGACTAGCAGTAAAAGCCCTGACACGCTTATTTTTGACCACTTGGTACATCAATCGAGGAGAGATTAGTGATTTTGATCAATATCATTTAGAAAATCATTCTATCCCAAGTGACGGTTTAACCATTCCATACGGGAGTGGACCCAAGCCAATTTTTCGAACGCAGGTAGGGAAAAAGGTTTATCAGAGTTTAATCAATCAGGCAACGGAATCGGTCTATATTACGACACCTTATTTGATTATGGACTATGATTTAACAGAGACAATCAAAAATGCTGCTATGAGAGGGGTCGATGTTCGGATTGTCACCCCTTACATACCAGATAAGAAGTTCATTCAGTTAGTCACGAGAGGAGCTTATCCAGACCTTCTTTCTGCTGGGGTTCGGATTTATGAGTATAGTCCAGGTTTTATTCATAGTAAGCAGATGTTGGTAGACGAAGATTTTGCGGTGGTGGGGACAATCAATCTCGACTACCGAAGCTTGGTACACCATTATGAAAATGCAGTCTTACTCTATAAAACTCCTTCTATAATGGAAATTGCCCGAGATTTTCAAAACATATTTGCAGATTCTCAGGAAGTCTATCCTCATTCTATCAAAACGAGCTGGTATCAAAAGCTTGTAAAAGAAATTGCCCAGTTATTCGCCCCTATCTTATAAGAAATCTAGGACTGAGGACGCAAACCAGTCCTCTTTTTCTTGATTTTTACGAATAGAAAGATATAGGAGGGATGATGATGACTCAGAAAGAAATAAACTATATCCTGACATTCAAACAGACACATTTACACCGCTTTCGGGAAATTGAAACCTTTGTGAAACTATGCAAAAAATCACTCAAACAGCCATCGCAAGCTGACAATCCTAGGACTTTTTGATATACTAAGACAGATAAATTGAATAGGAGAAACGATATGAGTGTGTATGGTAGAGTAGAAGAAGTTCATCAGGAGAATCGTGAACCTCTAGAATACCAAATCGAACAAGAATCGTATCATCGTGAATCAAGTCGTCTTCCTTTGGTGAAAATTTTACTATGGAGTACGCTTGTAACGGGGATAACTCTAGGAGTACCGCTATTACTCGATTTAATGAGTGCACAAGAAGTGCAGGATTTTTATGCAGGTTGGGCGCTTCATCAGACAGGGAAGATTTACAGCGACTATTATGGAAGTCAAGGTTTGCTTTATTATTTGCTGACTTATGTGACTCAGGGCGGATTTTTCTTTGCCATTTTTGAGTGGTTAGCCTTGGTAGCAGGAGGATTTTTCCTCTTTCAATCGGCGGACACCTTGACAGAGCAAGGAGACCAAGCTGGACAAGTGGTGACTATTTTTTACATGCTAGTTACAGGTCTTGCTTTTGGTGGAGGTTATGCGACTCTTTTAGCGCTTCCTTTCTTATTCGCGGCCTTTAGTTTAGTTGCGGCCTATCTAAGCAATCCAAGCCATGATAAGGGATTTATACGGATTGGGCTGGCTTTGGCGGGAGGATTTTTCTTTGCCCCCTTGTCATCGCTCCTGTTTATTGCTGTAGTGAGTTTAGGCTTGTTGGTCTTTAACCTTGGGCATAGACGCTTTGCGCATGGGTTTTATCAGTTTCTTGCAGTGGCTTTAGGTTTTTCACTTATCTTTTATCCAACTGCCTACTATAGTGTTGCAACAGGAAGTTTTGGGGATGCCATTAGTGGTATTCGTTATCCTATTGACAGTATTAGCTTTGATTTCACTTCTAAAATTTTAGAGAATATGGCTTTTTATGGCTTGTTGTCCCTTGGTTTGGGATTTGTGGTTTGTATCTTTTTAGGTCTCTTTCAATCCAAGCCCTCTAAACTATACGTCATTTCGGTTCCTGCAAGTCTTGTGACAATTTTAGGTTTGATTTTGCTTTTCTTTTCACAAGAGCCTCTGCACGCTTCTTATTTGATGGTCGTCTTCCCTGTTTTCCTACTTTTATTGGTAACCAATATTAAGAGTCAACAGAGGGGGCGTAGTGTTAGAAGAAGACGAAGAGAAACGCCAGTTAGCCTATGGAGTCGTTTTTTTAAAGGAAATCTATATCTGCCAGTTTTAGGGCTTGTCTATCTTTTGACTGTTCCTTTTTTGATGAAGTTTGTCCTTTATCCGGTACCTTATCAAGAACGTAATCGTCTTGCTGATTTGGTAAAAGAGGAGACAAATACGGAAGATGCTATCTATGCATGGGATGATACTGCGACTCTTTATCGTAAGAGTGAGCGCTTGTCGCCATCGGCGATTTTGTCTCCCGTGCACTATACAGCAACTGAGGAAAACCGGAATAAGCTACTCAATGACTTGAAAGAAAAACAACCTAAGGTGATTGTGGTGAATGACAAGGTGCCAGTCTGGTCTGAAGTGGAAACACTCTTAAAAGAAAATTACCAACCAGTAAAGACGGATTACTCAGAGTTTAAAGTCTATAAAATTAAATAACCAAATCAATATCTTGTGTATTTTTAAAAATTTTAGGATTTTTAACACAAGATATTGATTTTTCTTTTTAGAGTGGTATAATACTTTTTAGAAAGAACATTTTAGAAAAGAGAATGCATATGATTGCACTAGAAGAAAAAATTACAATTTTGCCAACTCTCTTCGTCGAGAAACGAGATGGGAGACGTGTTGTATTTGATGTGGACAAGATTGACAAGGCTCTCCACAAGGCGGCAGACAAGGTTATGGATGTGACACCCTTGGTCGAAAAACGCCTCAATGCTCTGACCGAGCGAATTGTCACAGAAATTCATAGTCGCTTTCCACAGGGGGTTAAGATTTACGAAATTCAAAATATTGTAGAACATGAACTCCTTGAAGCCAAAGAATATGCGCTGGCTGAGGAGTATATTACTTATCGGACGCAGAGGGATTTTGAGCGCTCAAAAGCGACAGATATTAACTTTAGTATCCATAAACTACTCAACAAAGACCAAGCAGTTGTCAATGAAAATGCTAATAAAGACAGCGATGTCTTTAATACCCAGCGTGATTTGACAGCAGGGATTGTTGGGAAATCAATCGGACTGCAAATGCTGCCTAAGCACGTAGCCAATGCCCACCAAAAGGGAGATATCCACTATCACGATTTGGACTACAGCCCCTATACCCCTATGACCAACTGCTGTTTGATTGACTTTAAAGGTATGTTGGAAAATGGTTTTAAGATTGGAAATGCAGAGGTAGAAAGTCCCAAGTCTATCCAGACTGCGACAGCTCAGATTTCCCAAATTATCGCCAACGTTGCTTCTAGCCAGTACGGTGGCTGTTCAGCTGACCGTATCGATGAAGTTTTGGCGCCTTATGCAGAGAAGAACTATCAAAAACATCTCAAAGATGCAGAAGAGTGGGTATTGCCTGAAAAACGAGAAGATTATGCCTGGAAGAAAACCCAAAAAGACATCTATGATGCCATGCAATCTCTTGAGTATGAAATCAATACTCTCTTCACTTCAAATGGTCAAACACCCTTTACTTCGCTAGGTTTTGGTCTGGGAACCAATCGTTTTGAGCGTGAAATTCAAAAGGCAATTTTAAACATTCGCATTAAGGGCCTTGGTTCAGAACATCGTACGGCTATCTTCCCTAAACTGATTTTTACTCTGAAAAGAGGCCTTAACTTGGAAGAAGGGACTCCAAACTACGACATTAAGCAGTTGGCTCTAGAGTGTGCAACCAAGCGGATGTACCCAGATGTTTTGTCCTATGATAAGATTGTTGAGTTGACAGGTTCTTTCAAAGTTCCTATGGGATGTCGTTCGTTCCTTCAAGGATGGAAGGATGAAAATGGTGTAGAAGTCAATTCAGGTCGGATGAATCTAGGCGTTGTGACGGTTAACCTGCCTCGTATTGCCCTCGAGTCTGAGGGAGACATGAATAAGTTCTGGGAGATCTTCAACGAGCGGATGAATATCGCTGAAGATGCTCTGGTTTACCGTGTCGAACGCACTAAAGAGGCGACACCAGCCAATGCTCCTATCCTTTATCAGTACGGTGCTTTTGGCCATCGTCTAGGTAAAGAAGAAAGCGTTGACCAGCTCTTTAAGAACCGTCGGGCAACAGTTTCGCTGGGCTATATCGGTTTGTATGAAGTAGCGACTGTTTTCTTTGGTAACAGCTGGGAAAGCAATCCAGATGCTAAGGAATTCACGCTAGACATCATTCGCGATATGAAACGCCGTGTAGAAGAGTGGTCTGACCAATATGGCTATCATTTCTCTATCTACTCAACACCATCTGAAAGTTTGACAGATCGTTTCTGCCGACTAGATACAGACAAGTTTGGCTCTATTCCAGATATTACTGACAAGGAATACTACACCAACTCTTTCCATTACGATGTTCGTAAAAATCCAACACCGTTTGAAAAATTAGACTTTGAGAAAGTTTATCCAGAAGCAGGTGCGTCAGGTGGTTTCATCCATTATTGTGAGTATCCAGTCCTTCAGCAAAATCCTAAAGCCTTGGAAGCTGTCTGGGATTACGCTTATGACCGTGTAGGCTATCTAGGCACCAATACTCCGATTGACCGTTGCTACAAGTGTGACTTTGAAGGGGATTTTGAACCAACTGAGAGAGGATTTGCTTGTCCAAACTGTGGCAATAGCGACCCTAAAACAGTAGACGTTGTTAAACGAACTTGTGGCTATTTAGGCAATCCTCAAGCGCGTCCGATGGTTAATGGACGTCACAAGGAAATCGCAGCGCGTGTCAAACACATGAATGGCTCAACGATTAAAATAGCTGGACATCAAGTAACAAATTAGAAAGAAATGAAATGGGAAAATATCAATTAGATGATAAGGGTCGAGCACAAGTGACCCGTTATCACGAGAAACACTCTAAAGGTGGAGCTGGTAAAAAAGAACGTTTGCTCAGCCTCAGAGAACAATTTTTAAACAAGAATAAGAAAAAATAAAAGTGAGAGTCAGCTCTCGCTTTTCTCATAGTGGGAGGTAAGGATGGAATTACGCAGACCAAGATTAGCAGATAAAGAAACAGTTTTAGAGATGATGGCAGAATTCGAGAAATTCCAGTCACCTCACGACGGTGGTTTCTGGGATACAGAAAATTTTTCTTATGAGGAATGGTTGGAAAGTAATCAGAATCAGGAAATGGGGATTAACTTGCCTGAAAATCGTGTTCCTTCTATTCAATTTGTATCATTTGATGATGTAGGTCGTGCTCTAGTTTTTTTGAATCTGCGATTGAGACTGAATGAGGGATTATTGAATTATGCTGACCACATTGGCTATTCCATCCGACCGTCTGAAAGAGGCAAAGGTTATGCTAAGGAAACTCTCCGTCAGGGTTTGCAAGTTTCTAAGGAAAAGAACATCAAGAAAGCTCTTGTCACCTGTAGCGTGAATAACTCTGCTAGCAGAGCAGTCATTTTAGCAAATGGTGGGCTCCTTGAGGATGTTCGTAATGGAGTCGATCGTTATTGGATAGAGGTAGCGAATGAATAATCCAAAACCACAAGAATGGAAAAGTGAGGAGCTCAGTCAAGGGCGTATCATTGACTACAAGGCCTTTAACTTTGTGGACGGAGAAGGCGTGCGCAACTCTCTCTATGTAGCAGGTTGCATGTTTCACTGCGAGGGGTGTTATAATGTAGCGACCTGGTCCTTCAATGCCGGAATTCCTTATACAGCAGAATTAGAAGAACAGATCATGGAAGATCTCGCTCAACCTTATGTTCAAGGATTGACCTTGCTGGGAGGGGAGCCTTTCCTCAATACGGGCATTCTCTTACCTCTCGTTAAGCGGATTCGGAAGGAATTACCAGATAAAGATATCTGGTCCTGGACGGGCTATACATGGGAAGAAATGATGTTGGAAACTCCAGATAAACTGGAACTCTTATCCTTGATTGACATCCTTGTCGATGGACGATACGATCGAACTAAGAGGAATCTTATGCTCCAGTTTCGAGGTTCGTCCAATCAACGAATTATTGATGTGCAAAACTCTCTCAAAAGTGGGCAAGTAGTGATTTGGCATAAGCTTAATGACGGAAAAGAAAGCTATGAACAGGTGAAGAGAGAATGAAGAAAGAAGACTTAGTAGACCAACTAGTCTCAGAGATCGAGACGGGGAAAGTCAGGACACTGGGAATATACGGTCATGGAGCTTCGGGTAAATCAACTTTTGCACAGGAATTGTACCAAACCCTAGATTCTGCAAAGGTAAACTTATTGGAAACCGATCCTTACATTGCTTCAAATCGTCATTTAGTGGTGCCAAAGGAGACTCCAGACCAAAAAGTGACCGCTTGTTTACCTGTGGCTCATGAACTGGTAAGTTTAGAAAGAGACATTCTCGCTTTAAAGGCTGGCATGGATATCTTAACAATTGAAGAACCTTGGAAAGCTAGTGAGGTCTTGTCTGGAGCAAAGCCAATTCTGATTGTCGAAGGGATGTCTGTTGGCTTTTTACCCAAAGAACTCTTTGACAAAACCATCTGTTTCTACACGGATGAGGAGACCGAATTAAAGCGGCGCCTAGCTAGAGATACGACTGTGAGAAATCGCGATGCATCCGTTATATTGGCTAGTCATCAGATGAGACGGGAGCAGTATCTGCGATACTATAAAGAAACTGAGTCTGAGGCGGATATCTTAGTGGACCAATCAGAAGATAAATTTGATGTCAAGAGGAGTCAGTTTATATAGAAGAAAATCCCTAATTTTAAAAAGAAAAAATAGGAAAACAGTTTCATTGTAAAAAAATGAAAAAACAGCAACAAATCCCTTGCAATCGCAGGGGATTTGTGTTATTCTATTATGGTGCTGTAAATTACAGCTTTAGCTTTGATGCAAGAGGTTGCGACACGCTCGGTTGCATTGCCACGCAACACCGCGTCGGTTTTCTTGTGGAGCTAGCCTATTATCTTAAATAGACGAAAAGGAGAAAAAGATGGCAAACAAAAAAATCCGTATCCGTTTGAAAGCTTACGAACACCGTACGCTTGACACAGCGGCTGCAAAAATCGTAGAATCAGCTACTCGTACAGGTGCACAAGTTGCGGGTCCAATCCCACTTCCAACTGAACGTAGCCTCTACACAATCATTCGTGCGACTCACAAATATAAAGACTCTCGCGAACAATTTGAAATGCGTACACACAAACGTTTGATCGATATCGTTAACCCAACTCAAAAAACAGTTGATGCTTTGATGAAATTGGATCTTCCAAGTGGTGTAAACGTAGAAATCAAACTTTAATCTAAAATATAAAAGAGCAGAGGCTGGTGTTTCAATCTAATTGAACACGGGCTAAACTCGGTGTGAAAAAGACAAACTTCCTAGTGTCTGCTAGACGCTGCGTTAGTTTCCTATTTTCACTTTGAGTTTGACGCCCCTTTGTATCTTAGACTTGAGCATAAAAAACGCTCGTTAAAAACTTTTTGAATAAAAAATATAGAAAAGGAACTATTTTCTCATGACAAAAGGAATCTTAGGGAAAAAAGTGGGAATGACTCAAATCTTCACTGAAGCTGGCGAATTGATCCCTGTAACAGTTATTGAAGCAACTCCAAACGTTGTTCTTCAAGTTAAAACTGTTGAAACAGACGGATACAACGCTATCCAAGTTGGTTTCGATGACAAACGCGAAGTATTGAGCAACAAACCTGCTAAAGGACATGTAGCGAAAGCTAACACGGCTCCTAAGCGCTTCATTCGTGAATTCAAAAACGTTGAAGGCTTGGAAGTTGGTGCTGAAATCACAGTTGAAACATTCGCGGCTGGAGACGTTGTTGACGTAACTGGTACTTCTAAAGGTAAAGGTTTCCAAGGTGTTATCAAACGCCACGGACAATCACGTGGACCAATGGCTCACGGTTCTCGTTACCACCGTCGTCCAGGTTCTATGGGACCTGTTGCACCTAACCGCGTATTCAAAGGTAAAAACCTTGCAGGACGTATGGGTGGCGACCGCGTAACAATTCAAAACCTTGAAGTTGTACAAGTTGTTCCAGAAAAGAACGTTATCCTTATCAAAGGTAACGTACCAGGTGCTAAGAAATCTCTTATCACTATCAAATCAGCAGTTAAAGCTGGTAAATAATAAAGAAAGGGGAAATCAGTCACAATGGCAAACGTAACATTATTTGACCAAACTGGTAAAGAAGCTGGCCAAGTTGTTCTTAACGATGCAGTATTTGGTATCGAACCAAATGAATCAGTTGTGTTTGATGTGATCATCAGCCAACGCGCAAGCCTTCGTCAAGGAACACACGCTGTTAAAAACCGCTCTGCAGTATCAGGTGGTGGACGCAAACCATGGCGTCAAAAAGGAACTGGACGTGCTCGTCAAGGTTCTATCCGCTCACCACAATGGCGTGGTGGTGGTGTTGTCTTCGGACCAACTCCACGTTCATATGGCTACAAACTTCCACAAAAAGTTCGTCGCCTAGCTCTTAAATCAGTTTACTCTGAAAAAGTTGCTGAAAACAAATTTGTAGCCGTTGATTCTCTTGAATTTACAGCTCCAAAAACTGCTGAATTTGCAAAAGTTCTTGCAGCATTGAGCATCGATTCTAAAGTTCTTGTTATCCTTGAAGAAGGAAATGAATTCGCAGCTCTTTCAGCTCGTAACCTTCCAAACGTGAAAGTTGCAACTGCTACAACTGCAAGTGTTCTTGACATCGCAAATAGCGACAAACTTCTTGTCACACAAGCAGCTATCTCTAAAATCGAGGAGGTTCTTGCATAATGAATTTGTATGATGTTATCAAAAAACCTGTCATCACTGAAAGCTCAATGGCTCAACTCGAAGCAGGTAAATATGTATTTGAAGTTGACACTCGTGCACACAAACTTTTGATCAAGCAAGCTGTTGAAGCTGCTTTCGAAGGTGTTAAAGTTGCCAACGTTAACACAATCAACGTAAAACCAAAAGCTAAACGTGTTGGACGTTACACTGGTTTTACTAACAAAACTAAAAAAGCTATCATCACACTTACAGCTGATTCTAAAGCAATCGAGTTGTTTGCTGCTGAAGCTGAATAATCTAAGGAGGAAATATCGTGGGAATTCGTGTTTATAAACCAACAACAAACGGTCGCCGTAATATGACTTCTTTGGATTTCGCTGAAATCACAACAAGCACTCCTGAAAAATCATTGCTTGTTGCATTGAAGAGCAAGGCTGGTCGTAACAACAACGGTCGTATCACAGTTCGTCACCAAGGTGGTGGACACAAACGTTTCTACCGTTTGGTTGACTTCAAACGTAACAAAGACAACGTTGAAGCAGTTGTTAAAACAATCGAGTACGATCCAAACCGTTCTGCAAACATCGCTCTTGTACACTACACTGACGGTGTGAAAGCATACATCATCGCTCCAAAAGGTCTTGAAGTGGGTCAACGTATCGTTTCAGGTCCAGAAGCAGATATCAAAGTCGGAAATGCTCTTCCACTTGCTAACATCCCAGTTGGTACTTTGATCCACAACATCGAGTTGAAACCAGGTCGTGGTGGTGAATTGGTACGTGCTGCTGGAGCTTCTGCTCAAGTATTGGGTCAAGAAGGTAAATACGTTCTTGTTCGTCTTCAATCTGGCGAAGTACGTATGATCCTTGGAACTTGTCGTGCTACAGTTGGTGTTGTCGGAAACGAACAACATGGACTTGTAAACCTTGGTAAAGCAGGACGTAGCCGTTGGAAAGGTATCCGCCCAACAGTTCGTGGTTCTGTAATGAACCCTAACGATCACCCACATGGTGGTGGTGAAGGTAAAGCACCAGTTGGTCGTAAAGCACCATCTACTCCATGGGGCAAACCTGCTCTTGGTCTTAAAACTCGTAACAAGAAAGCGAAATCTGACAAACTTATCGTTCGTCGTCGCAACGAGAAATAATATTAAACTAGTCGCTTAAGCGACTAGTAAATCCGCCAGCTCGGTAGCGCTCCATAGGAGCGCAAGCCGCTGTGGTACAACATTTAAAGGAGAAAATATAAAAATGGGACGCAGTCTTAAAAAAGGACCTTTCGTCGATGAGCATTTGATGAAAAAAGTTGAAGCTCAAGCTAACGACGAAAAGAAAAAAGTTATTAAAACTTGGTCACGTCGTTCAACGATCTTCCCAAGTTTCATTGGTTACACTATCGCAGTTTATGACGGACGTAAACACGTACCTGTTTACATCCAAGAAGACATGGTAGGTCACAAACTTGGTGAATTTGCACCAACTCGTACTTACAAAGGTCACGCTGCAGACGACAAGAAAACACGTAGAAAATAAGGAGAACATAAATGGCAGAAATTACTTCAGCTAAAGCAATGGCTCGTACAGTACGTGTTTCACCTCGTAAATCACGTCTTGTTCTTGATAACATCCGTGGTAAAAGCGTAGCCGATGCAATCGCAATCTTGACATTCACTCCAAACAAAGCTGCTGAAATCATCTTGAAAGTTTTGAACTCAGCTGTAGCTAACGCTGAAAACAACTTTGGTTTGGATAAAGCTAACTTGGTAGTATCTGAAGCATTCGCAAACGAAGGGCCAACTATGAAACGTTTCCGTCCACGTGCGAAAGGTTCAGCTTCACCAATCAACAAACGTACAGCTCACATCACTGTAGCTGTTGCAGAAAAATAAGGAGGTAAAATCGTGGGTCAAAAAGTACATCCAATTGGTATGCGTGTCGGCATCATCCGTGATTGGGATGCCAAATGGTATGCTGAAAAAGAATACGCGGATTACCTTCATGAAGATCTTGCAATCCGTAAATTCGTTCAAAAAGAACTTGCTGACGCAGCAGTTTCAACTATCGAAATCGAACGCGCAGTAAACAAAGTTAACGTTTCACTTCACACTGCTAAACCAGGTATGGTTATCGGTAAAGGCGGTGCTAACGTTGATGCACTCCGTGCAAAACTTAACAAATTGACTGGAAAACAAGTACACATCAACATCATCGAAATCAAACAACCTGATTTGGATGCTCACCTTGTAGGTGAAGGAATTGCTCGTCAATTGGAGCAACGTGTTGCTTTCCGTCGTGCACAAAAACAAGCAATCCAACGTGCAATGCGTGCTGGAGCTAAAGGAATCAAAACTCAAGTATCAGGTCGTTTGAACGGTGCAGATATCGCCCGTGCTGAAGGATACTCTGAAGGAACTGTTCCACTTCACACACTTCGTGCAGATATCGATTACGCTTGGGAAGAAGCAGATACTACATACGGTAAACTTGGTGTTAAAGTATGGATCTACCGTGGTGAAGTTCTTCCAGCTCGCAAAAACACTAAAGGAGGTAAATAACCAATGTTAGTACCTAAACGTGTTAAACACCGTCGTGAATTCCGTGGAAAAATGCGCGGTGAAGCAAAAGGTGGAAAAGAAGTAGCATTCGGTGAATACGGTCTTCAAGCTACAACTAGCCACTGGATCACTAACCGCCAAATCGAAGCTGCTCGTATCGCCATGACTCGTTACATGAAACGTGGTGGTAAAGTTTGGATTAAAATCTTCCCACACAAATCATACACTGCTAAAGCTATCGGTGTGCGTATGGGATCTGGTAAAGGGGCACCTGAAGGTTGGGTAGCACCAGTTAAACGTGGTAAAGTGATGTTCGAAATCGCTGGTGTATCTGAAGAGATCGCTCGTGAAGCGCTTCGTCTTGCTAGCCACAAATTGCCAGTTAAATGTAAATTCGTAAAACGTGAAGCAGAATAAGGAGAAGGCATGAAACTTAATGAAGTAAAAGAATTTGTTAAAGAACTTCGTGGTCTTTCTCAAGAAGAACTCGCGAAGCGCGAAAACGAATTGAAAAAAGAATTGTTTGAACTTCGTTTCCAAGCTGCTACTGGTCAATTGGAACAAACAGCTCGCTTGAAAGAAGTTAAAAAACAAATCGCTCGTATCAAAACAGTTCAATCTGAAGCGAAATAATAGACTAGGGAAGGAGAAATTTCAATGGAACGCAATAATCGTAAAGTTCTTGTTGGACGTGTTGTATCTGACAAAATGGACAAGACAATCACAGTTGTAGTTGAAACAAAACGTAACCACCCAGTCTATGGTAAACGTATTAACTACTCTAAAAAATACAAAGCTCATGATGAAAACAATGTTGCCAAAGAAGGCGATATCGTACGTATCATGGAAACTCGCCCGCTTTCAGCTACAAAACGTTTCCGTCTTGTAGAAGTTGTTGAAGAAGCGGTCATCATCTAATCAAACCTGAAAGGAGAAAACTGAAATGATTCAAACAGAAACTCGTTTGAAAGTCGCAGACAACAGCGGTGCTCGCGAAATCTTGACTATCAAAGTTCTTGGTGGTTCAGGACGTAAATTTGCAAACATCGGTGATGTTATCGTGGCATCTGTAAAACAAGCTACTCCTGGTGGTGCGGTTAAAAAAGGTGACGTTGTTAAAGCAGTTATCGTTCGTACTAAATCAGGTGCTCGTCGTGCTGATGGTTCATACATCAAATTTGACGAAAACGCAGCAGTTATCATCCGTGAAGACAAAACTCCTCGCGGAACACGTATCTTTGGTCCAGTTGCACGTGAATTGCGTGAAGGTGGCTTCATGAAGATCGTGTCACTTGCTCCAGAAGTACTTTAATTTTTAGAAACAAACTAGTCCCCTGGATTTAACTCCAGGGTGCCCTTATGGGCGTAAGAAAAATCAAGGAGAAACCTAATGTTTGTAAAAAAAGGCGACAAAGTTCGCGTAATCGCTGGTAAAGATAAGGGGACAGAAGCTGTTGTCCTTACTGCCCTTCCAAAAGTAAACAAAGTTATCGTTGAAGGTGTTAACATCGTTAAGAAACACCAACGTCCAACTAACGAACTTCCTCAAGGTGGTATCATCGAGAAAGAAGCAGCTATTCACGTATCAAACGTTCAAGTTTTGGACAAAAATGGTGTAGCTGGTCGTGTTGGTTACAAATTTGTAGACGGTAAAAAAGTTCGCTACAACAAAAAATCAGGCGAAGTGCTTGATTAATCACGAAGGAAAGGAGAAGTATAATGGCAAATCGTTTAAAAGAAAAATATCTTAATGAAGTAGTTCCTGCTTTGACAGAACAATTCAACTACTCATCAGTGATGGCTGTGCCTAAAGTAGATAAGATCGTTTTGAACATGGGTGTTGGTGAAGCTGTATCAAACGCTAAAAGCCTTGAAAAAGCTGCTGAAGAATTGGCACTTATCTCAGGTCAAAAACCACTTATCACTAAAGCTAAAAAATCAATCGCCGGCTTCCGTCTTCGTGAAGGTGTTGCGATCGGTGCAAAAGTTACCCTTCGTGGTGAACGTATGTACGAATTCTTGGATAAATTGGTTTCAGTTTCACTTCCACGTGTACGTGACTTCCACGGTGTTCCAACAAAATCATTTGATGGACGCGGGAACTACACACTTGGTGTGAAGGAACAATTGATCTTCCCAGAAATCAACTTCGATGACGTTGACAAAACTCGTGGTCTTGACATCGTTATCGTAACAACTGCTAACACTGACGAAGAGTCACGTGCATTGCTTACAGGCCTTGGAATGCCTTTTGCAAAATAATATAGGAGGTAAATCTAATGGCTAAAAAATCAATGATTGCTAAGAACAAACGTCCAGCGAAGTTCTCTACTCAAGCTTATACTCGTTGTGAAAAATGTGGTCGTCCACATTCAGTTTACCGCAAATTTAAACTTTGCCGTGTTTGCTTCCGTGAATTAGCTTACAAAGGACAAATTCCTGGTGTAACAAAAGCATCTTGGTAATTCTAGCTTTCAATCCCGTCGTGATTCGTCGTTATCTGCTTTTGCCTAACTCAAGTTATGCCTGCAAGCAGATGCCTAGACTCACTTAGGAATTGAAACCTAGAAACATATTCTGAGCCTAGCTCAATCATTAACTAGCAAGTGCAACTTGCAAACTACTAGTAAGAGGAGAAAAACAAAATGGTTATGACTGACCCAATCGCAGACTTCCTAACTCGTATTCGTAACGCTAACCAAGCGAAACACGAAGTACTTGAAGTACCTGCATCAAACATCAAAAAAGGGATTGCTGAAATCCTTAAACGCGAAGGTTTTGTAAAAAACGTTGAAATCATCGAAGATGACAAACAAGGCATCATCCGTGTATTCCTTAAATACGGACCAAACGGTGAAAAAGTTATCACTAACTTGAAACGTGTTTCTAAACCAGGACTTCGTGTCTACAAAAAACGTGAAGACCTTCCAAAAGTTCTTAACGGACTTGGAATTGCTATCCTTTCAACTTCTGAAGGTTTGCTTACTGATAAAGAAGCACGCCAAAAGAATGTTGGTGGTGAGGTTATCGCTTACGTTTGGTAATATTTAGCTCCCAATTTCTTTGTGACTCTTCGTTATCGTCTCTTACCTAACCCAAAGTTATGCCTGCGAGACGATGCTTAGATTCACTTTGAAATTGAAACCTAAATGTTCCTTTAAATCGAGAAATCGATTTAACCCCGTGAAAACTGGCCGTTCTGGCCTGACAATTTAACAGGAGAAAATAAACATGTCACGTATTGGTAATAAAGTTATCGTGTTGCCTGCTGGTGTTGAAATCACTAACAATGACAACGTTGTAACTGTAAAAGGACCTAAAGGAGAACTTACTCGTGAGTTCTCAAAAGATATTGAAATCCGTGTGGAAGGTACTGAAGTAACTCTTCACCGTCCAAACGATTCAAAAGAAATGAAAACTATCCACGGAACTACTCGTGCCCTTTTGAACAACATGGTTGTTGGTGTATCAGAAGGATTCAAGAAAGAACTTGAAATGCGTGGGGTTGGTTACCGTGCACAACTTCAAGGATCTAAACTTGTTTTGGCTGTTGGTAAATCTCATCCAGACGAAGTTGAAGCTCCAGAAGGAATTACTTTTGAACTTCCAAACCCAACAACAATCGTTGTTAGCGGAATTTCAAAAGAAGTAGTTGGACAAACAGCTGCTTACGTACGTAGCCTTCGTTCACCAGAACCATATAAAGGTAAAGGTATCCGTTACGTTGGTGAATTCGTTCGCCGTAAAGAAGGTAAAACAGGTAAATAATGTTGAGTGGTTGAGTCTCAACCACCAACCTATTTTCCAACTTTGTGCATAGCACACGATTTAAAACTAAAGAGGTGAAAACTGTGATTTCAAAACCAGATAAAAACAAACTCCGCCAAAAACGCCACCGTCGCGTTCGCGGAAAACTCTCTGGAACTGCTGATCGCCCACGTTTGAACGTATTCCGTTCTAATACAGGCATCTACGCTCAAGTGATTGATGACGTAGCGGGTGTAACGCTCGCAAGTGCTTCAACTCTTGACAAAGAAGTTTCAAAAGGAACTAAAACTGAACAAGCCGTTGCTGTCGGTAAACTCGTTGCAGAACGTGCAAACGCTAAAGGTATTTCAGAAGTGGTGTTCGACCGCGGTGGATATCTATATCACGGACGTGTGAAAGCTTTGGCTGATGCAGCTCGTGAAAACGGATTGAAATTCTAATAGGAGGACACTAGAAAATGGCATTTAAAGACAATGCAGTTGAATTAGAAGAACGCGTAGTTGCTGTCAACCGTGTTACAAAAGTTGTTAAAGGTGGACGTCGTCTTCGTTTCGCAGCTCTTGTTGTTGTTGGTGACCACAACGGTCGCGTAGGATTTGGTACTGGTAAAGCTCAAGAAGTTCCAGAAGCAATCCGTAAAGCAGTAGATGATGCTAAGAAAAACTTGATCGAAGTTCCTATGGTTGGAACAACAATCCCACACGAAGTTCTTTCAGAATTCGGTGGAGCTAAAGTATTGTTGAAACCTGCTGTAGAAGGTTCTGGAGTTGCCGCTGGTGGTGCAGTTCGTGCCGTTGTGGAATTGGCAGGTGTGGCAGATATTACATCTAAATCACTTGGTTCTAACACTCCAATCAACATTGTTCGTGCAACTGTTGAAGGTTTGAAACAATTGAAACGCGCTGAAGAAGTTGCTGCCCTTCGTGGTATTTCAGTTTCTGATTTGGCATAAGAAGGGGGATAAAATGGCTCAAATTAAAATTACTTTGACTAAGTCTCCAATCGGACGCATTCCATCACAACGTAAAACTGTTGTAGCACTTGGACTTGGCAAATTGAACAGCTCTGTTATTAAAGAAGATAACGCTGCTATCCGTGGTATGATCACAGCAGTATCTCACTTGGTAACAGTTGAAGAAGTAAACTAATGAATTTTTAGGGGATGTGCACTATACCATCCCCTAAAACTAGATATAGTCATCTATGATGACGTCGTATAGGCGAGTTGATGGGGGAGACAACCTTTTCTCCCTTATCGGCGCTAGCATTTTACAAAAGAGGAGAAAATAAAAATGAAACTTCATGAATTGAAACCTGCAGAAGGTTCTCGTAAAGTACGTAACCGCGTTGGTCGTGGTACTTCATCAGGTAACGGTAAAACATCTGGTCGTGGTCAAAAAGGTCAAAAAGCTCGTAGCGGTGGCGGAGTTCGCCTTGGTTTTGAAGGTGGACAAACTCCATTGTTCCGTCGTCTTCCAAAACGTGGATTCACTAACATCAACGCTAAAGAATACGCAATTGTGAACCTTGACCAATTGAACGTCTTTGAAGATGGTGCTGAAGTTACTCCAGTTGTTCTTATCGAAGCAGGAATTGTTAAAGCTGAAAAATCAGGTATTAAAATTCTTGGTAACGGTGAGTTGACTAAGAAATTGACTGTGAAAGCAGCTAAATTCTCTAAATCAGCTGAAGAAGCTATCACTGCTAAAGGTGGTTCAGTAGAAGTCATCTAAGAGAGGTGACCTATGTTTTTTAAATTATTAAGAGAAGCTCTTAAAGTCAAGCAGGTTCGATCAAAAATTTTATTTACAATTTTTATCGTTTTGGTCTTTCGTGTCGGAACTAGCATTACAGTTCCTGGTGTGAATGCCAATAGCTTGAATGCTTTAAGTGGATTATCCTTCTTAAACATGTTGAGCTTGGTGTCGGGGAATGCCCTAAAAAACTTTTCGATTTTTGCTCTAGGAGTTAGTCCCTATATCACTGCTTCTATCGTTGTCCAACTCTTGCAAATGGATATTTTACCCAAGTTTGTAGAGTGGGGGAAACAAGGGGAAGTAGGCCGAAGAAAATTAAATCAAGCTACTCGTTATATTGCTCTAGTTCTCGCTTTTGTGCAATCTATCGGGATTACAGCTGGTTTTAATACCTTGGCTGGAGCTCAATTGATTAAAACTGCTTTAACTCCACAAGTTTTTCTGACGATTGGTATCATCTTAACAGCTGGTAGTATGATTGTCACGTGGTTGGGAGAGCAAATTACAGATAAGGGATACGGAAACGGTGTTTCCATGATTATCTTTGCCGGGATTGTTGCCTCAATTCCAGAGATGATTCAGGGCATCTATGTGGACTACTTTGTGAACGTCCCAAGTAGCCGTATCACTTCATCTATCATTTTCGTAATCATTTTGATTATTACTGTATTGTTGATCATTTATTTTACAACCTATGTTCAACAAGCAGAATACAAAATTCCAATCCAATATACTAAGGTTGCACAAGGTGCTCCATCTAGCTCTTACCTTCCATTGAAGGTAAACCCTGCTGGAGTTATCCCTGTTATCTTTGCCAGTTCCATTACTGCAGCGCCTGCGGCTATTCTTCAGTTTTTGAGCGCTACAGGTCATGATTGGGCTTGGGTAAGGGTAGCACAAGAGATGTTGGCAACCACTTCTCCAACTGGTATTGCCATGTATGCTTTGTTGATTATTCTCTTTACATTCTTCTATACGTTTGTACAGATTAATCCTGAAAAAGCGGCAGAGAACCTACAAAAGAGCGGTGCCTATATCCATGGAGTTCGTCCTGGTAAAGGTACAGAAGAATATATGTCTAAACTTCTTCGTCGTCTTGCAACTGTTGGTTCCCTCTTCCTTGGTGTGATTTCCATTTTGCCGATTGCAGCTAAAGATGTATTTGGTCTTTCTGATGTTGTTGCCTTTGGGGGAACCAGTCTCTTGATCATTATCTCTACTGGTATCGAAGGAATCAAGCAATTGGAAGGTTACCTATTGAAACGTAAGTATGTTGGTTTCATGGATAGAACAGAATAAAAGTATTTACTGATACTCTTCGAAAATCTCTTCAAACCACGTCAGCTTTATCTGCAACCTCAAAGCAGTGCTTTGAGCAACCTGCGGCTAGCTTCCTAGTTTGCTCTTTGATTTTCATTGAGTATGAATCAGTAAATACTGAGGGAGTGGAGGTTTAAACTCTAACATTTGTGAGAGTTTGGTCTCCCCTCTTCTATTTTGTTTTTAAATAGGGGTGAAAGACTTTTTACTTCTACTTAAAAATAAAATAAGGAGATCAGATCATGAATCTTTTGATTATGGGCTTACCTGGTGCAGGTAAGGGAACTCAAGCAGCAAAAATCGTAGAACAATTCCATGTTGCACATATCTCAACAGGTGATATGTTCCGCGCTGCAATGGCAAATCAAACTGAAATGGGTGTTCTTGCTAAGTCATACATTGACAAGGGTGAATTAGTTCCTGATGAAGTTACAAATGGAATCGTAAAAGAACGTCTTTCACAAGATGATATTAAAGAAACAGGATTCTTATTGGATGGTTACCCACGTACAATCGAACAAGCTCATGCCTTGGACAAAACATTGGCTGAACTTGGCATTGAACTAGAAGGTGTCATCAACATTGAAGTAAATCCAGATAGCCTCTTAGAACGTTTGAGTGGTCGTATCATCCACCGCGTAACTGGGGAAACTTTCCACAAGGTCTTTAACCCACCAGTTGACTATAAAGAAGAAGATTACTACCAACGTGAAGATGATAAGCCTGAGACAGTCAAACGTCGTTTGGATGTGAATATTGCACAAGGAGAACCAATCATTGCTCACTACCGTGCCAAAGGTTTGGTTCATGACATCGAAGGTAATCAAGATATTAACGATGTCTTCTCAGATATCGAAAAAGTATTGACAAATTTGAAATAAAGCGTTTTTCACACTTGCAAAAATCCGCTACAAATGTTATACTGAGATAGTCTGACTTATAATTGTTGTCTCTGTGTCTAGAGGCATCGAATCGAAATTTATGGAGGTGCTTTTGCGTGGCAAAAGACGATGTGATTGAAGTTGAAGGCAAAGTAGTTGATACAATGCCGAATGCAATGTTTACGGTTGAACTTGAAAATGGACATCAGATTTTAGCAACAGTTTCTGGTAAAATTCGTAAAAACTATATTCGTATTTTAGCGGGAGATCGTGTTACTGTCGAAATGAGTCCATATGACTTGACACGTGGACGTATCACTTACCGCTTTAAATAATCGAAAAACTTGGAGGGATAAGAAATGAAAGTAAGACCATCGGTCAAACCAATTTGCGAATACTGTAAAGTTATTCGTCGTAATGGTCGTGTTATGGTAATTTGCCCAGCAAATCCAAAACACAAACAACGTCAAGGATAAGATAGAAAGGAGAAAACATGGCTCGTATTGCTGGAGTTGACATTCCAAATGACAAACGCGTAGTAATCTCATTGACTTATGTTTATGGTATCGGACTTGCAACATCTAAGAAAATTTTGGCTGCTGCTGGAATCTCAGAAGATGTTCGTGTACGTGATCTTACATCAGATCAAGAAGATGCTATCCGTCGTGAAGTGGATGCAATCAAAGTTGAAGGTGACCTTCGTCGTGAAGTAAACTTGAACATCAAACGTTTGATGGAAATCGGTTCATACCGTGGTATCCGTCACCGTCGTGGACTTCCTGTCCGTGGACAAAACACTAAAAACAACGCTCGCACTCGTAAAGGTAAAGCTGTTGCGATTGCTGGTAAGAAAAAATAATATAGGAGGTAAAAGTCTTGGCTAAACCAACACGTAAACGTCGTGTGAAAAAGAATATCGAATCTGGTATTGCTCATATTCACGCTACATTTAATAACACTATTGTTATGATTACTGATGTGCATGGTAATGCAATTGCTTGGTCATCAGCTGGTGCTCTTGGTTTCAAAGGTTCTCGTAAATCTACACCATTCGCTGCTCAAATGGCTTCTGAAGCTGCTGCTAAATCTGCACAAGAACACGGTCTTAAATCAGTTGAAGTTACTGTAAAAGGTCCAGGTTCTGGTCGTGAGTCAGCTATTCGTGCGCTTGCTGCCGCTGGTCTTGAAGTAACAGCAATTCGTGATGTGACTCCAGTGCCACACAATGGTGCTCGTCCTCCAAAACGTCGCCGTGTATAATCATCGCATTACACTGCTTTTCGTTTAAGAGGGAGTAACTAAATGATCGAGTTTGAAAAACCAAATATAACAAAAATTGATGAAAATAAAGATTATGGCAAGTTTGTAATTGAACCACTTGAACGTGGCTACGGTACAACTCTTGGTAACTCTCTTCGTCGTGTACTTCTAGCTTCTCTACCAGGAGCAGCTGTGACATCTATCAACATTGATGGTGTGTTACATGAGTTTGACACAGTTCCAGGTGTTCGTGAAGACGTGATGCAAATCATTCTGAACATTAAAGGAATTGCAGTGAAATCGTACGTTGAAGACGAAAAAATCATCGAACTAGATGTTGAAGGTCCTGCTGAAGTAACAGCTGGTGACATTTTGACAGATAGCGATATTGAAATTGTAAATCCAGATCATTATCTCTTTACAATCGGTGAAGGTTCTTCTCTAAAAGCGACTATGACTGTTAACAGTGGTCGTGGATATGTACCTGCTGATGAAAATAAAAAAGATAATGCACCAGTTGGGACACTTGCTGTAGATTCTATTTATACACCAGTTACCAAAGTCAACTATCAAGTGGAACCTGCTCGTGTAGGTAGCAATGATGGATTTGACAAATTAACCCTTGAAATCTTGACAAATGGAACAATTATTCCAGAAGATGCTTTAGGGCTTTCTGCACGTATTTTGACAGAACATCTTGATTTGTTTACAAATCTTACTGAGATTGCTAAGTCAACTGAAGTGATGAAAGAAGCTGATACTGAATCTGACGATCGTATTTTGGATCGTACGATTGAGGAACTGGACTTGTCTGTGCGTTCATACAACTGTTTGAAACGTGCCGGTATCAATACTGTGCATGATTTGACAGAAAAATCTGAAGCAGAGATGATGAAAGTACGAAATCTTGGACGCAAGAGTTTGGAAGAAGTGAAACTCAAACTCATTGATTTGGGTCTTGGATTAAAAGATAAATAAAGGAGGAATACATGGCTTACCGTAAACTAGGACGCACTAGCTCACAACGTAAAGCAATGCTTCGCGATTTGACAACTGACCTTTTGATCAACGAATCAATCGTGACAACTGAAGCTCGTGCTAAAGAAATCCGTAAAACTGTTGAAAAAATGATTACTCTAGGTAAACGTGGTGATTTGCATGCACGTCGTCAAGCAGCTGCTTTCGTACGTAATGAAATCGCATCTGAAAACTATGATGAAGCAACTGACAAGTACACTTCTACTACAGCACTTCAAAAATTGTTCTCAGAAATCGCACCTCGTTATGCTGAACGTAACGGTGGATACACTCGTATCCTTAAAACTGAACCACGTCGTGGTGATGCAGCGCCAATGGCGATCATCGAATTAGTATAAAATCATCAATTTTGTTGAGTGTTATGATGATGGAGTCTTGTGCTCTTAGTCTAGCTCTGGTCTACCGCTAGGATTTCGGTCCTAGCGGGAACACTCATCATAAGTTGGGATAGTAGACGCTTGTTTACGAAATTGTTTTTTTCTTAAGAACAACTTCGTAAGCAGGCGTTTTTGAGTATTTTAGTTGGAATTATGCTATACTATTTGAAAAGAATCCTGTTTAATGTTCAGGTTTCCTATTTTAAGAAGAATTGGAGTTTGCTTATGAAAGCGATTATAACTGTTGTTGGTAAAGATAAATCTGGAATTGTTGCAGGTGTTTCTGGTAAAATTGCAGAATTGGGTTTGAATATAGACGATATTTCTCAAACTGTCTTGGATGAATATTTCACGATGATGGCTGTCGTCTCTAGCAATGAAAAGCAAGATTTCACCTATCTTCGTAATGAGTTTGAAACCTTTGGTCAAACTTTGAATGTAAAAATCAATATTCAGAGTGCAGCTATTTTCGAAGCTATGTATAATATCTAGGAGGTGCACATGGATATTAGACAAGTTACTGAAACCATCTCCATGATTGAGGAGCAAAACTTCGATATTAGAACCATTACCATGGGGATTTCTCTTTTGGACTGTATCGATCCAGATATCAATCGTGCTGCGGAGAAAATTTATCAAAAGATTACGACCAAGGCGGCTAATTTAGTGGCTGTTGGCGACGAAATTGCAGCTGAGTTGGGAATTCCTATCGTAAATAAGCGTGTATCGGTGACTCCTATTTCTTTGATTGGGGCAGCGACAGATGCGACGGACTACGTGGTTCTGGCAAAAGCGCTTGATAAGGCTGCGAAAGAAATCGGTGTGGATTTTATTGGTGGTTTCTCTGCCTTGGTACAAAAAGGTTATCAAAAGGGAGATGAGATTCTCATCAATTCTATTCCTCGTGCTTTGGCTGAAACGGACAAGGTCTGCTCGTCAGTCAATATCGGCTCAACCAAGTCTGGTATCAATATGACGGCTGTCGCAGATATGGGAAGAGTTATCAAGGAAACGGCAACTCTATCAGATATGGGAGCGGCCAAGTTGGTTGTATTTGCTAATGCTGTTGAGGACAATCCATTTATGGCGGGTGCCTTCCATGGTGTTGGGGAGGCAGATGTTATCATCAATGTCGGAGTTTCCGGTCCTGGTGTGGTCAAGCGTGCCTTGGAAAAAGTTCGTGGACAGAGCTTTGATGTAGTAGCAGAAACGGTCAAGAAGACTGCCTTTAAAATCACTCGTATCGGTCAATTGGTTGGTCAAATGGCCAGTGAGAGACTGGGTGTGGAGTTTGGTATTGTGGATTTGAGTTTGGCGCCAACTCCTGCGGTTGGAGATTCTGTTGCACGTGTCCTAGAAGAAATGGGACTAGAAACAGTTGGTACGCATGGAACGACGGCTGCCTTGGCACTCTTGAACGACCAAGTTAAGAAGGGTGGAGTTATGGCCTGCAACCAAGTCGGTGGTTTGTCTGGTGCCTTTATCCCTGTGTCAGAGGATGAAGGAATGATTGCTGCAGTGCAAAATGGCTCTCTTAATCTGGAAAAACTAGAAGCTATGACGGCTATCTGTTCCGTTGGTTTGGATATGATTGCCATTCCGGAGAATACACCTGCTGAAACCATTGCGGCCATGATTGCAGATGAGGCTGCAATTGGTGTTATTAACATGAAGACAACGGCTGTTCGTATCATTCCAAAAGGAAAAGAAGGCGATATGATTGAGTTTGGTGGCCTATTAGGAACTGCACCTGTTATGAAAGTCAATGGGGCTTCGTCTGTCGATTTCATCTCTCGTGGAGGACAAATCCCAGCACCAATTCATAGTTTTAAAAATTAAGAAAATAGGAGAAATTTTAAGCTCTATTTAAGGTTGGATGTGTATACTATAATCATTAAATAAAGACCTCCTAATATTATTTGAAACAGATAACACTGATTTAGTTTGAATTTGATTTTCATCTAATATCTTTATTTAATGAACTCCTAAACTTTTTCATAATAATCTCCTGCAAAAGTCGCCTGTCTGGGTGGCTTTTGTTTTATCATCCATGATATAATAGAAGCAAACGGAGGACGGAAAATGGTAAAAGTACGATTGTATTTGGTACGTCATGGCAAGACTATGTTTAACACGATTGGTCGCGCGCAAGGTTGGAGCGATACTCCCTTAACAGCTGAAGGTGAACGAGGGATTCAAGAGTTAGGAATCGGTTTGCGAGAAACTGGTTTGCAGTTTGAGCGCGCTTATTCGAGTGATTCTGGGCGCACCATTCAGACAATGGGAATTATCCTTGAAGAACTTGGATTGCAGGGGAAAATCCCTTATCGCATGGACAAGCGTATCAGAGAATGGTGTTTTGGTAGCTTTGACGGAGCCTACGATGGCGATCTTTTCATGGGCATTATTCCTCGTATCTTTAATGTGGACCACGTTCACCAATTGTCTTATGCTGAACTGGCTGAGGGTTTGGTAGAGGTCGATACAGCTGGTTGGGCTGAAGGCTGGGAAAAACTCAGTGGTCGAATCAAGGAAGGTTTTGAAGCGATTGCCAAAGAAATGGAAGAGCAAGGTGGGGGCAATGCTCTTGTCGTGAGCCACGGAATGACTATTGGAACCATTGTTTATCTGATCAATGGTATGCATCCTCATGGTCTGGATAATGGTAGCGTGACGATCCTTGAATATGAGGACGGTCAGTTTAGCGTAGAAGTTGTCGGCGACCGTAGTTACCGGGAACTAGGACGTGAGAAGATGGAGGAAGCCTCTATTTAATACTCTTCGAAAATCTCTTCAAACCGCGTCAACGTCGTCTTGTCGTAGATATGGTTACTGACTTCGTCAGTTCTATCCACAACCTCAAAGCAGTGCTTTGAGCAACCTGCGGCTAGTTTCCTAGTTTGCTCTTTGATTTTCATTGAGTATAAGAATTTGATAGGAATATCAAGATAAGAAAAAACAGCCGAGGGTAATCCTTTCGGCTGTTTTTGATGGGGGAAACTAAAGTGTAATGCTGTTGCTTTTAGAGATTTTCATAAATAAGAGCAAGGAACCTACTGTTAGAATAGTCAAGATAGTTGACAAGGCTGCGGCTACACCATAATTCCCTCTGAGAACCTCTGTATAAATGGCTACAGTCATTGTTCTTGTTTTGACATTGTAGAGGAGGATAGAAGTAGAGAGTTCTGAAATCATTGTGACCCAAGATAGGATGGCTCCAGAAATAATACCAGATAGCATCATTGGAGTTGTAATCTTGGCAAAGGTATTGAGACGACTACTTCCTAAGCTTTCCGCGGCTTCTTCAATACTTGGGGCTATTTGTTGCAAACTAGCAACAGATGAGCGAATAGTATAAGGCAATCTTCTGACAGATAGGGACATAATCAAGATGAAAGCAGTTCCTGTAATCATAAGAAATCCACTTCCAAATAGACCAGTATTGAAGGAAGAAATGAAGGCAATCCCTAGAACGGTTCCTGGTACAATATAAGGGACCATACTGAGGCTGTCAATTAAGTTTGTAAACAAATTCCGTTTTCTAACGGCTAGGTAGGAGATAAATGTTGCAAATAGGACAACTAGAACTAAGGCAATCAAAGGGATACGAATGGTATTGAAAATAGCAGATCCCATACGATTGAAAGCTACCTTGTAACTGTTTAGAGAATAACCTTTAACAAATACCATACCTGATGTTTTTAGGAAAGAAGTATAAATCAAGTAGACTTGAGGTAGAACAGAGAACAAGATAATTCCGTAGACTGTTGCATAAATGGCAGCTATTTTTCCTTTTGTAGTTTTTTTAGGCTCGATTGGATGGAGCGAATTCATACTGAAACTGTAGCGGTTTGAAATGTATTTTTGGATAAGGAAAATTGCCAAGGCAATGATAATCGCCATAATGGCTAAAGCAGATGCAAAAGCAGAATTTCCTCCAACCTCGCTAATAAATTGAGTATAAATCAGGACAGGGAAAGTCCGATATCCTTCACCAATCAACATAGGGGTTCCAAAGTCTGAGAATGCTCTCATAAATACAAGCAGGGCAGCTGCTAGTAAGGTTGGAACTAGGAGAGGCAAAACAACCCTTACGATACGCTTAAATCCGAAGGACCCCATGCTTTCAGCAGCTTCAAGTAGAGAATTATCAATACTTTTCATTGTCCCAGCAACGTATAGAAATACCAGTGGGAATAGTTGCAGTGTAAAGACAAGTACAATTCCTTTGAATCCATAAATATCGATAGCTGGAAGATGAAGGGTATTTGTCAGGAATTTAGTAATGACCCCATTTCGTCCCAGCAAGAGAATCCAGGAGTAGGCTCCCACGAACGGAGCTGACATGGAAGCAATGATAATTAATATTTGTAGAAATTTCTTTCCCTTGAAGTCATACATAGAGAAGAGATAAGCTAATAAGGTTCCTACGACTAAGGAAGTGACAGTAGCGGTAATAGAAACCTTGAAACTGTTGACGAGTGTCTCAGAGTAGTAGGCTTTACTAAAGAAAGTGACAAAATTAGCTAGTGAGAAATGTCCTTCATGTATGAGTGCTTGCTTTAGCACGGTAACGATAGGATAAACGAGAAAGACAAGATAAGTAAGAAAGATGAAGAAAGAGGAGGCTGTCCAAATATTTAGTTTTTTACGTTCCATGGTTGACTCCTTTTATCAGGTTTTGGGAACCATCTGCAGAAAAGACGTTTAATTTTTGAGTATTGATTCGTAGACGAATACGATCGCCTTTTTGTAGATCTTCTTCAAAAGTTGATTCTTCGCTAACCTGAATTTTTGAGGCAAAGCCTGTCTCGATGAAGTATTCAGTATTTAGTCCAAGATAGACGCTATCGCTAATAGTTCCTTCAATATCTCCAGATTCATCTTTGATAAACTCTTCAGGACGGATGCTTACATGAATAGCTTGTTCCTCAGCCTGATCAAGGGCTGGCATTCGAAGGGCATAGCCATCTGAAAAGACGATATAAGCGCCGTCGCTCCGTTTTTCGAGATTGGCAGGGATAATATTTGTGCGTCCGATAAAGGTTGCTACAAACTCATTAGCTGGTTTATGATAGAGTTCTTTTGGTCGGCCGATTTGTTGGATCACCCCATCTTTCATAACAGCAATTTGATCTGAAATAGCCATGGCTTCTTCTTGGTCGTGGGTCACATAAACGGTTGTAATTCCCACTTCGTGTTGGATTTCCCGAATAGCTTGACGCATATCCAAGCGAAGTTTGGCATCTAGGTTACTAAGTGGCTCGTCCATGAGGAGAACACTTGGATTAACCGCTAAGGCACGTGCCAAGGCGACACGTTGTTGTTGTCCACCACTGAGTTTATCGGGCTTCCGATCCGCGTATTGAGCAATTTGCATGAGTTCAAGATACTTGTTTGTCTGTTGGACCAATTCTTCTTTTGGAACCTTCTTTTGCTTGAGACCAAAAGCAACATTGTCTCGGACAGTCAAATGTGGGAAAATAGCGTAGTTTTGGAAAACCATGCCGATATTGCGTTTGCTGGGTTCCATATTATTGATTTTTGTATCATCGAAGTAAAATTCTCCGCCTTCGATACTGTTGAAACCTGCAATCATACGAAGAAGAGTCGTTTTCCCACAACCTGAAGGTCCAAGAAGGGTAAAGAGACTTCCTTTTGGAATTGTAATGTTCAAATTCTCAATAACAGGGACATCGTGATAGATTTTTTTTGCGTTAATAATTTTGATCTCACTCATAGTGAACCTCTTTTACTGTTTAGATTGGATATCTGTAAAGACTTCGTTGTATTTCTTAACAATATCTGATTTATTCTTGATGACATAATCATAATCTTCAGTGAGTGTTTTGATTTTGTCAATTGGTTTCATGTTTTCGCTTGTTTTAGCATTTTTACGAACAGGACGGTTAGTAGTGGTTGTACCAAGTGTATCTTGTACTTCTTGAGAGATAATAAAATCGATAAATTTCTTGGCATTTTCCATATTTTTCGCTTTTTTAACGATAGCAGCACTAGCAGGTAGGAAGACGGTTCCTTCTTTTGGATAGACTACCTTGATATTAGCCCCGTCATTTAAGAGTTTAACTGCTGGATCTTCATAAGAGAGACCAACAGCCATTTCTCCGTCAGCGACTGCTTTATAGACGCCAGATGAACTTGAACCGATTTTCCCATCAATAAGTGTGAAAAGATCTTTTACATAAGACCAAGCCTTATCATCTTTGTAACCACCTTGAGCTTGTAGCATATTTGTTAATTGAGCAAAGGCGCTAGAAGAGTTTGCTGGGTCAGCAGTTGCGATTTTTCCTTTTAGTTCAGGTTTGAGAAGGTCGCTATATCCTTCGATGTTCATGCCTTTCGTTAAATCAGGATTGACGATTAAAACACTACCATCTAGTGTATAAGGAGTAGAGTAGCCAGTTGTGTTTTGATATTCTTTGATAACATTATCATTTTCTTTTGAAGTATAGTTTTCAAAGAGTTCTCCGTGGGTAGCATATTGTGTATAAGAACCACCAAAGATGACATCAGCTACAGGAGCTTCTTTTTCTGACTCTAGTTTTTTGAAAAGTTCTCCGGTACCAGCTTGAATCAGTTCTACTTTGATACCATATTTTTCTTCAAAGGCAGGAATAGTTGCTCCAATTAAGCCCTCTGAGTTTGGTGAATAAACGACTAGCGAACCGCCGTCTCCTTTATCAGATGAACCGCCATCGGCAGATTCATTAGAAGAACAAGCAGCAAGACCAAAAAGAGCTAGTCCGCAAGCAGCATAATACATCCATTTCTTTTTCATGATGGATACCTCCGTTGTGTTATTTAAGTTTATTTTAAAACAATGTAAGCGTTTTTAAAACCGACAATTCTATTCTATTAGAGTAAAATTCTCTACAAAAACGGAAGTAATCTTCTTGATTTTATAGTAGGGTTTGACAGTTAATCATTGGAAAGTCAAATTTTATTTTTTAGATTGGATATCTGTAAAAATGTCATTGTACTTTTTAAGAATAGCAGATTTATTTTTAATGACATAATCGGAATCTTCAGTGGCAATATTGATTTCTGTCATAGCCTTCATATTTTTATTGGTTTTAGCATTTTTACGAATGGGTCTGATTGTAGTTTCAGTTCCTAGCTTATCTTGGGTTTCTTGAGAAAGGAGGAAATCGATAAATTTCTTAGCGTTTTCCATGTGTTTGGCATTTTTGACGATAGCCGCGTTACCAGGTAAAAAGACGGTTCCTTCTTTTGGATAAATGACTTTTACATCAACCCCATCATTTAAGAGTTTTAAAGCAGGATCTTCATAGGTGAGTCCAACAGCCATTTCCCCATCGGCGACAGCTTTGTAAACATTTGAAGAGCTAGATGCAATTTTTCCATCTACTAGGGTAAATAGATTTTTCACATAGGTCCAAGCTTGTTCATTTTCGTATCCACCTTGGTCTACAAGCATGTTTGTTAATTGAGCAAAGGCGCTAGATGCGTTACTTGGATCAGCAGTAGCAATTTTTCCTTTTAATTTAGGATTGAGTAGATCATTGTAGCCTTCAATTTTAATATCTTTTGTAAGGGCTGAATTGGCAATGATGACACTGACATCCAGTGTATAAGGTGTATAGAATCCTGTTTTATTTTGATATTCAGGGATTATCTGGTCGTTCTCTTGAGAAATATAAGGTTCAAAAAGATTTTCGTTAGAAGAGAAGAGGGCGTAGGAGCCTCCGAAAATGACATCAGCTACAGGGGATTCTTTTTCGGCCTCAGCTTTTTTGAACAATTCACCAGTGCTGGCTTGTACTAAGTCAACCTTAATACCATATTTTTCTTCGAAGGCTGGGACTGTTTCTTCGATAAGGTCTTCAGGGTTAGGCGAGTAGACAACCAAAGTGTTATCTGAATCTTTTTCAGCGCTAGTTTCCGCTTCTATAGGAGAAGAACACCCTGATAAAGAAAGGAATATCCAGCCACAAGAGAGAAAGAATAGTATTTTTTTCATAAGTATCTCCTTTTTTACGAACATTTTCTCTACCTAGATTGTTAATGTTTTTAAATTGTAGAGTCCTACAGGATATAATAAAAACCTTAAAGAAATCTAAAACGAAAAATAGGAAATGAGTTCCTAGAGCAAGGATGGGTGAATTGTAACTGGGATTTCGATGGTAATTCTCTTCAAAGCACGTCATTTTATCTGTGATTTCAAAGCTATGATTTGAGCAGCTTGTAGCGAGTTTCCTAGTTTGCTCTAGTAAAAGTACAAAATAAAAAGATTGCCTGAGCAATCCTTTTACATCAATGGTTTTTATCCATGAGTTTTAATTCTTTTGGAGAAATATGGAGATACTTTTTAAAAACTTTGGCAAAATATTTATAGTCTGAAAATCCAACTTGTTCAGAGATATCGCTTAAGGGAGAATTAGGGGATTCAGCCATTTTATCTATAGCTTGCTTGAGGCGGTAGCGTAAGATATATTCATTTAGTGTCATTGGGAAGTCTTCTTTGATAACCTTGTATAGATAACTTTCGCTATATCCTAGATGCTCTGCAATGGTAGAAATGGTAAAGTGCATGCAGTAGTGTTGATGCACAAATTCCAGAATTTGCTGAATGATTTGGTTTTGTGTATCGACTTGTTGGATAGAGGTGAGTAAAGTTTGATATTCTTCTAAAAAAGGAGTTTCTTGATAAGTGCTAACTCGTAATCGCAAAACAATTTTTTGAAGACATTCTGTCAATTCCTTGGTATCAATTGGTTTGGATAGAAAATCAACTGCCCCATATTGCATGGCTTTTTTGGCATTTTGAAAATCGTTATAACCTGATAAGATAACTTTTTCATAAGAGAGAGTACGAGTGGCTTCAAACATCATGAAAGCATCCATAATTGGCATGGTGATGTCTGTTAAGACAATATGAGGTTCTTTTTCTTGGATGAGTTTCATTCCCTCTTGACCGTGACTGGCAGTTCCTACGACTTGGATACCTAAGGCAGAGTAATCTACGGCAATCTCTAGCCATTTTCGAATGAGGTGTTCATCTTCTACGATGATGAGCTTAAACATGAGTTAGTCCTTTCGTTATAAATTTGACCCAAGTTTCTCCTTGGCGATTGACTCCTAAATCTAGCTGGACATCAGAAAAGAAATTGCTCAATCGTTTATAGCTGTTAACGATACCATGCTGGGTATGAGGGCTTTCTAAAGAGTCTAAAATAGCGAGTCGCTCTTGTTTTGTGAGTCCTCCAGCATTATCCTTGACTAAAAAAGTTAGAGAATCTGATTCCAAGGTAATTTGGATATCAATATGAAGATCAATACGGTATTGCATCCCATATTTTATAGCATTTTCTACTAGAGGAAGCAAGAAAAGTTTAGGAATAGGCTGATTATCGACAGTTTCTGGACAGACAATATCATAAGAAAAGTGCTCAAAACGAATCTTATGAATAATCAGGTAATCCTCTATAATCTTTAAATCTTGGCAAATGGTTGTTTCTTTTTCTAAATCGGTGATACTGTAGCGAAGAATGCGCGTGAGGTTTTGAATCAGGTCTTGTGTGAGAGCGGCATCCATTAAAGAAGTGATTTTAATCGTCTCAAGTGTATTGTAGAGAAAATGAGGATTGAACTGAGCTTCCAGCATTTTTCTTTCAAAAATCCACTTTTCTTTTTCTATGGTCAACATTTTTTGATGAAGTTGATCTAATTCGTACAACATATTGTTGATTTTTTCTGCCATAAACTCAAACTCATCACCTGTTTGTAGAGAAAGCCTTTTTTCTGCTTGTTTAGGAATTTCTTGAAGTTGGTAAACTAAGCTTTCAATAGGAACAGCGTTGTGTGTGGCAATCTTATGAGCAATTCGCCTTGCTTGCCAGAAGTAGAGGAAGAATATACATAAGGTGAGAATGGAGGCTAGACCAAGTAAGCTAGGAATGGGAAAAAAGGATTGAAAAGTATAGATTGAAAAAATAGCACCGACTTTTTCTTTTTGAACAATAAGCGGTTCATTCGCATACCAGTGGGTGCGAGAGTGTAGGAGTTTTTCATCCAATTTTTCAAGAGTGGAACGAGTAAACTGATTTGTATTGTTGGAAAACATATTTCCAAAGCTATCGGTAATGATGTATTTGGAATTGATCATTGGGAAACTTGAGATGAAATCATTCTCATTTACGAAAGCAATAGTATAGGCCTTAACTCGTTGGTTTTGAAGTAGTGGTTTGATAAAGAGTGTGTAGTGTTGTTTATCTGAAGAGAGTGCAATTTTTTCTGTCACTTTATCTTGAGAAGGATTTTGAATGAGTAGTTTTAGATAGTAGGGTGATAAAATACTTTCTTGATGATTTCGATTGGTACTAAATAGTAATTCACCTGTATCGCTTAGGATAATGAGGTCAGAACTAAGTTTTAATTTAGCTTTTGTCTCGTAAAATAAGCTAAAGACTTCTCGCTCTGTGTGTTTGCCATCCAAAAATCCAAGAATCATTTTATGGTTCATGGTAGTCAGGAGCTCATTATTTGCTTCTTTCATTTCTTGAACCTGTTTTACAATCTGTCTCGTATCTTTGGAGAGTTGTTGCTCTTGTAAAAAATAGGAAAAACCAAAAAGTAAAATGAGTAGTAAAAGAGAGGTCACAAAGGCTGCGATAGAGCTTCTATGGAGAATTTCTTTTTGGAGAGATTTTTTAAAGGAATGAGACATCCGCTACCTCCTTGGAAGGGTTTTCTGTTATAAGTATAGCAGTTTAAAAATTCTAGAGCAAGGTAAAATAGAAAAGGTTTGGCTAAAATTTTTTAGCTAAACCTTTTGAAAAGTTAAGTATGTATTATAGATGCTTGTTATCTGCAAATAGCTAGAGCATTTCAAGGAAATAAACTAGAAATAACAATTAATATGATGGTTCAGAAATACCTTTTGATAATCAATAAGATCTTCAGGATGAAGTGCGTTGACTCCATCCATTTCATATTTCCGATTTAATAAACGATATTTGTTTTCACCAAATTGATGAAAAGGGAGTAGTTGAACTTGGTCGATATTTAATGAGTTAAATAGAGTAGCGAATTCTTCTGCATCCTCTAAACTATTGTTAAAATCAGGAATAACCGGGATTCTTAAAACGATAGTTTTATGTTGAGAAAAGGCATAATGAATGTTTTTAATAATCATTTGATTAAAAACCCCAGTCACTTTTTTATGTTTTATAGAATTATAATGTTTTAGGTCTGTGTAGATAAAATCCACATATTGGATTAAATCAACAAATTTTTCATGATCAACAAAGGCAGTGGTTTCAATGGCAGTGTGTATGTGATGTTCTTTAGCTGACTTTAAGATGGCTTTAGCAAATTCAAACTGAGCGAATATTTCACCTCCTGATAAAGTTAAACCTCCACCGGATTCTTCGTAAAATTCTTTGTCTTTCAATACTTCTGCAATAATTTCTTCTACAGTTTTTTCTTCACCGACTAAAGTGAATTTCTCACGTTGAGCATCTTTCATTTTTTCAGGTTTCATTCTTTGAGATTCAGGATTAGAACACCATGGGCAGCGCAGAGGACATCCTTTTAAAAAAACAGTTGTACGAATGCCTGGGCCGTCATGAATTGAAAAGTGTTGAATATTAAAAATAATTCCTTTAGATACTTCCATAATAGTTCCTCCTCTTCATAATTCTATCCTATCACAAAAACGAAAGAAAAACAATTACGAACGAAAGTTTAATTTGTTGTTTTTTGCTATTTATTTTGGTAGAATAAAACGGAGGTGTAAAATGAAAAGATTGGAACAAATTATTAAATTAGTATCAGAATATGAAAAGATTGATGTTAATACATTATCGGAAAAATTAAATGTATCGAAAGTAACGATTAGAAAAGATTTAGATAAACTAGAGTCAAAAGGCTTATTACACAGAGAGCATGGATATGCTGTATTAAATAGTGGAGATGACTTAAACGTACGTTTGTCAATTAATTATGAAATTAAGAGAAAAATTGTTCAAGAAGCAGTAAAATTGGTATCAGATAATGAAACAATAATGATAGAATCTGGTTCAACCTGTGCTTTACTTGCTGAGGAAATTTGCAAGCAAAAAAGAAATGTCACTATTGTAACAAATTCATTTTTTATAGCAAATTTTGTAAGAGGTTATGATTCATGTCGTGTTATTGTTCTTGGTGGAGAGTTTCAGAAAGATTCACAGGTTACCGTAGGACCTTTATTAAAAGAAATGATACAGACTTTTCATGTGCGTCAAGCTTTTGTTGGGACAGATGGCTACGATAAAGAGATGGGCTTTACAGGAAAAGATTTAATGCGCAGTGAGGTAGTTCAATATATTTCAGCAGCGTCGGATAAAGTCATTGTGCTAACTGACTCAAGTAAATTTGATAAAAGGGGTACAGTAAGAAGATTTGCTTTAAGTCAAGTCTATGAAGTAATAACAGACGAAGGACTTTCTAAACAAAATATAGCTACATTAGAAAATGCTGGGATAATGGTTAAGGTAGTTTCGTAAGAGGTTAAGTGTATGAATCAAGATAGGAATAAACTGCTCTCTAAAATTGCTTATCTGTATTATATTGAAAACTTAAATCAGTCACAAATAGCAGTAAAATTAGGAATTTATAGAACCTCTATTAGTAGAATGTTAACAGAAGCAAAGAATGCAGGAATTGTTAAAATTGAAATAGAGAATTTTGATACCAATATGTTTAAGTTGGAAAATTATGTAAAAGAAAAATATGGTCTGGAAAGTTTAGAAATTATTCCAAATGAATTTGATGATAATCCAACAATTTTATCTGAAAGAATTTCTCAAGTTGCAGCAGGTGTCCTTAGGAATTTAATTGATGATAATATGAAAATTGGCTTTTCTTGGGGGAAAAGTTTAAGTAATTTAGTAGATTTAATCCACAGCAAAAGTGTCCGAAATGTTCACTTCTATCCTCTAGCAGGTGGTCCTAGTCACATACACGCTAAATACCATGTGAATACACTGATCTATGAAATGTCTAGAAAATTTCATGGAGAGTGTACATTTATGAATGCAACGATTGTGCAAGAGAACAAATTGTTAGCAGATGGTATTTTGCAATCAAGATATTTTGAAGATTTGAAAAATAGTTGGAAAGATTTAGATATAGCTGTGGTTGGGATTGGTGATTTTAGTAATAAAGGAAAACATCAATGGTTAGACATGCTTACAGAGGATGACTTTAAAGAATTAACCAAAGTTAAAACTGTAGGGGAAATTTGTTGTCGATTCTTTGATTCAAAAGGTAAAGAAGTTTATGAGAACTTACAGGAAAGAACGATAGCCATCTCTTTGGAAGATTTAAAAAATATTCCTCAAAGTTTAGCTGTTGCTTACGGTGATACGAAAGTATCTGCGATTCTTTCTGTCTTGCGTGCTAATTTAGTAAATCATTTGATTACAGATAAAAATACAATTTTAAAAGTCTTGGAAGAAGATGGTGATTTTTCTTTTCGAAATATTTTATGTGAGTGAAAATGATAGACTGATTCAGTTTATCGTTTTTTATTTTCAATAATTTGCACATTTGTGCTTATATAAATAAAAATTGTCTATTTGTTGTTTTTAGATTGACAAGTTTCTTATGTAGTTGTATTCTATAGTTACAAAAGAAAATTTTAAAATTTCAAATGAAAAAAGCTTTTTACATAGTGAAATGAGGAGGAATTTATGGAAATTATTGTTCCAGATCAAATTATCATGGGTTTAATTTTATATGCTGGCGATGCGAAACAACATATTTATAAAGCATTAGATTACATAAAAAACGGTACATGTGAACGATGTGAAGAAGAAATACAGTTAGCTGATGCAGCCTTATTAGAAGCCCATAATCTACAAACAAAATTCTTGGCACAGGAAGCGTCTGGTACAAAGACAGAAATTACAGCTCTCTTTGTCCATTCACAAGATCATCTCATGACTAGTATGACGGAGATTAATTTAATCAAAGAAATTATTAGTTTGAGAAAAGAACTTCATAAAAAATAATACTAGAGTATTAACATAGAGGAGGAAAATATAATGGTGAAGATCGGTTTATTTTGTGCAGCAGGATTTTCTACTGGTATGCTTGTAAATAATATGAAAATTGCAGCGCAATCTAGTGGAGTTGAAGCAGAAATAGAGGCGTTTTCTCAGTCTAAATTAGCGGATTATGCCCCAAATATAGATGTCGCACTATTGGGGCCTCAGGTTGCTTATACATTAGATAAATCAAAAGAGATTTGCGATAAATGCAGTATTCCGATAGCTGTTATTCCGATGATGGACTATGGCATGTTAGATGGAAAAAAAGTATTGGATTTGGCCCTATCTTTGATTAGTGGGTAAGAAAAGGAGATTTATTATGGCAAAGATGGATGTTCAGAAAATCATTGCACCAATGATGAAATTTGTGAATATGCGTGGTATTATAGCTCTAAAAGATGGTATGTTGGCTATTTTACCATTAACAGTAGTTGGGAGTTTGTTCTTAATTATGGGGCAATTACCCTTTGAAGGATTAAATAAGAGCATTGCTAGTGTTTTTGGAGCTAATTGGACAGAGCCGTTTATGCAAGTATATTCAGGAACTTTTGCTATTATGGGTCTAATTTCTTGTTTTTCAATTGCCTATTCTTATGCTAAGAATAGCGGAGTAGAGGCTTTACCAGCTGGAGTTCTATCTGTATCTGCATTCTTTATTTTGCTAAGATCATCTTATATCCCTAAACAAGGTGAGGCGATTGGGGACGCTATTAGTAAAGTTTGGTTTGGAGGCCAAGGAATTATCGGTGCTATCATTATAGGTTTGGTAGTAGGAAGTATTTATACCTTCTTTATAAAGAGAAAAATTGTTATTAAGATGCCAGAACAAGTTCCACAAGCTATTGCCAAACAGTTTGAAGCAATGATTCCAGCATTTGTAATTTTCTTATCTTCTATGATTGTATATATTTTAGCGAAGTCATTGACTAATGGCGGAACATTCATAGAAATGATTTATTCTGCTATTCAAGTTCCATTGCAAGGTTTAACTGGATCTTTGTATGGTGCTATTGGAATTGCATTCTTTATATCATTTTTGTGGTGGTTTGGTGTTCATGGACAATCGGTAGTAAATGGAGTAGTGACAGCTCTGCTTTTATCTAATCTTGATGCTAATAAAGCTATGTTAGCCTCTGGTAATCTATCATTAGAAAATGGTGCACATATTGTTACTCAACAATTTTTAGATTCATTTTTAATTCTATCAGGTTCAGGGATTACGTTTGGTCTTGTAGTTGCCATGCTTTTTGCAGCAAAATCAAAACAATACCAAGCCTTAGGAAAAGTTGCCGCTTTTCCAGCAATATTTAACGTAAATGAGCCAGTTGTATTTGGATTTCCGATTGTCATGAATCCAGTTATGTTTGTACCTTTCATTCTTGTTCCTGTACTTGCAGCTGTTATAGTATATGGAGCTATTGCAACAGGTTTCATGCAGCCATTTTCAGGAGTTACATTACCTTGGAGCACCCCAGCTATTATATCAGGATTTATGGTTGGTGGATGGCAAGGAGTTATTACTCAGCTAGTGATATTAGCGATGTCTACATTAGTTTATTTCCCATTCTTTAAAGTACAGGATCGTTTAGCTTATCAGAATGAAGCATGATAATTCTAAAAAAACATTTGTGTATTATCATTAAACATACACATTTGTGCTAAAAATTAGAGAGTTAAAGTTTTTCTAGTTAAAAGCTTGAAATTTTCTAAAAAACCAGGTATTATATTTTCGAAAGAAACAAAAATATTTTCGAAAGAAAGGTGTTTACGATGGTAAATAAAGAAGTAGCAAGAACGACAATCAAGACAGAATATTTTGGTAGCCTTACTGAAAGAATGAACAAATATCGAGAAGATGTTTTAAATAAAAAACCTTATATTGATGCTGAGAGAGCAGTTCTAGCAACACGCGCTTATGATCGATATAAGGAACAACCTAATGTCCTAAAACGCGCCTATATGCTGAAAGAAATTTTAGAAAATATGACTATCTATATTGAAGAAGAATCTATGATTGCAGGAAATCAAGCTTCTTCCAATAAAGATGCTCCTATTTTTCCAGAATATACGCTAGAATTTGTTCTCAATGAGTTGGATCTTTTTGAAAAGCGTGATGGAGATGTTTTCTATATTACTGAAGAAACAAAAGAACAACTTAGAAGTATTGCTCCGTTTTGGGAAAATAATAATTTACGTGCTAGAGCTGGTGCCTTGTTACCTGAAGAAGTGTCTGTTTATATGGAAACAGGATTCTTCGGTATGGAAGGTAAGATGAATTCTGGAGATGCTCATTTAGCAGTTAACTATCAGAAACTGTTGCAATTTGGTTTAAGAGGTTTTGAAGAGCGGGCTCGTAAAGCGAAAGCAGCGCTAGATTTAACAGATCCAGCAAGTATTGATAAATATCATTTTTACGACTCTATCTTTATCGTAATCGATGCTATTAAAGTATATGCAAATCGCTTTGTTGATCTTGCTAAAAGTTTAGCCGAAAATGCAAATCCTAAACGTAAGAAAGAATTACTTGAGATTGCAGATATTTGCTCTCGAGTCCCATATGAACCGGCAACTACTTTTGCAGAAGCTATTCAATCAGTTTGGTTTATTCAATGTATTTTACAAATTGAATCTAATGGCCACTCTCTTTCATATGGTCGTTTTGATCAATATATGTATCCATATATGAAGGCTGATTTAGAAAGTGGTAAAGAAACAGAAGATAGCATTGTTGAACGTCTGACAAATCTTTGGATTAAGACAATTACAATTAATAAGGTTCGCAGTCAAGCACATACATTTTCTTCAGCAGGAAGTCCTTTATATCAAAATGTTACAATTGGTGGACAGACTCGAGATAAGAAGGATGCTGTTAACCCATTATCTTATTTGGTATTAAAATCAGTTGCACAAACCCATCTACCGCAACCTAATCTAACTGTACGTTACCATGCAGGTTTAGATGCTCGTTTCATGAATGAGTGTATTGAAGTGATGAAACTTGGTTTTGGTATGCCTGCATTTAATAATGATGAGATTATTATTCCTTCTTTTATTGCAAAAGGAGTATTGGAAGATGATGCTTATGATTACAGTGCCATTGGATGTGTTGAAACGGCAGTTCCAGGGAAATGGGGCTATCGTTGCACAGGTATGAGTTATATGAACTTCCCTAAGGTTCTACTTATCACGATGAATGATGGAATTGATCCGGCTTCGGGTAAACGGTTTGCACCAAGCTTTGGTCATTTTAAGGATATGAAGAACTTTTCTGAATTAGAAAATGCTTGGGATAAAACACTAAGATATTTGACACGAATGAGTGTTATTGTTGAAAATTCTATTGATTTATCATTGGAACGAGAAGTTCCTGATATTCTATGTTCAGCATTGACTGATGATTGTATTGGTCGTGGAAAACACCTTAAAGAAGGTGGAGCAGTATATGATTATATATCAGGTTTGCAAGTTGGAATTGCAAATTTGTCGGATTCATTAGCTGCAATTAAAAAATTGGTATTTGAGGAAGAACGTATAAGCCCAAGTCAGCTTTGGCATGCACTGGAAACAGATTATGCCGGAGAAGAAGGTAAGGTCATTCAAGAAATGTTGATTCATGATGCACCTAAGTACGGTAATGATGATGATTATGCTGACAAATTGGTTACTGCTGCTTATGACATTTATGTTGATGAAATTGCTAAATATCCTAATACACGTTATGGAAGAGGTCCTATTGGAGGAATTCGTTATTCAGGAACATCTTCTATCTCAGCCAACGTAGGGCAGGGACGTGGAACATTAGCAACGCCAGATGGACGCAACGCGGGTACACCGTTAGCAGAGGGTTGTTCACCATCACATAATATGGATCAACACGGCCCTACATCTGTTTTAAAATCTGTTTCAAAATTACCAACAGATGAAATCGTAGGTGGGGTTCTCTTAAATCAGAAAGTAAATCCTCAAACGTTAGCCAAAGAAGAAGATAAATTAAAACTAATTGCTTTGTTACGAACATTCTTTAATCGTTTACATGGGTACCATATTCAATACAATGTTGTTTCCAGAGAGACGTTGATTGACGCTCAGAAACATCCTGAAAAACACAGAGATTTAATTGTTCGTGTTGCAGGATACTCTGCATTCTTCAATGTTCTTTCTAAGGCAACCCAAGATGATATTATAGGACGTACTGAGCATACTTTGTAAAATAAAGAGGTTCTTTTTATGGAATTTATGCTTGACACATTAAATTTAGATGAGATTAAAAAGTGGTCTGAAATTTTACCGCTAGCTGGGGTAACTTCAAATCCCACTATTGCCAAAAGAGAGGGTTCTATTAATTTTTTTGAACGAATCAAAGATGTAAGAGAATTGATTGGCTCTACACCCTCTATTCATGTTCAGGTGATTTCTCAAGATTTTGAAGGCATCTTAAAGGATGCTCATGAAATTCGGAGACAAGCAGGAGATGATATATTTATCAAAGTACCTGTTACTCCAGCTGGATTACGTGCAATAAAGGTGCTAAAAAAAGAGGGCTACCATATCACTGCAACAGCTATTTATACAGTTATTCAGGGATTATTAGCTATCGAAGCAGGAGCGGATTACCTAGCTCCATATTATAATAGAATGGAAAATCTGAACATTGATTCAAATTCTGTCATTCGTCAATTAGCTCTTGCTATTGATAGACAGAACTCTTCTAGTAAGATTTTAGCTGCATCCTTTAAAAATGTAGCACAAGTAAATAATGCTTTAGCTGCAGGTGCGCATGCTGTTACAGCAGGAGCAGATGTTTTTGAATCAGCTTTCGCCATGCCATCTATCCAAAAGGCGGTTGATGATTTTTCTGACGACTGGTTTGTTACTCAACATAGTCGTTCCATTTAGGTAGAAAGGAAACAAACATGAGAATTTTTGCTAGCCCTTCTAGATATATTCAAGGGGAAAATGCCTTGTTTGAAAATGCCAAATCAATGTTGGATTTGGGAAATCGTCCTATTCTATTATGCGATCAGTTGGTTTATGATATTGTTGGAAAACGATTTGAAGATTACCTACATAGGTATGGTTTCCATATTGTTCTAGCCCAGTTTAATGGTGAAGCTTCTGACAATGAAATCAATCGAGTTGTTGCCTTGGCTGAGAAAGAAAATTGTGATAGTATTATCGGTCTTGGTGGAGGAAAGACGATTGATAGTGCAAAAGCTATTGCAGATTTGATTGAAAAACCTGTTATTATTGCTCCAACAATTGCATCGACCGACGCACCTGTATCTGCTTTATCTGTTATTTATACAGATGAAGGTGCATTTGATCATTATCTATTTTATTCTAAAAATCCAGATTTAGTTTTGGTTGATACAAAAGTTATTTCACAAGCCCCTAAGCGTTTATTAGCGTCTGGTATTGCAGATGGTTTAGCAACTTGGGTTGAGGCGCGTGCGGTTATGCAGGCAAATGGAAAAACTATGTTAGGACAACAACAAACGTTGGCTGGAGTTGCAATTGCGAAAAAATGTGAAGAAACGCTGTTCGCAGATGGTTTACAGGCCATGGCGGCTTGTGAAGCTAAAGTTGTGACACCAGCATTAGAAAATATTGTTGAAGCTAATACTCTATTGAGTGGTCTAGGTTTTGAAAGTGGAGGATTAGCTGCGGCGCATGCAATTCATAATGGTTTTACTGCATTGACAGGTGACATTCATCATTTAACACATGGTGAAAAAGTAGCTTATGGAACTTTGGTACAACTATTATTGGAAAATAGACCTAAAGAAGAACTAGATAAGTATATTGAGTTTTACAAAAAAATTGGTATGCCAACAACTCTAAAAGAAATGCATTTAGATCAAGTTGGATATGATGATTTAATAAAAGTTGGTAAACAAGCAACTATGGAGGGTGAGACAATCCATCAGATGCCGTTTAAGATTTCGCCTTCAGATGTTGCTCAAGCTATCATCGCTGTAGACGCCTATGTAAATTCAAAATAAACAATAAGGACTACTGTTTTCCAAATGGTAGTCTTTTATTGATCCTTGTATTGAATCCGACGTTCTTCATAAATCAAAAAGCGACATAGGTTGTCGGCTATTTATTATAAATACATTAATTAGCATTCCAGTCGTATCTTCGGTCTAAAATTAGTATTTTGTGTTATAAGAGATAAACTTCTTGTTTTGCTCTTTGATTTCCCGCATATAAGATAAAAAAGTGGGTGATAGAGCAATTCAGAGCCATCAAAATTAATGAAATACAGTATACAGTTTTTTCTTTTAATACATTTCAAATTCCCTCAAAAATGGTATAATAGTAACATCACAAAATTGGAGAGAGACCATGAGTTTTTACAATCATAAAGAAATTGAGCCTAAGTGGCAGGGTTACTGGGCAGAACATCATACATTTAAGACAGGAACAGATGCCTCAAAACCGAAGTTTTATGCTCTTGATATGTTCCCTTATCCATCTGGAGCGGGTCTGCACGTAGGACACCCCGAAGGCTATACAGCGACAGATATCCTCAGCCGTTACAAACGTGCGCAAGGCTACAATGTCCTTCACCCAATGGGTTGGGATGCTTTTGGTTTGCCTGCAGAGCAATACGCTATGGATACAGGTAATGACCCAGCAGAATTTACGGCTGAGAACATTGCCAACTTCAAACGCCAAATCAATGCGCTTGGATTTTCTTATGACTGGGATCGTGAAGTCAATACAACAGATCCAAACTACTACAAATGGACTCAGTGGATCTTCACCAAGCTTTACGAAAAAGGCTTGGCCTATGAAGCGGAAGTGCCAGTAAACTGGGTTGAGGAATTGGGAACTGCCATTGCCAATGAAGAAGTGCTTCCTGACGGAACTTCTGAGCGTGGAGGCTATCCAGTTGTCCGCAAACCAATGCGTCAATGGATGCTTAAAATTACGGCCTACGCAGAGCGTTTGCTTAATGATTTGGATGAACTTGATTGGCCAGAGTCTATCAAGGACATGCAACGCAACTGGATTGGGAAATCAACTGGTGCTAATGTAACTTTTAAAGTTAAGGGAACAGATAAGGAATTCACAGTCTTTACCACTCGTCCTGATACCCTTTTCGGTGCGACTTTCACTGTCTTGGCTCCTGAACATGAATTAGTAGATGCTATCACAAGTCCAGAGCAAGCAGAGGCAGTGGCAGATTACAAACATCAAGCTAGCCTTAAATCAGACTTGGCTCGTACCGACCTTGCCAAAGAAAAAACTGGTGTTTGGACTGGTGCTTATGCCATCAACCCTGTCAATGGCAAAGAGATTCCAATCTGGATTGCGGATTATGTTCTTGCTAGTTACGGTACAGGTGCCGTTATGGCTGTACCAGCCCATGACCAACGTGACTGGGAATTTGCTAAACAATTTGCCCTTCCAATCGTAGAAGTGCTTGAAGGTGGAAATGTAGCAGAAGCTGCCTACACAGAAGATGGTCTTCATGTTAATTCAGACTTCCTAGATGGACTCAACAAAGAAGATGCTATTGCCAAGATTGTAACTTGGTTGGAAGAAAAAGGCTGTGGTCAGGAGAAGGTTACCTACCGTCTCCGTGACTGGCTCTTCAGCCGTCAACGTTACTGGGGTGAACCAATTCCTATCATTCATTGGGAAGATGGAACTTCAACAGCTGTTCCTGAAAGTGAATTGCCACTTGTTTTGCCTGTAACCAAGGACATCCGTCCCTCAGGTACTGGTGAAAGTCCACTAGCTAACTTGACAGACTGGCTTGAAGTGACTCGTGAAGATGGTGTCAAGGGTCGTCGTGAAACCAACACCATGCCACAATGGGCAGGTTCAAGCTGGTACTATCTCCGCTATATCGATCCACACAACACTGAGAAATTGGCTGATGAGGACCTTCTCAAACAATGGTTGCCAGTAGATATCTACGTTGGTGGTGCAGAGCATGCCGTTCTTCACTTGCTTTACGCTCGTTTCTGGCACAAATTCCTCTATGACCTTGGTGTTGTTCCAACAAAAGAGCCATTCCAAAAACTCTTTAACCAAGGGATGATTTTGGGAACAAGTTACCGTGACCACCGTGGGGCTCTTGTGGCGACTGACAAGGTTGAAAAACGTGACGGTTCTTTCTTCCATGTGGAAACAGGGGAAGAGTTGGAGCAAGCACCAGCCAAGATGTCTAAATCGCTCAAGAACGTTGTCAACCCAGACGACGTGGTGGAACAATACGGTGCTGACACCCTTCGTGTCTATGAAATGTTTATGGGACCACTTGATGCTTCGATTGCTTGGTCAGAAGAAGGTCTGGAAGGAAGCCGTAAATTCCTTGACCGTGTTTACCGTTTGATTACGAGTAAGGAAATCCTTGCGGAAAACAATGGTGCTCTTGACAAGGTTTATAACGAAACCGTTAAAGCTGTCACAGAGCAAATCGAATCATTGAAATTCAACACAGCTATTGCCCAACTTATGGTCTTTGTCAACGCCGCTAACAAGGAAGACAAGCTCTATGTGGACTATGCCAAAGGATTTATCCAATTGATTGCGCCATTTGCTCCTCACTTGGCAGAAGAGCTCTGGCAAACAGTTGCAGCAACAGGTGAGTCAATCTCTTACGTGGCTTGGCCGACTTGGGATGAAAGCAAATTAGTTGAAGACGAAATCGAAATCGTCGTCCAAATTAAAGGAAAAGTCCGTGCTAAACTCATGGTCTCTAAAGACCTATCACGCGAAGAATTACAAGAAATTGCTCTGGCTGACGAAAAAGTCAAAGCAGAAATTGACGGTAAGGAAATCGTGAAAGTGATTGCGGTACCGAATAAATTAGTTAATATTGTTGTGAAATAAGAAATGAATCCTTCAGAGTAGAATCTGGAGGATTTTTTATTTGACAGGAAGTTTCTGTTTTGTTAATATGATTAACAAAGGAAAGAGAGATTATGGATAAAAAAGAATTTATTGCATTTAATAATCGTTTCAATAGATTTATTTTAGCGTTTGACCAGTTAAAAAAAAATCAACATAAAAGTGGTGTTGACAAATCCATTACTTTGAATGAGGTACATTTGATTGTTGTGATTGGGGAAAATCAGCCCTTAAATCTAGTAAAATTATCTGAATTATTAGAAGTTTCAAGAAGTGCAATAACTCAAAGTGTTAGGAGATTGATTCAAAAAAATTTAGTTGTTTTTGATTTTGATCCGAATAATGGGAAAAATAAATATTTGAGATTATCTGAAAAGGGCATCGAAATTTTTAAAATCCATAAGGAGCAACAAGCATATATTGAAAAATCAATCTTTTCAGTTTTAAACAACTATAGCGAGGTGGAACTTAAAACAGTTGTGAAATTGATGGATGATATTGAAAAGGTGTGGGGAGAATTACCGTGGTAAAAGTCACGGTAAATTTCAAATATAATTGTTAAGTGGATTAACAAAAAGGAGAAGATATGACTGTAAACATAGAACTGATTTCACAAACAGATTTAGCGGATGAATCTTTTTATATTGCTATTAATGGTTTAGAACCAAGGGCAATGTATTGTGTAGAAATGTACCTGTCTGATTATTACTGTATAAATGCTCCCTTGCTTTTAGATCATGATGTTATATGGAAATCAACCGCAATTTTTTTATCTGATCAGGACGGTATGATTGATACCTCTCAGACAGCATCTATTTCGGGATCTTATAAAGGAGTTTCAGAAATGGGATTATTCTTTAATGCGAAACCGTTGAAGAATAGGAAAAGGAGATTACCGAGTTCTCTTGATAGAATTCCATTACGAGATTGTTTTGGTGTTGAAATTAAAATCAGGCTGGGAAAAGATGTAATCGCGGAGCAAAGTTTTGTAAGGCGTTATATGAATCTGGGAGTAAGATATCAAGATATCTATGACAAGCATTTTCAAGGTCGATTATTTTATGATGAAAAGTTAAGAAGGGCGCCAGCCGTGATTATTGTTAGCGGTAGTGAGGGAAGAATTGAAAAAGCTCAGAATATTGCCCAACTTTTATCTTCAAGAGGCTATATTTGTCTTGCAATAGCTTATTTTGGTTTAGAGGGATTACCCCAAAATTTAGAACGAATTCCAATAGAATGTCTGGAGGAGGCGAAAGATTTTCTATATCATCATCCTCAAGTTGATAATACAAAAATAGGAATATATGGTCGCTCTAAAGGAGCAGAGCTTGTTCTGGCTGGACAAAGTATTTTGGAAGATGTGCAATGTTTGGTACTCAATTCCCCCTCAAATGTAATATTTGAGGGAATAAAGGGAAAACTCAATTCTAATTCATCTTCTTGGACATATTTACAAAAGGAACTTCCTTATCAAAAATTTCAGTTAGGAGAGTATTTGTTAAACAAGTTTTTTGGAAAACATATTCCTGAAGATAGTAGGGCTCAGATTGATGTGAGTAAAATTTCCTCCCCTTTATTATTACTAGGAAGCGATGTTGATGAAATATGGAATGCATCATCCGCGATAGATGATATCATTTCACATTATAAAGGGGAATCCATTTTGTTTAAAAAATACCATGAAACAGGGCATATGTTGACGATTGCTTATCAACCGAATCATCGTTATCGAAAAGATTGGCGCTTATTAATGAAAGAAAGTGTAGACTCTTGGCTTGTTACGATAAATTTTTTTGATACACATCTGAAGAATTTGTAGATAGTGCTGAACCGTACTATAATAGTCCTAACTAAGATAAAAACACAGTTCTGGTTGGTAGTCCAGTCTACAAAAGCAAACACTAAAACAAGAGAAATTTGAATACAAACAGTAAAAAATAGAGAGAAGCATAAGGGGCATTACCTCACTCGTTCCCATATTTGATTATTCCTCCATAAAGTGGATGGATGATTTTTATAAGAGGAGTTTGCATTATTGAATAGAAAACCAAGTGTTTCCTAAAATTTTCATTGAGATATGTTATACTATATTCAATAAGTGAAACAAGGAGAATACTATGCCAGTAAATGAATATGGTCAGATGATTGGTGAGTCAATGGAAGGTTATACACCAGGTGAATTGCCTGCTATTGATTTCTTAGAAGGGCGTTATGCTAGGATAGAGGCTCTCTCGGTAGAAAAGCATGCGGAGGATTTGCTAGCTGTTTATGGGCCTGATACGCCTCAGGAGATGTGAACCTACCTTTTTCAGGAGCCAGTAGCAGATATGGAGGAGCTGGTTACCCTTTTAAATCAGATGTTGGCTCGTAAGGACCGTTTTTACTATGCAATCATAGACAAGGCGACTGGTAAGGCTTTGGGAACTTTTTCCCTCATGCGCATTGATCAGAATAACCGAGCAATAGAAGTGGGAGCTGTCACTTTTTCTCCAAAACTCAGGGGGACACGGATAGGGACAGAAGCCCAGTATCTCTTGGCTTGCTATGTCTTTGAGGAGCTTAACTATCGTCGCTATGAATGGAAATGCGATGCTCTTAACATGCCATCAAGACGAGCTGCGGAGCGTTTGGGATTTGTCTACGAAGGAACCTTCCGTCAGGCAGTGGTTTATAAGGGGCGTACGAGGGATACGGATTGGTTGTCTATGATTGATAAGGACTGGCCAAAAGTCAAAGCTCGTTTGGAAATATGGTTGCGTCCTGAAAATTTTGATAAAAATGGACGACAGTACAAGAGCTTGAGAGAATTATAAGAGGTGATGACATGATAACCATTAGAAAGCAAGAAATCGTCAAGCTCGAGGATGTTTTGCATCTCTATCAGGCTGTCGGTTGGACAAATTATACAAATAAACCTCAGATGCTGGAGCAATCCTTGTCTCATTCATTAGTAATTTATCTGGCACTTGATGGTGATGCTGTGGTGGGCTTGATTCGTTTGGTTGGAGATGGTTTTTCATCAGTACTGGTTCAGGATTTAATCGTTTTACCAATCTATCAGTGCCGAGGGATTGGTAGTTCCTTGATGAAAGAGGCTTTAGAGGATTACAAAGATGCCTATCAAGTCCAGCTGGTGACAGGCCAGACAGAAAGAACCTTGGGATTCTATCGTTCTATGGGCTTTGAAATCTTATCCACCTATAATTGTATAGGGATGACTTGGGAGAATCGAGAAAAATAACAAAACTTGTTTTTTCTTAAGCAAAATTTAAGGCTGGTCTAGTATTATATAATCATTAAATAAAGACCTCCTAACTTTATTTAATGAAATCCTAAAACTTTTTTCATCATAATCTCCTAATGAAGTCACCCAATCAGGTGGCTTTTTGTGAGGTGAGGTACTAGTGATAGAAATTTTTTGCATAATAGTAAAATTTGAGAAAAGTTAAGCTAGTTTTAAGCTTTGTCTTGTATCATATAGTTATTAAATAAAGACCTCCTAACTTTATTTAATAAAATCCTAAACTTTTCTTTTTCATAATAATCTCCCTTAACTCCACCCAATCAGGTGGAGTTTTTTGGCTCTATTTCAGGCTTTTTGGGACTATTCTAAAAATAATTTTTCGATATTTTTCGGTATTTTTCGGATTTTGGTCGGGGAATTGTCGGGGACTTTTTTAGGAAATATGACTAAAAAATAGGTTTGTTGTTACTTCAGCTACTTCAAACTCAATTTGATTGTAAGCGACTGTTAATTGAAGGACTGAAACTGCTGTAATAATGATTTTGCTTGTCCAGTAGTGGCGTATTAAATGAGGAGTGACATATAAGATTGTCTCTTCGTTTACTAAATCAAAATTTCTATGAAATTGATAGAATCTCTAACTTTCTCTTAATCTTGACCGTTTTGTTGTAAAGCGGTTAAAGCTTGAGAAGCTGAGGATGTAAAGTTTTGACAAATTTTGTGAACTATGGGATAATGGAGAGGAATTAAGGATTAGTTCTATATCATGGACTAGAAAAGACCCCAAGCTAACTTCCACATTAAGCTTGGGGTCTTTTTTGACACTATCTATCTTTGTTTAGCCATTTATCGACTAAGCGAAGAACAACACCGACCACAATTGGTCCGATGATAGTTTTAAGGATTAGTTCCATCATGGGCTATCTCACCTCCTTTCGTAGGCGGTGTAGCAGTGCCGAACAATATTATACCACATAAGGGCTAGACTCGGGAGGCACAATCCAGTGGCTTTTTTGTTTGTGGCTTGGATTTTTGATATAATAGAGCCATGAGTAGAATTTTAGACAATGAGATAATAGGGGACGAGGAGTTAGTAGAACGCACGCTCCGTCCTCAGTACTTACGTGAATATATTGGACAGGATAAGGTCAAGGACCAGCTCCAAATCTTTATCGAAGCTGCCAAAATGAGGGATGAAGCGCTGGATCATGTCCTCTTATTTGGACCTCCAGGTTTGGGAAAAACGACCATGGCTTTTGTTATTGCCAACGAACTAGGTGTCAATCTCAAGCAGACTTCGGGTCCAGTCATTGAAAAGGCTGGTGATCTGGTAGCGATTTTGAATGACTTAGAGCCTGGGGATGTTCTCTTTATTGATGAGATTCATCGCTTGCCCATGTCAGTGGAAGAGGTGCTTTATAGTGCTATGGAGGACTTCTACATTGATATCATGATTGGTGCTGGTGAAGGCAGTCGCAGTGTTCATTTGGAGTTGCCACCTTTTACCTTGATTGGTGCGACGACTCGGGCTGGTATGCTCTCAAATCCACTACGAGCACGTTTTGGGATTACGGGGCATATGGAGTATTATGCTCATGCTGACTTGACAGAAATTGTTGAGCGGACGGCAGATATTTTTGAGATGGAAATCACCCATGAGGCAGCATCTGAGTTGGCCCTACGTAGCCGTGGGACCCCTCGTATTGCCAATCGTCTCCTCAAGCGCGTGCGCGATTTTGCCCAGATAATGGGGAATGGGGTGATCGATGATCTTATTACCGATAAGGCTTTGACTATGCTGGATGTTGACCATGAAGGTTTGGACTATGTGGACCAAAAAATTCTCCGGACCATGATTGAGATGTACGGTGGTGGCCCTGTCGGCTTAGGAACTCTTTCTGTTAATATTGCCGAGGAGCGCGAGACTGTCGAAGACATGTATGAGCCTTACTTGATTCAAAAAGGTTTTATCATGCGGACACGTTCTGGACGGGTGGCGACTGCTAAGGCATATGATCATTTGGGGTATGAGTACAATGAAAAATAAGCAAGAAATTCTAGAGGCTTTTAGAAAAAATTCAGATATGATGGCTATTCTGACTATCATCCGAAATCTGGAGTTGACAGATTCCTGGCTGGCAGCAGGTTCTGTCAGAAATTTTATCTGGAATCTCTTGTCAGACAAATCCCCTTTTGATTGTGAAACAGATGTAGATGTCATTTTCTTTGATCCAGATATTTCTTATGAGGAAACCTTGTCCCTAGAGAAAAAACTGCGAGAGGATTTTCCTCAGTACCAGTGGGAATTGAAAAATCAAGTCTATATGCACCAGCACAGCCCTCATACTGCTCCCTATAGCCACTCTTGTGATGCAATGAGCAAGTATCCAGAACGGTGTACGGCAGTTGGACTGCGCTTGAATGAAGAATCGGATTTTGAGCTCTATGTACCTTACGGTTTGGAGGATATTTTGAATTTTCAAGTTCGTCCAACTCCTCATTTTTTAGAGAATCAAGACCGAATGGAACTTTATCAAACACGTCTATCCAAGAAAAATTGGCAGGAGAAATGGAAAAATTTGATTTTTAAAAATACTTAAGGAAACTTTAAGCTAGGAAGTGTATACTGAGTTCATAAGTTAAGAAGACCTTAACTTAAACTCCTAAAACTTTTTCATAATAATCTCCCTATAAAAAATAGAGTCGCCTAATCAGGTGGCTTATTTTTTTGAAAAATGAGCTTGGTGCCTGAGAATAATACTCAATGAAAATCAAAGTGCAAACTAGGAAGCTAGCCGAAGGTTGCTCAAAACACTGTTTTGAGGTTGCAGATAGAGCTGACGTGGTTTGAAGAGATTTTCGAAGAGTATAAATAGCTTAGTGATAGAAGAAAATGAGGAAATATGGTATAATGAAACGATAGATTTTTGAATAGGAATAAGATCATGTTTGGATTTTTTAAGAAAGATAAGGCTGTGGAAGTAGAGGTTCCGACACAGGTTCCTGCTCATATCGGCATCATCATGGATGGCAATGGCCGTTGGGCTAAAAAACGTATGCAACCGCGAGTCTTCGGACACAAGGCGGGCATGGAAGCATTGCAAACTGTGACCAAGGCAGCCAACAAACTAGGCGTTAAGGTTATTACAGTCTATGCTTTTTCTACGGAAAATTGGACCCGTCCAGATCAGGAAGTCAAGTTTATCATGAACTTACCAGTAGAGTTTTATGATAATTATGTCCCGGAATTGCATGCGAATAATGTTAAGATTCAAATGATTGGGGAAACGGACCGCCTGCCTAAGCCAACCTTTGAAGCTTTAACCAAGGCTGAGGAATTGACTAAGAACAACACCGGTTTGATTCTTAATTTTGCCCTCAACTATGGTGGACGTGCTGAGATTACACAGGCTCTTAAATTGATTTCTCAAGATGTTTTAGATGCCAAAATCAACCCAGGTGACATCACAGAGGAATTGATTGGTAATTATCTCTTCACCCAGCATTTACCTAAGGAGTTACGAGAGCCAGACTTGATTATCCGTACTAGTGGAGAATTGCGTTTGAGTAATTTCCTTCCATGGCAGGGAGCCTACAGTGAACTCTATTTTACAGATACCTTGTGGCCTGATTTTGACGAGGCGGCCTTGCAGGAAGCCATTCTTGCCTACAATCGTCGTCATCGCCGATTTGGGGGAGTTTAGGAGGAAATATGACACAGGATTTACAGAAAAGAACCTTGTTTGCAGGAATTGCCCTGGCTATTTTCCTACCAATTTTGATGATTGGGGGACTCTTGTTGCAGATAGCAATCGGAATCATAGCCATGCTAGCCATGCATGAACTTTTGAAGATGAGAGGTCTAGAGACCATGACCATGGAGGGCCTCTTAACCCTCTTTGCAACCTTTGCCTTAACCATTCCCTTGGAGAATTACCTGACTTTTTTGCCAGTTGATGGAAATGTGGTTGCTTATAGTGTGTTGATTTCAATCATGTTAGGAACGACTGTTTTTAGCAAGTCTTATACGATTGAGGATGCTGTTTTCCCGCTTGCTATGAGTTTCTATGTTGGCTTTGGATTTAATGCTTTACTAGATGCTCGTGTTGCAGGTTTAGATAAGGCGCTTTTGGCCTTGTGTATTGTCTGGGCGACCGACAGTGGTGCCTATCTTGTTGGGATGAACTATGGGAAACGAAAATTAGCTCCGATAGTTTCTCCAAATAAAACCTTTGAGGGTGCTTTAGGTGGTATTTTAGGTGCTATTTTAGTAACTATTATCTTTATGATGTTTGACAGTACAGTCGCTCTTCCGTATGGAATTTACAAGATGTCAGTCTTTGCTATTTTCTTTAGCATAGCTGGACAATTTGGTGATTTACTAGAAAGTTCGATCAAGCGTCACTTTGGTGTCAAGGATTCTGGGAAATTTATCCCTGGACATGGTGGTGTTTTGGATCGTTTTGATAGTATGTTGCTTGTATTTCCAATCATGCACTTATTTGGACTCTTTTAATCAAAAGACGGAGGAAATACTATGCTCGGAATTTTAACCTTTATTCTGGTTTTCGGGATTATTGTGGTGGTGCATGAGTTTGGGCACTTCTACTTTGCCAAGAAATCAGGGATTCTAGTCCGTGAATTTGCCATTGGTATGGGGCCAAAAATCTTTGCTCATATTGGCAAGGATGGAACGGCCTATACCATTCGGATCTTACCTCTAGGTGGCTATGTTCGTATGGCCGGTTGGGGTGATGATACCACTGAAATCAAGACAGGAACTCCTGTCAGTTTGACGCTTACTGATGATGGTAAGGTTAAACGCATCAATCTTTCAGGTAAAAAATTAGATCAAACAGCCCTCCCTATGCAGGTGACCCAGTTTGATTTTGAAGATAAGCTCTTTATCAAGGGCTTGGTTCTGGAAGAAGAAAAAACATTTGCAGTAGATCACGATGCAACGGTTGTGGAAGCAGATGGTACTGAGGTTCGGATTGCTCCCTTGGATGTTCAATATCAAAATGCGACTATCTGGGGGAAACTGATTACCAACTTTGCAGGTCCTATGAACAACTTTATCTTAGGTGTCGTTGTTTTCTGGATTTTAATCTTCATGCAGGGTGGAGTCAGAGATGTCGATACCAACCAGTTCCATATTATGCCCCAAGGGGCCTTGGCTAAGGTAGGAGTACCAGAAACGGCACAGATTACCAAGATTGGCTCACATGAGATTAGCAACTGGGAAAGTTTGATTCAGGCTGTGGAAACAGAAACCAAAGATAAGACGGCACCGACCTTGGATGTGACTATTTTTGAAAAGGGTAGTGACAAACAAGTTACGGTTACTCCGGAAGAAAGTCAAGGCCGTTACCTTCTAGGTGTTCAACCGGGGATTAAGTCAGATTTTCTATCCATGTTTGTAGGTGGTTTTACAACTGCTGCTGACTCGGCCCTACGAATTTTATCAGCTCTGAAAAATTTGATTTTCCAACCGGATTTGAACAAGCTAGGTGGACCTGTTGCTATCTTTAAGGCAAGTAGTGATGCTGCTAAAAATGGAATTGAGAATGTCTTGTACTTCTTGGCAATGATTTCCATCAATATCGGGATTTTTAATCTTATTCCGATTCCAGCTCTGGATGGTGGGAAGATTGTGCTCAATATCCTAGAAGCTATCCGCCGCAAACCATTGAAACAAGAAATTGAAACCTATGTCACCTTGGCTGGAGTAGTCATCATGGTTGTCTTGATGCTAGCTGTGACCTGGAATGACATCATGCGACTCTTTTTTAGATAATCGAGGAATATTATGAAACAAAGTAAAATGCCTATCCCAACGCTTCGCGAAATGCCAAGCGATGCTCAAGTTATCAGCCATGCTCTTATGTTGCGTGCTGGTTATGTTCGTCAAGTCTCAGCAGGTGTTTATTCTTACCTACCACTTGCCAACCGTGTGATTGAAAAAGCTAAAAACATCATGCGCCAAGAATTCGATAAGATTGGTGCCGTTGAGATGTTGGCTCCTGCCCTCCTCAGTGCAGAATTGTGGCGCGAATCAGGTCGTTACGAAACTTATGGTGAGGACCTTTACAAACTAAAAAACCGTGAAAAATCAGACTTTATCCTAGGTCCAACTCACGAAGAAACCTTTACAGCTATTGTCCGCGATTCTGTTAAGTCTTACAAGCAATTGCCACTCAACCTTTACCAAATCCAACCTAAGTATCGTGATGAAAAACGCCCACGTAATGGACTTCTTCGTACACGTGAGTTTATCATGAAGGATGCTTATAGCTTCCACGCTAACTATGATAGCTTGGACAGTGTTTATGATGAGTACAAGGCTGCTTATGAGCGAATTTTCACTCGTAGTGGCTTAGATTTCAAGGCTATCATCGGTGACGGTGGAGCCATGGGTGGTAAGGACAGCCAAGAATTTATGGCCATTACACCTGCTCGTACAGACCTTGATCGCTGGGTTGTCTTGGACAAGTCAGTTGCCTCATTTGACGAAATTCCTGCAGAAGTACAAGAAGAAATCAAGGCAGAATTGCTCAAATGGATGGTTTCTGGTGAAGATACCATTGCTTACTCAAGTGAATCTAGCTATGCGGCCAACTTGGAAATGGCAACAAACGAGTACAAACCAAGCAACCGTGTTGTCGCTGAAGAAGAAGTGACTCGTGTTGCAACTCCAGATGTTAAATCAATTGATGAAGTTGCAGCCTTCCTCAATGTTCCAGAAGAACAAACAATTAAAACCCTCTTCTACATGGCAGATGGTGAGCTTGTTGCAGCCCTTCTAGTTGGAAATGACCAACTCAACGAAGTCAAGTTGAAAAACCACTTGGGAGCAGATTTCTTTGACGTTGCAAGTGAAGAAGAAGTGGCGAATCTTGTTCAAGCAGGATTCGGTTCACTTGGACCAGTTGGTTTGCCAGAGAATGTTAAAATCATTGCAGACCGTAAGGTGCAAGATGTTCGCAATGCAGTTGTCGGTGCTAACGAAGATGGCTACCACTTGACTGGTGTGAACCCAGGTCGTGACTTCACAGCAGAATATGTGGATATTCGTGAAGTGCGTGAGGGTGAGATTTCACCAGACGGACAAGGTGTTTTGAACTTTGCGCGTGGTATCGAAATTGGTCACATCTTCAAACTCGGCACTCGCTATTCAGCAAGCATGGGAGCAGATGTTTTGGATGAAAATGGCCGTGCTGTGCCAATTATCATGGGATGTTACGGTATCGGTGTCAGTCGTCTACTTTCAGCAGTGATGGAGCAACACGCTCGCCTCTTTGTTAACAAAACGCCAAAAGGTGAATACCGTTACGCATGGGGCATCAACTTCCCTAAAGAATTGGCACCATTTGATGTGCATTTGATTACTGTCAATGTCAAGGACGAAGAAGCGCAAGCCTTGACAGAAAAGCTTGAAGCAAGCTTGATGGGAGCTGGTTATGAAGTCTTGACAGATGACCGTAACGAACGTGTCGGAGTGAAATTTAGCGATAGTGACTTGATTGGATTGCCAATCCGTATCACTGTTGGGAAGAAAGCAGCCGATGGCATCGTAGAAGTCAAGATTAAAGCGACTGGTGACACCATCGAAGTTCATGCAGATAACGTGCTTGAAACGCTTGAAATCCTCAGCAAGAAATAAAAACTATAATCAGAAGAAAAACAGAGGCTAGGCAAAACTCAATTTGAGGAGAAAATTCAGTAAATCTTTCCATGGTAAAAGGCATCATATCAAGGTTGTGTACACCTGACATAATGCGTTTTTATAATTTTGAAGCCTTTTTACCCAGCCTCTTTATGGCTTGGCTGAGTTAGAAGAAGGGTCGTCTGAAGAAATCAGGGCACTGGTTCAAGGAATTAAGCGATAATAATGGATTTTAAAAAGGACTCTGACTGATTAACCTAATTGGTCAGAGTTTTTTTGCTTATAGGAGCTTAATTTGAACTATACCAATTTTTACTCTTGACAAGTGAAAGAAACAAGTATATACTGTTTTTGCTGGTTCTATAAAAGAGAAATCAGACTATACCAATTTTAAGGAGAAAGCACAGCTGGTCTGTGTCGTATATACTATGTGTGGAATTGTTGGTGTTGTTGGAAACACAAATGCAACTGATATTTTGATTCAAGGGCTTGAAAAGCTCGAATACCGTGGCTATGATTCTGCGGGGATTTTTGTCCTAGGTGGTGCTGAAAACCATCTAGTCAAGGCTGTTGGTCGTATCGCAGAATTGTCTGCTAAGACAGCTGGTGTTGAGGGAACAACTGGTATCGGACATACTCGTTGGGCAACTCACGGGAAACCAACTGAGGACAATGCTCACCCACACCGCTCTGAGACAGAACGTTTTGTCTTGGTTCACAATGGGGTCATTGAGAACTACCTTGAAATCAAGGAAGAATACCTTGCAGGTCACCACTTCAAAGGGCAAACAGATACGGAAATCGCCGTTCACTTGATTGGAAAATTTGCGGAAGAAGACGGTTTGTCAGTTCTTGAAGCCTTCAAAAAAGCCCTTCACATCATCCGTGGTTCTTATGCTTTTGCCTTGGTTGACTCACAAAATCCTGAAGTCGTCTACGTAGCTAAAAATAAATCACCACTTTTGATTGGTCTTGGAGAAGGCTATAACATGGTCTGCTCAGATGCTATGGCTATGATTCGTGAGACCAACCAATATATGGAAATTCATGACCAAGAGCTGGTAATCGTCAAGGCTGATAGCGTGGAAGTTCAAGACTATGATGGCAACAGTCGTGAACGTGCTAGCTACACTGCGGAGCTTGATTTGTCAGATATCGGTAAGGGAACTTATCCTTACTACATGCTCAAGGAAATTGATGAGCAACCAACTGTTATGCGTAAACTCATCCAAGCCTACACAGATGAAGCTGGTCAAGTAGTGGTAGATCCAGCTATCATCCAGTCTGTTCAAGACGCAGACCGTATCTACATCCTTGCAGCTGGAACATCTTACCACGCAGGATTTGCTTCTAAGAAGATGCTGGAAGAATTGACAGATACACCAGTTGAACTTGGAATCTCATCTGAGTGGGGCTACGGTATGCCACTTCTCAGCAAGAAACCACTCTTCATCTTTATCAGCCAATCTGGTGAAACAGCGGATAGTCGTCAGGTTTTGGTTAAGGCTAATGAAATGGGAATCCCAAGTTTGACAGTGACAAATGTCACAGGTTCAACTCTTTCACGTGAAGCTAACCATACCATGCTTCTTCATGCAGGTCCTGAAATTGCCGTGGCATCAACTAAGGCTTATACAGCGCAAATCGCAGCCCTTGCCTTCCTAGCAAAAGCAGTCGGAGAAGCAAATGGCAATGCCAAAGCGCAGGCCTTTGATTTGGTTCATGAGTTGTCAATCGTAGCTCAGTCTATCGAATCAACTCTTTCAGAGAAAGAAGACATTGAAGCCAAGGTTCGTGATCTTCTTGAAACAACTCGTAATGCCTTTTACATCGGACGTGGTCAAGATTACTACGTAGCTATGGAAGCAAGCCTTAAACTCAAAGAGATTTCTTACATCCAGTGTGAAGGCTTTGCGGCAGGAGAACTCAAGCATGGAACTATTGCCTTGATTGAAGAAGGAACACCTGTCTTGGCACTCTTGTCAGATCCAGTCCTTGCCAACCATACTCGTGGAAATATCCAAGAGGTCGCAGCCCGTGGTGCCAAGGTTCTCACTATCGCAGAAGAAAATGTAGCCAAAGATACAGACGACATCGTTCTTACGACCGTCCACCCTTACCTCTCACCAATCTCAATGGTCGTACCAACACAATTGGTCGCTTACTTTGCAACCCTCCACCGTGGCCTCGATGTGGACAAACCACGTAACCTTGCCAAGTCAGTAACGGTAGAATAAGCTAAAAAAGTCTAGTTATCTAGGCTTTTTCTTGTGGTACGACTTATCCCTTGAGGTCGGTCGCTAGAAAGAGAGAACGACAGATTGAAGTAATACTATAGTGAAATGAAATAAAAACAGGACAAATTAATCAGGACAGTCAAATTAATTTCTAGCAATATTTTAGAAGTCAATACGTACTATTCTAGTTTCAATATACTATGCTTCGTTATTGGGCGCTTACACTTGATTTGCTTCAGGTGGTTTTTATACTCTTCCAAAATCTCTTCAAACCACATCAGCGTCGCCTTGCCGTAGGTATCTTACTGACCAAGCTAGTGATGGACTTAGAATAGGTGGTTTGGAGCGTCCTAGCGGCTAGGAAATGCTGATAATAGGCTAGGGTGTAACACTCAACGGGTTTATCTAGCTGATAGAGAGGGGATTACTATAAAATACTCAGGCTTCTATCATATATTTTGAAACGATTGTGTAATCAAAATGAAACAATATTGTAATATTAGTACAGAAGATGTTGTGCATGGATAAACATATCATAACTGCTGTTTCTCTATGTAAAAAGAAGGTGGTGTCAAAAGGTTTTATTTGTATGCGCATATATATATATATATAATGTCGCTTTTTCCTTGTCTTTCCTGACTCTATCTTGTCAGAGAGGGGGTTGATTTGTATGTCAGAAATGTTAGTATATGATTGATGTATTATTGTCTGTCGGCTTTTTGCGCGCTTTCTAAGCTCGGGGAAGCTCTCAGGCGAGGAAAGGATTCACTTATGTTTAAGAAAAAGAATGATGGTAATGGAGAGAAAATTTTCCGTTATTCCATTCGTAAATACCATTTTGGGGCTGCTAGCGTTGCGGTTGCGGCTCTGATGTTCTTTGCAAATGGGGTGCAAGCGCAGGCACCTGCAGTATCTTCGGCAACAGCCAGTGATGTAGTTGCTGGATCTGCTGGAACACCAGATGAGGATAAGCAGGACTCAGATGGGGAAGAGCCAGAGAAGGTCTCTCAGACTGAACCGTCGGCTGAGCTCCAGTCTACAGGGGAGTCAAACTCTCCAGAGACTAAAATCGAGGACGCTAGTAAGGGGCAGGAAACAGCTGGCCTTGCTCCTACCAAACCAGAGACGAAGCCAGCTGCTCAAGAAACTTCTCAAGGAGGAGCAGTAAAAGAGCAAGACCAGGCTATATCTGCCGCTGATACGACAGTGGCAAAAAGTACCCAAGGCAATCTGCAAGCTTTGTTGGAAAAACTAACTCTTAGCTCCATGAAAGCGCTCCACGATGAAGTGGAAGCAGGTCTAGCAGCAGCTAAGGCTGTCTTAGAAAATCCAAAAGCGACGCAAGCGCAAGTTGATGAGCAAGTAAGACTGATGGAAGACCTAATTCGTCGTGTTAATCAAGTCTTGGAGCCATCGCAACCAAAATTGACAGACTTGGGAGAAGCAGGTTCGACAAATAATAAGCTTGTCGAACCAAACGGAACTGCAACTGAGCAAGCAACTGGTGGAAAGCGTCGTAAAAGAGGGGGAGTGACCGAGCCTGGAACAGTTGCAAACCAAGTCAGTCCAACTGATGCAGGAAAGGAGAGGGCTCCTGAAGCTAGCTCTCAATCTACTCCACGAGAACTCCCAACCTACACCAATACGACAGAAGGTGAAAACGGCGTCTACGGACTAAAAAAGGAATTGGAGGATATCACCAAGGAACTCCGACGGTACGGAGCGTCGGAAGATAAGATCCAAGCAGCAAAAGCAGCTGCTGATAAGTTTAATGAAGCCTTCTCTAAGGGAGATACTATCGACCAAGAAGACTTTGATGCTGCTTTGGTAGATCTTAAAAAATCCCGAGACCTGATCGAAGGAGTGCTGGAAGAAAAATATGGAGAAGAGACTACAGTTGAAGGAGTAACTCCTCAACCACGTGATGGTGGCTACTCTGACTTTCGTAGTGCTAACTATAGTGGAAGGTCTGCAAGGGCGGCAAATCCATTAGATCGACTTGAAAGTTACATTGAAGACGGTAAGTCGGGGGATAAGACCTACGATAGATACACCTATGTTTTTTACTCTAATAAAATATGGTACGACAATTCGACCAAGAAGGTCTCTGAAGCAAAAACTTATATTCTGGCAAAAGTAACTCCTACACAGGATGGTTTCCGTTGGGAGCTACAGATAAATAATGGACATAGACAAATACCTGGAACAGGTGTTTGGCTTACGATCCCTTCGGGGCAAGAATATAAGCAAGGTTCAGATAGTATTAGTATTACTCGCAAAGGTGGTGGCACTACTGCTGTATCTTCTAATGCTGGGGATTTACTTTCCCTTCTAAAACACTCTGCAACAGGATTTAGTAATCAGACTAAAGGAACAGTTAGTAATACCGGTATCGATAGAAGACGTAGTCCAAAAAAACTACCAGTAGCAACCTTTGATGATTTAGCTCGTCATGGTGTGGGAAAGATCCAACCATATCAGAGACAAGGTGAACCTCAAGAAATGCAAAACCAATCAAACGAAAAATTTCACACAATAAATAATAGTAGTTCGGATTTATATTATTTCTCGCTGGGAGATAATGACAATAGTTACAAAATAACTTTCGAGACTAGAGGGAATAACGATATCAAAAAACTTGACTATGCTGTAGGTTTGAGAGGAAACTCTGGGAACTGGACTTTCCTTGTCAATCAGTGGCATAGTAGAACATATAATGAGACAAAAGATGATGCCAAGGATGACATAGAGCGAGCGAGACAACGTAAAAATGATAGTCTTGGTAAGAATGGAAACCTTTCGTCTGTAGAGCAAAATAGTGCTACTGGTAAAGTTAATACCTATGCACGAGAGGCAAAACGCGAGATTGACAATGCCAACAGCTTTATTGAGGTGGATGATGCCTTGACACGGGGGTTGGGAAATATCAACGGCGTCAACCCAGTCGGTCGCGAGTTAGCTAATAACGCGATTGACGAGAAGAAACGGACTCAAGATGGTCTGATTGATAACAACCAAGATTTGTCTCCAGCCGAGAAACAGAAGGCTAAAGAGGCGACTAAGTCAGCAGCGGACAAGGCTAAAGAAGCGATTAAGAACGCGGCGGATCAAGCAGGCGTTAACAAAGCGAAGGGCGATGGCGTCACAGAGATTGGTAAAGTCAACCCAGTCGGAAAAGAACTCGCGAAGCAAGCCGTAACGGCTAAACAAACTGCCAAAGAAACTGAGATTACGAATAACAACAAGCTTTCTGACAATGAGAAGACCAAAGCAAAAGCCGAAATCAAGA